>CAUBDX010000007.1 GCA_958434805.1 uncultured Phocaeicola sp.
GAGACCTGCTATTTTCTGCCACTTTTTCATAAGTAAAATATTAAGCACAGCTGCATAAATTTACAAAAAACATCTTTTATATCAAAAATGCAAAACTAGATACTTTTGTTTCATTTAAGTCCTTTGTCAGACGAATTACTAGAACACAATAATCGTTGGGTGATATATGAAATGACGCAAGAGAGTATAGGAACGAATATAGTCCATAACAGCATTATAATTATGACCAGTTCATTAGCGGTGATATAACATCCTTCGTCGGGAGGAATATTCGCTGGGCGTCCACCATTATCATTCCAATCCCACACAAAGCAGAACAGTCCAAAAGAAAGGAGGGTCGTCGTAATCAGAAGCAAGTACCCTGCCAATTTCCACCATTGGTTGCCTTTATATAGTTTCCATGACGCTGCTCCGCCAAAAAGCATAAGGCAACAAAATCCAAAGGATGCTAAACCAAACAGCACCAACCAATGTTTCATCCATAATATGAAAATGCAGATGATTGTGCATATCAGTACTATTGCCTCAAATATCCAAAATCGTTTATCGGTCAGTTTCATAATCTGTCGGGAATTTAGTCGTTGATAAATCTATGCCACCGCGAAAGTCAACGTCGATCAGACTTGCTTTGGTAAAATCCACATCATGTAACCTACCTTTATTGGAAGCCCAATAATCGAGCCGGTTCTCGTAATAATATCTATTATATTGAGGTCCACAGAACACACAGTTGGCAACCTCTCCGATAAAATTGCAATGAGCAAATGAGGCAGCAATAAAGGCTGTTTGGAAATCACAATTGATGAATGTGCAGTTATAAAAATCTGCAATTCCGAAATTGCGCAACTTTACTCGCTCAAATGTGCAATGATGATAAACCGTTTTACGGTGCAATACAAATGTAGTAGAACCTATATCAAAATGCTGTAGCTTTCCTCTTTTGAAAACGCAGTCATTAAAGTAACAGCCTCTTGCTACAACACCGGTAAAGTCGCAACCTTCAAAACGACATCGTTCAAAAATCTTTTTTGTCCACCATACAACAAAGCCTCCATTATAGAACGGAGTTTTCTTGAATTCTTGATTGTAATAATGTTTATCAGTAAGCTTCATAATTTAAAACTTCGTTCTTTATCAAATAATCCTCAAAGCCGTTATACTGGGTATAACATTGAAGGTACTCCTTGTATGCAGGATAGAAGATACGGCATTCATTTATCAAGGCCTTGTCATCATATCCTAATCTATTGGATATAACTTGAAATTCATCAACCGAAAGTAACATTCCAGGAATATCATCTATGTCCGCACCGTCCATACCATTAAGTACCCCTGTCGGCATTTCGTGCAAAGAGAACTCTAAAAAGTATTTCAAAGTATGATATTTGTATTTTACAGCAAATTCATTGTCTGGATCTAGATCCAATAGTTTATCTGCTAATTGTCGTGGATCATATTCAAAACCAAGAGCTTCGCAAAACATATAGAGTACATTATTAGTACTGCAATAAGTCCCTTCATGACCTTGAAAGCATCTGAATAGGAAACGAATACCCTCAATACCTCCTGCTTCAATATCCTTTTGGACCGTTTGAACAATAGCTTTCCGTACAAAAATAGGATTGAGGCAATAATTACCATGCAATTTTCTAAACTCTTCAAGTTCTTCGAGTGTAGGCAATGGCTCACTATATATATTCTTTTCCCATGTAGAAAGTAAAACATGCCGCTGCTTACGTTGCTGCTTGGAAAGTCCATTTGCAGAAAACCGTGAAAAGATTTCAAGATATTCTTTTAATAGTTTATGTTGTTCCATATGTACAAGGATACTAATCAAAATACTCCAGTTACAAAATTATAAAAAATGCCATTCATTAGCCTATAATGAAGTGCATTTCTTTTGTGATTCAGCAACATAGATAAGTAACTGAGTCAACAGAGGACTATAAGAGAAGGCAAGCAAAAGAACTGATAAAATTTGTCAGTGACAAAATTCCCGTAAAACTCAGAAAGCCACGAATACACTGATTATCAACGAGAAAGCATAACAGCCGTGTAGGACGGTGTAGGACGCATGCAGGTAAAACCCGCGTCCTACACCGCGCCCTACACGGCTTAACTAATTGTTCTACACCCGTTTAATGCTAAAAACGTGTAGGGTGCAGGCAATTTTTGCAAAAACATTATGAGGGAGGAGGATTTTATTATACCGACAATCAAGGCAAGCCTTAGTAACGACTAAGCGTTGTCCTGCCTAAGAACGCACCCCTAAAAACGGCTGATGTATCAACAGATTACACCAACTTATTGGTCAGCGTATCAGGAAAAACCACGGTCGGCTTAAACTGCTTGGCTTCCTCAAAATCCATCAGCGCATACGACATGATAATCACCACATCGCCCACTTGAACCTTACGAGCTGCAGCTCCGTTCAAACAGATGCATCCGGAACCGCGCTCACCCTTGATGATATACGTTTCAAAACGTTCGCCATTGTTATTATCTACAATCTGCACTTTCTCACCTGCAATGAAGTTTGCCGCATCCATCAAGTCCTCGTCAATCGTGATGCTGCCCATGTAGTTGAGATTGGCTTCGGTCACACTCACACAATGTAATTTCGATTTCAAGACCTCTATCATCATGTCTCGTTACTCCTTATATTTAATATTATCAATTAAACGCACTTCGCCGCAGAACACGGTAATACATCCCACGATATACGCACTCTCTTCCCATGCACTTACCGGTTGCAATGTGTTGCCGTCTACAATTTCAAAATACTCCAGCTCCAGCCCTTCTGCCTTCTCTATGCTGTCTTCCACAAAACGAAGCGTTTCTTCGAGTGTATGGTCTTTTCCATATTCCACACTTGCAAACAAGGTTTTCGAAATCTGAAGTGCCTGCTCACGCTGAACATCACTCAAACGGGCATTGCGGCTGCTCAACGCCAATCCGTCGGCTTCACGTACTATCGGGCAACCCACAATCTGCAAATCGAACGGATATTTGCGAACCATCTCACGGATAATGGCCAACTGCTGGAAATCTTTTTCTCCGAAATAAGCACGGGTAGGTTCCACAATCAGGAACAATTTACTCACAATCTGACATACTCCGTTGAAGTGTCCCGGACGGTATTTGCCTTCCATTACCGTATCAAGAGGAGCATAGCTGAATTGACGGGTATCGGGTTCAGGATAAATTTCTTCTACAGAAGGAGCAAAAACATAAGCTGCTCCACATGCTTCAAGCAACTTGCAGTCGGCTTCCAGCGTACGCGGATACTTCAATAAATCATTCTTATCATTAAACTGAGTAGGATTTACAAAATCACTCACCACTACTACGTCATTTTCGGCCACTGCCCGCTTCACCAATGAGGCATGACCGGCATGAAGTGCACCCATTGTAGGCACCAGCCCCACTGTCTTGCCTGCTTTACGAAGCCCGTCCAGCTCGGTACGAAGCTCCTTAATTGTCTGAATTAATTTCATTATTCGTTAGTTTTAACCACTCTACTGTTTTAAAACGGCTGCAAAGTTAACTATTTATTTTTTCTTTTAACCAAAGAGTGACAATTTATCCTTCCATTTTCGCCTCTTTCTTACTCAAAACAGCCTCATTTCCCCATCCGACAATCATCTATGAAGCAACGCATTAACATACTATAAGGATTAATCAGGCAGAGCAATGGCTGTTATAGTCAAAAAAATTACTATCTTTGCAAAATATTTAAGAGCAACAAAAAAATAAAAATGAGCGCGAAAAAAGTTTTATTCATTACACAAGAAATTACTCCGTACGTACCTGAAAGTGATTTAGCTATCATTGGTCAAAACCTACCTCAAGCTATTCAAGATAAAGGTCGCGAAATCAGAACTTTCATGCCTAAATGGGGCAATGTGAACGAACGTCGAAACCAACTACATGAAGTAATCCGCCTGTCAGGAATGAACTTAATTATAGATGAAACAGATCATCCGCTGATTATTAAAGTCGCATCCATTCAGGCAGCACGCAGACAAGTATACTTCATTGATAACGACGATTACTTCCAGCACCGTCTGATGACTACGGATGAATCTGGAAAAGAATATGAAGATAATGGCGAACGTGCTATTTTCTATGCCAGAGGCGTATTGGAAACCGTAAAAAAACTCCGTTGGTGTCCAGATATCATCCACTGCCACGGATGGATGAGTGCCATGGTTCCTCTTTATATTAAAAAGGCATATTACGACGAACCTTCTTTCAGAGACTCAAAAGTGGTATTCTCTGTGTATGGAGAAGGATTCAAATCGAATCTGGCTTCAAACTTCACCAGCCAGCTTTTATTAAAGGACATCACCCCGGAAGATGTAAACATGATTCAAACCCCTGTAAACTATGATGAATTATGCAAACTGGCCATTGCCTATTCCGACGGTGTAATACAAAACAGCGAGAATGTAAATCCGGGCATAATGGAATATGCACGAAGCCTGAATATTCCGGTTCTTGACCATCAGAGCCAAGAGACCTATGCCGATGCCTGCGATGCCTTCTACGATAAAGTATGGGCGGAAGAAAACAAATAAAATCATAAAACCAGATAAAATGAAACTCAAGTTCTTGGCAGCAATCGGATTTGCCGCTACACTCTATAGCTGTGATGACAGCACCACCGGTATCGGTGATTTTATAGCTGATACCGATGAGATTAATGCTTACTCGGAAACCTACGATGTAACAACTAAAACGGTTTCAGTGGCAGATATCAACAAAAAAATTGGCATCAACTCTAACGGGGTTTATTCACGTACCAGTACAGCTTATCTTGGCAACTTTACCGACCCGAGTTTCGGTGAATTTACTGCTGATTTTATCACGCAAATAAACTGTCCGGAAGGATTCGAATATCCGAAAACTTTCGAAAAGATAGAAAGTACCACACTTGAGTTATATTACCGGAGCTATTATGGAGACTCGCTGGCACCGATGCGCGTGGGAGTACGTTTCTTGAACACCGCCATTGAAGATAACGGGAAAAATCCGGAGTTGTATTACACCTCTTTCAATCCGAAAAATTATTACGGTGAAAATCCGCTTTTCGCTGAAAAAGATTACAGTGCCTATGATAACTCTGTACCCGACTCTATCCGTAATCATACCGACGCAAGCGGGAATAAGACTTTCTACCCGAATGTAATTATTGATATGGATAAGCCTTATGAGGAATATACAACACTAAGTGACTACCTCACTGCACAATACAAAGCAGGAAACTTTGCCGATGCATTTACTTTTATCAATAAGGTACTGAAAGGATTCTATGTAGAAACAACAGGAGGAGACGGCTCGGTTTTATACATTGAGGATATTTGGTTGCGTACCAAGTATAAGTATACCGTCAAGGGCTCGAAAGACCAGGATTCTGTTGTTTATGCAAACCGGTCACTTGCTGCTACAAAGGAAATATACATGGCAGCCAATCTGGAAAGCAAAAAAGAAGCTATTGATGCATTTGTGAATGACAAGAACAACTCATACCTGAAAACTCCTGCCGGATTATGGACGGAAGTTACCCTTCCCCTGGAAGCAATGTATCAAGATTTAAAGAACGATACGCTAAACTCTGTATCGCTCAAATTTACCAAGTATAAGGAAACCGTCGAAAACCAAGACAAAACGTACAAGATGGGTACACCCAAGTATCTCTTGCTCGTTAGAGAGGATGATATGAAAACCTTCTTTGAGGAAAATAAAACTTTCGACAACAAGACTTCTTTCCTTGGTACTTATGACAGCAGTACAAGTACGTATTCTTTCTCTAAGCTGAACCGACTTATCAGTCATATATTCAGCGAAATGAGAAACAACTCTGCCAAAAGCGCCAACTGGGACAAGTTGCTGCTTATTCCGGTACAAACCGAAACCGACGCACAGGGAAATATCATCGGAGTTTCACATGATTTGGAAGTGAGTTCAGCCCGTCTGTTCGGCGGAGAAAATGCAGACAACAAACTTAAAATGCAGGTTATTTATACCAAACCCAACGAATAATCTCTAGAAAATCTCATAGTAAAAACAGCCGGCTAAATCCGCTATGGACTAGGTCGGCTGTTTTTTTAGGGGTATTGCGAATTCTTACAGGATTATTGGGCTCAGTAGATTTTTAGTGGGGATAGCCATATAAATTTGCTATGCGGAAAAGGAAGAATTTCTTATCCGCAACACCTCTTAGATTGGCACGAAATAGTTTGATTTTGGCATTGAAAGATTCTGCCATCGCATTAGTTGAACGGTTGTTGTAGAAGTTGAGAATCTCGTCGTAGTGCTCATAGAATGTAGCGGCTATAACGTTGAATGAATGAAATCCAGCCTCTTCGACCTTGTTGTACCATCGAGCCATAGATAGACGGGCTGCATCCGTAATTGAGTTCTTTGAGAAAATCATTCTAAGAGAGTGACAAAGGCCATATGCTTTTTTTATGTCAGGGTATTCTTCAAATAGGATTTTTGCTCTTTGTTTCTGCTTCTCAGACCACTTGTCGGCAGACTTAAACAGCAGATAACGTGAGCGTATAAGCAATTCCCTGCGGGTGTCACCGTTGGGGTATCGGTATGGAACATACTCCTTACTGTTCAACTTGGCTTCTTCCATCTCATCGTTGGCCTGCTGAATGGCATTCCAACGGTGCTTAATACGAAGCTCCTGCACTGCATCGCAAGCCAATTTCTGAATGTGAAAACGGTCTATGACGCGACGGGCTTTTGGAAATGCCGAACGAACGATCTTTCGCATGGAATCGGACAAATCAAGAGTTACTTCTTCAACTGCAAAACGTTTTTCCTCGTTAATACATCTCAGCACTCCAATCACATCTTCCGATTTCGTGCCTGCCACAACAGCCACCAGGGATCTTTCTCTGGTACATGCATCCCTGTTGGTTACAAACGTATACAGTTCACCATTGGAGAGCGATGATTCGTCAATGGCAATCCTAGGACCAATGTTGTCAGGGAAAAGCAGCCAATCGTCTGCGTGTTCCAACTGGTCCCAGTAGCGGAAACCGCTCAGCACCTCCTTATACTGCTTTTCAAATGTATGTCCGTCGATGTGGTAGAATTCCTCAAGCGTACGGCAGGTCACTGGGGACGTCTCCATACGTTTCTTTTAAAAAAGCTCCAAATTCTTTGGAGTAACGAGTGCCTTTAGCAACTATATCGAGGCTTATCGGCAAACTGAAGCTTTTACCGGTGCGCGTCAATGTTGTCCTAAACGATTTATAGGTACGATGAATATGAGGTTGTTATAGATAACAACCGCTTCAAAGCTTTTTTTGCCCCCATTTATATCACTCCAGCTGGCTCTGGCGGAGGTGTAAATGGCTCATTCAACCACTTTTCGAGCTCTATTTTCGTGAATGTGTTCAATCTAAGTGATACGACAAGATTGGCGAGCCCCCATTTGTACTTTGCAATGTGCTTTAGCCAGCAGAGTAGCAGCATCGTTGACAAAGCAGTCCATATTTGCGTCTCAACAGCATTGCGTGATGTACCAATGAAACTCTTTATTTTCAACAGCTGCTTGATGTTTCTGAAGAATATTTCAATCATCCACCTTGCCTTGTAGAGTTGCGCTATTGTGGAAGCAGCCAGCTTGAAGTTGTTGGTGAGCAACTGTACCACATAGCCATGTTCGTCATTCCAGACAGCTATGCGTCTGAGCGGTCTGGTGTATTTTTTCTTTGTCTGCTCACCTGTCTGCTCAATAATCTCGTCGATGAGTACATTTTGCGCCCTCGTTTCGGGCAATAAACGTTCTTCAATTTGTGAGTAAAGCAGGTTGTCCCTGTGCCTGACAACAAAAAACACATTCCTGCTGTCCCAATTGTTGAGAAGGGAGAAATCGCAATAGCCACGATCGGCAACGACTACAGAATGAGGTGGAACGGGGATATCCAAAGCACCCCTGTTGTCACCGCATTTACCATCAGTAATGTTTACGAATTCAGGAAGAAGGCTGTCATAATCAAGCAATGTATGCATCTTCACTGCGCCTTTCTTTGTTGTGTAATGTGCCCATTCGTAGAGCGACATGGTCAGCGTGATGGTAGATGAATCCAGCAATTTGATTGGCATCTTGAAACGGAATTTGGTGCGTTGCCATATCGTCTGCTGTCCAAAATGAGCAAGCAGTGCATAGAATATCCGCCGGAACACGCCACTGTCCCTTTTGGCATTCTGATAAGCGACAGTTGATTTAGAGGGAGCGCGACAGATTCCGAGGTGGTTCAAATTGCCATTGGCTGAATTCAGTCCATTGGAGATATCACGTACAGAATCGCATCCAGAGAACTGGCAGAACATCATGCTTATGAACTGGCTCCATGTGTCGTAGCCTTTGCTGTGCTTGTCCGTTTTTTCTTCACGAATAATTTTCCTTATGCATTCTTTAGGAAGTCTACCGATTGCTTGTGCGAAAAGTGTTATATTTGCCATAGGAAGTAAAAGAGGTGGTTCTCTTTGCTAAGGTAGTTCATTCTACCTTAGCTTTACTTCCTTTTTTTTGTTTTTATCGAAAAACGTTTAGGACAACATTGGGTGCGCGTATCTGTCCATCGCCGACGTCGGATCTTGAGTATAACCTTGTGGTCTCGTATCGGAAAGTCTGTCACATTTACTGCTTCCATGAAACCCTTGGATTCATAATGTGCATCACTACTTAACTCTGGACTCATCTTTTCATCCAAACTGATATGAATCTCAGTCGCTGATTGCTCAATACCTCTTATAGAGAAATATTCTAAAATCTCTGCTGGCAGCACTACCTGCGCAAGCATCTGTAAGTAATCTTTTTCCATATAGCAAAGTTCTTAATTAACTTTGACTATGCAAAATTAATCCCCACTAAAAATCTACTGACCCGATTATTGCCCTAGTATCTTTTTCAACCAAGGCATGATTAATTCGTACTTGAAATAGTGAGCAGGCGGATCGACATTAGCCGATTTGAAAAATGTGGGTGCATCCATCCCTTCAGATAAAAACTCCACATCAGTACGCTGACTCGCATCTGCAAACTTAGGGTAATGATAGCAATTAACATTCTCCGGTTTTCCACTGTCACGATAAGCGGCTTGTACGACTCTGAAGTCACGGTCTAATCCACCTTCAGTGAAAATGATAGGTCGAGGGGCCAATGAAGCCGCAACGTCTGGAAAGTTGAAATAATGCCAGTAATTGGGTATCAGATGGCGAATCGAATTGGGGAACGGCCGCCGTAAGTTTTCATTGGGCTTAGTCATCACCACAGCTCGCTCCTGCGTATTACACAGAAAATCATTATAGACAAAGGCGAAAATCTCTTTATCCAGCGCACCTAATACCATCATGGGCTCTGTTCCCAGCGAAAAGCCACTTACCACAATTCTGTCTCTACGAATATAAGGCTGCTGTTTCATCCACTGCAAGACCTGCATATCTAAATAAGAGGTGTATCCCAACCAATGCCATCCCATTTCCAGCAAGAAGCGAGAAACCACATCATAGTCATAGTTACTACCTTGCTTATAACGCTCCAAGTCAGAAGACTCGCCCGCAGCTGCATTGTCTACAGCCACAGCCACATAACCAGCTTTCATCATATCCAAAGCCATACAGACTTTAGGGTCTGTATATTTTTCATTGAATCTGACATCGACTCCCGGTTCTCCAGCTAAGCCCTCTTTGGTACGGCCTGATCCGGGTATACAAAGTACAGCAGGTGTTGCCTGTTTTAATCCGTCTGGCTTCAACACAAGAAACGTACTGACAGCATTCGGAAAAGGATAGAACTCCCATTTTTCAAGTGTATAACCTTCTCGGGGTTCAACGCTTACCCGCTGTGGGGCTGGCTGCTCAGGTACTTGAGGAAAATTCATCAACATAGCCATGGCATCGCTGACCCGCTCTTGCCATGCTTTAAAGTTTTCGGGGCTCATCCCCTCCTGATAAGCACAGCGAGGAGTCGTTTGCTTCAGCATCTGATGCACAATAGCATACGTACTTTGCTCTCTCCCATCTTCCCTTACAGACTGATGTACAGAATAGTCCTGCTGCACATTGTCTTGAGCTGCTATACTCATCCATAGGCCACAAAAGCCTAATAAAGTAAATAATTTCTTCATAGTACTCTAAATTTATAAGAATATAAAAGCTGTGCTCAAATAATCATTAAGCACAGCTTTTTATTTAAATATTAGTAACCAGGTGTTTGAGTTAATTTTGGATCTCCATTCAATACTTGCACATCAACAGGCCATAACATCATGTAGGCTTGTGCTTCTGTCAATATTGGCGATTCACTACCATAGTGTGCTTTAGGCGAGAAAACAAAAGGCTTTCCATTTGCATCACGAAGTCTGAGCAAATCAAACCAACGGCTACCCTCTCCTACCAGTTCTTTATCACGCTCTTGCAAAATAGCCCATTCATTAGCAGCGAAATCGCCAGCTTCATACTTATAATCTTCATACTTGTCCCCATAAGCACGTTGCCGGACTTCATTTAAATATTTAGCACAATCTATCGGATTATTTAGACCATTTTCACATTCAGCTAACATAAGAAGTACATCTGCATATCGGAAGATAGGAATATCAGAATCATAGAAGCGAGAACCGCTAACACTCTGTCCCATCAGTTTTTTCCAACAAGCACCACGTGTCTTTCCCTCGAACAAATACTGAAAGAAAGTAGCATCCAATCGCTTATCATCTTGGCTATATATATCAATGAATGCAGTTTTATATTCATAACGAAGTGGTCCTGCTGCTAAAAGATTCAAAGGATCTGGCCCATAAGGATTTCCTTTAAGATCTGTAGCATTTGTAAATAAAGCTACATTATAAAACCAGTTAGCTCCCCAGTTAGTCTTTTCGTTCTTATCAAAACGTATAGCTAAAATCATTTCATTGCTTGTTTTTTTAGCGGTACTCCACAAATCTTCAAAGTTAGCTAATAAACTATATTTCCCAACAACATTCAGTAGAGCCTTTTTAGCTGTAAGCAAATCCTGATTATTAGCATCAGGAGTCGTTAATGATGCTACCTGATCACCATCCAACTGATCATCTAACAATCCCGTTGTTACTTTAGCAGCCCACATATAAATCTGTGCCTTTAATACTTCTGTAGCATAATATGACCACTCATATTGGCTAGTAATCTTATTTGTAGCACGATTAAAGCATTCCTCAGATTTATTGATGTCAGCCTTAATAAGTTCTAAAGTAGCTTTAGGGGTAGCACGCTCTTTATATAGCTGTGTAACATCAATATTTCCATCTACAATCTTAGCATCGGTTTCCAGAGGTACTCCCCCAAACGTACGATATAAATAGAAATAGTAATAAGCTCGCATACCATAAGCTTGTCCCAAGAAAAAGTCTTTTTCATCTTCGCTCATGTAGCTTAATTCTTTATCTACATTTTTTATAAACAAATTTAAATGCATAATATTGGGATACAGCTCATACCAGTCTTTCACACCTGTGTTATCCTTCGTCAGCAAGTTGTTAGTCATTGGAGGACCATAGACACCTTCTCCCATCGAAGTAACATCACTAATTAGAATTTCACTACGAAATTCACCTAAAGTCACAGGCATTTCATACTTCTCACGCAAATCTGCATGAATACCTGTCATAAACATTTCTACTTGTGATTTATCATTCCAGAAATTAGAAGAACCATAATAATCTTCAGGAGATAAATCCAACGAATTACAAGAAGCCAAGCCTAAGACTCCTGTCAAAAAAATTGTATATAATTGTTTTTTCATATTCTACTTCAAATTAGAAAGTTACGTTTAATCCAAATACAACCGTTCTAGGCAAAGGATAGCCTCCATTTTCACTAACTCCATATTCAGGAGAAGCCATATTTTTAGCTCCTGTTATGTAACCCAAATTTTGCGCCGTAACAGATAAGTCCACCTTGCTCATTCCGTATTTTTTCGTCCATGCTGTTGGCAGTGAGTACGACAAATTTATTTCACGAACAGCTAGATAGTTTCCTTTATAGCTATTGATATCAGAAATACGGTCATAGTTACGCTTGCCTAAGAAGTCAGCCCAGCCATAAACCGGATACTTTCCATTTGGATTATCTTCCGACCAAGTATCTTTAACCAAAGAGATTGCATTGAAAGTACCTTGCATATTTCCCATAATCCATGGAGTCTTCCAATCATGTACCCAAAAACCTAAAGCATAATCAAAACGGCAATTCAAACTTAATCCTTTCCAAGAAGCACCAAGATTGAAACCTCCTGTCCAATGAGGTATCGTATTACCTAATTTAACCCGGTCATAATCATCTATGATTCCATCACCATTCACATCTTTCCACTTTACATCACCGGGCTGAATAGGAAGTCCCTTCATCTTCTCTTCATCTGACAATTTAGCCCATGCTTCTGGACCATAAAGCACTTTTGCATCTGCGCCGTTTTCCGTATAAGTAGAACGGTCAATCAGATTACCTGGAATCTCTGACTCGCTTCGATAAATACCTTCCGACTTAAAGGCATAGATTGCGCCAAACTCGTGACCTTCTTGAAGACCACCTACCCATTGTTTTTCATATGTACCATCTGAAAGCTTTCTTCCTGTATAAACTTGGAAGGCATCTTGCATATTATTCTGCAACCCATTATACGGCAAAGAAACAATTTTATTCTTATTATAAGCCGTATTCATGCTTAAGGTTACTTTCCAATCTTTAGTACGTAGCAAATTAGCAGTCAACTCAAGTTCCATACCTTGATTTTGAATTTCGCCATTATTAGAGAGGAAGGAAGAAGCACCACTATGCGATGGCAATGTAATTTCAGCAAACTTATCCTGTGTGCGTCTATTATAGTACGTAAAGTTTAAGATATATTTATTATTCAAAAATCCTAAGTCAAATCCTGTTTCAAACGTATATGATTTTTCCCAACGCATAGCAGGATTAGGCAAATCGTTTAACATCAAAGGAACTTTACCATTATAATTAGGTAAGGTTTTCTTATTTTTACCTTTCATAATTCCATATGAGCCCTGCACTGTATAATAATCCAGCCCCTTTACAACGTTGCCATTAGCATCTAAAATTCCCGAAACATTACCATTAGCTCCATAACTTGCACGCAATTTAGCATAAGAAAGAATATGACTTATCGGCTCCATAAAACCCTCACGACTGACAATCCAACCTGCTGATACACCTGGGAAAGTACCCCAACGATTATCTTTTGGTAGTTTAGAGTAACCATCACGACGTAATACTAAGCTTAACAAATACTTTGATTTATAATCATAGTTCAATCTTCCAAAGAAAGACAGAATACGCTGACGATAATGCCACGAATCAATAGCACGCACACCTGCTGCTGAAGATGTAAGTCCTAAATCCTGGAAATCACCAAGAGGAGATCCATAGCCACTAGCAGAAAATCCACGTTTATAAGAATCGTAGTATTCTGTACCTAACATTGCATTAATAGAATGGTCTTGCCAAAGAGTTGTTTGATAATTCAGCACTCCATTATAGGTTTGATCTAATAAACGATCATGTTTGTTTGACGTTTCATGACGTGTATCATACTTCGGACCAGTAGCTATAATATAGTCACCTTTAAAGAATTCACGGTCATCATCGTAATAGAACCAAGTTCCTGTCAATCTAAAGTCCAGACCTTTCAAAATTTTAAATGTAAGTGACTGACTGAGGCTTAACTTACGCATATTATTGTCATAGTTCAACGCATCTTCATACACTTTCACAGTAGTCCAACCACGAGCATATGAAGCTACAGCTGGTCCTGCCAACCAATCACCATCCGGGCTTTTAATACGAAATGTAGGAGGAACAGAAAGAGTTGTACTGAAGAAATTACCCTCGCCTGCATAACCAACACCCCCATCATCCCATTTTGAATCAGTGAGTGAAAACGAAGTATTTGATATAAGCCAAGGTTTAATCTTATAGTCCGCATTAAATGTCAAACTCAAACGCTTATACCAGTTATTCATTGCGTTACCTTCTGAATGGTTATACCCCAAGCTTGCATAATAATGTCCCTTGTCACTGCCACCAGAAAAACTTAAATTATAATCCTGGCTAATAGCTGGCGACTTAATATTATAATCTCTTAGTTGGTTATCGCAATAAATAAGTTTTTGCCCAGGGTTAACAGGGTCATCCATGGTTTGCCATCCTTGTTTCAGCAAGAATGCCAAATCATCTGTATAATTCATAACGCCCCATACCGCTGTATTATCTTTATTACCATTCAGCACATTACCTTTTTCATCAAAATAACGGTTACCTGTACCATATGGTTGCGTTCCTGACAATGTCGCATCACTTGCAAATCCATGCCATTGACCTGCTTGATCCTGCCATATATGAGAAGAGCGATAAAAAGCAGAACGCATATAATATAGGTAGTCATGTGCATTAAGGAATTCATATTGGCTATGAAAGAAATTCAAACCCACTTTGACTTTCAAGTTTATTTCAGTATGGCCTTCTGCTCCTCTTTTCGTTGTTACCAGGATTACTCCATTAGAAGCACGTGCACCATAAATAGCTGTTGCACCAGCATCTTTCATTACTTCCATAGATTCAATATCACTTGGATTAACATCCCCAAGTGATTCACGTACGGCACCATCAACGATAATTAAAGGTGAACCACTACCATCCAGATTCGTTCCACCACGTAAAACCAAGGTAGGTGTAGCTTTAGGGTTACCACTTGTCTGCTGAACACGCAACCCAGCTACTGCTCCTGAAAGTGCTTGCGCTGGATTAGTATGAGAACCCGTACTCAGAGTAGAGTTATCAACCTTAGCAATTGAATTAGTTAACTTAGAACGCAACTGGCTACCTCCATAACCTGTAACCACCACCTCTTCTAGAGTCTTACTATCTTCATTTAAAACTATATGAAAAACCTCTTTATGACTAACACTTATTTCTTGAGTTAAAAAGCCAATATATGACACAAGCAAAGTCGCTTTGTTGCTGACAGCAAGTGTAAACTGACCATCTAAATCAGTGATTGTCCCATTGGACGTTCCTTTTTCTAAAATATTTGCACCAATAATTGGTTCACCGCTTGAATCTACAACCTTCCCTTTTATTTCTTTCTGCTGTTGCTGAATAACAGTTACATCTGCAGTTTCATTTGACTTACAAATAATAACTTGGCGATCTTGAATGTGATAATCCAACTCCGTATCAGTAAATAGTTGTTTAAGAATACTATCTACTGTCTCGTTTTCCACATTGATATTGACTTTCCTTTGTAAATCAACATCTGTTCGATAAATAAATACAAACTCACTATTATTTTCGACATAATTAATGATATGTTCTAAAGTTTGATTCTCTGACTTGATAGTAAAATTTGTATTTGCAACATAATTGCTACTAGCTAAAACATACTGATAAGGAACTGCAGATAACAGAAATGCAAATCCATAATGTTTTGCATAATGACTGATATGCTTTAAATAATTTGTATTTTTCTTCATATTTTTTTAGGTTAATTGAATTCAGTAGAACTCATTGTTATACTTGAATTTAAACATGCCTTTTGGCACTTAAGATTAACAATTTAGCTTTCGTTTATATCATAGGCATCTCGTTTTATAGATTATTATTTATTTACAATCACATATACATGGTTCTTTTCATTAAGCGTATAAGAAAAATCAGCAGAAGTAGAAAGAATATCCATCACATCGCTAATATTATCCTGTAAATCCAGTTTGCCCGAAAGGCGAATAGAATCTGTTTCGGGGCTAGAAAATATACTACAATTGTAATAGCGCTCTAACTTTTTCCAAACCTCATTTAATGGTCTGTCTCGAAGCAATAATATTTTATCTTTCCAACAGATATATTCATAAGCATCAATATTCTTTACAGAAATACCTCTCGTTTGAATCTCGGCCAACTGATTAGGTTCTAAGATGGTTTTTTGTTTTTTTGATTCTACTTCTACGCTGCCGTTAACAAGCACAACAGAAGCTGATGGATCATCTTGATAAGCAGATACATTAAATTCTGTTCCTAATACCTTAACTTGAAAATTCTTTGTTTTAACTACAAATGGACAGTCTTTGCTCTTGGCCACTTGTAAATAGACTTCCCCATCTACCAATATTTCACGTTGATTAGAATCGAATCCGTCTGAATAAACAACCCTACTACCCGAATTAACTTGCATTCGAGTACCATCTGTAAAAGTAACACTTGCATGCTTGCCATAAGGTACTATAATTTGATGTTGTTGATTTTGAGTTGTCAACACTACAGAATCTTCCAACAGCTTTTTATTTGAAACGGAGTTACTAGTTTGATTTGCATGATAGACTAAAGATACATCATCCTTTAGAAATAATATCTGCTTGGCTATTACTAATTGTATTGAATCACATTTTTTTATCGTTATACTATCCATAAAAGCTAACGAAGAATTTCTTCCCGAATAAGGCTTTTCATAATTATAATACCAGGAAAAAAGAAAGGCCAATATAAATAGTGCAGCCGCAGAGAACGTCCTGTAGAAAAAGGAGCGCTTCCGACGCATCTTCTCTATAACTTCAACTTGCCGCATTATTTCTTGAAAAGAATCTTCCAAGTTGGGTTCGTATTCCTTCAACTTTTCATCTGCTTTTTGAATTCGATGTATAAGTTTATATGCTGTATCTTCCAATTGCTTCATAAATCAACCGTCAGTTTCTTTTATAATAAAGACGGGAAAAGAACAAAAAGGTACTCAAAAAAGAATAAAAAAATGATGGAATATTACAAATAATGCTGGCAATCAACTATAAAACAACGATTAAGACTATGCATGAATCCCTGAAAAAAAAGGATTGTAGCTACCGACAAACAATATTGTCTAAGTTGAGCCAAGGTACGAGATAGCAAGTTTTTACTGGATTGCATATTCATTGATAAAATAGTAGCAATGTCACGATGACTGAGTTCTTTGATATAATACAGATACAAAATCTCACGCTGTCGTGCTGATAACCGCGCAATGGCCTGGGCTAATCTTTTTTCTTGCCACATAGCTCTATCATCTTTATCAAATAATGATGTCATAAAATCTTCTGTAATAGAAAAAGCTTCTTCCTCCAAGGATATGTATCTCATACGTGATGTAACCTCTAGACAATCCAATAGTTGATTACGAAATCCAGATAGGAGGTAAGCTTTAACTCTCTTTGTGTGAGGAAGTTTATTTCTATTTGTAAGCAACTTAACAAAAAAACTTTGAATAGCATCAGACACAAGTTCTTTATCGGCTATCATACGGTAGCCATACGAAAAAAGAAGTGAGTAAGATTGTCGATATATTTTCTCTGAGGCCATAGAATCTCCCGAGATAAACTTCTCCCATAAAAGTTCATCATAAACTTCAGAATCATAAGTCTTATAATCTTCATAATGCATACCCACTATATATTTTTTTGATGATTTAACACAAATAGGATTCTATAAAGAATAAGCTCAATAATCACTGAGATAAAAAATACCCCAACTCACAGTAGATAAAACAAACTTCAAGCCCCTTCCTTTTATTAAAAGTTTCGATTATTCAATATAGCAAAAATAGTTTTTTTATGAGTGTAAAACAAATATTTGCTTATTAATTACAATTTCACCCATACAAAATCTACTATAATTTACCATACAAAAATCTTTCATACCTTTCACACAGCTCATAACTTGTTATAATCCGGTTGTCAACCCTAGGGAGGTGGAGGGAGGAAAACACCTTTTCCATATACTCAATACAGATGGGGTTAATAAAACCTAATTAAGGAAAGGTTAAAAAAGAGAATTGGCAGTTTTAAAGCTGCCAATTACTATATGGTTCATAATGACTCTTAACTTCAATACTTACTTTGCATCTCCATACATACGTGCACGCATTTCCTTGATATGATCAGAAGTAATGTATTCATCGTAGTCCATCATCTTATCGATAATTCCATTCGGGGTAAGTTCAATGATTCGATTAGCTACGGTCTCAATAAATTCATGGTCGTGTGACGAAAACAGCACATTGCCCTTATAAGTCTTCAAGTTATTATTGAACGACTGGATAGATTCCAAATCCAAATGGTTGGTAGGTGTATCAAGTATCAAACAGTTAGCGTTACGCAACTGCATACGGGCAATCATACAACGCATCTTTTCACCTCCAGACAAAACATTCACTTTCTTCAACACCTCTTCTCCAGAGAATAACATACGGCCCAAGAACCCTTTCATATATACCTCATTGCCTTCGCCATACTGACTCAACCAGTCTACCAGATTCAAGTCGCATTCAAA
Source organism: uncultured Phocaeicola sp. (assembly GCA_958434805.1). The sequence continues at coordinate 18,376 of CAUBDX010000007.1, forward strand.
GTAATCGGTATTATCAAGCGGCAAATAAGCAGTAGTAATCGTAACTCCCCAGCTGTAATGTCCAGCTTGTGCCTTGCGGTTGCCGTTGATAATTTCAAACAAGGCAGTCATGGCACGCGGATCACGGCTTAAGAATACAATTTTATCTCCTTTCTCAACATTGAAGTTAACATCATTAAACAAGAGTACGCCGTCCTCGGTTTCCGCACGCAGACCGGAAACTTCCAGGATCTGATTTCCCGGTTCACGCTCAGGAGTAAAGATAATACCCGGATATTTGCGAGAAGAAGGCTTGATTTCATCAACATTCAGTTTTTCCAACATCTTCTTACGGCTTGTGGTCTGCTTCGACTTCGCCACATTAGCAGAGAAACGACGGATAAACTCTTCCAGTTCTTTACGCTTTTCTTCAGCTTTAGCCTTCTGGTTTTGCTGCTGACGGAGAGCCAACTGACTTGACTCATACCAGAAACTATAGTTACCGGCAAACAAATTTACCTTTCCGAAATCAATATCAACCGTATGTGTACATACAGAGTCAAGGAAGTGACGGTCGTGACTTACCACCAGCACAGTATGTTCAAAATTAGAAAGGTACTCTTCAAGCCAAGTAACCGTATCCATATCAAGGTCATTGGTAGGCTCGTCAAGCAACAAGTTATCCGGATTACCGAACAAAGCCTGAGCCAACATCACACGCACCTTTTCCTTACCACTCAAATCACCCATCAGCGTATAGTGCTTATCTTCTTTGATACCCAAACCACTCAGCAGGATAGCTGCATCACTTTCTGCATTCCATCCTTCCAGTTCGGCAAACTTTTCTTCCAGTTCGGCTGCTTTTATACCATCTTCATCTGTAAAATCTTCTTTCGCATACAGCGTTTCACGCTGCTTCATGATATCCCACAAAATGGTATGTCCCATCAAAACGGTATCAAGCACCGTATGTTCATCAAATTTAAAGTGGTCCTGACTTAATACCGAAAGGCGTTCACCCGGTCCTAAAGTTACACTTCCTTTAGTAGGGTCCAACTCCCCCGAAATCACTTTCAAGAAAGTTGACTTACCGGCTCCATTGGCACCGATAATTCCATAGATATTACCATTTGTGAACTTCATGTTCACATCATTATACAACACTCTTTTACCAAATTGAACGGCTACGTTTGAAACTGTAATCATCGTTTATAACAAATATCTTTAAAGTTTGTGAGTTTTTTTTAGTTTACTGGTTTTTAAGTTTTATCTCGTTTTATTACACGCCAACAACAAACTTATAAACTCAAAGCCAAGGAACTAAACATTTATTTTATTGTTTACAAAGACAGCAAAAGCCTCGCCTCTTGTCTTCAGGAGGCAAAGATACAGAATATCACCGGAATAACCGAATAAAACACCTCCGAGTTTATAAGTTCTTAAACTTGCAGTTTTACAACTTCATTCATTTTCGCCGGAAAACACACTCCATGTGCAAACAAAATCCGGATGAACCCAATAAGAGACCGAAAACTGGTTTCTGTTTACTGTACGATATTCTTCTGCCATAAAATGACCTGAAGACAATAAAGAAAAATCACGGATTCTCAAATGATCCAGAAAATCAACCTCTGAACTGTTTATTAATTTATATAGGGTTTCCTTAGCCGACCAATGAAGCAACAACAACGACAGCCGTTCTTCCTCTGACACCAAAGCCTCTCCCTGCATTTCATCCTCCCGAACAAACCGGGAACGGACCTTACAAACTTTTTCTGTACGCTGCTCTATATCAACACCTACCTCTTGCCGTGCATGCACACCTACTGCCACATAACCTTTGGTATGCGAAATTGAAATTCTCAAAGTCTCGTTCTCCAAGAAAGGCTTGCCCGAAGGATAATGAAGAATACTGTACTCCTTACCTAAAAGAGTTTTCAACAAAACTCTTACCGCAACATATTCCATGCGACGGGAAGCCGACTTCATCGCTTGAAGCTCTTCGTCATAAGGAAGAACAGCCGAAAGTTGATCACGCAGTTCCGTGAAACTTTCTGTAACTTTCCATATACCCCATACTCCTCCCCCTTCGGTATTCCATTGTCTGAACAGCGGCATAGACTTTATTCTTTTACGTCATCGGTCTCAATCTTGGGATTGATGGTTACACGCACTTTCAATATACGCCGCTCATCCATTTCAAGCACCTCAAAACTGTAATTCATGAAATCAATCACCTCGTGAAGTGCGGGAAATTCACCCTTCAATTCAAGCAAGAGTCCAGCCAAGGTATCGGCATCACCGGCAGCCTCATCAAACTCATCTTCATCTACCTTCATGATTTTATAGAAGTCGGAAAGTAAAGTCTTTGCCTCAAAGATGTACGTCTTTTCGTCTATCTTAGCGTAAGGCAACTCTTCCTCATCGTACTCATCGTTAATCTCACCCACGATTTCTTCAATAATGTCTTCCATGGTAACAATGCCCGATGTTCCTCCAAACTCATCAACCACAATAGCGATATGCACCTTATTGGACTGAAAGTCGCGAAGCAAATCATTGATTTTCTTCGTTTCCGGAACAAAGAATGCCGGACGGATTAGATTCTGCCAACGAAAATTGTCATCTTTATCCAGATAGGGCAGTAAATCTTTAATATACAGGATACCTTTAATATTATCACGCGTATCTTCATAAACCGGAATACGTGAGTAAACATTGTCAATCACGCATTTCAATACTTCCGAAAAATGGTTTTTAATTTCCAAGTCCACCATATCCAAGCGAGAAGTCATCACCTCTTTTGCCGTTTCTTCTCCAAAACGGATAATACCTTCCAGCATATTGCTCTCTTCGGAGATTTCATTTTTATCGGTCAGTTCAAGAGCCTGCGACAACTCATCCACCGACAGATTACGTGTCTTCTTTTTCTGCGCCAGCTTATTGATAATAAAGGTAGAATGTACCAACACACTTGATATCGGACGAAAGACCGAACGCAAGAACAAAATAACGGGAGCAGCTTTCCGTACAAACTTCAGTGTATGTTGGGCAGAGTATATCTTAGGCATAATCTCTCCAAACAGCAGCAACAGGAAGGTCAGCACAACCGTTACCAGCAAGAATTCCAGAATTTCCGCCGAACCAAAATCCACCACACATGCAAAAAAATAATTAAGCAACATGATGATGGTTACATTCACAAAATTATTCGATATAAGAATCGTAGCCAACAACCGTTCTGAGTCATCAAGCAACGTCCTGATACTTTTATCAGAGGGATGACTATCCTCCTCTATCTCATTTAAGTCACCAGGAGAAAGCGAGAAGAAGGCTATTTCTGAAGCCGAAACAAAACCTGAAGCATAGAGCAGCAAAACAGCCAACACCAAGGCTATAATTGCTCCAAACGAAGGAGCTGTCACTACTACGCCACTACATAAATCAGTCCAATAAGATAAACACGAGTCAGGGTCCAAGGAATCAAATTTTAGTTAAACAATATATCTTGCGTCTTCCGGCTTACTTTCAGAAAGGCAAATCGTCTGACACATTCGTCGTCTGTGTTTGAGAAGCTACCGGCTGCTGGGCTTGTACAGACTTCCCCTGAACCGAAGCTTGTGATTGAGTTGTATTACGCGGTGTAAGCATTTCCATATTATCACCAAAAATCTCAACGACATAGCGTTTGATACCATTTGGATCATCGTATGAACGAGTGCGGATTTTTCCTTCAATGTAAAGTTTATCACCCTTACGCACATATTTCTCTGCCGTTTCTGCCAAGCCACGCCATAGAACAATATTATGCCACTCCGTACGCTCAGGCACTTGCGTACCGTTGGCCAACGTATATGCACGGTCGGTAGTAGCCAACGGAAAAGTTGCTACTGCTACTCCACTATCCAAATATCTCACTTCGGGGTCTTTACCTACGTTACCAATTAATTGTACTTTATTTAATGACATATTCTTCCTTTTTTAAGAATCAGGTTTCAAAATTAGAGAAAAAAAACGAGATAACAAGCGGGATGTAGGAAAATTGTGCAATTCTGCCTCTGGAATACAATGATAACCGGACAGCTTACTCTTTGCATCGGCCAATTTTACCACATAACAATCGGCATAGATTACCTGATGAGAAAGCACATGCTTCACCTGTTTCTTCACCAAAGTAACTTGCTCTATCTCCAAGCCTTCAAACAAAGATTTAAAAGCCTGTGAGGCAAGTAATTTTTCTTGCAGACAAACTGCGGAGGCTTCAATCAAAGGAAGCTCATATAAATTCCGCCAAACATCATTGGCTTCTCTCTTTCTGATAAAAACAGATGAGCCGGCACAGACATATAAATAAATAAAAAAACGGTCTCTTGACTTGACCTTATGTTGCTTTCGGGGCAAATCGGCTACCCTCCCCTCCCGAAAGGCAGAACAGGTTTCAGCCAACGGACAAACTTCGCAAGAAGGAGACTGCGGAACGCACTGCAGCGCTCCGAAATCCATGATAGCCTGATTATAAAGAGCCGGAGAGGCCTTATCAAGCATATTTTGAGCCAAAGCTGCAAAGGTCTTTTTCCCCGCAACGGTATCAACGGGAGCATCCACTCCCAAATAGCGCGACAATACCCTATAAACATTCCCGTCGACCACAGCATATGGCATTCCATAAGCAAATGAGCAAATGGCCGCAGCTGTATAATCGCCTACTCCCTTCAGCCGGCGAACCGACTCATACGTTTTCGGGAATTCTCCTCCGGCCATAATCGAACGAGCAGCCTCATGCAGGTTTCTTGCGCGAGAATAATAACCCAGCCCCTGCCAAAGCCTCATCACCTCATCCTCATCAGCCTCCGCCAATGTCTTCACATCAGGGAAACGCCGGACAAAACGACAATAATAATCATATCCCTGCACGACGCGGGTCTGCTGCAAAATAATTTCAGATACCCAAATAAGGTACGGGTCTCTGGTATCACGCCAGGGCAGCTCCCGCCGGTTCACACGATACCAATCCGCCAAAACAACTGCAAATAAACTTCCCATCCTTCTTTTTCAACTCTTCACTATATATAAATATAATATTAATACAATCCCCATTTTACACCGCCCGCCAACAAGCATTCAGCAAGCAGGCTCCCCCCCCTTTTTTATAAAAGTCTGGTTCAGCATAGCGGAAGACTGTCAGTCTTTTCCGAGTCTCATCCACTCATTCCGGCTCTTCTGTAATCCGCAAAGCAAACAAACAAGACTTGAGTCAAGACCTTAAGCCGACATCATGAGGCAAAAATAGCAGTATTTTTCAGACCGATAACGTACTTTCTGAAAAAAATGTTTGAAATATATTTTTCAGAGAGCAAGAAAAGCTATATATTTGCAGTCCAAAAAATTAAGATAACGTATAATAATTATTAGCGAAATGACTAAAGCAGATATTGTAAACGAAATTGCTAAAAACACTGGAATCGATAAGCAGACCGTGTTAACAACTTTAGAAGCATTCATGGAATCGGTAAAAGATTCACTTTCAAATGATGAAAATGTTTACTTACGCGGATTCGGCAGCTTCATCGTTAAAAAGAGAGCACAGAAAACTGCACGGAATATTTCTCAGAATACAACAATTATTATTCCGGAACATAACATTCCAGCTTTCAAACCTGCTAAAACGTTTACTCTTTCGGTAAAAAAATAAATTAACTTAGTATTAACCCTATAATTTTTTAAAGCTATGCCAAGCGGAAAGAAAAGAAAAAGACATAAAATGTCTACTCACAAGCGTAAAAAAAGACTAAGAAAGAACAGACATAAAAGCAAAAAATAATTGTTAGTCTGTCCGACTTCAATAAAGAACAAACTTGCAAGGCACATTCTAAAACAGTCTTTCAGGTTTGTTCTTTGTGTATTAGCTCTAAACATGGATTAACTTAAGCTTAGCCACATAGAGAAAGTTAATTACATGTAGTAATTACAACTTAGTATTAACCCTCTTAAACCAAGTAACAAGTGACAAGCGAATTAGTAGTAGACGTACAGCCTAAAGAGATTTCTATCGCACTCATGGAAGACAAGAACCTGGTAGAATTTCAAAAAGAAGAACGAAACATTTCGTTCTCTGTCGGAAACATGTACGTGGGCAAAATCAAAAAACTCATGCCCGGACTGAATGCCTGTTTCGTTGATGTAGGCTTCGAAAAAGATGCCTTTCTTCACTACTTGGATTTAGGACCTCAATTCTATTCTTACCAAAAGTATCTTAAACAAGTAACCAGCGACCGCAAGAAATTATTCCCAATCGCCAAGGCCAGCATGCTGCCTGATATAGAAAAAGACGGAACTATTTCAAGCGTTCTCAAGCAAGGACAAGAGGTTATCGTACAGATTGTTAAAGAGCCTATATCAACAAAAGGTCCCCGATTAACCTGCGAGCTCTCTTTTGCCGGACGTTACTTGGTACTTATCCCCTTTAACGACAAGGTCTCAGTTTCTCAGAAAATCAAATCGAGTGAGGAACGGGCACGCCTTAAGCAACTATTACAAAGTATCAAGCCTAAAAACTTCGGAGTCATCGTACGTACGGTTGCCGAAGGAAAACGGGTTGCCGAACTTGATGCTGAACTCAAAGTGCTATTAAAACATTGGGAAGAAACCATCACCAAAGTACAGAAAGCAACTAAATTGCCTTCATTGGTTTATGAAGAAACAAGCCGTACGGTAGCCATGCTCCGCGATTTGTTCAATCCTTCATACGAAAATATTTATGTAAACGATGAAACCGTTTTCAACGAAGTAAGAGATTATGTAGCGCTTATAGCTCCTGAACGCGTAGGAATTGTAAAACGCTATACCGGTCAGCTTCCCATCTTTGACAACTTCAGCATCACCAAACAAATTAAATCGTCATTCGGAAAGACTGTTTCTTATAAAAGCGGAGCGTATCTGATTATAGAACATACAGAAGCCCTCCACGTAGTGGATGTCAACAGCGGCAACCGTTCAAAAGCCGCCAACGGACAAGAGGCTAACGCTTTAGACGTGAATTTGGGAGCAGCCGATGAATTGGCGCGCCAACTCCGCTTAAGAGACATGGGAGGAATTATCGTGGTCGACTTTATTGATATGAATTTGGCAGAAAACCGCCAAAAGCTATATGAGCGAATGTGCCAAAACATGCAAAAAGACCGGGCCAAACATAATATCCTGCCACTCAGCAAGTTCGGACTCATGCAAATTACGCGCCAACGAGTGCGCCCTGCCATGGATGTAGCGACAGATGAAGATTGTCCGGTTTGCTTCGGTAAAGGAAAAATCAAACCTTCCATTCTGTTTACAGATACTTTAGAAAGTAAAATAGATTACATGGTCAATAAACTAAAAGTGAAGAAGTTCACCTTACATATCCACCCTTACGTTGCCGCTTACGTCAACCAGGGACTGGTTTCCCTGAAGCGGAAATGGCAAATGAAATATGGGTTCGGCATGAAAATCATTCCTAACCAAAACCTGGCCTTCCTGCAGTATAAATTCTATGACATGCAAGGCGAAGAAATGGATATGAAAGAAGAGTTTGAAATCAAGTAAAAACAAAACATACCCTTAACGGTAACTTTTAACGCAGAGATGCAAAAACACAACGCATTATCTTTTCTCTGAATAAACAGCTTGTGTTTCTGCGTCTCTGCGTTTATAATATGACTTTTTATATTCCGAAACTTTATTTATATTTGCAGTATTATATTTACACATTATGCAACCAATAACTCATACATTTACTATGGACTGCACAAATATTATCGGTGAAAAAATAAAATCCCTCAGAACAGCTAAGGAAATAAGTATCGAAGAATTAGCTGAACGGTCAGGACTGGTGGTTGAACAAATACGCCGCATTGAAGAAAATATTGACATTCCTTCATTGGCTCCCCTGATTAAAATTGCCCGCACTTTAGGAGTACGGCTGGGAACTTTCCTCGATGACCAGATAAATGAAACCGGTGCTGTAATCTGCCGGCGTGGAGAAGAAGACGACACCATCAGTTTCTCAAACAACGCAGTTGATGCCCGGCAACACTTGCATTACCACTCTCTGTCACGCAGCAAGACTGACCGTCACATGGAACCATTCGTCATTGACATTGATGCAAATCAGGACAAGGCTTTTCAATTGTCGGCCCATGAAGGTGAAGAATTTATCATGGTTCTCAAAGGAACACTGGAAATAAATTATGGCAAACAAACCTACTTGCTCGAAGAAGGAGATACCATTTATTATGACTCTATCGTTCCACATCATGTACATGCGTTTGAAGGACAAGCAGCCCGGATTCTCGCCGTAATTTACACCCCTATCTAACATTTCAGAACCATGTTACAACTTTCAGAAAAAACGCTTGGTGACTGGCTGGAATACTGGGCTGCCACCACACCTGATAAAGAATATATTGTTTACTCCGACCGGAACTTACGCTTTACATGGAAACAGTTTAACCACCGTGTTGACAATATGGCCAAAGGACTGCTTGCCATCGGAGTGGAACGAGGTACCCATGTGGGTATCTGGGCAGGAAATGTCCCCGACTGGCTGACGTTTCTTTATGCATGTGCCAAGATAGGGGCTGTAGCAGTAACCGTAAATACGAACTACAAACAAGCCGAGCTGGAATATCTCTGCCAAAACTCAGACATGCATACGCTTTGCATCGTTAACGGAGAAAAAGACAGCAACTTTGTAGCAATGACGTATAATATGCTTCCCGAACTGAAAACGTTTGAACGGGGACACATGAAAAGCAAACGCTTTCCTTCGATGCGAAATGTCATCTATATCGGGCAGGAGAAATACAGAGGAATGTATAATACATCCGAAATTCTTCTTCTTGGAAACAATATTGATGATGAAGCTTTGGTTTCAGCAAAGAAACAGGTGAACTGCCACGATACGGTCAATATGCAATATACTTCAGGAACTACCGGATTTCCGAAGGGAGTCATGCTGACTCATTATAATATCGCAAACAACGGGTTTCTTACCGGTGAACATATGAAGTTTACCTCTGATGATAAATTATGTGTATGCGTCCCGTTGTTCCACTGCTTCGGAGTGGTACTTGCCACCATGAACTGTCTCACGCATGGATGCACCCAAGTTATGGTAGAACGTTTTGATCCACTGCTGGTGCTGGCCTCGGTACATAAAGAACGATGCACAGCCCTTTACGGAGTGCCTACCATGTTTATAGCAGAGCTTCATCACCCTATGTTCGATCTGTTCGACCTCTCTTGCCTACGCACCGGTATCATGGCTGGTTCACTCTGCCCGATTGAACTGATGAAACAGGTGGAAGAGAAAATGTTCATGAAAGTAACGAGCGTATATGGGCTCACCGAAGCCTCACCGGGAATGACACACAGCCGCATTGACGACAGCCAAGAAGTAAGATACAACACCGTGGGACGCGACTTTGAGTTTACCGAAGTGAAAGTGATTGACCCGGAAACCGGCGAAGAATGCCCTCCCGGTGTACAAGGTGAAATGTGCAACCGAGGTTATAACACCATGAAAGGTTATTATAAGAATCCGGAAGCTACGGCAGAAGTAATCGACAAAAACGGATTCCTTCATTCGGGCGACTTGGGCGTAAAAGATGAAAACGGAAACTACCGTATCACCGGACGAATCAAAGATATGATTATCCGAGGAGGAGAAAACATTTACCCGCGCGAAATAGAGGAATTCTTGTATCAGATGCCTGGTATTAAAGACGTACAAGTGGCAGGTATCCCCTCAAAAAAATATGGGGAAGCCGTAGGGGCATTTATCATCCTGCATGAAGGGTGTACGATGTACGACTTCGATGTGCGCGAATTCTGCCAAGGAAAAATCGCACGATATAAAATTCCAAAATACATTTTCTTCGTCAAAGAGTTTCCCATGACCGGAAGTGGCAAAATACAGAAATTCAAGCTCAAAGACTTGGGACTGGAGTTATGTAAGCAACAAGGAATCGAAATAATCTGACAAGGTGCTGCCAGCCTGAACTGTTTCCCCTTTAATTACAGCTGACCATGAATAAACAGAGGCATAAAACCAAGGAATCAAAAACCTTCGTTTTATGCCTCTTCCGCTTTCAGAAATCTCCCAGCCGGCAATATAAAAACATTACTTGACAACTTTTACCAGCAGAGTCTTTCCACTCAGTTTTCCTTTCATATCATGCGACTCTGATTTTACCAGACCGATGCCTTGAGCATACCATTCCGTTACGCGCAAGGTAGTGGTTTTCAAAACGATTTTCGTACGCTTCAGATACGAAATCTTTACGCAGTCAAATTTTCCGGCTGTAGTACTTACTTTTTCAGTTCCCATATAGGTAGCTCCCGATATCGTAACTTCATGCTTCAGCATACCCTGAATCAACTGATAATTCCGGTCAGGAAGCGAGTTACCAACCTTTGCTTCATCTGTGATTGAAAACGAATTGTTTCCCTTAAACTTTCGGTCTTCCAATAACCCCAAGCGTGCAGCCTCACTATATTTATCAGGATCAGAGTCTGAATCTATATACGGACCATACATCAAATCTTCTGTACATACCGTAGTACCTTTATCATACTGCCAGTTATACAAAGTATAGCTGGTGTTATTCTTAGCCTTGGCCGTAACTATTTTATCATAATAGCTTGCCTGGACTGCCGAACCATTACGAACCACATTTTTTACTGTCATGGTTTCCGTAGAAACACTCTGACCCACTTCATCATAATTTACATAGTGCAGTTCCGTGCCATCGGCAGTACAAAAATATTGCGCATGAGCGATATGACACATAAACATAAGCGCAACTAAAACCATTAACTTTTTCATAATTCTATTTTCAGTTTTATCAATTCAAGAAAATGTTTCGCAAACATACTAATTTCTCTCTTTTTTCTGCCTATATTTGTATAAGAAAAAAACATAAAAAAGTTAATCTATCATGGGTTTATTATCATCTCTGTTCGGTGGAGAAAAATCAGAGAAAAAACAAGCCGAACAACAAGAAAAAAAGAATTTCGAAATTCTGAAATACGACGGCATACGTGCACGTAACATGGGGAAAATAGCTTATGCCATCAAATGCTTCGAAGAGGCGGTTTCACTGAATAAAGAGCCTGAAACTTTAGGACTGCTGGCCAACATCTATTTACAGACCGGACGACTGGAAGATGCGCTCATGACATTTAATCTGCTGACTGAAGTTACTCCGGAAAACGCCAATGCCTGGCTTGCCGTAGCCAATGTGTGCTATATGATGGAAGATTATACTGCTATGAATCAAGCCTGCCGGCAGGCCATTCAAATTGACCCGGAAAATGCTACGGCATACTTACTTTCCGCACGCGCTGAGCGAGGTCTGAAGTCTGACTTGCAAGCGATTGTCATGCTGACCAAATCGATAATGAAAGATGAAACTTCAGTTGAAGCTTACTTGCTGCGTGCAGAAACGCTTTGGGATATGCGACAAATAAAAGATGCGTCCGAAGACATTGAAAAAGTTCTCCAACTGGATGCCGAAAATGAAGAGGCTCTTCTTTTAAAAGGAAAAATAGAAGCGGCTAAAGGAAACGCTGAAGGAGCTCTCGGCTATTTTGAACAAGTGGAAGCACTGAACCCCTTTCATGAAAAAGCTTATTTGCTCAAAGGTGAATTGCTGATTGAAACCAAAGCATTCGACAAGGCCATTGAGAACTACACCAATGCACTGGAACTCATCCCCGACCATGCACGATTCTATCAAGAACGCGGCAGAGCCCGCTTGCTGGCTGAAGATAAAGAAGGAGCTGCATCTGATATGAAACGGGCCATCGAACTGGCTCCCGAAAATGAAAACAAAATTACCGGAGAATTTAAGAACCAATAAGCCGAGCATATGCTTTTGATATGTAGACGATGATTGACAGAAAAAAGATAACCCCCAGAGGGTAGGATTCGAACCTCCGATATAAGGGCTTTTGCGCTTCCGCCTCCCGTGGCGGCATCACTAAGGGTTATCAGCTTAATATCAAGAAAAGTAGCCAGCTAAAGGGGGTTAAACTGCACAAGTTTTGTCAGAACTTCCGCCGGAGTACTCCAGTACTTTGCCGAGAGTACTCCAGTACTTCAACGAAAGTACTCGGGTACTCCGGTGAAAGTTCTCTGCACAGACAAAGACATTCTTACGCTTCTTCTTTCAGACTTTCGCTCAACTCTGCTTTCAAATCTTCATAAAAAGCAGCACGCGACGCAGACATATACGGTTCAAGAAACAAGATACCGATACCAAAAGTCAGAATGGCCAGCAATATCCAGCCGATGAAACTCAAATCAAGCAAAAACAGCTTCATCTTATAACCGTTCATCATGCGCATACTTTCTTCAATGGCAGCATTAAACTTCAGTTCCGGATGGTCTTTCAGTATGTAAGGAGTCAGCGCATACGAATAACTTTTTACAATCCCCGGAATAACCAGTAAAAGCATCCACAAGGCAGTATAAATCTGACTCAGAATCATGGTTCCGCCAATGCGTCCGAAATCATTAAATCCGTCGAAAAGCCGAGCCAATTCCATTGGTTTGTTTTCACGGTGAAGTTCCAAAAAAATCACATTATAGCCATACACTAAGGGAGCTACAACAAGAAAGGAAAGAAGAGATCCGACAAAAGGAATCGCACCACACCCTCCTGCAATCAGTACATAAACCAATGTAACCAAAGCCGCCGTGAGCCATTGTCCGGACAAACTTACACGAGCCATCGTCCGCAATTCAAAATTCCGTTTCAACATAATAACAGATTTAATTCAATCAGGGTCTTAAAAAAAAGAGGTAAACAAGCAGACCCCTATCGCTCCATTTACCTCTTTTATATGATTCTCAAATTAATCAACCATCATCACCCATCCGTACGGATCAGCTTCGTCACCATACTGAATAGCGCGCAACTTATTATAAAGTTTCTCGCTTATCGGGCCCGGCTTTCCGTCCTTGGCTATGACGTATGATTTGTTATTTTCCAAATCATCAATCCGTTCAATCGGGCTGATAACAGCAGCTGTACCGCAAGCTCCAGCCTCTTCGAAAGTCTCCAGTTCTTCTTCCGGAATCGGACGACGCTCTACCTTCAAGCCCATATCTTCAGCTAATTGCATCAGGCTGCGATTGGTTATAGAAGGCAAAATAGAGGTTGACAACGGAGTGATATAGGTATTGTTCTTTATACCGAAGAAGTTGGCTGCCCCACATTCATCAATGTATTTCTTTTCCTTTGCATCCAGGTAAAATTCGCTGGCATAACCGGCATCGTGAGCCATCTTATTTGCCCGAAGGCTTGCTGCATAGTTGCCACCCACTTTATAAGTTCCTGTACCTAAAGGGGCAGCACGGTCAAACTGACGGATAATTACATAAGGATTGGTTGCAAATCCACCTTTAAAATAAGGACCTACCGGTGTAACGAAAATCACAAACAGATATTCACTTGCAGGATGTACACCTACCTGTGCACCTGTACCGATAAGCAACGGACGGATATATAAAGAAGCACCGCTCTCATAAGGAGGAATAAAACGTTCGTTAGCTTTTACCACCTTCCGAACAGCTTCACAAAACAGTTCAGTAGGCAATTCCGGCATCAAGATACCACGGCAAGTGGTTTGCAAACGTTCGGCATTAGCTTCGGGGCGGAACACACGGATATGTCCGTCTTTACCACGATAGGCTTTCAAACCTTCAAAAGCTTCCTGTCCGTAATGTAAACAAGTGGCAGCCATATGGATATTCAAGGTTTCTTCCGAGCAAAGCTCTAATTCGCCCCACTTTCCGTCGCGATAATAACAGCGTACGTTATAATCTGTCTTCATATAACCGAACGACAAACTCGCCCAATCTAATTCTTTCATATCATTTCGTATTTAAAGTTTTACTTTTTCTTACATATATAGGGCAAAAATACGGTTTATATTTACAAAAACCAATTTTATCCTCTTCTTTTTTCAGTTCTTTTCTCCTGCCTCCAGCATCTTCTTTATTTCTGCATCTGCTTTATAAAGCTTATCGCGACACTGCTTTATCAGTTTCTGAGCCTCCTGCAAGTTTTCTCCTAATTGATCAATATCAAGTTCGTTGCTCTCGATACGTGCCACAATTCCCTCCAAGCGCTTCATTGCTTCTGAATAGGTTTCTTTTTTTGCTGCCATAATTTTATATTTACTTGATGACTTTACTTCTTATTTCTCCTTTAGCAAGACGAGTTACAATTTCATCCCCTTCCTTTAAAAGAGATGCATCCATAACGGCTTTTCCATTACTGAGTGTGATACTGTATCCACGCTTCAACAATACATCTGGAGAAGCGGCACTTACCCGTTGCTCTATCAAATCCAGACGGTGTTTCTCGCGCTGCATTCTGGCCTGCAATGCTCCGGTTATGCGCAAAGACAAATCCAGACGGCGTTCTTCACGCATCAAGCGTGACTGCCAGGCCAGCTCCATCCGCTTAAACAGCCGCTCTTGGCGGAATGCTTCTCTCTGTAAACGTATCTCTACTTGTGAAGGAATCCGGGAGACGCACCGTTCTAAGCGTTCTTTTTCCCGCTGTAATATTTCAGGGATAGCCTGACCGATGAAACTGGCATAATTCTCCAGCCTTTCTGCCGTTTGATGGATATGACTGATCAGGTACTCTGCTGCTGCAGTCGGTGTTTTTAACCGCGTATGCGAAACGGAATCGAGCACGGTATCATCGCGTTCATGCCCAATTCCCGTTATTACCGGCAAAGGAAACTGGGCACAGTGAGATGCAAGGTCATACGTATCAAAACCGGAAAGATCGGAGGTTGCTCCTCCTCCCCGAATAATAACGACCACATCCCATTTCTCCTGTGTCTGATATATTTTCTCCAAAGCCGCGATAATAGAAGACTCTACTTTATCACCTTGCATCACAGCCTGAAACAGATGGGGATAAAACACAAATCCATAGGGATTATGCTCCAGCTGATTACAGAAATCGCCGTAGCCGGCTGCCGTTGCTGAAGATATGACTGCTATACGCTGGGGAAGAACCGGAAGTTCAAGTTCCTTGTTCAATGTCAAAATACCTTCGCTCTCCAGCCTGCTGATTATTTCTTTTCTCCGCCTTGCCATATCTCCTAACGTATAAGTAGGGTCAATATCGACAACGGTCAGTGAATAGCCATACAGTTCATGGAAATCGACTGTCACCTTGACCAAAACTTTGATTCCGGAAACAAACAGCTGTCTTGTTTCACGTTCAAAAAAAGGTTTCAAACGGGAATATACATTGCTCCAAATAATGCCTCGGGCCTTTGCTACCAGAGCGTTGCTTTTACTGTCTTTCTGCACGAACTCCAAATAACAATGACCAGAATAGTTAGAGCGGACTTCACTCAGCTCAGCCTGTACCCAATATTCATCGGGTAAACATGCTCGTACACTTCGGCGCACCAGCATATTTAGTTCCACAAGCGATAAGGAGGTATATTCTTCCATTTTTTATTGCTAAGAATGAGGTTTTAAATTTATGAGTTTTTTTAAGCTTCTGAGTCTTGAGTTCTTAAGTTTTTGAATTCTTAAGATTTTAAGTTCTTAAGCCTACACCTTGGTTTATTGAGCCTACAAATTTATCATACGGCTATAACCAGCTTACTGTTCAGGTTTCAGCTCCAGTCCCAAACGGTAAGCCTTCCATACATCGGGAATACCATAGCCGAAAATATTATCCGGAGTTGCCGCACGATCTCCCGAGCGGTGTATCACATCAATCAGCTGACGCACAGTCAACCATGGGCAGGCTTGCCAAAGGCAGGCAGCCAGTCCGCAAAAGGTGGGAGCGGCAAATGAAGTTCCATTGGCAAACGAGGTTCCGCCATCAGTTCCTGCCACGTTCGACATCACTCCCATCGCCATAATATCGGGCTTAACGCGCCCGTCGGATGTATTTCCTACCGATGAAAATCCGGCGTTCAATCCTTCTGAATCAACTGCTCCTACAGTCAATACGTTTTCCGCATCTGCCGGAGGAGTTATTTTCTTCCAGACATCCATTCCTGAATTTCCGGCACTACAAACCACCAGCATGCCTTTGTCGGCTGCCCGCGAAGCAGAAGCCGCCATAAGCGAAGTATGACCGTCAAGGTCACTATACTTGTAATTATACGAAGCATCGTCAAATGAATAATAGCCCAAAGAGGTATTCACTACATCTATCCCTACGCTGTCAGCATATTCAAGTGCTGCAGCCCAGTTATCTTCTTCCACCGGTTGCTCTGTATCGTTATCCTCGCTACGCAACAGTAAATAAGCGGCTTCAGGTGCAGTGCCAACCATCACGTAAGGAATATTCACGGCCATACATGAAAGCACTTTCATCCCATGATTGTGCTGCGCATAAATATCAGATTCCGGATTAACAAAATCATGAGTCCCCAACAATTCCATATTCTTGAAACATTTCATTAGGTCTACATTATAAAAACCGGCATCGATTACCGCAATCTGCATATTCTGCCCCCGGAAGCCTGCTTGATGAAGGCTGTCACCATGATGCATTTTTATCTGTTGTGCACCCCGTCCATAAAAATCTTTTTGTTTCTTCCAGCGATTGGTTACTTCATCCTCACGGTTGTTCCTCAGCGGAAACACTGTATCGGGCTCTACCCATACTTTTTTCACTGACTTCACAAACTTGTTTTCAAGAAAGCGTTCGGCTGTCTGTTCATCAGGAGTCTGCATCAATACCGTATTGTTCCACTTGCTTGCTGAAAGGAATTTACCTCCCTGCTCCTCCAATTGTGAAATATAAGAAGCACATACCGGCAAGTCTGTTGAATCAACAGCCAGTCCTTGACGTACCCTTCGCATAAGCGAACGTGCCGACAAAAAATCTTCGGGACTGTTAATTGAATAAGTTGTTTCGGCCTTATCAGTGAGCTGAACCCGATATTTATAACTTTTTTCTGCGTGAACTGACAGCACACAAAGCAAGAGCAATCCTATCAAACCTCTTTTTTTACCATTCATAACTTATATACCTTTTTTCTTCTGGCTTACAAAGATACAAAGAATAGATATTTTTCTGTACCTTTGTTGTCAAAATTCAAGAATACATATCAATAAAAAGAGTTTTATGACACAAAAAGAAACCGCCACCGAACTGGGCACAGAATCTATCGGCAAACTATTGACACAATATGCCATACCTGCTATTATAGCCATGACAGCCTCGTCTCTTTACAACATGGTTGACAGTATTTTCATCGGACACGGGGTTGGCGCCTTAGCTATATCCGGTCTTGCCATAACTTTTCCCTTAATGAACCTTGCCGCGGCTTTCGGGTCGCTCGTCGGAGTAGGTGCTTCTACTTTAGTTTCTGTAAAGTTAGGACAAAAGGATTATACTACCGCCCAACAGATTCTGGGGAATGTAGTATCACTGAATCTTATCATCGGCATAGTCTTTACCCTCTTAACGCTTATCTTTCTTGACCCGATTCTTTTCTTTTTCGGGGCGAGTGAGGCAACCATTCCTTATGCACGCGATTATATGGTCATTATCTTACTCGGCAATGTAGTAACCCACATGTATTTAGGGTTAAATTCGGTTTTACGCTCGGCCGGACATCCGCAAAAAGCCATGATTGCCACAATCCTTACCGTCATCATCAACACGCTGCTTGACCCTTTATTTATCTATACATTCAACATGGGGATTAAAGGAGCTGCAGTAGCTACTATTCTGGCACAGATTATCTCACTCGCCTGGCTCGTCAAGCTTTTCTCACAAAAGAAAGATTTATTACATTTCAAGCGAGGAATTTACCGGCTGCGTAAAAAACTTGTAGAAAATATTATCGGAATTGGCCTGGCACCGTTTTTCATGAACCTGGCTTCCTGCTTTATCGTCATTTTGATAAATAAAGGACTGCAACAATATGACGGCGATTTGGCCATCGGTGCTTTCGGTATCGTAAACCGCATTGTCTTTTTATTCGTCATGATTGTAATGGGACTTAACCAAGGAATGCAGCCCATCGCAGGGTATAACTTCGGAGCGCAACAATACCACCGTGTAAACCAAGTTATGAAAACCACCGTAATCATCGCTACTATTATTACAACCAGCGGCTTCCTTGTGGGAGAACTTATGCCTGGACTGGCCGTATCAGCCTTTACTACCGACCAGACACTTATACAGATGTCGGCCGACGGACTAAGGATTGTGGTGGCATGTTTTCCTATTATCGGTTTCCAGATGGTTACTTCCAATTTCTTCCAAAGTATCGGCATGGCTAAAAAAGCCATCATTCTTTCTCTAAGCCGACAGGTACTGATACTGATTCCGTGCCTGATTATTTTACCTTTATTCTGGGGAGCTAAAGGAGTATGGTTCAGTATGCCTATTTCCGATGCAGCCGCCAGTCTCATAGCAGGAGCAATGCTTTACAAACAGTTTAAGCAGTTCAAACATCATTCATCTCCTGTTTAAACAAACATTAATGCAGGGGCTCCAAAAAATATTCCCTTACAAAACCAAGTGTTTAACAAGAAAATAATATATATTTGTGTAATGACAATTAAATACCTATCACTATGGAAAGTCACTATGTTATAAATTTAGGACGCCAGTTAGGAAGTGGCGGAAAAGAAATCGGAGAGAGATTAGCAAAAGACCTACATATTGCATTTTATGACAAAGAATTAATCAACCTCGCATCCGAAGAAAGCGGTCTTTGCCGTGAATTTTTCGAAAAAGCCGACGAGAAAGCTTCACAAACCATTTTAGGCGGATTATTTGGTACACGCTTTCCTTTCGTCACCGAAGGAGCTTATCCGTATAATTCTTACTTAAGCAACGACTCTTTATTTAAGATTCAAAGCGATGTAATCCGCCACCTGGCAGAAAAACAATCCTGCCTGTTTGTGGGTAGATGCGCTGATTATATTTTACGTGACCATCCGCGCTGCGTGAACGTATTCGTATCGGCTTCGCCTGAAGCTCGCATCGAACGCTTGATGCAGTTACATAATATCAGCGAAGAAGAAGCTGAAGACTTAATAGAGAAAGCCGATAAAAAGCGTTCTTCTTATTACAACTATTACAGCTACAAAACGTGGGGAGCTGCAGCAACTTATCATCTTTGCATCGACTCTTCTGTTTTAGGCATAGAAGGAACGGTAGAATTCATAAAGAAATTCATCAAGCTTAAATTAAGGCTCGACTAGATTTTCAGTTTGCACAGAGATCATAAAAGCCGCATCAAAGGAAGCTTCGATGCGGCTTTGATAAAACTACAAATTCAAATTCAAGAAAATCAACGACTCATTAAATAGCATTTAAATGAATCAAAATCTTTACTCATCGGTACACTTTGCTTCACGCCCTTCATGAATTCCTGCAACTTTTCCGGTATAGCCACCTTATCTTCGATGATGCTTTCCACGGTTTGCAGGAACTTGGCTGGATGGGCAGTCTCTAAGAACACACCTGTCTCTCCCGGTTGTAATTGTTCAGACAAGGCGCGGTAACCACAGGCGCCATGAGGATCAAGTAAATAACCGGTACCATCATATACCGCTTTCACGGTTTGCCGGATTTGCTCATCCGTATAAGTTGCTCCGCTGATTTCAGACGAAATAGCTGCATGACTGTTTCCGTATAAATCGAGGATACGGGCAAAATTACTTGGAGCCCCCACATCCATTGCATTGGCTATGGTAGCCACAGAGGGACGTGGATTATATTTACCGGTCTGCAAATACTGATAAAAAATATCATTCCGGTTATTGGCGGCTATAAAACGAGCAATAGGCAATCCCATTCTTTTAGCAAAAAGCCCTGCCGTGATATTCCCGAAGTTTCCACTTGGTACACAAACCACCAGATTGTTTGCCTTACCCAGTTTCTTCAGCTGCGCATAAGCATAAAAATAATAAAAAGACTGAGGAAGGAAACGAGCCACATTAATTGAATTTGCTGAAGTAAGTTTCATATGCGCGTTCAACTCCTCATCCATAAAGGCATTTTTCACCAGTGCCTGACAATCATCAAAAGTGCCGTCAACCTCTATTGCAGTAATATTACGTCCAAGCGTAGTAAATTGTTTTTCCTGGATTTCACTCACTTTACCCTTCGGATACAGCACATAAACATGGATACCTTCCACATCAAGAAATCCGTTGGCAACGGCACTACCCGTATCTCCCGATGTAGCAACCAGTACATTGACGGTCTTTTCTCCCGATTTACGGATAAAATAGCCCAGCAAGCGCGCCATAAAACGTCCGCCTACATCTTTAAAAGCAAGCGTTGGCCCGTGAAACAACTCTAAAGAATAAATAGACTGGGTCACTTTTACTGCCGGAACATCAAAGCTTAAAGTATCATATACGATTTGCTTCAACACATCGGCAGGTACATCTTCACCAAAAAAAGCATCAGCCACCCGATAAGCAATTTCCTGAAATGAAAGGGTTTCAATTTCTTCATAAAAGGAATTTGGCAATGGCTTAATTTCATAAGGCATATAAAGGCCTTTATCTGCAGCCAAACCTTTTACCACGGCTTCTTCTAACGTAGCATCCGAAGCCTGTTTGTTAGTGCTATAATAGTTCATAGTCGTATCTCTCAGTTAATATTCATAAACAGATTCATAAACTCATCTTTCTCCAAGAAGCTATACCCCCCATGCGAACATGCCACCTCATCGTAGGTCTGCACCCCGTCAGGCTCAATTCCCGGATAATAAACCAAGAACGGAACAGGTTCGGCAGTATGCGTACGGAGTTTACATGGAGTGGGATGATCGGGCAATACTGCCCAAGCCACCGGCTCATTCCACTCTTTCACTGCCTCATAAATCGGACCGATGATACGACGATCAAGCGATTCTATGGTCTTTAATTTCAAATCCACATCGCCCTCATGCCCAGCCTCATCACTGGCTTCCACATGAAGATAAACAAAATCATCGGTTCTTAAAGCCTCTAATGCCGCTTCCGCTTTTCCCTCATAATTTGTATTATAAAGTCCAGTTGCTCCCTCAACCTCAATACACCTCAATCCGGCATAGTGACCTATTCCACGAATCAAATCAACCGCAGTTATTACCGCTCCCCTTTTTATTGAAGCATATTTCTCTGCCAGCGGCTTCATCTGTGGGCGATACCCCGGGCTCCACGGCCAAATACTGTTCGCCGGGTCTTTCCCTTCAGCCATACGCTTCAAGTTTACCGGATGCGAAGCCAGCAACTCCTGCGATTTCAATATCAAGGCATTCAGTAAATTAGCTGTTTCCTGAGCCTCAGCACACTTTGCCTGAATTAAATTCGGGCGGAAAGGCTGTAAGGGTATATCATGCGGAGGAACACAGGCTAAACGCTTATCACCTCCCTTTATTACCAACAAATGGCGATATTGTACCCCCGTATAGAAATGTATCCGCTCATTACCCAGTTTCTCATCTAAGAACTTAACCAGTTCATCGGCCTCTTCAGTGGATATATGTCCGGCTGAATGATTTTTCAATGTCTCTCCCTCTACGCAAATAATATTACAACGCATAGCCATATCGCCCGGTTCCAGTTCGACACCGATACTGGCAGCTTCAAGTACACCTCTTCCTTCGTAAACCAAAGGAAGATCATATCCCAATACCGACATATTTGCTACTTCACTTCCCGGATGGAAACCATCGGCAACCGTCTTCAACATACCGGTACGTCCCATCTTTGCCAACTTATCCATATAAGGTGTAGAGGCATGCTGCAGCAATGTATGATTTCCCAGAGAAGGTACAGCCCAATCAGCCATACCATCCCCTAAAATGATAAGATGTTTCATAAGCTAAATATTTGCAATACTCATAATATCAGCAAAGACACCGGCAGCAGTTACTCCTGCACCAGCTCCATAACCTTGTATCAACATAGGATACTCATTATATCGTTCGGTAGTAAGCAGAATAATATTATTGCTTCCCTCCAAATTATAGAACGGATGTGAACGACCTACCTCCTGTAAGGCAACCGTAGCTTTTCCGTTTTCCCACCGTGCCACAAAGCGCCAACGTTTATCCTCTGCTTCCAGTTTCTGACGCCGCTTCTCAAAATCAGCATCCAATTCAGGAATACGTTTCCAGAAATCATCCAATGAACCTTCAAAATACTTATCGGGCACAAAAAGCTGTTTTTCCACATCTTCCTGATTAACCCGATACCCCGCCTCACGCGCCAAAATCACCAGTTTACGAATCACATCCTTTCCACTCAAATCAATACGCGGGTCCGGTTCTGAATACCCTTCCTCTTTTGCTTTGCGGATGGTCTGACTCAACGGGGTATCAGCACTGATGGTATTAAAAATATAATTTAAAGTTCCGCTGACCACAGCCTCTATCTTCAGAATTTTATCTCCGCTATTTATCAAGTCATTAATGGTATTGATAACCGGAAGCCCTGCTCCCACATTTGTTTCGAAAAGAAATTTCACTCCACGCTGACGGGCTATATGTTTCAATTCAGCATAAATGTCATATTCTGCCGAGGCAGCAATTTTATTGGCAGCCACCACTGCAATGTTATGGCTTAAAAAATCTTTATATAATCCGGCGATAGCAGGACTTGCCGTACAGTCAACGAAGACAGAATTAAAAATATTCATGCCAATTATTTCATCATGCAATACCTGCGGAGAAGAAGGAATCCCTTTTTCTTCCAGCTCGGCATGATAGTTAGAGAGGTCTATTCCACTGCGTGTAAACAGCGCATGATGTCCATTTGCTATTCCGACCACCTTCAGTTTGAGTCCCCTCTCCTGCTTTAATTTTTCCTGCTGACTATGAATCTGCTCAATCAAGCTGCTTCCCACCGTACCGATTCCACAAATGAAAAGGTTCAGCACCTGATACTCTGAAAGGAAGAAAGAATCATGAATTACATTCAGCGTCTTGCGAAGCGATCCACCCTCAACAACAAAAGAAATATTGGTTTCCGAAGCACCTTGTGCACAGGCAATCACATTTATCCCGTTTCTGCCAAGCGTACCAAACAATTTTCCGGCAATACCCGGTGTGTGTTTCATATTCTCGCCTACAATAGCCACGGTAGCCAGATTTCCCTCAGCCTTCATCGGAGAAATCTCTCCCATTTCAATTTCCTTGGCAAATTCCTCGTTCAGTACCTTGCATGCCAGCACTGCATCCTCATTACGTACACCTATTGAAGTGGAGTTTTCCGAAGAAGCCTGTGATACCAAGAATACACTGATGCCATTCTCAGCCAAAGTTTTAAATATCCGGTGATTCACTCCAATAACCCCCACCATGCCCAGTCCGGTCATTGTAATCAGACAAGTATCATTAATCGACGAAATACCTTTAATCGGCTTTGATGAATGATCAGCTTCCTGCTTTACAATGGTGCCCGGTGCATCCGGATTAAAGGTGTTCTTAATCAGAATAGGTATATTTTTATGACATACAGGATAAATAGTAGGAGGATAAACCACCTTTGCTCCGAAGTTACACAACTCCATAGCTTCCACATAACTCAACTCCGTAATAGGATAAGCCGTACTGATTACACGAGGGTCGGCAGTCATAAATCCATCCACATCGGTCCATATCTCAAGAATATCGGCATCAAGTGAAGCAGCCAGGATAGAAGCGGTATAATCAGAGCCTCCCCGACCGAGATTTGTCACTTCACCTGTCTGCTTGTCCGATGAAATAAATCCCGGAACCAACGATACTTTGGGAAGCTCGCGAAAAGCCTCGCGGACCAGCTGAGTAGTCAGATCGGAATCAAGAATATGTTTGTTATGCTTTTTCTCTGTCTTGATAAACGTACGCGAATCAAACCATTTCGCCCCATCAATCAGGGTTGCTACAATGATAGACGACAAACGTTCACCGTAACTCACAATAGCTGCTGATGTTTTGGGTGACAAATCATGAATCAAGTAAATGCCCTGAAAGATATCTTTTAATTCGCTAAGCAATTCATTCACCTGATCAAGCAGAATTTCGCGCTCACGCCCGGCTGGTATCACTGTATAAACCATCTCGATATGACGGTTTACTATTTCCTTCATCTCTTTCTCATAAGATGCGTCACCGGCTGCAGCCATCCGTGAAGTCTTTATCAGCTTATCAGTTATTCCACCTAAGGCTGAAACCACTACAATCACGTCTTCATTGACAGCTTCTACAATTTTTTTTACGCTTAATACACTACTCACGGAACCTACGGATGTTCCGCCGAATTTCATAACTTTCATGCGATTATATTATTAGCCTCTCCTGCCGTAATCATTTACAGCAGAAGAACATTATAAAAAACAAGATATAATTTGATTAAAATAAAACGAAATGTCTGCATCCGCAGACGCGTTTCACGTAGAAACGCAAACCATACTATCCTTACCCCCGAGGGGTCATCCCGGTAGCTATCATGAAGAAGGGCATGCGCCCGGTCTCCGTCAAGATGATATGAAGATAGTAAACTGTCATTGATTAATGTTTTCTCGTTGGCAAATATAACAACATTTTTCTACAAACAAATCGTTTTCATCTGTTTTTTTGCAATAATCTTAAATAATTCGGATAAAAGCAAAGAGAAAAGTGCAAATAATGTTGTAATTTTGCAACAGAATAATCAAAGCATACCGCATCATGAACCACTCAGCCGAAATAGCCATTATCGAACCAAATACACTGACCGCCCTCGGACTGCGCACCATACTGGAAGAGCTGCTTCCCGAAGCGACCATCCGCGTTTTTGCTTCGTTCAGCGAACTGACTGATGATACTCCGGATATGTATGCACATTATTTTATCTCTGCACAGATTTACTTTGAACATACGCCTTTCTTTATTGAAAGAAAGCCCAAAACCATTGTATTGGCTGCAGGAGAACAACCGCTTCTGAACGGGATTCCTACCTTAAACATTTACCTTCCCCAAGACCAGCTGGTAGCATCTATCATCAAACTGCGCCGATACGGCCATGCCGCTCCTCCTCTATCAGCCGATAACCAAGAAAGCGGCCATGAACTGTCACCGCGCGAAATAGAGGTACTGATACAGGTAACAAAAGGATTAATCAATAAGGAAATAGCAGAAAAACTCAACATCAGCCTTACCACGGTTATCTCTCACCGGAAAAACATCACCGACAAATTAGGAATCAAATCGGTGTCCGGACTTGCCATCTATGCGGTGATGCATGGATATATAGAAGCCGACCGGATTTGATTAATCCGCAAATCCTCATAAATTAGGATTGCATATCTCGCCATCATGCCGTTACTTTGCACCCGAATTACAAAACTTACAGATTTAACGGAATGAAAAGACGTATCTCACTTATCCCTTTAATAGCTGTGACAGGAGTCATAGCTAATCCGGCTAATGCCGAAAACCATATCTCACCCAAAGACAGTACGAAAGTTATCGATATCGAGGAGGTAGTAGTGATTGCTACCCCTAAGGAGAACAACCGACTTCGCCAGCAACCGGTATCTGCCACCTCTCTCTCGCAAAATGAAATGCGAAATCATGTGGTCAACTCGGTCAAATCGCTCTCGTCTCTTGTTCCGAATCTGTTTATACCCGATTATGGTTCAAAACTAACGACTTCGGTTTATGTACGTGGTATCGGTTCACGTACCAACACACCGGCAGTAGGATTATATGTTGATAACATTCCTTTTATCGAAAAATCAGCATTCGACTTTAATTATGCCGATATTGAACGTATCGATGTTATGCGCGGTCCACAAGGTACCCTCTACGGAAGAAATACGATGGGAGGACTGATTCGCGTGTTCACAAAATCGCCCTTCACCTACCAGGGAACCGACCTACGCTTAAGCGGGGCAACCTATAACGATTATCAAGCCTCACTGACCCACTATCACCGCATCTCTAACCAGTTTGCTTTCTCTGTAGGTCTGTTTTACCGCCATGACGGAGGCTTTTTTAAAAATGCCTATAACGCAAAGCGCATTGACCGGAACAATGAATTCGGCGGACGCATCCGGGCTATTTACCTGCCTAAAGAAAACCTGAAACTGGACTTTACGGTAAATTACGAATACAATAACCAGGGAGGATACCCTTATGCCTACACCGGAAAAACAACAGGAAAAGAAGACCGGGAGGAATATATCGGAAAGATTTCATACAATCACGACTGTGGATACAAGCGTAACCTCGTAAACGGCGGATTAAATCTGGAATATCAAGCCGATGAATTCATATTGAGCAGCGTTACCGGAGTTCAGTATCTGTATGACCAGATGAATATGGATCAGGATTTTACCGAACAAAATATCTATACGCTTATTCAGAAGCAAAACTCAAAAACATTATCACAAGAATTTGTGCTTAAATCAAAGCCCGGAAGGAAATGGCAATGGACTACCGGCGTGAGCGGCTTTTACCAATGGCTCAAAACTGAAGCACCTGTTACTTTCTGTGAAGACGGAGTAAACAGCATGATTGAAGGAAATGTCAACAAAATCTTTACCGCATTAAAACAAAGCAACCCACGTATGCCGGAGATGTCGTTAGATGTTACCGATCCGACTTTTACCGTAGGCGGACAATTCAAAAGCCCAGTGGGTAGCGTTGCGGTTTACCATCAATCTACCCTCAATGACTTATTTATCGAAGGACTGTCACTCACGGCAGGACTCCGGTTAGAGTATGAAAAATACTGGTTAGATTACCAGTCGGGCAGTACGCTGAATTTTGACTTCAACATCAAAATGCCTATGCGTCCCATTACGCTAAAAGGACTGCAAACCAATCCGGCACTAAACGGTAAACTGAATACCGACAACCTGCAACTACTTCCTAAAATAGCTTTGCAATATGACTTTACAACCCAAAGCAATATCTACGCCAGTGTAACCAAAGGCTACCGCTCGGGAGGATATAACGTACAAATGTTCTCCGACCTTCTGCAAGGAGAGATGACTAACGGAATGATTGCAGCCATTGATGAAAAAAGCGGAGGCATGGTCAGCCAGATGGGAGGAGACAAAATACCTCACTACACTACGGATATTGAAAACGCCACCACTTACCGCCCGGAATATTCATGGAATTATGAAGTTGGTGCACACTTGACCCTGCTTGACAGCAAACTGCAAACCGACTTTGCTGCTTTTTATATGGACACCCATGATCAGCAATTATCACGCTTTTCTGAAAACGGACTGGGACGCATTACCACCAATGCCGGAAAAAGCCGCAGTATAGGAGCTGAAATAAGTCTCCGCACGCAGATAACCAGTGTATTCAGCCTAAACGGAAATTACGGATACACCTATGCCACATTTACTGACTATGTTACCAATGAAAAGGTTGCAGGAGGAAAAATGGCTGAAATCAATTATAACGGAAACTATGTTCCCTTTGTTCCGAAACACACCTTTAATATAGGTGGCCAATATGTTTTCGCATTACGCAAGCATTGTTTTCTGGACAATATCACGGTAAATGCCAATTATAAAGCAGCCGGACGTATCTACTGGACAGAAAAAAACAATGCCAGCCAATCGCTCTACGGAACCTTAAACGGAAGAGTTAGCCTGAATAAAGGGAACGGACAAATTGCCTTTTGGGTGAACAATGCTCTAAACAAAGATTATCAGGCTTTCTACTTTGAAACCATGAGCCGCGGATTTGCACAGGCCGGACGGCCGGTTCAAGTAGGTATCGACATCCGCTGCCGCTTCTGATTGATTTATATTTCAAGTTTTGCAAATCTCCACTTCCACATTGAAAAGGAAGGCAGATTTGCAAAACTTAAGCCGATAAAAAAACGCCAGCACGTTTGAAATAAAACGTCTTGGCGTTATAATAAAAATGTCTTGACGTTTTAAAAAAACGCCAAGACATTTTTTCTTTCCGTATATCACGCTTTTAGAACTCTGATGTAAAGTGAAACTTAATGTGCTTAAAGTCCATCTGAGCCATCTGAAGCACATAACCACTATCAGCAAGGAACACATCACGCCCGTCACGGTCTTTTGCCATATACTGGTATTTACGTTTCTTGAACGCTTCCAGTTCGGCAGGATCATCGCTTTCAACCCAACAAGCCTTATACAGACTGATCGGTTCCCAACGGCATTTCGCGTTATATTCATTTTCCAGACGATACTGAATTACCTCAAACTGAAGCTGTCCCACAGTTCCGATAATCTTCCGCCCGTTAAACTGATTGACAAACAGCTGAGCCACACCCTCGTCCATCAGCTGGTCAATTCCTTTGTTCAGCTGTTTCGTCTTCATCGGATCAGCATTTTCAATATACTTAAACATCTCCGGAGAGAAGCTTGGAAGTCCCTTGAAATGCAGGTTTTCACCCTCTGTCAGTGTGTCACCGATTTTAAAAGTTCCGTTATCGGGCAAACCGATAATATCACCTGCCCACGCCTCATCTACAGTTGTTTTACGCTGTGCCATAAACTGAGTAGGTGAAGAAAAGCGCATGGTCTTGTTATGACGGACATGCAAATACGGCGTATTACGGGTAAACTTACCGGAGCAAACTTTACAGAAAGCCACACACGAACGGTGGTTCGGGTCGATATTCGCAGTAATCTTAAAGATGAAACCTGTGAATTTTGATTCATCGGGAGCCACCGTACGTTCTTCAGCTGTTACCGGACGCGGACTGGGAGCAATCTCCACAAAGCAGTCAAGCAATTCCTGTACCCCGAAGTTATTCAAGGCAGAGCCGAAAAATACCGGAGCAAGTTCACCCTTCAGATAACTGTTTACATCAAATTCCGGATAAACCCCGTCAATCAATTCCAGCTCACCACGAAGCTTATCAGCCAAAGGTGTACCGATATGATTATCCAGTTCTTCCGAATGAATATCTACCTCCACTTTTTCAGTCACCACTTGCTTGGAAGGCTGAAAGAGATTCAGCTTTTGTTCGTAGATATTATAAACTCCCTTGAAACGCGGACCGCTCTCAATAGGCCACGTCAAAGGACGCACATTAATAACCAGTTCCTCTTCCAGTTCATCGAGCAAATCGAAAGGATCCTTGGCTTCACGGTCCATCTTATTCACGAAGATAATCACGGGAGTATTGCGCATACGGCAGACTTCCATCAATTTTCGGGTCTGGGTTTCCACACCCTTGGCACCGTCAACCACAATAATTACACTGTCTACCGCTGTCAGCGTACGATACGTATCTTCAGCAAAGTCCTGGTGACCCGGAGTATCGAGAATATTGATTTTATAATCCCGGTAATCAAACTCCATAACCGAAGTCGTAACAGAAATACCACGCTGTTTTTCAATATCCATCCAGTCGGATGTAGCCGTTTTCTTAATCTTGTTCGATTTTACCGCTCCTGCCACCTGAATCTGTCCACCAAAAAGCAGCAACTTTTCAGTCAATGAGGTTTTACCGGCATCCGGATGCGCGATAATCGCAAATGTTCGTCTTCTTTCTATCTCTTGGTTTGCCATACAAATTTATTTTTCAAGCTCCAATTTATCAATACATTCCCGTAAACTATCTATCCAATAAGGGATTTCCACACCATAAGTTTCTTTTATCTTTGTCTTGTCAAGCACAGAATAGTGCGGACGGCTGGCTCTGGTAGGATATTCTTCCGTATGAAGAGGCTTTAATTTACAATCTGTAATGCCAGCCAGATGATGGATAACCTGCGTAAAATCATACCACGAACAAACCCCTTCATTGCTGAAATGATACACTCCCGGAACAATTCCCTTTCCGATAGCAGCAAAAATAACCGCCGCCAAATCGCGGGCATAAGTAGGAGTTCCAATCTGGTCAAAAATCACGCCTAACATATCGCGCTCTTTGCCCAGACGAATCATGGTCTTGACAAAGTTATTGCCAAAGGTTGAATACAGCCAGGCAGTACGGATAATCATGGTATTCGAGCATGCAGCCATAGCCGCTTTCTCACCGTCCAACTTCGTAGAACCATACACCGAATTCGGGCAAGTAGGCTCATCTTCACGGTAAGGCACATGAGCTGTGCCGTCAAAAACATAATCAGTAGATACCTGAACCAGATATCCGTTACGAGTCTGGACGGCCTCAGCCAAATAACCCGGAGCAAGATGATTTAACTTGTCACATAACTCCTCATTGTCTTCGGCTTTATCTACGGCTGTATAGGCTGCACAGTTAACAATAACATCAACCTGATGTGTATCTACAAAGTGCTTTACAGCCACCTTGTCGCAAATATCCAGTTCAGCCACATCAGTAAAAAAATAATTATATTCCTGATGCTCTTCTGCCAGCAAACGCATCTCATTTCCTAACTGACCGTTTGCTCCTGTAACCAATATATTCTTCATATTTATTCCAGTTCTAATTCTCCTTGTTTATCTTTGATATAATATCCAGCCAGCATGGCCAACAAATCGCCGATTACTTTTAAAGCCTTCTGAGTGGCTTCGGTTACTTCTTTCTTCTGCAACCGGAGCAACATTACGCCATACATCGCTTCAAAGCATGTTTCAAGTTCAGGGGTTTCCTTATCTTTTTTCTTCGTCCGGAGTTCCACGATAAAAGGCAGCGCTTTATAATAAGCTGCGCTATAATACGGAAACTTAGGCGACTTGAGCAAACGCAAATGCAAGTCGGTAAGCCAAACAATTATATTTTTATTAATCTGAAGATGTCCTTCCTCCATTACTCCCTCATCGTGCATCATATTGATGAGGTCTTCATACCACTGCGCCAATGCCTTCTTCTGCTCTTGAGTAATAGGATAAGGATCTATGATTGACTCACGGATCTTGACCATATCAAAGCCATTGGCACGAATCAAATCTTCTATCTGCCACATATAAAGCAGATACTCTGCAATATTCTGCTGTTTTAACTGCTGAGAAATATACATTGTATGTTTTGAGTTCTTGAGTTCTTGAGTTCTTAAGTTTTATATTTTGAGTTTCGGGTTCCTTCGCTTTGTTTTTCAAATTCTTAAGCTATTCAGTTCTTTCATGAGAATGACTTGCCGAAGAATGCAAAAACGATGCCCACTAATGCAGCAATAGTTACTGCCACTCCGATGATACGGTTCAACACCCAAATGCCGCGCACATTAAAACGCGTACGTACCTTATTTACAAAATAGGTAATGCCAAACCACCATGTCAATGCACCTAAAATGATTGCCAAATAGCCCACCAGCTGGAATCCGACCGGACTGCCGGGCATAACAAACGAGAACCGGGCAAACAGACCTATAAACAAAAAGATGATTAGCGGATTAGACAGGGTTACAAAAAAAGCTGTTACAAAGTTATGTAAATAAGTTCCCCGCCGGGCTGAGACCGGGCGCAATGACTTGACAGGATTGCTGCGAAAGGTATAAACTCCAAATGCCAACAGCATTACGCTGCCCACCACTTGAAGAAAAAGCTGATGTTTTACTATAAGGTCATCCATAAAGCTCATGCCATATCCGGTAATCAAGGCATAGCAAATATCGCTTAAGGCAGCACCCAAACCTGTCACAAAGCCAAACCAACGACCTTTATTCAGCGTCCGCTGAATACAAAGCACGCCGACAGGCCCTAACGGAGCAGACACAACTACCCCGACAATAAAGCCCTTCACCAGCAAATCCAGTATCGTAACCTGTTCTATCCAATTCATACTGCAAAGATGATACTTTTTTACGAAAGTACCTATATTTAGTCGTCTTTTTCTTTCGTGCAAGCGGGCTTTTATGTAACTTTGCACATGATTTATACACGAGCGAAATATATTCAAATAAACATATACAAATGCTATGATTCTATTTTTCAGAACTCCTACCAACAGTGTGATTGCAACAGAATGCAGTCAGGAACTAAACTCTGAAGACATCAAGAAGTTATGCTGGCTTTACAGCGAAGCTACCGTAGAAAACGAGGAAAACCTGAAAGGATGGTTCATCGGACCACGCCGTGAGATGATTACCCCGTGGAGTACCAACGCCGTAGAAATCACTCAAAACATGGGGCTGAACGGTATCCGCCGTATTGAAGAATACTTCCCTGTAAAAGATGAAAATGCCGACCATGACCCTATGCTGCAACGCATGTATCATGGATTGAGCCAAGACATTTTCACAATCGACATGAAACCACAGCCGATTGTTTACATTGAAAATCTGGAAGAGTATAACGAAAAAGAAGGTCTGGCACTTTCACGCGAGGAAATGGACTACCTCTTGAAAGTTGAAAAAGACTTGGGCCGTAAACTGACCGACTCTGAAGTTTTCGGGTTTGCACAAATCAACTCTGAGCACTGCCGTCATAAAATCTTTGGCGGTACGTTCGTTATCGACGGACAGGAAATGGAGTCTTCCTTATTCCAAATGATTAAAAAGACCACACAGGAAAACCCAAACAAGATTATTTCTGCTTACAAGGATAATGTGGCTTTTGCTGAAGGTCCCGTTGTAGAACAGTTTGCCCCGGCTAATCATGCTACTTCTGATTACTTCATCATCAAAGATATTAAAACCGTTATTTCTCTGAAAGCGGAAACACATAACTTCCCCACTACAGTAGAGCCTTTCAACGGTGCATCAACTGGTACCGGAGGTGAAATCCGTGACCGCATGGGTGGAGGTAAAGGTTCTTGGCCTATTGCCGGTACTGCCGTGTACATGACTTCATATCCACGTACAGAAGAAGGCCGCGAATGGGAAAACATTCTCCCAGTGCGCAAATGGTTATACCAGACTCCTGAACAAATCTTGATTAAAGCATCTAATGGAGCTTCCGACTTCGGTAATAAATTCGGTCAGCCGCTTATCTGTGGTTCGGTATTGACTTTCGAGCATCAGGAAAACAATGAAAAATATGCATTCGATAAGGTTATCATGCTTGCCGGAGGTGTAGGATATGGAACACAGCGTGACTGCCTGAAAGGCTCACCCGAAGCTGGAAACAAAGTTGTAGTAATGGGTGGCGACAATTACCGCATCGGTCTGGGCGGTGGTTCTGTTTCATCGGTTGAAACCGGACGTTACTCTTCAGGTATTGAGCTGAATGCTATTCAGCGTGCGAATGCAGAAATGCAGAAACGTGCGTACAATGTGGTCCGTGCGCTTTGCGAAGAAGATGAAAACCCGATTGTTTCTATTCATGACCACGGTTCAGCCGGACACGTAAACTGTCTTTCTGAATTGGTTGAAGAATGCGGCGGATTGATTCATATGGACAAATTGCCGATTGGAGATGAAACACTGTCGGCTAAGGAAATTATCGCCAACGAATCACAGGAACGTATGGGCTTGCTGATTGACGAAAAAGCCATCGAACACGTACAAAAAATCGCTGAACGTGAACGCGCTCCGATGTATGTGGTGGGTGAAACTACCGGTGATCATCGTTTTGCTTTTGAACAAGCTGACGGAGTTCGTCCGTTTGACTTGGCTGTGGACCAGATGTTTGGTTCATCGCCTAAGACTTACATGATTGACAAGACAGTGGAACGTCATTATGAAAATGTATCGTATGATGTTACTAAACTGAATGAATATGTAAACCGCGTACTGCAGCTTGAAGCTGTTGCCTGCAAAGACTGGTTAACTAATAAAGTAGACCGCTCAGTAACAGGTAAAATCGCACGCCAGCAGTGTCAGGGTGAACTGCAGCTTCCGTTAAGCGACTGTGGTGTGGTTGCATTAGACTATAGAGGAGAAAAAGGTATTGCCACCGCTTTAGGACATGCACCGCAGGCTGCATTGGCAAATCCTGCTGCCGGATCGGTATTGGCTGTATCAGAAGCTCTGACCAATATTGTATGGGCTCCGATGGCTGAAGGCATGGACAGCCTTTCTCTTTCTGCCAACTGGATGTGGCCATGCCGCGCACAGGAAGGCGAAGATGCACGTCTGTATACTGCCGTGAAAGCATTGTCTGATTTCTGCTGTGCACTACAGATTAATGTGCCTACCGGAAAAGACTCATTGTCAATGACACAAAAATATCCGAACGGCGAAAAGATTATCAGCCCGGGAACAGTAATTGTTTCTGCCGGAGGTGAAGTTTCTGACATCAAGAAAGTGGTTTCACCGGTTATGGTAAACAAGGCTAAATCTACTTTCTATCACATCGACTTCAGCTTTGACGAATTGCGTCTGGGTGGTTCTGCCTTTGCTCAATCGCTGAACAAGGTGGGCGATGACGTTCCTAC
Source organism: uncultured Phocaeicola sp. (assembly GCA_958434805.1). The sequence continues at coordinate 52,607 of CAUBDX010000007.1, forward strand.
TGTACAAAATCCGGAATATTTCCGCGATGCGTTCCTTGCCGTACAGGAATTAGTAAATAAGGGATTAATCTTGGCGGGGCACGATATCTCTGCCGGAGGTTTGATCACTACTCTGCTTGAAATGTGTTTTGCCAACACTGACGGTGGTATGGAAATCAACTTGGATAAAATTAAATGCGACGATATCGTAAAAGTTCTCTTCGCTGAAAATCCGGGTGTAGTTATCCAGGTGGCAGATAAACATAAAGCAGAAGTTAAGAAAATATTGGAAGACGCAGGTGTGGGTTACGTGAAATTGGGTACTCCAAGCGAAGAACGTCATATTCTCGTTACACTTCATGATGCTACTTACCAGTTTGGTATCGACTATCTGCGCGATGTGTGGTATTCTACTTCTTACTTGCTCGACCGCAAACAGAGCATGAACGGATGTGCTAAGAAGCGTTTTGAAAACTATAAGCAGCAGCCGGTTGAATTTGCATTCGACAAATCATTTACCGGTAAGCTTTCTCAGTTTGGCTTGAATCCTGACCGCCGCACACCGAGTGGCATCAAGGCTGCTATCATCCGTGAAAAGGGTACCAACGGGGAACGTGAAATGGCTTACATGCTTTACCTGGCAGGCTTCGACGTGAAGGATGTGACGATGACCGACCTTATCAGCGGACGTGAAACACTGGAAGACATCAATATGGTGGTGTATTGCGGTGGTTTCTCTAACTCCGACGTACTTGGTTCAGCAAAGGGATGGGCAGGAAGTTTCTTGTTTAACCCCAAAGCAAAAGCTGCACTCGATAATTTCTACGCACGTGAAGATACACTTTCACTGGGTGTATGCAACGGATGTCAGCTGATGATGGAACTGGGTCTGATTACTCCGGAGGATAAGAAGAAAGGCAAAATGCTGCACAATGATTCACACAAGTTTGAATCTGTATTCTTGGGTGTAACCGTACCGATGAACCGCAGCGTGATGTTCGGCTCATTGAGTGGCTCGAAATTGGGTATCTGGGTAGCTCATGGTGAGGGTAAGTTCTCATTGCCTTATCCGGAAGATCACTATAACGTGGTATTGAAATACTCTTATGATGAATATCCGGGTAACCCGAACGGCTCTGATTACAGCGTAGCAGGTATTGCCAGCCAAGACGGACGCCATTTGGCTATGATGCCGCACTTGGAACGTGCATGCTTCCCATGGGAAAATGCATATTATCCGCTTGAACGCCTCCATGAAGATCAGATTACTCCGTGGATGGAAGCATTTGTCAATGCACGCAAGTGGGTAGAAGCTCACAAGAAATAATTAACCAACGGCAGTCTTACCGTTAGTAGTTATCATATTACTCCTTCCATCAGGCTGGTCAATTACGCCAGCCAGATGGAGGGAGTTTTTTTTATCAGCAGATTTTCAGATGCCCTAAATAGGTCTTGAATAAGCCGACAGAAAAGGAGGTTCCTGAACAAGCCCGTGAAACAATGTACGGGTTTCACGGACACAAAATCAACGGTTATAAGCGCCATAAACCATAAAAAAAAGGAGACATTACGGCGGATACAAAAAAGCATCCTGCAATGTATCACACACTACAGGATGCAAAATTGAGAAATTCAAAATAGAGTCTTAGCTAATATTGTTCTCTGTAAACAGAATTCAATTAAAAGTTTCCTTTATTAGCATTATCCCACCAAACACGGGTTCCACCATTATCACCCTTGATGGTCTTGCTGGTATTTTCTTCTTCCAACAGTTTCAAGCCAGATGATTTCAAGGCTTCCCCATTTGTATCATATTGGTTCTGAGCAAAAACTACACGGCGTAACCCTTCTTCCTTGTTCACGTAAGTAGGATCAACTTCTACTACTCCAGGGAATAATTTCGGATAACCGGTACGGCGCTGTTCTGCCCATGCCTCGTTTGACAACGGGAACAAAGCAATGTATTTCTGAACCATGATGCGTGCCAGCTGGTCTTCATTCGATGCAGCATCGTCCCATTTAACACCCAGTTTGTTCAATGCCGGTGCATTCAAGCTAGCATCAACCGGATCAACAAAGTCTGCCTGTCCTTCTGTAGATGCAAGATAGTTTTCTACAGCATTGCTTTCATAAGCAGTGATTACCGGATTAGCGTATGAACCACGATATTTCAGCTCATTTGCCATCGATACACGGATACCTTCTTCGTAATAGTCTTTTACAGAACTTTCAGTAATCCATCCGCGAAGACGAGCTTCAGCCAACAAGAAGAATGATTCAGCTCCCTTGAAAATAGGCAACGGCATACCGTAAGCCGATCCTTTCACACCGTCAAGCCATTGTGACATATTACTCCATGCATTTGGCTTAGCCGGAATATCAAATGCAAAACGGATACCATAATAGCCGTTATCAGCATCTACTAAAACAGCCTCCGAACGGTCTACTTTATTTTCTCCTTTATAATAAGTAGTTACCTTGTCTTCTGTTTTCTTTGAATAGCCTGCCTTCAAGATTTCATCCTTGTTCTTAGTCATATAAAGCGGCAAACGCGGGTCTTTCATACCATCCATCAAAGTAACCAAATTTGCGTTAAATCCACAGTCACCCCAGTTGAACATCAACCACATTTCGTTTTCAAGACCTTTGCTGATCAAGATGTCTTTACCAGCATTTTCTCCGGCTGCCAATGTATTTGTTGCAGCATCTTTTGCAATAGCTATTACATCGATACCTGCAGTTTTCATTTCCTCGACACGTTTCGACAGACGCAATGCCATACGCAAACGCATGGTGTTTGCCACTTGAAGCCATAATTTGGTATCACCACCACACCATACATCACAAGACTTCAATGTAGTAAGTTCAGCCTGATTTTTGGAAGCGTCAGCTGCTGCCAAAACTTTAACAGCATTATTCAAATCCGTTAACATCGACTTGTACAAAGTCTGTTGGCTATCATATGGGAACGTAGTCGTAGGAGTTGAATTCGGATTTTCTGCCAACTTTGCATCTGCTTCAATAACTGAAGTATAAGGAAGCGGACCATAGGCATCGGTAGTCATCAACGTTCCGTAAGCCTGTACGATACGCATTACCGCAGCTAAGATATTTTCTCCTTTTTCTTCGCAGTTGGCAATGACACGGCGAGTGTTATTGAAGATATGCAAGTTATAGTTTTCATCCATACCTCCACTATGATCACGGCGCATCTCCATCTTACAGTTGGTAAAGTTACCATTCGGAGTCATAAAGTAACCACTATACCAGTCGATAGTCAGGTTAGTCCAGAACTGGAACTGGTTCTGATGCGGCGGATAACAATAGGTCATCGGCTCCATCCACTGTGCGGAAGCAGGCAAATCATTTGGATTAATCTGCACCCCATTCGTGTTCAAGCTTTCAAAGTCATCTGTACAAGATGTTATCATAGAACCTCCCAGTACAGGTAAAGCCATCATTAAAGCGTATGTAAAAATCTTATTTCTTTTCATAGTTGCTAAAGATTTAGAAGTTAAGTTTTAGATTCAAACCAAAGCTACGAGTAGTAGGCAAAGAGAAAATATCTACACCCTGAAGACCATTTCCTGTACCGATTGATACATCCGGATCCATCGGAGCATCTTTATAGAAGAAGAACAAGTTACGACCGATGATAGAAGCGGTCAAGTTCTTACCTGCTCCAAAGAGGTTACGGAAAGTATAACCAAAGCTCAGTTCACGCAAGCGAACATTGGTTGCATCGTAAATATAGTTTTCGTTGGCATAAGTAGAGTTATGGTTCGTGCTACCTACAGTCTTGTACCAGTTTTCCGGAGTAAATTCTACACCATCTACCACTACTTTACCCGCATTACGCGCTTCACCAGAACGTTCTGATACGCCCCATCCATCAAGAGAAGCTTCAGTCATTGACAATACCTTACCGCCGAAGCGACCGTCAATCAAGAATGACAAAGTGAAATCCTTGTAATGGAATGTATTCGTCCATCCTGCATTTACCTTAGAGTTCATATTTCCTACATAAAGCAATTCATCAGGACCTTCTCCGCTCAATCTGGGTTTACCGTTTTCGTCTTTCAACGGTTTGCCGTTTTCATCACGCAAGATATGACGTACATACAAGTCACCGTATTCACCGCCTTCTTTCAAGATAACTTTTGCACCGCCGAAATTAGACAATTCAAGTCCGTTAGGCAATTCTGCAACCAATTCCTTGATTTCATTCTTGTTATAAGACAAGTTAAAGTTAGTACTCCAACTGAAGTTGTCATTAAATTGCTGATACCATCCTGCATTGAATTCAAATCCCATGTTCTGAACGTCACCGGCATTTACATAACGGTTACGAAGACCAGACTGGAAAGGAGCAGAGATTGAGAAGAACTGATTCTTTGTATTCGTTTTATAGAATGTCAATCCCAAAGTCAAACGGTTCTGGAAGAATGTACCGTCAAAACCTGCTTCAATAGAATGGGTCTTTTCAGGTTTCAATGTACGGAATGGAGCTTTTTCAGGGGCTGCAATCGCACCGTTTCCACCTTTTACAAAGTGATAGAGCAAGTTAGTCATATAAAGAGGAACATCATTACCTACTACTGAGTAGCTGGCACGGAATTTGAACAGGTCTACATTCTTACCCATATTCACAAACTTATCCATCAAGAAGCTAGCACCTACTGAAGGATAGAAGAATGAACAGCTTTCAGTAAATGACAATGCTGAAGACCAGTCATTACGTGCAGATACATCAAGGAACAAACCGTCTCTCCATCCTACCTGAGCAGTAGCAAATACTGCATTCAAACGTTTTTCTGTATTCCATTGAGCATCGTTATCAAGAACGAACATATTCTGGTAATAGTTGCCCGGAGTAAAGATATTCGGATAGAATACGTTTCCAGCACCCGGTGAAGAGAATTGTTGACCTTCAGCCCACATATCTACGTGAGAAGTTTTACTCTTTGTGAAGCTGGAACCAGCAGTAGCTGTAAAGAACCAGTCATTCCATGTATGTGAATAGGTAGCCAAGACATCACCGTAAAGCTGGTCACTGAAATAACGGTTATCTTTCATACGACCCATCGGATAACGGTCACCACCACTGGAAGCATAAAGATTGTTCACATAGTGTTCTTCTCCTCTTTCATAACGCATACGTCCCTGAATACTCAAATCTTCAGTGATATCCCATTTAATGCTGCCACCGAACTCATAACGGTTACGGTCAACGATAGAAGCCTGACGGTTAAGTACCCAGTACGGGTTGCTGAATTGTTCTTGTTTTACGTTCGGCCAATTCTGAACGTTTACTCCACGAGCCGGGTCAAACACTTCAAAGTTTTCTTTATATCCATCCCAATCTTCACCGCGTGGAAACAAATAAGCACCGGTCAACGGGTTAAACAAATAACCTGAAGCAGCTTGGTTACGGATATGCTGGTTTGTAAACTTCGCATTAAAGTCAACATGTACACTCTTGAAAGGATTGAAGCCAACTTTTGAATTCAAATTATGGCTACGATAATCATTGGTAGGAGTAATACCTTGTGAGTATACGTTTCCATAAGAGAAATAAGACTGGAAGTTTTCATTACCACCTGCCAAAGAAATAGAGTTATTAGTAGTAAATCCCACACGGTAAAACTCTTTCAGGTAATTAGGAGTTTCTGCATCTAATTTTTCACCCCAGCTGTACATGCCTTCGCTCATACCATACTGATTCTGGAATTTCGGCAACACCATCGGAGTTTCCATTGTGGTATTACTTGATACAGTAACAGCAACCTTACCAGCCTGTGCTGATTTTGTAGTAATCATGATGGCTCCATTGGCTGCAACTGCACCATAAAGAGCTGCTGCAGAAGCTCCTTTCAGCAAAGTAATTGAAGCAATATCGTCAGGGTTAATAGTTGACATAACGTCACCACCATCACGCTGACCACCATAGTTACCATTTACCTGGTCGGTAGATACGGTATTCATCACCGGAACACCATCAATAACAATCAAAGGCTGGTTGCTTCCATTGATAGATTTACTACCACGGAACTGAATCTTTGCAGATCCTCCGGCACCGGTTGAATTCGGAGTAATAGAAAGACCGGCACTCTTTCCCTGCAAAGAGTTAATCATGTTAACGCTCTTAATGTCGTTTACATCTTTACCGCCTACAGTTTGTGCTGAATAAGTCAGTGTTTCCGACTGACGCTTAATACCCATGGCAGTTACTACGACTTCACTCAGCAATTCAGCATCGGAAGACATCGAAACATTGATAACACTACGATTACCAACACTTTCTTCAATGGACTTCATACTTACATAAGAGAAGACCAAAACATCTGAGTTACTTGCTTCGATGGAGTACTTTCCATCAAGATCTGTCACTGTACCATTAACGGTTCCTTTTACCAAAACATTAACGCCAATTAATGGTTCACCCAATTCCTTGTCTATTACCAAACCGGTAACAGTGTGCGTCTGCGCATACAGACTTGTAACAAACATTCCGATAAGGAACATTACTACTACAAGAAATGATCGTTTCTGCATAGCTAAAATTTTTAAAGGTTAGTATTTAAATATTCTCAATAATTTACAACATATATCTCTCGTTTTACACCTAATGTTTTATTTAAAAGATATATTATTGTTTTTCAATATGACAAATGTATATATTTAATAAATTAAAACATAAATAATCAAAATATATTTTTTTTTATTAAACATATTTTAACAGACAAAGAGGCTATTAAGGCTTAAAAAGGCAACTTACAGCCAAAAGACAAACAAATTGCAATCTACACATAGCATATTACCTCCTTAACCCGCTTAAAAAGAAATAAAATGTAAGAAAAACACTCTACCAGCAATTACCCCTATCTTGCTTCATCACAATGAAACACAAAAAAGGATAGGATATAAGTAGCATATTCTACCTATATTCCTATCCTTCTATCAATAAGACTTTGTGAGATTTTTCGTATGTATTCCCCTTACTTCACTACAATTTCATCTGTAAACAGCACAGCACCTGCAATATCTGCCGGAAAAGCCTGAAAACGCACATAACGTGCCGACATCTCTCCCGACCATCCGAAGTTCTTAAAAGAAACGGCATCATCTTTCACTACTTCATGATTGATTTCTTCCAATACTGTAAATTCTTTGTTATCGGAAGATGCCGATATAACAACCTGCTTCGGCATATATACATAAGGTCCGCAAATCTGCATGAAATCGGCAGCCACGGAATGAAGGATGGTATCTGCTCCTAAATCAATGACAACATCCATCTCATTCCCTTTTACAAACCCAAGCCACCGCTTATCATTATAATTCCAGCCGCCACGCAAACCATCATTGAGTGTCTTGTCACCATTGGCTGGATATCCCGACCAGTAAGGAATATTAAACTGCACCTTCTTCCCCACAGCCAGATGTTCAATAGGCTGCAAAGCTTCCGGGCGGTTACCTATTTCTTTACTAAAATCAAAAGAGTTATAACCTTTCTCTTTTATCGCCGGAATGATATCCAAAACACGAGTACGGAAAGATTTCCAAGATTTCTGATCAGGCTGTGTCCATGCCACTTCTGCCAAAGCAAAGGCACGCGGATAAAGCATATATTCAAAATGCTCGTCTGTCACGATGTATTCAGCCCACACGTTTGCCTGTACTCCTTCAATCAACAACTTCTCTGAAGCAGTCAAAGAATCTGGAACCGGATTATAATCATAGACTTTACTCAAAGGCAAATAGCCACCGATTGCCTCCGGCTGTGAAGACGGCGCATCTTGATAACCATCAAAGTAGCAATATTCTCCCGGAGTCATAATCGCACGATGACCGGCCTTAACTGCACGTATGCCTCCTGCCTCTCCACGCCATGACATAACGGTAGCATTCGGAGCCAATCCTCCGTCTAAGATTTCATCCCATCCCAACAAGGAACGTCCCTTTGAATTCAAGAAGCGTTCTATCCGATGAATCAGATAACTCTGCAGCTCATCTACATCTTTCAATCCCTCCTTTTTCATACGAGCCTGACATAAAGGACAGGTTTTCCATGAAGCTTTTCCAGCCTCATCGCCACCGATATGAATATAATGAGAAGGGAATAACTCTATCACCTCCGACAAAACATTTTCCAAAAACTCAAATGTCTTTTCGCTTCCAACACAAAAATCGGAATGTTTATAAGGCTTGCCTGAACACGACAGTTCCGGATAAGCTGCCAATACTTCTTCTGAATGCGAAGGCATTTCGATTTCCGGAACAACTGTAACGCAATGCAAACGAGCATACTCCAAAATTTCACGGATATCTTCTTTTGTATAATAACCTCCCGAAGCATCCGGATCCGACTGCTCACAGTATTGCTGTCCTTTAGCCCCCCAATCTTTCCATGTAGCCTGCTTACGCCATGCAGCAAACTCGGTCAAGCGGGGATATTTATCGATTTCCAAACGCCATCCGGCTGCATCGGTTAAATGCAAATGTAAGCGATTGATCTTGAAAGCCGACAATAAAGCTATCTGTTTCTTTATAAACTCTTTCGAGCGGAAATGACGAGATACATCAATCATGATTCCCCGGTAAGGGAAACGTGGTTCGTCTTTAACCACCGACGCCTGAATATTCCCTTCATCATGTTCTGCCAGTTGTAGCAATGTCTTAACTCCGTAAAATAGCCCGGTATCCGACAAAGCCTTGAGAGAAACAGACTCCCGACCTGCCTCCAATACATACCCCTCAGGTGAATTGACTCCGGGCAACTGATCAACAACCTGCAGAACAATTACATTATTATCGGGAAGTGTTTCGGCAAACTGCACGGGAAGCGAACTTCCTTCAAAAGCCGCAGCAATGATTTCGCGACTGGCAACATCCCCTTTCACTCCAATCAAGGTTCCTTCATTCCAATGAAACACCCCGTCCTTGACTTCACAAGAAAGCGGACAGGGTGTTATATTTAAAGTTTGTCTTTCTTCGGAACAACCCGAAGAAAGACAAACCAACAATATCAGACTTATTACACCAAATACTCTGATCATAACAATTATTTCACGATTATTTCATCAACAAACAAATGTCCGGCCTTACCTTTAGCTCCGTGCCATGAAGGTATAGCGTGTTCACTATCTATCTTTACCTTTACAAAACGAGTCTTCACCGGAGAGAAGGTCAATGTATGATTTTTTATACCGTCAATATCGGTTTCTTTCATTACCGGATATGTTTCAGAAGCTACCTTTTTATAAGTCTTTCCGTCTTCAGAAACAGCCACCGAATAAGCACGCGCATCAAAAATCCAGTCATTCCGATTCACAAATACATCGGCAGAAACAGAACTGATTTCAGTCATTTCCTCCAAATCGATAACTGCTTCGAGGTCATTACCTTGCACAGCCACCCATCCGCCGGAGCTGAAAGTCTGTCCACCTTTACGTCCGTCAACCAATACATTTGGTCCGTTAGGAGTAAATTTCTTCTGGTTTTCCTGCAATAAAGTAAACGGTTTCATAAAGGCTTTATGAGTTTCAACCGTTTCGGTTACAACATCCGATACTCTGCGTGAAGGAGTATTCTGAATGGCAACAGCTTTTAATACAGCCGATTTATCAAGGAAGAAAGGTTCGGTATATTTCTGAGAGTTCTCGCCAGGTTCGCTTCCGTCAAGCGTATAATAGATATCACTGCCCGGAATCGTAACAAGTGTAACCTCCAGCGCTTTTGCTTCGGGTGCCGGCTTTATTGAAACATTTACATTGAAAATATGTTTCGCGTAATTCCACTTATAGCAATCATAAATCATAGTCAAGCGAGGCATACGTTTCAAGAAGTTTTGATAATCCTTTTTAGAACCATCACTCCACTGAGTTTCTGCCAAAGCAGCCATTCTCGGAAGAACCATATATTGAACTTGACTAAATGTTGGGATATACTCAGTCCACAAGTTCGCCTGTACACCTTTTATATATTGCTGTTCTTCCGCAGTCAAAGAAGAAGGCATCGGCTCATAGCTATATACTTTTTCCATCGGAAGATATCCACCGATAGCCAAAGGCTCCTTATCAATATCCGATGCTTGATAATAGTCAAAATACAAATACGTGTTCGGTGTCATAATTACGTCATGGTGCTGGCGTGCAGCTTCAATTCCACCTGTTTCACCAATCCAAGACATCAAAGTAGCATTAGGCGACAATCCTCCTTCCAAAATCTCAGTCCAACCAATAATCTGCTTGCCTTTTGAATTCAAGAATTTTTCTGCTTCAGTAATGACATAACTCTGCAAACGCTCTTCTTTGGTATGATTCGTATCCGACTTTAATCCTAACTTCTTAATGAGAGCTTGACATTTAGGACATTTAGCCCAACGGACTTTAGGACATTCATCTCCACCTACATGAATATATTCAGAAGGGAACAAGTCTGCCACTTCCGCCAACACATCCTTTACAAACTCCATTGTTTTTTCATTTCCAATACACAATACATCATCGGAAATACCCCAAGTCTTACGCACTTCATAAGGACCACCTGTACATCCTAATTCCGGGTAAGCAGTAATGGCAGCCTGCATATGGCCGGGAAGGTCGATTTCCGGAATAACAACTACATGACGTTCAGCTGCATATGCAATCACCTCCTTGATCTGCTCTTGCGTATAATAACCGCCATAAGGAGTTCCGTCGTATTCATCCGACCCCCATTTTCCTACTAGCGTTTCTGAACGCTGAGAAGCAACAGACATCAATTTAGGATACTTCTTGATTTCAATACGCCAGCCCTGATCATCTGTCAAATGCCAGTGGAAACGGTTCATGTTATGCAGAACCATCATATCAATATACTCTTTTACTTCATCTACCGAGAAGAAATGGCGAGCCACATCCAAGTGCATACCTCTATAAGCAAAACGAGGAGCGTCATTGATTTCTACAGCCGGTAACTGTACATTTACATTTTCAAAAGCCGACAGTGATTTTCTGAAAGTTTGGATACCATAAAAAACGCCTGCTTCGGAAACTCCTGTAATTTGCACACCTTTATCATCAACCCTCAACTGATAGGCTTCAGCATTTTGATTTTCTAACCCCAAAGCCAAGCAGATTGCTCCTGCCTCAGCAGCTCCTGCCTGCAAGTTCAAAGAGATACCCGTCTGCTGTTTCACATAATCAGCCAAGAGCTCAGCATTCCGACGCATCTTATCATTTCCTTCCGGATAAATTACTTTCACTCCATCTTTAAGCAAAAATGAAGAAGAGGCAGATACATCTGAAATCTGCAATGGCAGTGGCACAACCTGATAGTCTGCCGTAACAAGTTCTTTCTGGGAACAAGAAGCGATTAACACACTACCTAATAGCAAGCCAAGCGCCTTTGAATATAAACTTCTCATCATATCAATGATAAATTTAAGGTTAAACAATAAATAAATTTTTTCTAAAATGCAAATGTATAAAATAAAAGCAAAACTGCAAAGCGTCATTTTATTTTTAGTTTTTTTAGAATACGTTTTTTAGATAAACTCTCTTTGATAAGCCGCTATTTTTTCCGAACTTTGCAATGAATTCTATCTTTTGTATATACTCTATGAAAAAACTGATTGCGATATTATTTATTCTATGGGTTTCTTTATTCTCAACACAAGCACAAATATTTAAATACATCGGCATGGAAGAAGGACTAAGCAGTCGGCGTGTCCTCTCTATACAGCAAGACCAGCAAGGCTACATGTGGATTCTCACTCATAAAGGTATCGAGCGATATAACGGAAAGCAATTTGTGCGCTATCCTCTATATAAAAACAATAAAGCCGTCAATTTTTATCCCAACTTAAATATTTTAAAAACCGATGAAGAAAAAACCTTATGGGAAATAGGAAAAGACGGGCTGGTATTCCGGTTTAACAAAACAAAAGATCAATTCCAGCTCATGTTTGACCTTGAGGTAGCCTTCCCGGAAACTAAAGGGTTACCTGTTACCACCACATTTATGGACAGGAACAGCAACATCTGGTTTTGCACTGATAAGCATCAATATATTTTTAACGGTAAAACCCAAAAGAGTTATCGACTATCCTCTTCTGTACCCGGAAAAATAGTATGTATCGCTCAAGGACCAGACTCTACCTTATATTTTGCAACTGAACACCGGCTCTATGCTGCGGAGTTTACAAACGATACATTAAACCATGTAGCGGCTATTCATCTACCTTCTATCCAGCTCATAAACTATATTTACTATCATCAGCCAACCAGAAAACTAACTATCAATACCTTATTAGACAACTTATTTCTTTATGACCCCACCACTCATGAGCTATCCAACATGGGCAACGTCATGGTAGATATTGGAGTCAACACCATCATCCAAAGCCCAAACAATCCTGACGAGGTGCTTATCGCTACTGATGGAGACGGGGTTTATAAACTAAATATTCCCCAAAAGAAATTAACCGGATTTCTTCAAGAAGACAGCAAGCATCCTAATAAAATGAACGGGAGTATTATCAAAGACCTTTGCATCGACAGAAGCGGTCGTATCTGGAGTGTAATTTACCCTACAGGCATCACGATATATTCAGAAAAATACCCCAGCTACACATGGATTAAACATTCACCAAACTCGAACAACTCACTCATTAACAACTCTGTCAACGGCATAATTGAAGACAGCGAAGGAGATGTATGGTATGCCACAAGTAACGGAATCAGCCGCTATGACATACGCCAGAAGAAATGGGTAAATTATCTTTCTTCCTTTCACGAAAGTACAAGCAATGAAAACCATATATTTATTGCTTTATGCGACATAGGAGACGGAAAAATACTTGCCGGAGGTTACATGTCGGGACTTTACCTCATCAACAAGCGTTCCGGAAAAACCGAATTCTACCAACAAGAAGGACTAGGTCCTAATCAAACACCAGATAAATACATCCGAAGCATTTTCAAAGACACTGATGGGATTATCTGGACCGGAGGATTTTATAGTCTGAAATCGTATAATCATAAAACTGGAGCATACCAAACCTATGCCATAAACTATCCCATCAACCATATCTCACAGCGAGACAGTGTCTCGCTGTGGATCGGCACAATTAACGGATTATACCTGCTAAACAAAAAAAACAATAAGCTTCTTCCCTATAAAAGAGAACTTAATTTTGGGTGTATCAATACAATATATACTCACCCAGAAGAACAGCTCACTTATATAGGAACCTATGGAAACGGGTTATTCATTATTGATAACCAAACCGAAAACACCACCAATTATTATGCAGAAAACAGTGGGTTACAAACCAATAACATATACAGTATTCTGCCGAACCAAAACGGAAACTTATTTTTAGGCACTGAAAACGGGCTGTCACTGCTTAACAAGAAAAGCCGGCAGTTCACCAACTGGACAAAAGAGCAAGGACTTTTAGCCGCAAACTTTAATCCCAACGCTGCTATACACAGCGGTGGTAATCTTATTTTTGGCAGCAATGAAGGAGCCATCTTGCTGCCCGATACAACCGAACTTACGCATAAATTTTCTTCAAGGATGGTATTTACAAACCTGAACATTATGTATCATACAGTCCATCCGGGAGAAAAAGACTCCCCACTAACTCAGCTACTGGATGAAACCAGCAGGTTCAAGCTAAATTACAACCAAAATACATTTTCAATGAATGTGTCTTCCATCAATTATGACAATCCTTCAAACGTACAATATACATGGAAGCTGGAAGGTTTTTATGATGAATGGACTCCCCCATCCGACAACGGACTGATTCGTTACACAAACTTATCACCGGGGAATTACATTTTACGTGTCAGAGCTATCCTGTTAGATAACCATCAGGTACTGGAAGAACGCATTATCAACATTGAGATAGGGCGTCCCTTCTGGCTTACCTTTTGGGCTTTCTTGGTATATGCAACACTCATTATAGGAAGCATTTATTTATGGTTCAGATATCAAAACATCAAGAAAGAGAGACAAATATCAAAAGAAAAAATCAACTTTTTTACCAATGCTGCACACGATATCCGTACCCCACTGACGCTTATCAAGACCCCACTCGGTGAAATTCTGAAAAATGAAAAACTCTCCGAACAGGGGAAAACCAATTTAGATCTCGCCATTCAAAATGCAGAAAACCTTTCGGAATTTGCCGACAATCTGCTTAATTTTCAAAAGGAAGAGTTATACAGTTCCCGCATTTTTGTCTCAAAACATGAGCTGAACACCTATCTGCAAAATTACCTTCAACGCTTTGAAGATTATGCTGCAAGCTTAGGACTGCACTTAGAGTATAAAAGTAACTTCAAAAAACTAGATGTATGGATTGACTCAAAAAAAATAGACTCTATTCTGCATAACCTGCTTTCAAACGCTCTGAAATATACCCCACAGGGAGGAAGCGTTTCTTTTGAGGTATGGCACAGCAAAAGCCATTGGTGGCTGAAAATTTCAGATACCGGCATAGGCATATCTAAAGAAGACCAAAAGAAACTCTTCAAATATATATTTAGAGGATATAACGCAACCAACCAGCTCATTACAGGGTGTGGTATCGGTATGCTTTTGACTTATCGGCTGATAAGAAGCCATGAAGGAAAAATTACGTGTACCAGCACTGAAAATGTGGGTACAACATTCCAGCTATGCTTCCCTCTTCAGGGAAAAAAATATCAATACAAGTCGGATATACCTGAAGAAAGCAGCCAGTACACTCTATCACAAATCATGCCGAACCCCACAATTCAGACCGATAACACTTCTTTGCATAAAAGTCCGGAAAATGCTCCGCTCATCCTCGTAGTTGATGACAATAACGCATTACGGTCGTTTATCATGCAGAGTCTCTCTTCTATTTATCAAGTACAAGGAGCAAGCAATGGAAAAGAAGCACTCGATAAGATTGCCTTGCGGCAACCCGACTTGATTTTATCGGATGTCATGATGCCTGTCATGGATGGAAAAGAGCTTTGCCGCCAAGTGAAAGAACATATCGAAACCAGCCATATTCCGGTTATCTTACTTACAGCCTTAGGAGATAAAGAGCATATTCTGAAAGGACTGGAAATAAAAGCCGACCAATATATCATAAAGCCTTTCGACTTAATGGTACTGGAAGCCAACATACGGACCATTCTTGAAAACCGGAGCCTCATTCAGCAACGCTTTCAGCAGATGATGAGTCATCTGCCCAATCCTGCCACCGAAGAGGTTAAACTGCCCTCCAGCCTCGATGACGAATTTATGCAGCGAGTTACCGAACTGGTTAAACAGCATTTAGGAAAAGACTTGACCATAGACATCCTCTGCGCAGAAGTAAACATGAGCCGGACAAGTTTTTATAATAAGATAAAAGCACTAACAGGCATAGCCCCCAATGACTTCATCCGGAACATCCGCATGAAAGAAGCTGCCTTTTTATTACAAAGTCAGCGCTATACGGTATCCGAAGTTGCCGACCTGATAGGATTTGCCGACCCGAAGTATTTTACTGATACATTTAAGAAGTTTTATGGTGTACCCCCAAGTGTGTACATGAAACAAAATAAATAAAAAAGAATGTAATTATGAACTTTTACCTAAAATCATTCCTCATTTTCAGCCGAATCGGAGTATTTACCATCGGCGGAGGATATGCAATGGTTCCTCTCATAGAAGCAGAA
Source organism: uncultured Phocaeicola sp. (assembly GCA_958434805.1). The sequence goes on from CAUBDX010000007.1 coordinate 68,278, forward strand.
CTGGTGGATAAACGGAAATGGATATCGAAAGAAGATTTCCTTGATTTAATGGCACTGGCACAAACCGTTCCGGGAATCTTTGCGGTTAATATAGCTATCTTTATCGGCTATAAGCTGCGAAAGTTTTGGGGAGCTTTCTGGATGGCATTGGGAACGGTGCTGCCTTCGTTTATCATCATGCTGATGATAGCTCTGTTTTTCCGGCAGTTTCAACATCTGGAAACGGTAGAACGCATTTTTAAGGGGATCCGTCCGGCTGTAGTCGCTCTGATTGCTGCACCCACGTTCAAGATGGCTAAATCGGCACGGATTAGCCGCTATAACATTTGGATTCCTGTCATATCAGCTCTTTTCATCTGGCTTTTAGGATTCTCCCCCATCTACGTTATCATTCTTAGCGGAGCAGGAGGCTACCTTTACGGACAATATAAAAGAACGCACCACTCAAACAAGGAGGATTAAACATGCTATTATTTTTACAGCTCTTTTATACATTTTTTAAAATCGGACTATTCGGTTTTGGAGGCGGATACGCCATGATTTCCATGATTCAGGGAGAGGTAGTAACCCGTTATCAATGGCTTACCACATCCGAGTTTACAGATATTATAGCCCTCAGTCAAATGACTCCCGGACCTATCGGTATTAACTCGGCAACGTATGTAGGTTATACAGCTATCGTAAATGCCGGATATTCACACGCCATAGGTGTCATCGGATCTGGTATTGCTACCGTTTCAGTCGTCTTGCCCTCATTCATCCTGATGATTTTCATCAGCCGTTTTTTTCTGAAATATCAAAAACACCCTGCCGTAGAATCTGTATTCCGCGGATTGCGTCCAGGAGTTGTCGGCTTATTGGCTGCCGCAGCTTTAGTACTCATGAATGGTGAAAACTTCGGAAATTCTTCTTATCAGATCATAATCAGTTCCGCGTTATTTACCGGGACATTTATAGCATCCTATCTATACAAGATAAATCCAATTTTACTGATAATCATTGCCGGATTTATCGGATACCTTTGCTATTAAAGTACGCCTTCTTTCTCCCTTAAAAAAGTTTTCCACGAAATTTACCTGCACCCTACACGTTTTTAGAATTAAACAACTATAAAATAAGAAATTACAGCGTGTAGGGTGCAGGGTAAGGCAGTGTAGGACGCACAAGTTACCTGCACACGTCCTACACGGTTTGTTCCATCATATCCTAAGTTTCACCGACCGGTCTCCAAAGTCGGAAAGAAGCAGCAACAGTTTCAGTATCAGCAAGCCAACTTCTCCAAACTACACTGTTTTCACCAGTGAATGTATATAATCCTGCATCGAAGGAGCCGCCTTCACTGTTTCCTGATACAGCTTATATTGAGCCAGCGTGCGAACATAATTATGCTCAGCATATTGAGTATGATAATATAAGTCTCCGTCCAAATAATCGGTCAAGAAACGAACAGCCTGCATATAAGGAAAAAGCATCACTGCATAAGGCAACATTTCGATTTCAAGGGGAGTAAGGAATTTTCCTGCCGACTCCAGATATCCTTTCGCAAACGACTGGAAAACCAGCATATTAAAATGTATCTTATCCAAATCGGGTTCATCTTCGGCAGCCGTATTTGCCGCCGAGCGGAGAAAATCACCGAAATCAGAAAATACGAAAGCTGGCATAACCGTATCTAAATCAATCACACAAAGCACCTTGCCGTCGGCATCAAAAAGCATATTGCTCACCTTCGTATCGCAGTGACAAACGCGTTTCGGAAGTTTTCCTTCACGGTAAAGGCGCTCTGCCTTACACATTTCATCGGCATCACGCTCTATCGAGTCTATCAGTTGCTGCACCTTTGCTTTCCGCCCAGCTTTATCAGCCGCTACAGCCTCACGCAACTGGCGAATGCGGAACTCCATATTATGAAAATCAGGAATGGTTTCTTCCAACTGTTCCGGTAAGTCAACCAGCATGGATTCAAACTCGCCAAACTTCAAGCCTACCAGATAAGCAGACTCCGGAGTTACTTCATCCTGTGTATGCGAATCACGGATAAATACACATACGCGCCAATAATGTTCTCCGTCATAATAATACGTCTTTCCCTCTTGAGTGGAAAGGAAACGCAGAACTTTCCGGTCAATATCGTCTTCATGAAGAGCTTCCAGCTTCGCCTTAATATGCTTGGTTACTGATTCAATATTATGCTGAAGCAATTCTACATTTTTAAAAACATGATGATTCACACACTGCAGTACGTAATTTTCCGAAGAGTTCGTAATTACCAGATAAGTCTGATTGATCAGACCCGATGTCAAGGGTTTAATTTCTTGTACATCCGAGATTTCCGTAAAACGAGCCAGAATATCATGCAGATTTTTATTCATAATGGTATCGATTATTAAGGGTTAATGATATATATTTTTCTATGCAAAAGTAATAAAGATTTCAGTTTCCCTTTCAATTCCGGCGTAAAAAAACAAAGCATTTTGCTCAGTACCCTTCGCGTAAGATAAAAAGAATGGCTCAGTACTCCCACGGAAATACTTCAGTACTTCGGTGAGAGTACTGGAGTACTTTCACCGAAGTACTGAAGAAAGAACACCGCGTTTTATTAAAAGAATGCTTTTTATAAAAAAAGTTTTGTGTTTTTAAGAAATATTTATAGCTTTGCGCCCATTATAAAATTAACCGACTGAAAAGCACCATGAAAACACTGATAATCTTAATTATGGGTTGTCTTTTTACAACCTTTTCTGTAAGCGCAGAAGGCTCTGCCCGCCCCAATAGCAGCAATTATGTCAATGGCGTAACCGCCCTTAACGAAGGAAATCCGGAAAAAGCCTATGAACTTTTAAATGCTGAAATAAACGAAAACCCCGAAAACGGTTATGCACACTGTTATATGGCATTAATCTGCAACTATTATGGAGATCTCAAATTAGCCTTGCAAGCCGTTAACAACGCTTTGGATTTATTGCCGCAAACCGACAGCGAGTATCGTTCTTTTGCCTATTACACGCGCGGAACCATGCTGAGCAATTTCAAAGAATGGAATTTGGCTATTTCCGATTTAAGTGAAGCCATCCGGCTGAATCCTCAAGATACCGAAAATTACAAAGCACGCGCCGAAGCTTATTTAAACGAAGGTAACTATGAAGCTTCATTTGATGATATTACAGAAGCCCTGAAGATTGACAATAAAGCCGATGTCAATGAATTAGTGCTGCAGCTGATGGCCTCAGCTCCTTCACCCGAACTGGTTAACCGGATTACCTCAACTTACAGCATTTTAGAATGATTATAGCTTCTTTTTAGCTTCATACGTCCGGTATACAAGATATTCCCCTTGGCAACGAATCGTAAATTGGCTGCCAAGGGATTCATTTAATGTCCCCTGCCACCAAGAGGTAAAGTCACGCAAAGGATATACCAGCCCTTCTTCCGACATCCCCGATGTTCCAAAGCTGAAAATAGATATTTGCTGTCCCTTAAAACTGACAAAAGACTGAGTATCGGCAGCCGGAACAAAAAAACCATAATCGGTCAGCATAACAACCTCTATCCCTTGGCGGCGATATTCCATCAGCAAACTGATGTTACCCAAGGTGTGGTCTTCACGCTTACCGGTTGCTGCAATAATGACAATACGGCGTATGCCTTTTTCCTGCAAAAAAAGCACAGCCTTTGTCAAATCATTTGTTTCCTGATCAGGGTTATACCGTATAATAGACTGAAAGCGCCGGCGATTTTCTTCCGATAACGAATCACCGTCCCCTATAATCCAGTCGGGGACACGGCTTGTCTTATGAACAAAGGCATCTGCACCCCCATCACAGCAAATCACACACGGAGCTGTTTCCAATATATACAGAGGAAATGGATGAGAAGGAAACTCCCCATTCCCCACAATTACAGCTTCAGGAATAAAAGGCAATAACTTCATCATGGTTTTAGCATCATTTGTTTCCACTTAAAATAACCCGATACGGCTATTACAGCATAAAGCCCGTAAAGTCCGGCGGTAAAAAATAAACCCTTATACCAGTAAAGACCACAGCATACCACATCGACCGCAATCCATGGAATCCATTGCTCTACATACTTACGTGCCAGCATCCACATTCCCACTACGCTCAAGGCTGTGGTGAAACTATCCAACCAAGGTACTGTACTGTCGGTAAAGCTGATCAATATCCAGGCTATCAGCAGCCACAAAACTAAAAAGACTAAAGTCAGCAACGGATAATTGGCCCCTGGCATCTTCGTGATAGGAATATCCTGCTCTTCTACCTCCTTTCTGTGCCGCTGCCACGACCACCATCCATATAAGGAAGCAAGCAGATAATAAATATTGATACCAAAGTCGGCATACAGTCCGGCTTGGTAATAAACCACAATATAAATAGCGGGCATCACCACTCCGGCAATCCACAAATAAATACTTGCCCGATACTCTAACCATAAATATAACAAGCCGACAAGTGTACCTATAAATTCAAGATAATTCAAAATCACGATGCAAAAATATATATTTTTTATTACTTTTGCACTTCATAAAACAAAATACCTAACATTTTATCAAAAACACAAGGAATGAATCAAACAAAAGGGCATCCCAAAGGACTTTATTTACTATTTGTTACTGAAATGTGGGAACGTTTCAGTTATTACGGCATGCGTGCCTTGTTTATGCTTTACATGGTGCAAGCTTTGCTTTTCGACAAAGAAACAGCTTCGGAAGTATATGGAAGCTATACAGGACTTGTTTATCTTACCCCTCTCATTGGAGGTTACATTGCCGACCGCTATTGGGGTAACCGGCGTTCGATTGTAGTTGGTGCGCTGACCATGGCCGTCGGACAATTCTTCTTATTCTTAAGTGCCTGCTACTTTCATCAAGTAGAGTTAGCCAAATGGCTGATGTTCATGGGACTTGGATTGCTGATTTTAGGAAACGGTTTTTTCAAGCCCAACATCTCAACCATGGTGGGACGCCTCTATGCACCTGAAGATACACGGAAAGACGCGGCTTTCACCATCTTTTATATGGGGGTAAATGTGGGCTCAACCATGGCACCCCTTATCTGCGGGCTGGTAGGAAATACCGGACATCCGGAAGACTTTAAATGGGGTTTCCTCGCATCCTGCATAGGAATGTTACTGGGAGCTACCGTATTTACTCTTTTCAAGAATAAATACATTTGCGACCCTGACGGAAACCCCGTAGGTGTAGCGCCTTCACACCAAACACAGGCAGCCGAGCCTACAGAAGAAAAGGGAGCAGGTTCGAACCGCACTTGGCTGATGACTATCGGTATCGTGGTTCTAACCGTTTTGTTCTCTGTTAACTGGAGTACTACCGATGGCCATTACTTCCAAAACGCCGACTGGATTGGCTCGCTGATTTATGCCACTGCCATCGTGATGCCGCTGATTATTATCACCGACAAGTCGCTTAGCCGGGCAGAACAAAGCCGTATCGGAGTAATCTATATCATTGCTTTCTTCGTGATTTTCTTCTGGGCTGCTTACGAGCAGGCAGGTGCTTCACTTACCTTCTTTGCCGACGAACAGACCGACCGCCATATCGGTGGCTGGGAGATGCCAGCTGCTTATTTTCAGTCGTTTAATCCCATCATGATTGTTACACTTGCACCACTTTTTGCTGCCATCTGGTCTTTCCTAGGCAAACGGGGAATCGAGCCCAGTTCACCGCGTAAGCAAGCCATCGGATTATTCCTGCTTTCATTGGGCTATCTGTTTATTGCTTTCGGAGTCAGAGGTGTAGAACCCGGGGTAAAAGTCAGCATGATTTGGCTGACCGGTCTTTACTTAATTCATACCATGGGTGAGCTTTGCCTTGCCCCTATCGGCTTGTCACTGGTGTACAAACTCTCTCCGGTACGCTTCTCTTCCCTGCTGATGGGCGTATGGTATCTCAGTACCTCAGCTGCCAATAAGTTTGCCGGAGTATTAAGCGGATATTATCCGGAACATGGAGTCGCAAAGCATTTCTTGGGCTACCCCATTGAAAGCTTGTTCGACTTCTTCATGCTCTTTGTCTTTATGAGTGGAGCGGCTTCAATCATCTTATTTATCCTTGCAGGCAAACTGCACACCATGATGAAAGAAGCAGACTGATAAAATCCGACTATTAAATCTTATCATATCACAGCGTGTAACGGCAGTCCTCAATGACCCCGTTACACGCTGTGGCATTTTAAATGAGCAGCCTAACAAAAGCGTTTTTTTATAAAGCAGAAAGACTTACTCCACTACAAGGTTATAACAAACACAAAAGCTCACAGCAGTTCATAAGTAGAACCTCTTTATCCAAGCCGCTTTATAATCCATTCCAGCATCATACTATAAGTAATAATAGTCCAAACAAATGATACAGGCAAAGCGTGATAACCTCCTGCCCGAAAGAGAGTAACTGAATCTATTTGTAACACATAAAAAAGCCGCAAGCTGAACTACTTCAACCTGCGGCTTTATCAAATCTATTTCAACAAGTTTCGACTTGGAAACTACTTAGCTACACGTTCCAACCATTTCAACATAAACAACATGGTACACATAGAAATGCAGCAAGCTACCACGAATACAGTCCAAGTCATCCAAATAGGAATTGATTCGTACAATACAGCACCAATGAACAGCAACTGGTTACCTACAGCAGTTGCGCCTAACCATCCCCCCTGCATGATTCCCTGATACTTCGGAGGAGCTACCTTCGAAACAAATGAAATACCCAGCGGAGAAATGTAAAGTTCAGCAATCGTCAATACCAGATAAGTAGCCATCAGCAATAGCGGAGTTACTTTTACTGAAGAAACACCGGCAGCAACAATATCGGCATGTAACGGCAGATTGCTGAAGAAAGAACCCAATGCCATAATCACGAATCCGGTAGCAGCGATACCCATACCGATGGCAATCTTCTTCGGAGTTGAAGGCTCACAACCACGCGCACGCTGACGGGCAAATACTGCCATGATTACCGGAGTAAGGAATACCACAAAGAACGGGTTCAATGACTGGAACAATTCGGCTGTAATAGGCATTCCAAACAGATTCAAATCAGTATATTCTTTAGCAAACAAGGTCAAAGTCAAACCGTTCTGATGGAAAGAGAACCAGAAGAAAATAACCACCCCAAATACAGCAAACAGAGCAAGGATACGCTGTTTTACTTCCTGCGGGCTCATTTCAACTGCATCTGCACTCGCTTTTCCAGCAGTTTCTTTTGAACCCGGATTCGGGAAGCGACGCTTATTTGTTACATAAATTATCAGTGAAACAGCCATTGCAATAATAGCTACAGCAAATGCATAGTGGAATCCGGTAGAGAATACATTCAGATAAGCATTAGCAAAAGCTGTAAAATCGGTTACAGTCTGACCGCTTACTTCAGAAGCCAATGTGCGGAATGTTTCTTCAGCCTGAGGCTGCAAAGTTCCATCCAGATAACCGTGACACAAAGCAGGCAGATCGGCATTATAAGCAAAACCGTTATGAGAAAGCCACCAGTTACGCATACCTACTGCAGCAGGAGGAGCAAAGATTGCACCTACATTGATGAACATATAAAACAAGGAGAAACCTGAGTCACGCATGCTTGCGTACTGCGGATTGTCATACATCTGACCTACCAATGCCTGCAAGTTTCCTTTAAACAAACCGTTACCGAATGCTATGATAAACAGAGCAGCACAAGTAATGGTCAGCAGCATTCCTTTATTGTCGGCAGTAGCTTCCGAAGGAATAGAAAGTACGGCATATCCCAAAGCCATCAGTACGATACCGGCAAGAATCGTTCCCTTGTAATTACGGGTCTTGTCGGCAATGATACCTCCTACCAACGCCAAGATGTAAATTGAAAAATAAAAAGTAGAGTAAATAAAACCAGCCTCTTTTGCACTCAGCGCAAACTTAGCCTGCAAGAAGAGCACCAGTATGGCCATCATGGTATAAAATCCGAAACGCTCGCCTAAGTTAGCCAACGATGCGGCAACCAATCCCTTTGGATGTTTGTTGAACATAAGTTAATGAAGATTTTAAGTTAATATTAGGATATTATCAAAGTGCAAAGATAACCAAAATACACAAATTTCCTATCATCACGCAAAGATTTCCCTGATTTGCAAGAATATTTGCACACAGAAAGGGCCTGTTTTAACAAGATGCCATGAATACTCTTTCATTTTTACCTAAATTTTACCACCTCACCAGAGCGGAGTGTATAACTCACCACAGCAAACAGGAGAGTAAGCTACCGGAAACAAAGAACGTTTTACGCCGGCAAAGCGTTCACATGAAGAATCCCAAAATTAGGATATTACCGCAAAATTCTATAACTTCGCACCACTTTTTTTTTACTAAACAGACATGTACGTATTCCGCTCCATAAACGAAATTATCAACACGATTTCGGCAGCCCGTAATCTGCTTACTGAAATGTTTGAGAAAAGAAAAGTTCTCAACTTCAAGTATTCAGACGCGCTTGCCTTGCTCAAAGATGACGAAAACCGACTGAAACTTCTGATTGAAAAAGAAGTTCTCCGGCAAAACGGGAATGAGGTTTCACTGGATTTACGCTTTCAAGACTTCTTTGAACTGCTGCTGGAAGCCAACGAAGAGATTAATACGGCTGCCATTGATGAAAACATTGAATACTTGCATGAACTGATGGATTATTACTTGAAAGAGAAAATCCAGTCACGCAAGACCCACTATGTACGTAACATCAAAATTACATTTCAGAAGATAGCACGTACCACTATACGTAACATTATCAATCTGCAAAACAGCATTGACAATGCGTTCAAGCATGAACCTACCTATCGCATCAAGATAGCCAAACTGGAAAACCTTGACAAGAAACGGCTGAACATTCAGCGGCTGATTGATACAACCGAGCATCTCATCTTGCACGAAGAAAGAACGTTCTTCAATCAGGCTACCGATGAAGAGCTGGCTCGTATTTTGCTGGAGTTGCGCCAAGAACTTCAGCTTTCAGCTCACAGCCTGATTCGGGCGCAGCAAGATATTATCAATTACCTGAATCAGATAAAAAATCAAATCATTCTGGTTGAAAAGATACGGAAGGTGAAATACCTGCAAGATCAGTTTGAACTGCGTACCCGAAGCAATTTAGCTGAAGTGATGGAACGCGAACATTCACTCCTGATTGAAGGTTCCACACCCACTTCATTTAAATTATCAATTAACTATCTGAATTCTGACGAAGCCCGACCTGTCATTTTAAAGGTCGTCAAAAACCTGCAATACAGAGAAGCCGTGCGGAATAACGAGGCAGGAGCATTCAGTGAAGAAGAAATGGAAACGAAACCGCTGTATCAGGAAAGCATCAACTTGGAAGAAACGGTGGGAGATTACATACAAGCACTGGCGCAAGCACGCTGGAACGACGAAAATGCTCCCGAAGAAGATTTGTTTACTTACCTGATGAGGCACCGGTTTCACAGAGAAGTCAGCGAAGAAGAACGAACCACTTTGTTCTGCCAGATTGTATCACTCTATGAGGCTCAGTTCCGCATTACCGACGAATTTGCAACTTATAAAAATTACGAATACGCCAAAATATATCCTTTAAGCTTTTAGCTCTTAAAGACTAAAAACAAAACGCAAGAGTTTAAGAACTCAAAAACTCAAAAACTTAAGAACCCAAACATATGGAACTAAACATACAGATTCCGAACGCAACAGGCGCCATCTTTGAATACCTGCAAAAAGGACTGTTCATCAGTTCAAACAGCGTAAACGAAACCGTGCGCGACCTCTACGACCAAACGGATGACCATTTTGAATCACTCTCTCTCTTTTTCTCTCAGATAGGCTATACGCTGGAAAGAGGAAATGAATATTTTTATTTTTCACGCACCGAGCCCCGTATCACTTTAGAGCAAAAAATCTTACGAGCGTATTACTGGATTGATGTACTCGATCTCTTCAAGACTTACGACGAAACATTCGGACCGGGCTATCGTTTTCAGCCAGAACAGATTTTGGTGGAAACGAATATCAATGTCATGCTGCAAAATAAGCTGGACGGCATACGCAAACACTTTTCCGACAAAGACGTGCGTAAAGACATTCTTGAAAACATGATACGCCAGCTCACCAAGGAATCTTTTCTGGAATTGGAAAATGAAAAAACAAATACCTATAAAGTCATGAGTTCATGGCATTATCTGGAGAGACTGATAGAAAGTATAAACATTTATGATGAAACTGAAGACGATGAGAAACCTGAATAGAATTATATTTATAAACAGTGCAAATATTCCTTATGCCGATGATATTTACCTCGACGGGAACGTACACTTCATCGGTACGCAGGGAGTTGGAAAAAGTACGGTTCTGCGCGCCATTTTGTTCTTCTATAATGCAGATACTCAGAAATTGGGCATTCCGGTTGAAAAACAAAGTTATGCGGAATATTATTTCCCCTACTCCAATTCCTATATCATTTATGAAGTAACCACCGAGAATGGAGCATTCTGTATTCTCAGCTATAAATCAATGAACCGTATCTGCTACCGGTTTATTGACTCAGCTTACCGAAAGGAGTTCTTCATCGATGAGAACCGTACGGCTTACAGTGGTACAGACCGCATCCGTGCGGTGCTCGACCAGTATAATGTAGATTACTCACGTATCATTTATACGTATGATGAGTACCGGAACATTTTATACGGCAACGATGCCGGAGCCGACATGCGCAAATATTCGCTCATGGAAAGCAAACAATTCCAGAATATCCCCCGTACCATCCAAAATGTATTGCTCAACTCTAAGCTCGATGCTGAATTCATCAAGAAAACCATCATTTCATCCATCAATGAGGATGAAACAGCGATTGACTTGAACAACTATAAAGAGCATCTGAAGAACTTCGAGACACGCCTGCACGATATTGAAGAGTTTCAGAAGCGCGAAACAAGTAAGCAGTCAACTGAAATCATCAGTCTTTCCACCCAAGTTGCACGCCAGCAAACCGCATTGGTACAGGGATGCCGTGAATTGGTTTCAGCCTTTTTACAGGCACGGCATAAACTGCCTGAATGGACTGAAAAACAACACAAGGCCGAAGGAGAACGTGGTTTATTGATTCGCCGTAAACAAGACCTGCAAGACCAGTCACGTGGACGATGTGAAAAACTACAGGATTCACTCGCTGTCTTAAACAATGAGTTGCAGAAAGCCCGGAAAAAAGAAAAAGAATACGAGCATCACAACATCCAGAACCTGATAGAACGGTCGGCTAAACAAGAGGAACTTGCCGGGCGCAGGGACAGTTTACAAAAGCAACAAAGCACCCTGACTTCGCAATATGAAGAGACTTCTACTAAATACGAACGGCTCATCAATGGGCTCAACGAGGAATGGAACAAGATACATGGAGCTAAACTGCGTCAGAAAGAAGAACTGAATGATTCTTTCAGCCACCGTCTGGAAGAAATCAGCCGCCAGCGCGAAGCAGCTACTGAAGCCTTGTTCCGCGAATACGAATTGCTCTCAGAACAGCTTCATCCGGAAAAGGCTGAGAAGCAAAACGTACTGACTGAATTGCATTTCCGCATGGAGGCATGCCGAAAGGAGGTCTTCTTTGAAGCAGAGCAGGAGGAACTGAAGCATCGGATTCAGTCGTATACCGGACTGCATATGAGCAAAATCAGCCGCAAGAACAACGCTGAACTTGCAATCAAGGAAACCAATCTGAAATGGGAAGATGAGCGCCAGAAAGCAGAGCGTGAAATAGAAGAAAAATTGCAGAACCTTCAACATGAGCAGCAACAGCTCCGTCCGCGACTAGAAGAACTGGAGGCTTTCTTGCGCAGCAGTAAGCACACGCTGCAAGGATGGTTGAAAGACAACAAAAAAGGATGGGAAGAAACAATCGGAAAATTGTGCGATGAATCGGTGTTATGGCAAACCAATCTATCGCCTCAACTCATAGATGAGGGACAGTCGTTTTACGGTATCTCCATTGACCTCGCCCATGTACACCGTCCCATCAAATCAATCAATGATTACCAGAAAGAGAAAGAAGACGGAGAAGCGCGTCTCGCTGAGATTACCGCTGAAATACAGCAGCTACAGCAGGAAAAGGAAAAGACCATAGAGGTCTTGAAGAATAAATACTTGCCGCAGATAAAAGAACAGCGCAATATCATCCGTACGCAAGAGTATGAATTAGAACAGCTTGAAAAGCAATATCAGAAAGACCAGCTTGAGCTAAACGATTTGAAGAAACGCGCTGAAGCAGAGCGTATCTTGAAATTAAACAAGCTAAAGACAGAAGAACAACAGCTTGAACAGGAACTGAAACACATCAATGATAAGCTGAACAACCTGAATCAGGAGAAGTCGGCCAAACTGCAAATCCTTAAACAGGAATGGACACAACGGCAGGAGGACGTAAACCGAGAGAAGAAGATACAGGCTGAAAATATTGATGCAGAAGATAAGCAGGAACGCCAGCGGATTGATGCTGAAAAAGCAGAATACCGTAAGCAAATGAAACAAGAGCTGCATTCACAAGGTGCTGATACCGAACGTTTGCAAGAAATTGCCAACCAACTGCAAACTGTTGAGCAAGAACTGCTGTTCATTAAAGATCATGCTACATTACTCATCGAATATCAAAAAGATAAACGAGATTTAATAGACCATATCCCAGAGTGGAGCCGCGAGCAGAAAGAGCAGGAACACTTGCTTAAAACTGAAAAAGAGTCGTTGAATAAAGAATGTGGAATTTTGCAGGAACAGATAGACCGTTTAAGCAAAGCCGCACAAGAGGCTGAAGGCAACGTGCGGAGCTTGCAAGCCAACATAGAAGCATACGGCAATATTTCTGCTTATGACTGGTATAAGCCTCATCAGGATTTATTCAATACAGAACAAACCCCTACGGGTATCGAAACACAAAAGTCGTGTATCGTGCTGATTGATGAATTAAGCCGGGCGGAAAATAAATACCTGCAACTGCAAAACGAGCTTCGTAAAGCTGTCAACCAGTTTACCGGACACTTCGGGGAGGACAATACATTCAAGTTTAAGACGAAGTTTACCGACGACTGGGAATACCTGCGCTTTGCCGAAGAGCTTCATGATTTCATCGAAGAAAACAAAATCAACGAATTTATACGCCGCATCAACGACGAGCATTCGGATGTATTCAAACGCATCAGTGTAGATACTTCCATGCTTACTTCTTCGGAAGATGAAATACAGGGGCTAATCAATAAGGTAAACCGGGGATTTCAGACGTGTAACTTTGTGGGAGTAATTCAGCGCATTGAAATGAAAGTGGAAGAAAGCAGTAACCGGGTAGTTACTATTTTACGTGCCATTCATAAGTATTACAATGACCATGCTTACGACCTTACTCCGGGAACTAATTTGTTCTCGTCAGAAAATGAGCAGCTGGTCAAGCAGGAAGCCATCAGTCTGCTACGTGACTTTATCAAAGAGATTCACGCTTATCGGTATGACAGCATCCGGCTCTATGACTCATTTGAACTCCGGTTCCGAATCATAGAAAACGGAAACGACACCGGATTTGTGGAAAAACTCTCAAACGTAGGGTCAGAAGGAACCGACATTCTGGTGAAGGCCATGATTAACATCATGCTGCTTAACGTGTTTAAAGAAGGTGCTTCACGCAAGTTCAAAGACTTTAAACTGCACTGCATGATGGATGAAATCGGTAAGCTGCATCCGAATAATGTAAATGGTATCTTGAAGTTTGCCAATGACCGGAACATTATCTTGATTAACGGCTCGCCTACCGAATTAAACCGGGATGCTTACAAGCATGTCTATCTGCTCACCAAAGGAGCGCAAAGTAAAACCCGTATTGCCCGCCTTATTTCGGACAGCAAATTATAAGGTCATGAATATAACCATAGAACAAGCCAAACTGCTGAAGGAACTTTCTGAAGGAAAGAAGGTTCCTTTAAGCCGGCTTAAAGCACGTATTTTCCAGCAGCTGATTCAAGAGCAGGTTTTATTGCGACAAAAAGAATCACACGGATGGAATGTTTATACTGACCACCCGCAGACCTTGCTCAACTATCTGCATAATCATTATATCCGTTGTTCTCTGGATGAATACATTGAACGCGAACAAGTAACTCCAAGCCGTTCGAACAACATTCATATGTCTGGAAACTCCAAGCAGAAAGAAACGGCACTATGGCAAGGCTTTTATTTTAAAGTCAGCGAACCGGTTCATGCCCAATGGCAAGGAAAGCCTCTTACCTTGCTGCCTTATCCGGAAGGGCTACCCGTCTTTATGCCTCAGCCTAAAACGCTGTCATTGCCTGAAGACGTGACTGTTGTAATGATTGAGAACAGTGAAAACTTTTTGAAAATCGAGACACAACTACCGCTATTCCAAGGACTCAAGTGCTTCTTTGTTTCTTTTTATCCCCGCGAGCAGCACAGCTATTTTATCGAATGGCTGCAAAAACAGCCTAATAATTACGTGCATTATGGTGATTTCGATTTTGCCGGCATCCACATTTACCAGTCACAATATAAAAAATACGTCAGCGGCGAATCGCGTTACCTTGTTCCTTCCGGTCTGTTACCTCTATTCCGTCGATACGGCAAACGGGCATTATATAATAACCAGCTTTCTCTGCAAGCTCTCATCAAGGCAGACGAACCGGGAATCAGGAATCTGCTTGAAATCATAAAAAGAGAGCATAAAGGATTGGAGCAGGAAATTTTCAACGATTTATTTTCGGAAGAATGAATATCTGTCCATAATGTCCTGTACGCCTGTTTTTCAGACCTCCTTTTCTATCTCCCAAAAGATTTGTACAATCGGGATAAAAAGAAAATTAGTGCAATGATTCGACTTTCTCAATCTTTTCTTCTATCTTTGCCAACGAAGTAAAGACAAAGGGGTGCCCCACCTAACGGGCTGAGATCATACCCTGCGAACCTGATGCGGTTAGTACCGACGAAGGGATTGTTACTTGCTGACATTCATTTCACCCGAAGCCTTCGGTGAGTTTCCTCTTTGTTTACTCCACTAAAAATCATTGAATCATGAAAATATTAGTAAACAACAGAGAAACAGAATTGACCTCTGGCAATACCATTGCCGACCTCGCACGTCAATTAGAACTTCCCGCCCAAGGAGTAGCCATTGCCTTACATAACCGTATGATACCCCGCACCGAATGGGGTACAACCGTATTACAGGCTAACGACAGTTTGGTAATCATCAAAGCGGCTTGTGGAGGATAACAGGCATGAAACTGCAATTCATTACCCACTATACGGATACATATTCGTACTATGACTCGGCTCGTATGGCACTGGAAGGAGGATGCCGATGGATTCAGCTTCGCATGAAAGAGGCCTCATCCAAAGAACTGGAGCAAGAAGCCCTGCGCATACAAGCCCTGTGTCGCCAATACAATGCCACTTTTATCATCGACGACCATGTAGAACTGGTAAAAGAACTGCATGCTCACGGAGTACATCTCGGTAAAAACGACATGCCTATTGCCGAAGCACGCAAGTTTTTAGGTCCTGACTTCATCATTGGCGGTACAGCAAACACCTTTGACGATGTACGCCGCCACTATACCGATGGAGCCAACTACATAGGCTGCGGTCCGTTTCGGTTTACTACAACCAAAAAGAATCTCAGTCCCATTCTCGGCTTAGAAGGCTATCGTAACATCATTTCACAAATGCGCACAGAACATATCTCCCTTCCCATTGTTGCCATTGGAGGAATTTCTTTCGAAGATATTCCCTCCATCATGGAAACCGGTGTAACCGGAATCGCACTCAGCGGAACCATTTTGCGTGCCGAAAATCCGATAGAAGAAACCCAACGCATTGTAAAGATACTGAATGAGTAGGTGCAGAATACAGATTCAGCATCGATGCTACCACCTGTCCCCGATAAACTTATCGGACTTAAAGCTAAGAAGTAGGACTAAAAAACAAAACTCAAAAACTTAAGAACTTAAAACATATGGAAAAACTAATCATTGCCGGAAAAGAGTTTAACTCTCGCCTTTTCTTAGGAACCGGAAAATTCAATTCAAACCAGTTAATGGAAGAAGCCATTCTCGCCTCTGAAACCGAAATGGTAACCGTAGCCATGAAACGTATTGAAATGGAAAACAAAGAAGACGATATGTTACACCACATCGTACATCCACATATTCAGTTACTTCCCAATACTTCGGGTGTACGTACCGCAGAAGAAGCCGTATTTGCTGCACAAATGGCACGTGAAGCCTTCGGAACAAACTGGCTGAAACTTGAAATCCATCCAGATCCACGCTACCTTCTGCCCGATTCAACCGAAACCTTGAAAGCAACAGAAGAATTGGTTAAACTGGGATTTGTGGTACTTCCCTACTGTCAGGCCGACCCTACCCTCTGCAAACGTCTGGAAGAAGCCGGTGCGGCTACCGTCATGCCGCTTGCTGCACCTATCGGTACCAACAAAGGACTTCAGACACGCGATTTTCTCCGCATCATAATCGAACAGAGTAACGTTCCGGTTGTTGTTGATGCCGGTATCGGTGCTCCAAGTCATGCAGCCGAAGCCATGGAAATGGGAGCAGCTGCCTGCCTCGTAAATACAGCCATTGCCGTAGCCGGAAATCCGGTGGAAATGGCTAAAGCCTTTAAAGAAGCTGTCATTGCAGGCCGACGGGCTTATGAAGCCGGACTGGGCTTACAAACGACCAGCCTCATCGCTTCTGCTTCTTCTCCGCTTACTGCTTTTCTTAATGAATAACCCTTCTAACATCTCAACTTGATTATGGAAAAAAAAGACAATAAGGCATACGCTCATGCCGAAAAAGCTTACATGCAGGGAAATTTATTCCCCTTCATCCAAGTAGGTATGCAAAAAGTAAACCTGACGCCTACCGTAACCATGACCGATGGAAAAAAAGTGATGACCCCGAACGAACCTGTATATATTTATGATACCAGCGGACCGTTCAGCGACCCGAATATCGAAATCGACTTGAAGAAAGGGCTTCCCCGCATGCGCGAGTCGTGGATTACATCGCGTGGAGATGTAGAGCAACTCGCATCTATCACATCTGAATATGGGAAAATGCGCCGCGATGACAAGTCGCTTGACCATTTACGATTTGAGCACATTGCGCTCCCTTACCGCGCCAAAGAAGGAAAATGCTGTACACAGATGTATTATGCCAAGCAAGGTATCGTTACTCCGGAAATGGAATATGTAGCCATCCGTGAGAACATGAACTGCAAGGAACTGGGTATCGAAACCTATATCACACCGGAATTTGTAAGAGATGAAATTGCTGCCGGGCGTGCCGTTCTGCCTGCCAATATCAATCACCCGGAAAGTGAACCGATGATCATCGGACGTAACTTCCTTGTGAAAATCAATACAAATATCGGAAACTCGGCAACGACTTCCAGCATTGACGAAGAAGTAGATAAAGCTGTATGGAGCTGCAAATGGGGAGGCGATACCCTCATGGACCTGTCAACCGGTGACAACATTCATGAAACCCGTGAATGGATTGTACGCAACTGTCCGGTTCCGGTAGGTACGGTGCCTATTTATCAAGCACTGGAAAAGGTAAACGGAAAAGTAGAAGACCTGACTTGGGAAATTTACAAAGACACACTGATAGAACAATGCGAACAGGGAGTGGATTATTTCACCATCCATGCCGGCATCCGTCTGCATAACGTCCACCTCGCCGACAAGCGTCTGTGCGGTATTGTTTCACGAGGAGGAAGTATTATGAGCAAATGGTGTCTCATCCATAACCAAGAGTCTTTCCTGTATGAACATTTTGATGATATTTGCGACATTCTTGCCCAATACGATGTAGCTGTATCCTTAGGCGACGGTCTCCGTCCGGGAAGCATTGCCGATGCCAATGACGAAGCTCAGTTTGCCGAACTCGATACCATGGGTGAACTCGTTCTTCGTGCGTGGGAAAAGAATGTTCAGGCATTCATTGAAGGTCCGGGACATGTACCCTTGCATAAGATACAAGAAAACATGCAGCGACAGATAGAACATTGTCATAACGCACCTTTCTATACCCTCGGCCCGCTTGTTACCGACATTGCTCCGGGATACGACCACATAACTTCTGCCATCGGTGCTGCCCAAATCGGATGGTTGGGAACTGCCATGCTTTGCTACGTGACTCCCAAAGAACACCTCGGTTTGCCAAACCGTGAAGATGTGCGTGTAGGAGTTATTACGTATAAGATTGCAGCTCATGCGGCTGACCTTGCCAAGGGACATCCGGGAGCTCAAATCCGCGACAATGCACTGAGCAAAGCCCGTTATGAATTCCGCTGGCGCGACCAGTTCCATTTAAGCCTTGACCCCGACCGTGCACTGGAATATTTCAATGAAGGCCGCCACACCGACGGAGAATACTGCACCATGTGTGGTCCGAACTTCTGCGCCATGAAGCTGTCACGCGACCTGAAGGAAGTAAAAAAATAAAAACAAACATCTAAAAATATGTTTTCAGAAGAATTAGAAAAAATAAACTGGGAAGAAACCACCCAAGCCATCTACGCAAAAACCGAAGCCGATGTGCTTCGGGCGCTTGGCAAAGAGCGTTGCACCGTAGATGACTTTATGGCTCTCATCTCTCCGGCTGCCGAAAAATATTTAGAGCCAATGGCTCAGCTCAGCCGTAAATATACAGAGGAACGCTTCGGTAAAACCATGTCCATGTTTATTCCTCTGTATATCACCAATTCATGCACCAACTCATGTGTATATTGTGGCTTCCATATCAGTAACCCTATGGCACGCACCATTCTTACTCCGGAAGAAATCGAGAATGAATATAAAGCCATCAAGAAGCTGGGTCCTTTTGAAAACCTACTTCTCGTAACGGGAGAAAATCCGGCTAAGGCAGGCGTACCTTATCTGGCGCGTGCACTCGACTTGGCTAAGCCTTATTTC
This sequence comes from uncultured Phocaeicola sp., assembly GCA_958434805.1. Next base: position 87,266 of record CAUBDX010000007.1, read on the forward strand.
TCCAATCTGAAAATAGAGGTTATGCCACTGAAGGTGGAAGAATATGCCGAGCTGGTGAAACACGGGCTGAATGGAGTTATCTGTTTTCAGGAAACTTACAATAAAGCCCGATACAACATCTACCACCCGCGCGGCATGAAATCAAAGTTTGAATGGCGTGTCAACGGATTTGACCGTATGGGACAAGCCGGAGTGCACTCCATCGGTATGGGCGTACTTATCGGACTGGAAGACTGGAGAACCGACGTAACCATGATGGCACACCATCTGCGTTACCTGCAGAAACATTACTGGAAGACGAAATACAGTGTAAACTTCCCCCGTATGCGACCGGCTGAAAATGAGGGATTCCAGCCTAACGTTATCATGAGCGACAAGGAACTGGCTCAGGTTACCTTTGCCATGCGTATCTTTGACCATGATGTAGATATCTCCTATTCCACCCGTGAACCGGCTTATATCCGTGATCACATGGCTTCACTCGGCGTCACTACCATGAGTGCAGAAAGTAAAACCGAACCGGGAGGATACTATACCTATCCGCAAGCACTTGAACAGTTCCATATCAGCGATGACCGCACAGCCGTTGAGGTAGAAAAAGCGCTCAAACAGCTGGGTCGGGAACCAGTATGGAAGGATTGGGATGCCTCATTCGATTTATGTAAAATCTAAGGTATTCAGTTGACGAGGTTTCTGATAACAAGTTGACAAGGTTTTGAAATGCGATGCCATCTGAAACCTTGTCAACCCTCGTCAACTTGTCACCTTATCTACGCTAAAAAAAATGGGAAACAGATATAACAGACAAATCATTTTACCCGAAATAGCCGAAGAAGGTCAAAGGAAACTAAAAGATGCCCGTGTGCTCATCGTGGGAGTAGGCGGACTGGGGTCTCCGATTGCCCTTTATCTTGCCGGAGCCGGTGCAGGTACCATCGGTCTGGTGGATGACGATGTGGTGAGTGAAAGCAACCTGCAGCGTCAGGTGCTGTATACAGAACAGGAGGTTGGATTGCCTAAAGCCATTCAAGCTCAAAAACATCTGCAAAGCCTGAACGGAACCTTGCAGATACATGCCTATCCTACCCGTCTTACGGCTGAAAATGCAGAAGCCATCTGTGCTGATTACGACATCATCGTAGATGGATGTGACAACTTTGCCACCCGGTATCTTATTAATGATACCTGTGTCCGGTTAAATAAAGTATATGTATACGGAGCCATCCGGGCTTTCGACGGACAGGTTTCGGTTTTCAACTATCAGAACGGAAAAAACTACCGTGACCTTTTCCCCGATGAATCCGAAATGGCTTCCATGCCGCCTCCACCCAAAGGGGTACTCGGACTTACTCCCGGTGTAATAGGGTGTGTAGAAGCAGGCGAAGTAATCAAAATTATATGTGGCTATGGCGAAGTACTGAGTGGAAAGTTGTGGCATATTGACCTCAAAACAATGGACTCTTACACTATTTTACTCTAATTTTTGGGATATTACAAAGAGGTTTCGTAACTTTGTGAAACATTTTTTGATGTAGCGCATGAAATTAATACTAATAACCTCTCCCAATTATTTTGTGGAGGAAGACCAAATAATAACCGCCCTTTTTGATGAAGGACTTGATGTGCTTCATTTGCGAAAACCTGACACAACCCCGGTGTATGCCGAACGGTTGCTTACATTAATTCCGGAAAAATACCGGAAACGGATTGTTGTACATGGTCACTTTTACCTGAAAGAAGAATATAAACTGAAGGGAATCCATTTAAGCCACCGCAATCCGCTTGCTCCAGATAACTATAATGGTCACATCAGCGCTTCCTGCCATACGCTGGAGGAGGTGCAAGCTGATAAAAAAAGTTGCGATTACGTCTTTTTAAGTCCTATCTTCAACAGTATTTCCAAAGAAGGCTATCATTCTGCCTTTACTCCTGAGGAGATTCGTGATGCTGCACGGAAAGGCATCATCGATAAAAAGGTCATCGCCTTGGGTGGAGTGGATGAAGACAATATTCTCCGCATCAAAGATTACGGATTTGGAGGAGCTGCCATCTTGGGCGGACTATGGAACCGATTTGATCCTACCATCGACAATAATTATCAGGATTTGATTACGTACTTCCGCCGATTGAAAGCATTGGCAGACTAGGGTCAAGCCTGAATACAAAAAAACGTCTAAGCGTTTTCATCTAAACGCCTAGACGTTTTTTTTATTTGCCTAATCATTTCATTGGAAACACCTAGGCGTTTCTCACCCTGCGTCTTTACACTGAGTTTTTGACTCTTTAATTTTTTGGAAACAAGCCTCAAGTCAAAAGAAACGAGTCACTCTGAATGAATCTGATTAATCATATCTTCCTTTTTCGTTCAAATGGATATTCTTCTTTCCAAACATTTTCTTTTATGGTGTATATACAATATTTGTCCTCAAAAATCTCATCATCTATTTGACGGAAAGATGCAGCATCAATGTCATTGAGTTGTTTCTGATGATAAAAAACGTGTTTTTTATCAATAGCGATATGTCCATGAAAATAAAACTTGGCTTCGGAAACATTGAGAGAGTCTTTCAAAATGCGGTTTCCATTATTAAACAACATATCATTAACAATACATTTACCCAAGCCAACTTCTTCGAAACGGTACACTTCAATGTCTCGGGCAATAACATTAGCAAGATAGATAATATTTCTTCCATTACGCAAATAATGACTGCCGGCGTTCAGCGTATCGATAGGAGACTGCAAGGAGTCGACTTTTATTACTTCCCATTTATTTAGCGAACTATTCCAACTATCCATATAGACATAATCTCTATCCGTCCACCAGAAAGTTTTGCCTAAAGGAGCGAACGTATTTCTATCTACATCAAGTTTTGTTTCATCGTGATAAACAAAATCCTTATCGCGTATCCATGTCCAATCCTGACCATCCTCATTATAAACAAAATATTCAGCGCTAGCCACATCAATATTACAGTTGGAAGGACGGAAACTAGACATATCATAAACAAACACATGGTCTTTATCTTTTGGCAAACCGCTTTTATCCACGCTGAAAGATACAGCATCGGCAGTTTCTATAATTTTGTCTTGATACCATACATGTTTTTTATCCTTTGCCCAATTATCATCCAAAATTATAAATGTCTCTTTACTTACATCTTTCAAATATCCCCAATGACCAAAATTTATGAGATTTAGTACATGCTCAACGGATATATAGTAGATTCCTCTCCAATTTTCATAGTATGTGCTATAATCGGAACAAATCCGTTTCCCTCTTGGAAAAGGCAATCCAAAGAAAAATAATATAAACCCATAAAATATAACCAATAGTTCGTTAAAAATTCGCCAAGCCTAAGCGGCTCTGGCAGTAAATAAAATG
>CAUBDX010000008.1 GCA_958434805.1 uncultured Phocaeicola sp.
CGGTTTTATTGTTTAACTTTTAATTTTTCGGTAAAAATTTACCGAAGTATTGATATAATGGATATCGTTATTATTTTGAATAGCAGATTGTGCCTGTTTTTCTTAATTTTCATCATGTTTTAAAAGTAATCTTATGGCAAAAATACACAAAATAGCGTGATATTAAGAATCAAAAAGTCTCTAATTGTGCGTGTGTGTGAAACAATGTATCAGTTTATTCTTCTATCCACCAAAGCCTCATAAATTAAGTTATTAAAACAGGTCAGCCGGATTTCTTTTTTTGAACAGAAGATAGTGTATTCTTTCCAAAAATCGCTAACTTTGTCTGAACTTCATGTTACACTTTAAAACAGGTGGGTTATGATATATCCGATTGGCATACAGACTTTCGACCAGATTATAGAACGTGGTTTTGTTTATGTAGACAAGACCGATATGGGATTGATCAGTTATCGGGTATGTATTATCCGCTGGATGAGTTTGTGAATTATAAGGCAGATACGGAATATCCGCTGCCGATGATTTACCAGAGCGGCTATCTCACCATAAAGGATTACGACAAACGCAGGAAGACCTTCCTGCTGGACTTCCCAAACAATGAGGTTAAAAACGGTTTTCTCACCATGGTAGCTTCCAATTATCTGAAAATAAAGGAGAATGTAAGCAACTTGGCACAGAACCTGGCCTTTGCTTTGGAAGATGGTAAACTGGACGAGTTCCACAAGATGCTGACTTCTTTCTTAGCCAGTATTCCCTATACCATGCGCCGCAAGGAAAGCGAGCCGGAAAGGGAACGCTATTTCCAATACAACTCCTATCTGCTGCTCCGCCTGATGAGTGTGTATACGGTCTTGGTGGAAAAGGAGCAAAGTGAAGGTCGGGTGGATTGTATCGTGGAAACTCCTCAGTACGTGTATATCTTTGAATTCAAACTGGATGGCACGGCTGCCGAGGCCTTGCAGCAGATTGAAGAGAAAGGGTATGCCCGTCCATATAAAGCGGATACCCGTCAGGTAGTGAAAGCGGGTGTGAGCTTTTCTTCTAAGTCGGGGACAATTGAGGAATGGGAGGTTCGGAAGGTAAGCTTCCAAAATTGGCGTATTGACTAGCATGGCTCTTTCGCATACCTTCGTGCTAAACTTAAAACTCGAAAGACTATGTTTAGCGAAAAAGATTTTGAAAGACTGTGGTTCCTCTACAAGACCGAAGGTGAGCCGAACTCCGTTCTACACTGGGAAGCGTAGAACGGAGTTCCTTCGTATCATAACCAGGAATGCCAATTATCGCAAGAGTTCTTGATGTGTCGTGCAGTTGTGGTGTTACCGTAATACTTAACTATTGTGCGAAGATTACCCAATATATATTCAGCTTCGGCTTTAGCTTCCTCAGACCGGAACATTTTCAAAGCCTTTTTTATTTCTGCCTGATAGATTTCTTCTGTTTTTTTATGCCCGACAGAATACTTATAATCGTATAGGAGGGCATCGTAATTTTTTATATAATCATTTGACCAATAATCCAGCCGAGGCTCAAACAAACCGATATTATCTCCACGCCAATATTGGGTTAAAGCCCAACACTCTTCAAAAGAATTTCGACGGCCTATGGCATATTTTAGCCGTGCCATACCCCGTATGTCGGCAGTCTTTCCGTATTTCATCTGGTCTTGCAATTCCAACATTCTTTTGGCAAACCTGTATTTAATTCTTCGGGAGTCTTGCAATGGTTTATTGACAGTTTGTGCCTCCCATTCTCCGCTTTTAGACCATCTGTCCGGATAAGCATAGAAAGGGTTTCGATTAAGATAGCCTCCCTTATAGACATTCATGGCTTGCAAATATTCATCAGAAACATTGGCAAAATATCCGACAGCCCTTTGATAGTTTTCCTCACGGAGGGCAAGAGTTCCTATAAGTTCATTGAAATAGTCTGAATCGTGCCGGATATACTTTTTCAGATAAGTAACCAATTTGTTTTCAGAAGCAATACCCCGTTTCACGTCTATAAGTTGACCGGACGAAAGAGATCCCATCAACTGAAAAGAAAGAGAACTGTAATCTTGCGTATTCCAAAATCGTTCGCTTCTTCTCATTTCTTCAATTGTCTGTGTTTGGGTAGCTCCTCCCCAAAAAGCGCATGTATAATCTGTCTCCATTTCATCATGGCGTTGCTTGGAGGCAAGCAGATTGTCTGCATAACCGCATAGTAATATAGCTGTAGTATAGTCCTTATTATTCCACAAGTTCGGAATCAAACTGGCATAAACTATGTTCTGCATCATTCTGTTCCATTCCACAGCATCCGGCGACAATATGTCAATCTTTGATTCCATCCATTTCAAGTCAGACAAAAGCGATGAATTATCATCGTTCTCCGTATCTATTTTCATGCGATAGGCACGGGCATGGTCGTGTAAATCGTCTGATGAAAACGTGTGCCGCAAAGCCTTACGGATATACTGCGAGGCTTTGTGACTGTCGGAGTAAAACTCTCCGTACATATATGCCAAGGCAAACTCCCAGTCACCACGATTGTTTACTTTCTTCTTGCTTAGCACATTTTCTGCAACAGGTTTTATTGCACAAAACTCGGCAGAATCATTTGAGATAGCCTGGATGTATGATAATAATTCCGGGCTGTCTGGATTGTATTCCGCCATAAATGCAACCGGATTGTCCGATTTGATTGAATAAAAATCACCCGATTGAGCGAAATATTCATTTGCCATATCAACATTTCCCAGCCGGTACCAACATCCGGCCACATACCCCTGTGCCATACGTTTGAACAGGTTGTCATCAGAAATTTCCTGAAAAACCTCATTGAAATATGCCACACATTTATCGTAACAACGTGAAGCAAAAAGTGCCCGTACCGCTTGCAAGGCATAACGGTCCTTGATGCGGGTTCCGGTGTAATTCTTGCACTTGTCAATTATATCCTGGAAATCACCTGTTACATCACTTGAATCTCTGGATGATGGGTAGTACCACGGTGAATTGATTTCATTTCTGCGTTTTTCCAACTCTTTGGCTGTACGCAAGAAATCAGCTAATTCCGAATCGTGAGTATTTTTCAAATAGATATAAAATAAATTGTCCGTGCTGAAACTTTCGCCATAACCGAAAATTATATCATTGACTGTCTTGCAGTCATCTTTATATACAGCCTGTTCAATGTCGTTTAATGGTATTCTTTCAGAAGTCAGCTTTTGCCACAACCGCAAGTTCTCCTGCTTGTAAAAGTCTTTAGTAAGCAAGCCGTCCCAATTGGACGTGAAGAACTTGGGTGTTGGTATTATCGGAGAATACGGACCGCAGGCATTGGCATGGAATGATACGGAAAATACTATTATTACTATGCTACTCAACTTCAGAAGTAGAGAGTATTTTGTTGATTTCATCGTCTGTATATTTTGAAAGATTGCGTAAATCGAAATGATATAAAATATTACTGTACGGATTATTGGATAGCTCTTGCTCTATCATGGACTTTACGCTTATTATGTCCTGATATTTGGAGGTCTCTACTCTGATCTCATCTCCTTTCTGGATTATCATTTCTTTGTAAGGAGTATCTTCAAGACATTGATATGTATGATGATTCTTAATGATTTTGAACTTAGTGGAATCCTGTACGTTTATCCCATTCAACAGACCGACAAACTGGCGTTTATGAAACAACAACTGCCATGAATAGGTGGGATAGGCTACATCAAGATGCAATGGATAATCGCTCAGATATTTCAGATATGGCTTTATATCTTTTGGGTCTAAGATGGAATTTGCCGCATCCGGGTCACTGAAATCTCCGGTATTATAAACCATCAGCACACCGTAATCAACCGGTGGAACCTTCTGTGCCAGTTGATGTAGTCTGATTGTCGAACTAAGATTCCAAGTCAGGTCCTGCTTGCGGATTTCATGTCGGACAGAATCACATAACGCAAAAAACGAACGTTCAGTAGAAGTTGTCCAATCACAATCCAATTGCAATCCGGACACGTTTGACAATCCGTTATATGAACACATATTCTTGACGCGCGTCACAATATTTTTAGCCAACTGCCCTTCATGTCCTTTTGCATCTTTCATCGCATCCAATGTAATATACACCACAGGAACAAATTCTATAAAACCCAAAGAATCGTTATATATATAAATATAATAAGTATCTTCCGGAATCTTCATAGTGGCATTTGGCACAGTACGGTTTCCGTCAATCGTACCAACGTTATCAACCGACACATCAAACATACGCAAATAAATACGTCCGATATCGTGCTTGCGCATGAATACGAAATCGGACGAATCCGGTGCAAATACTGTTTTCCAATAATACACACTATTTTTCTCTTCATGAGAAAAATCTGTTTTATTTACATGGCGACAGCCACTGAGTATTGCAAATACAGATAGAAATAAGAGAAAGTGTTTCATGTACTCAAATGATTGATTATCTAAAGTTTCCCACCCCCCAATAAAGAGGGTGGGAAGTAACAGCAATTCAAATTTTCTTCGTAAATTAGAGGTACCAATCAGCTGATTTACAATGGAAAATAAGAATACTGTTATAGAAGCAAAAATAGGTAATTTGAACGAACTTACCAAGGTTTTATCCGTTAAAGAACAAGCCCAAGAGCAACTTTTAGTCGTCATGAAGGCATTGGGAATCGGTAAAATCGTTCGAAATCTAAAGTTTGAGAAGGCTCAAGGCTATACCTTGGCCTCCCTCTTCATCTCGCTCCTCATCATGCGTTTGTGGGGAAAGACGATTGCAAGTGCCACTTCCAATCATTTTCATGGACTTTGTGCCGTGTCAAAGAACACGCTGTATCGCGCACTTTTGAACGCCCGCATCGAATGACGAATGCTTCTTACCAAAATAACCCTTCGCTTCCATGCCATTCTCCAGAAACATCAGGTGGATACCAACGAGCATGACACTTGTGCCATCCTTGATGATACAACCTTTCAGAAAAGTGGCATTCGAATCGAAGGAGTCAGCAAGGTGTTCGACCATGTCACCCACAATTTCATTTATGGAATGAAATGCCTGACACTGGCTCTCTGACGGAAAAAGCTGCTATCCCATAGACTTCTCCCTTCATCGTGAAAAAGGAAAGAAGAAGGATTACGGCTTGACCTTAAAACAGCGGAAGGAGCAGTTCAAGGAAAAGCGGAACGCAAAAAATCCGGACTATGCACGCAAGGCGGAGTGTGATGAGAGCAAGCTCGAAATGGCCGGACGCATGCTTTGTCATGCCGTGGGGCATGGTATCAACTTCAAGTATGTGCTTGCTGACAGTTGGTTTACATGCGAATCGCTCATACAGGCAGTCCGCGAGCTATGCGGTGGTTATCTTGGACTGGGAAAATGTCATAGTCGGAGCTACAACGCTCAGATTGCAGACATCACCTTGTGTTTCATGATGTATCAGATGCTCTCCTTAGCCAAACGCTTTTCAGAATACGAAACCCTGGGAGCACTATTCCGTTCGGAGCGTGACCGGCTGCAAGTGCTCACCCTATGGAGCAGGACTTTGGAAGAAGTCAGGCATCTGTTGGAAGTTTTGTCGCGTGAAGCAGGAGTGGATCTGTTGACATGCCTATCAACTGTAGCCGCACGGCAAACGGCAGACTTCTCCACAAAGGTCTGGGAACATCTTCTATGCGATTCGGACGATTATGCCATGCCCGATTTGGACTAAACATTTTTTAGGCGTGCGTTAAATCGTTCGGAAAACATTTGATTTTTAGACCACCCACCGAAGGGAGCTATTACTCAAATAGCTGATATGAAGGGGGTGGGAAACTTCAGTATAGATATAAAAAGATTAGTTTGGGGCTTCAGTGCTTTTTCCCATTCATAAAGGATTAGTATTCGAATGAAACTATACCAGGCAGTATCGTTTATCATAAGACAGACTATCATATTAAAAGGAAAGACCATGCTTTGGCATTGAGTATTTCATGGAATTTTGGTATTGGAAAAAAGAAAGCTTCTATTCGACAAAATATGGAAAATTATGATAACGACAATGAAGCAAAGCCCAAGACAGACATTCCTTTTTCTGACGGTATCCTAATGATTGTGAAAGGTGTTTCAAGTCATGGTATTTCCAAAGTGGAAAAGACTCTGATTCCATCGGGTAACCATTACAATTTATCCATTTGTATTACTCAAAATCTCACGACCTCTATGGAAACATGGTATGTAGCTTACGTTATTCCCTACAACTACATCGATAAAGTACACTTAGATCTGAAATATATACAATAAAGTCCGATTAATACCGCCACCGAATATAGCCACTACAAAAATCTACCCCATTCGTTATTACAGCCATAAATAACCGTTAATAACCAATGGGGTAAATTTCCTCTAAAATTCATTGAAACAAATTCAAGAAACTCCTCTCAACATATAGAATACTACAAGAGTGTCTCTCGGCAAAATATAATTAATTGAAGAACTTGATTCCGATGAAATAAGTTCTCGGCTGCGTAGGTCCGTAAAAATACTTCGAGTCACGGTCGATTCCCTTATCCAAATCCTTCTGAAAAGCATTGAAGAGATTTTGTACACCACCGTTTACCTGCAGCTTCAAATGATCATTCAAAACAAAGGTATAGTTCAGCTTCAGGTTAAAATCCATGAAATCGGGCGTTTTTTCCAAGCGGTCGTTTTCAATATATCCTGCAAAGTGAGGCACAATCATCTTGCCTGTATAAACTCCAGAGATAGAAAAGTCAAAGTTGCGCAAAGGAGCAGAAGTGAAGGTAAAATAACCGTAATAGTTCGGTGTACGAGGCATCCGCTTGATGGGTGCTACACTGGCATCTTCACTCCAACGCAAGGCTTCTGTATAACGGCTGCGCTGCACGGTAAAGCCAAGCTGCAACTGTGCTTCACGGCCATGGGCAATCTTATAATCAATATTCGCACCGAATACACGTGCTCCATTACCGTTACGACGTTCCTGTACCAAGACACCGGTCTCAGGATCTTGTCCCAATGCTTCCAGATAAAATACATCATTCAGAGCTGTATAGAAACCTTCAATCAGCAAGTTCGACTGGAAATGTCCGAAATTAGCTGTCCAGTCAATCGAACCGCTGAAACTGTTTGAACGCTCAGGTTCCAGTCCGTCAGCCATTTTAATCATCATAGCCTCTCCGCCTACGGCTGCCACGTGAAGGTCTTCATCGTAAGCCTGCGGTGCACGGAAACCCGTAGACCAGGTTAGTCGTCCCTGAAGTTTATCGGATGGCTTCCAGAGCATATTCACACGAGGACTAAAGATAATATGGTCTACCAAATTATGTTTGTCTAAACGGAAACCCGCCAGAATGGTAAAGTAATCCATCTTCCACTCATTTTGAGCAAAACCGCTGGCAATCTTCACGTCTTGGCGCAAGTCACGCTGATAACCCATCATCACATCATGCAGCGAATTATAGTTATACTCCAATCCGCCGGTAAAGGTTGCCGGAGCAAAAAGGCAGTTATCCATATTTCCCACATACATAGCCCCTCCTACTACAGTCAAATCTTTCGTTTTTCCATACGCATTAGGGTCTTCTCCGGCTCCATAATAACTGTTACGGTCTATGTGCTGGATAGAACTATATAGAGAGAGCTTATGACGGTATTCACGGAAAAACACATCGTAGGTTAATCCACCGCTATTGATAATATGCTTGGTCTGCTCCGTAATATCGGTTTCATGGGGCTGCAAATCAAACTTGTTACCTCCGCGACGGAACTCATTCGTGGTATGATACTCCAAGCTGATGCGGCTGAACTGAGTAGGACGGTAATAGGAACGTAAACCGAACGTATTCATATTTAACTTACCCAATTCTGAGAAACCATCTCCGTCGGAATCGTAAGGATTGCGATTTCGGTATGACTGATAAACCGCTATTCCATACGAGTTGTCTGATGATACCAAAGAAGCGTTGGCTCCCATGTATTGTTCCCATACCTTTCCGTTCAGGTTTGACATGGTGGAAGCTACTTGGAAGGAGTTGCTTACGGGGTCTTTTGTAATGATATTGATGGTACCTCCCACAGCATTCGCTCCAAATAAAGCTGAGCCTCCTCCACGGACTACTTCCACGCGCTCTATCATATTGGTTGGTATCTGCTCCAAGCCGTAGACTCCAGATAATGCACTCATCACCGGACGGCTGTTTATCAGAATCTGAGAATATGGCCCCTCCAAACCGTTAATACGCACTTGCGGGAAGCCGCAGTTCTGACAGTTATTTTCCACACGCAAACCCGACTGATAGTTCAGCGACTTGGCCAAGTCGTTTGAATTTACAATTTCAAAAAGTTTGTTGCTCATTACATTAACCACAACCGGAGCTAATTTACGACTTGTTTCATTACGGTTTGCTGAAACCACCACCTCATCGGTTACAATGGTTTCCTCCTCCATCACAAAATGCATGTCAACCGTAAAATCATTACTTACAGTTACCACCTTGCTTTGCGTAGCGTATCCCATACTCTGCACACGTAATGTATATTTTCCCGACGGAATATCCTTGAAACGGAAATAGCCTTCCGCATCGGTCACTGTGCCATTTCCGGTCTCTACTATCAACACCGTAGCATAAGGCAGGTCTTCTTCTGAGTCTTTCACTATCACATGTCCGGTAATGACATTCCCTTCTTTTACCGGTGTATTGGACATACCTGCAACTACACACAGCATCCCCATTAAAATCAAAATATATTTTTTCATTCTCTTTTTATCTTTTTTATAACATAATACGATTAGGCATAAAGAGGTTACCTCAACCGCCCGAACCTTTGGTTCTGCGTTTGAGATGTTTTTTATCTTCATGCGCCATTGGATAACAAGTTTGTTTCTTATTCTGCTGCAATATACTGTATGTCACGCACCTTCATATATGCCTACCAGCGATTACACTGAATCTGACTTTCAGGAATAAACAGGAACAGCCATCCGGCAACACTCAACTCGTGCCGAACGGAAACGCAGCAAAAAAAAGAAAACTGATTTTCAGATAAAAAGAGAAACGGGAGGAGCCCGTAAACACACACACACCGTATGCTGAGCTACGGCATGGAAAGTATTTAAACTATAAAGTAAAGAATAAAATACAAAGAAATAAGGCTTATCGGATTGATTTCCATCCGATAAAAAAGTGGTAATATCACTGAGCTGATGCAAAACGAAAGCCTCTCCTGACGAGTGTGTATGCTGACAGGAAAAGGGGTGAGCATGAACTTGCGCCACTCCGTCAATCCAGTGAACATGGGTATAAAATGCTATTACAGCATAATATGCCATGAACAAGGTCAACAAAGCTGCTGCCCCTACTCTGATTTTATTTGCTCTCGTTACATACTGCATAAAAAGAAAACAGATTATTTACGCTTTTCAAACAAAAGCTTGTAATCACGTTTCACTGCCGGAACAGTCCATGCTTCCGGAATGAATTTCCATTGGTTTAGCGGTTCTGGATGCAAAACCTTCACTTCTTCAATCCGCTTCATCAGATAATAGCGCAGATCTTTATCGGTTGCAAAAACGATTCGTTTGGCTAATTCCGACTTGGGAATGCCAGCTCCTTTAGTAAGCAAGTCGCCCCCTCCGTTGCCCCGATAAGAGTTTACAGCTACGCGATACTTCTCGTCAAACTCAAACGGACGTCCGTCTGCCATACGCTGAATGGCAATCTTCTCTCCCTGGGGTTTGGTTACATCTACCGTATAAATAATGCCTGCGGCTGAATCAAAATTAAAACTGGGGTTCTTAAACAGACCGAAACCATTATCTTTCTCATTCAAAAGTAAAAGGTGATCGCCAGCTGTCTTCATCTGATTGGTCCAAATGGCATACGACATTTCCAAAAAGTCCTTTATTTCACGACCGGTCAGTTCCATTGTATAAAGCATGTTTTCATACTTATACAAGTTAAACATATCACTCATATAAATGTCACCCTTTTTAATCTCAGAATCGAACGATAAAGGGGCACAGAAAGAAATATCAGCTCCGGTAATATCTAACTGCAATTGATGAATCAAGTCAATAAAGGCTGAAGAGCCGAAATAAGCATCACGCGTAGAAATCGTACGGTCTATACTTCCTATCTTACGCGAAACAAAAGCTTGAGTTGCCTCATACTGTGAAGCAAAAGCTGCCATAAATTCCTCATCTACCGGATATTCATTCACATCGGTCAATTGTCCTTCTACCGACTTACGCACTACCTTGCTTCCTCTCTTTACAATGTGCAAAGTAACCTCTGCCACTGTCAATGCCCGATTGGCTGGATCTATCAGTAAAACAGAATCGCCTTCTGCATTAATAATCTTTTCATTACAGCGACGATGATCATGTCCCATAAAAACCACATCGAATCCGGGCACATTCTTCGCCACCTCTGCCGAACCGTTTTCTATCACTCCATCCAGTTCGTTTCCTTCCGGTCCCGCATGAAAGAGTCCGACCAATACATCCGGCTGTTCTTCTTTCCGGATTACCTCTACCCATTTGCGGGCACATGATTCCATATCTTCAAAGCGAAGACCGCTCCAGAGTTTTTCCGGGAGCCAAGATGGAATGGCGGGAGTTATCATGCCCAGCACTGCAACTTTTACGCCTTCGCGCTCGAATACTTTATAGGGTTCAAAATAAGGCTTACCGGTTAATGTATCAATGACATTGGCACCCAATACGGGAAACTTACACTGACTCACCCAACGGTCGTAAACCGCATGACCTGCTTCTATGTCATGATTACCTACCGTGGCTGCATCATATTTCATGTAGTTCAACATTTCAGCATTTACGTGCACTGAAGCTGTATCAATGTAATTATAGTAATAAGCCACGGGCTGACCTTGAAGGATATCTCCGTTATCAACCAACAACAAACGGTCGCCCCATGTTTTCCGCAGCTCCTTCACATAAGAGCTCACTCGGGCTAAGCTTCCGCCTGTCGGTTTCTGGCAAATAAAATCATAAGGAAAGTAGCACCCATGTACATCGGTTGTCTCTACAAACTTCAAAGTGACTTCTTTCTCAACAGAAGACGCACACGACTGCATCATAAACATACAGAATGACAGTATAAGGAAAAGAACATAATTCGGCGCTTTCATTGCGGATTATCGTTTTATTAATTTCCGGCAAAGATAATGAAAGTTCCTGGTTTGTGCAAGTCGGTACCGGAAGTTAGTTGCCTTTCTTAAAACCTTGTTAACATGTTTGTTGCTTCTCTGATTATAAAACTATTGGCATACTATTTGCACTTCAGGAAGTAAATTAAACTAACAGACAATATGGCTTACATAGACTATTACAAAATTCTTGGGGTTGAAAAAAGCGCAACACAGGATGAAATTAAAAAAGCATACCGCAAGTTGGCCCGCAAATACCACCCGGACTTAAATCCGAACGACTCTTCGGCCAAGGATAAGTTTCAAGAGGTAAATGAGGCCAATGAGGTATTGAGTGACCCGGACAAGCGGAAGAAATATGATGCATACGGGGAACACTGGAAGCATGCCGACGAGTTTGAAGCACAGCGTCAGGCAAACGGCAGACAGCAAAGCGAATATTGGTATTCAACCGATGGAGCCCGTTTCACCGGCGACTTCGGTGAGAACTTACATGGATTCGGCAAACATGCAAGCGGCTTTTCTGATTTTTTTGAAGAGTTGTTCGGTCATCGCACTGCAGGGAGAAGACAAGGGGCTTTCGGCGGACAAAACCTTGAGGCCCAACTTCAACTTTCACTCCGCGATGCAGCAACAACACACAGGCAAACCTTCAGCATAAACGGGGAAACGCTTCGTATTACGATTCCTGCCGGCGTGGAAAACGGACAGGTAATTAAACTGAAAGGACATGGCGGAAGTGGAGCAAACGGAGAACCGAAAGGCGATTTGTATATCACCTTTGTAATTCCAGATGATCCTGAATTCAAACGGACCGGCAATGATTTGTCGACGGACGTATCCATTGATATTTATACCGCTATTTTAGGAGGAGAAATTACTGTAAAGACCTTAAACGGAAAAGTGAAGGTAAAAGTACGTCCCGGTACACAAAACGGCACAAAAGTCCGCCTGAAAGGAAAGGGATTCCCTGTATACAAACAGGAAGGTAGTTTCGGCGACTTAATTGTAACGTATAACGTAACAATACCTGTCAATCTGTCAGAAAAACAGCGCACTCTACTAAGACAGTTAAAAGAAAGTTAAAAGTTTCCGAAAGGAGAAAACAGAGTAATCGCAGAAATGCGGAAGCCAACCGATTTGTTCCGGTGTAAACGGGCAAATCAAAAGGCTCCGGCATTTCTGCTTTTTTTTTATTTTCAAACATAACGTTTTGTTTTCAAGTATAAGGCAAATCACCTGCATCTTGTTCATTTTTTCACCTCCAGCCTTTCTTCGTTTTTTTGCTGTATCCAAAAACAAAAGTATCTTTGCAGGAAGAACTCTTAACAATAGATGGAAAACTTATAAGAACGGCCTATACACCCTCATGAAAAGACTCCTATTATTCCTCATCGTATTCCTGCAAATCTTTTACCTGTTTCCTGCACGAACGGTAAAGGTTACTCCTATTCTCACACTTCCCCAACTTCCGGTGAGCGCAATTCACCGTATTTTCCAAGATAGTCAAGGATATATGTGGTATGGTACAGTCAACGGTCTTTGCCAAGACGACGGCTACCGCTTGCGTATCTTCCGTTCGGATATTAATGCAGGAAAAATCATGGAAAACAATATCATTCAGAGTATTGCCGAAGATGCAAAAGGGCGGATTTGGTTCGGATGCGACCAGGGAGCATATATTCTTAACAAACAAGACGGACAAATTACTCCGTTAGACCCGGAAAGATTAGGTACTTTGTTTATCAGCCACATCCGGCATACCTCCGACGGAATGATGTGGATAACCGCCGGCAACGCTCTTATCCGATATAACTCGGAGGGGGTCTTTCAACAAAACTATCCGCTGTACGATTGTAATCAAAAGCCTTCTTGGATGACCGGCTTCTGCGAAAGCCGACAAAAAGAAATCTTCATCACCGTCAAGCGTGGAGATATATTGCGCTATGACAAGAAAAAAGACAACTTCTTCCTTTATGCCAAGGCTCCTGTCCGAAAGAACCTGACTTCTATCATACAAGACCGTGCGCATGATTATTTCTGGATAGGAACCGAATCAGATGGAGTTGTATTGTTTAACCCCTCTGCCACACGCGATTCTCTTTTCACGTATTCACCGCTCCCCGTAAACTCCATGGGAGAAAAAGAAGGAAATATTCTCTATCTGGAACAAGATGATACGGAAGGATGGATATGGATGACCACCCGAAGCGACTTAATTGCCATGAAATATAATGAAAAGACCAAGCAACTGCAGCAAACCGACTTTCAGTTGCCACCTTCGGGACGTATGCTCAACGAAATATGCAAGGATAAAAACGGGGCATTATGGATTGCTTCATTCGACAAGGAAAGCTTTATGATTCATTTCATAGAAGAGGCACCTAAGGAATACAGTCTGCCTGCCTTAAAACAACATACTAATTTCCAGCCTGCCATCATGGCATTATGTGATGGAGGAGAACATATTTTCTGGATTTCACAGGAACGTACCGGATTAGGGCTATATGATTTAGATAGGGATAAAATGTCTCTGTTCTCTGATTTCCCTCACTTATCGTCTTTGCCTCTACATTCTGTCAAACAGATAAGCAGTTCTCGCCGGGAAGGAAATGTATGGGTGATTCCCGAAAACCAAGACTTCGCCTGCGAACTTTCAAGGAAAGGGATACAAATCTATTTGGAACGCACCGTCAGATTAAACGATACAAAGTTTAATACACCATTCACCCAAACTTACGAAGACACACAAGGTACACTTTGGATAGGTACCCATAGGGGGCTACATGCATATCACATCAAAGACGGGATTTGTAAAACAATTTGTGATACCTTAGGTACGGTTTCAGCCATCAAGGAAAATAAAGATGGTACTATTTATGCGGGTACCTTAAATAAAGGGGTTTACCGAATTACACGTGACGGGAAACATATTCATCTGCCGTCTCCGTCTTCAGTTACTTGTCTGGCTATCGACGACAATGAAACATTGTGGATGGGTACACAGGAAGGAGGTGTTTATGCCTTATCTACTCTTACCGGAAAACTGACCAATCATACGCAACTGTGCGGATTAAACGGAGATATCATCAATCAACTCGCCTCAGACGCTTATGGACATCTGTGGATTGGAATGAACCAGAAAATCATGGAATACAATCCGGACAACCACTCTTTTTCAACTTATCTTACTACAGACGGATCACTGAAACTGCGCAGGTTTATCCCAACGGCACTTTGTGAAGGACATGACAGAAAACTCTATTTCGGAGGCATTCCCGGAATTTGTGCCGTAACTCCTTCCGGACAATTAGATCGGAAGAGCGGAGAAGCCCAAACCCTAATTACCCGGATTTATGTCATGGGAAAGGAAATGAAACAGGAGTACAAGCAACTTACTCTTCAGCCTGATGAATAACTCTTCTTCTCTTCTCTAAATTATCTGAATGCGAAAAAAATACGATACGCATATCGTCTGCATGGACTTGAAGAGCAATGGAATTACACAACAGACGGAGACAATACGGCTATTTACAAACACCTTCCTAAGGGGAATTATACCTTTGAAGTAAAAGCTACAGATAACTATGGAATATGGAGCAATCAAATTACCCGGTTAAGTATCAAACGGCTACCTGCCTTCTACGAAACACGGTGGGCCA
The DNA here is from genome assembly GCA_958434805.1 of uncultured Phocaeicola sp. The sequence goes on from CAUBDX010000008.1 coordinate 14,832, forward strand.
TTTTCTTTTATATCATGCTGGGAGCCGGACTCATAGCCTGCAGCATCTGGATTTATATACGAAGAATCAAGCGCAGAAACGAAGAACTGTATGCCGACAGCGAAGAACTGATAAAGATGCGCAATTACCTCACCGCCTCCAGTCTTTGTAATGATGAGAGCAATGCTTCCGACGCTGAATATTCCACTCTTAATAAACTTTTATTACAAAAGGCAACTCAAACCATCGAACAGAATCTGGAAGAGCCTGACTTCGACGTCAACCGTCTCGCAGCAGGAGTAGGCGTATCAAGGTCCACCCTTACCCGAAAGCTGAAGACCTTGACAGGGCGCACTCCCCTTGAGTTTATTCATCACATTAAAATGCAACATGCCCGCCGCCTTCTGGAAGACCCGAATCAAACCGTCAGCGAAGTGGCATTGACCTTAGGGTATTTCAACCGAAAGCATTTCACCGCATGTTTTAAAGAGGAATTTGGGATGACGCCTAGCGAATATCACAAAAAATCGATTGCGGAGGGGAAGGATTTGAATCAAAAAGGGGGCGATAATGGGTAAAATGGAGGTTTGATTCATATCCTACCGCTAGTTGCTGCATTATCTACTCATGGTTTTTGTAAAATATGACTTCATTTGTAATACGATGAAAAAACAATAAAAAAAGAACCATGAAAAAACACCTGTTGATTTTAGCCGCACTGGCATCATGTATGTCTTCGTGGGCACAAAACATTAAAGAAACAGATAGTGGGGTAAGATTCCAGACCGCATCCCCGGTTTTAAACGGAGAAATTATTTTCTACTCTCCCTCTATCGTACGCGTAATTAAATATCCTTCGGCACATATGCCCGATAAAAAAAGTTACCCGATTATCAAGACTCTAGAAAAAGTAAACATTACTTACAAACAAGACGGAAATAAAATCCAAATGAAGACTGAGAATATGCTTGTCACCCTTCATGCTGCTACTGGTAAGGTAACTTATCAAACTCTGCAAGGTAACACGCTGCTTTCAGAAAAAGAACTAGACACCAACTTCACTCCACGTAAAGACGTTACAAAAGATGCGTTTACCATAAGTCAGGCCTTTGCCCTGCAACCAGAAGAGGTTATCTATGGCTTAGGTCAGCGTCAGAGCGGAGCCATGAACCACCGCAACCAACAAATCCACCTTTCAAACGGTAACACAAACATCTGCATCCCTTATTTCACTTCTGAAAAAGGATATGGAGTATATTGGGATAATCCGGGAATCTCTCAGTTCAGCGATACTCCGTACGAAACTTCATTCGCATCACAAGTGGGTGAATGTTCCGACTATTACTTCATATACGAAGACGGAACACAAGATGGAGTAATTGCCTGCATCAGAGACTTGACCGGAAATGCACCGATGTTCCCTCTCTGGACAATGGGATATTGGCAGTGTAGAGAGCGCTACAAGAGTCCGGATGAACTCTGTGGAGTACTTGATAAATACAGAGAACTGCAAGTTCCTCTCGATGGTATCGTTCAAGACTGGCAATACTGGGGATGTGACTCAAACTGGAATGCCATGAAATTCATGAATCCGCGATATATCAATAAACTGGATGACAAAGAGGCATTGCGTTATCTGCCTAACGGTGAAGATAAAACTGCAAAATTCGACAAACCACGTTTCAAAACCCCCGAAGAGATGATAAAATATGTGCATAAAAACAATGCACATCTCATGATTTCGGTATGGGCTAGTTTTGGCCCTTGGACCGACCAGTTTAAAGAACTCGACCAAATGGGTGCTTTGCTGAAATTCGAGACATGGCCTCCCAAATCTGGAGCTCATCCGTACGACCCGTTCAACAAAGATGCTCGCGATTTATACTGGCGCTACTTAAGCCATTTGCATAATATGGGAATTGATGCATGGTGGACTGACTCGACCGAACCCGACCATTTGAACCCCAAAGACAGTGACTTTGATTTGATGACTGCCGACGGTTCTTTCCGTTCTGTTCATAACGCCTTCCCGCTGGTTACCAATCAGGGGGTATATACTAATCAACGTGCAGTTTCAAACGACAAACGCGTATTTCAGATGACGCGCTCCGGATACTTCGGTCAGCAACATTATGGTGCATTAAGCTGGAGCGGAGACGTATCATCAAGTTGGGAAGTTCTCCGTAATCAGATTCCTGCCGGTCTCAACTTTACTCTTTGCGGCATTCCGTACTGGAATACGGACCTTGGAGGATTCTTCGGCTGGGAATACAACAACGACTGTACGAATGTGGCTTATCAAGAACTACATGCGCGCTGGTTCCAATGGGGATGCTTCATGCCATTGATGCGTAACCACTGTTCATCGCCAATGATGAATGAGATATGGCGATTCGGTAAAGAAGGCGACTGGGCATACGATGCACAGAAACGTTTTATCGACTTGCGCTACCGACTGTTGCCTTATATTTATAGCCTGACCGGAGCTGTTACCCATGAAAGCGGAACCATTATGCGCCCGTTAGTCATGGACTTTGCAGCCGACCGCAAAGCAATCTTACTGGACAATGAATATATGTTTGGAAAAAACATTTTGGTATGCCCTGTCACCCAACCACTTTACACTAAAAAGATAGAAGGGAACAAGGGAGTTGCAACAGTAGCCAATATAGCTAAAGCCTCATCTCCTATTCAAGTTTATCTGCCTAAAGGAAGCAAATGGATTGACTTCTGGACCAACGATATGATTGAAGGAGGACGTGAAATAAGCCGTGAATGCCCCATCAGCATAATGCCTTTATATATCAAGGCAGGAAGTATCTTACCGCTTGGACCAAAAGTTCAATATACCAGCGAAAAGAAATGGGACGACTTAGATATCTGCATCTATCCGGGAGCCGATGGTGAATTTACCTTATATGAAGACGAATTCGATAACTACAACTACGAAAAAGGTGCATTTACATCCATCCAGTTCACCTGGGACGATACCAACCGTACATTGACAATCAGCGACCGCAACGGAAAATATCCGGGAATGCTAAAAAACAGAAAGTTCAACCTCACCGTAATGAAACCGGGAAAACAGAATGCTGAAACCGTTACAATAAAAGCCGATAAAAAAGTCAGCTATTCCGGAAAGAGAATGAGTATCAAGTTATAACACTTTTGCTTTAACATAGAAAAGTCCCGTTGTAAAAAGCGTCTATCAGTCACTCTTTTGCAACGGGCTTTTTATTTTATCGAATAAATAAAGAATCGAAAAAAGTATCAACACCCTCTTTCAAGTCCTACTATTTCCTTATTTTTGTATCCATAAATTAATCATACACCTATTTATGGAAGAATTCAGCCAAATGATTGCCACAGCCCTTAAGCTGCCGGTACATCACGTAAAAAATACGCTCAAACTCCTTGAAAATGGAGCAACCATTCCTTTCATCAGCCGCTACCGAAAAGAAGCTACAGGCGGAATGAATGAGGTGCAAATCAGCGATATATCCACTTATAATGAAAAACTGAAAGAATTGGCAAAACGGAAAGACACCATTCTTTCTACGGTTGAAGAACAAGGAAAACTGACCGATGAACTCAAGAAACGCATCACCACCTGCTGGGACGCAACAACTCTTGAAGATATTTACTTACCTTTCAAGCCCAAGCGAAAAACCAGAGCAGAGGCTGCACGTCAAAAAGGACTTGAACCGCTCGCTATGATTCTGCTCATGCAGCGTGAAAAACATCTTGAATCCCGAATTCATGCTTTCATAAAAGAAGAAGTAAGCAATGAAGAAGAAGCTTTGAAAGGTGCCCGCGACATCATTGCCGAACAGGTCAATGAAGATGAACATGCCCGTAATATCATACGTGGTATATTTAATCGACAGGCTATTATCTCCGCAAAAGTAGTCAAAGGAAAAGAAGCAAGCGAAGAAGCGGCTAAATACCGCGATTATTTTAACTTCAGCGAACCTTTAAAAAAATGCAGTTCACACCGCCTGCTTGCTATCCGCCGTGGCGAGGCTGAAGGAATACTTAAAGTTTCACTTACTCCTGAAGATGAAACAAACTGCGTGGAGCAGCTGAAAAGGCAGTTCGTACACGGCAACAATGCCTGTTCGCTTCAAGTGGCAGAAGCTGTCAGCGATGCATACAAACGTCTGCTGAAACCTTCTATCGAAACCGAATTTGCCGGAATCAGCAAAGAAAAAGCCGATGAAGAAGCTATCCGCGTATTTGCAGGCAATCTGCGGCAGCTCTTGCTCGCCCCTCCTTTAGGGCAAAAGCGGGTAATCGGAATTGACCCCGGTTTCCGAACCGGATGTAAAATCGTATGTCTTGATGCACAGGGTGCTTTACTGCACAACGAAACCATTTATCCACATCCCCCAAAATCAGAATACCAAGTGGCAGGAAGGAAGCTTGTCAAGCTGGTTGAACAATATAAAATAGAAGCCATTGCTATCGGAAACGGAACAGCAAGCCGTGAAACCGAGCAATTTGTAATTTCACAGCGTTATGACCGGGAAATACAGGTCTTCGTAGTAAGTGAAGACGGGGCATCAATCTATTCAGCCTCCAAAACGGCACGTGAAGAATTTCCGGATTACGACGTAACGGTGCGAGGTGCAGTTTCCATCGGAAGAAGACTGATTGACCCCTTGGCTGAACTCGTAAAAATAGATGCCAAATCCATCGGTGTAGGTCAGTATCAACACGATGTGGACCAAAGTAAATTAAAAGCCTCCCTCGACCAGACAGTAGAAAGTTGTGTGAATCTGGTCGGAGTGAATGTAAATACTGCCAGCAAGCATCTGCTGACCTATGTATCGGGTCTGGGAGCCACTTTAGCTCAAAACATCGTGGATTACCGTAACACAAACGGAGCTTTCCATTCACGCAAAGAACTTCTGAAAGTTCCCCGCATGGGAGCCAAAGCCTTTGAACAATGCGCCGGCTTCCTCCGCATCCCTCATGGTGAAAATCCACTGGACAATTCGGCTGTACACCCGGAAAGCTATGCAGTTGTAGAGAAAATGGCACAAGACCTTCACTGCTCTGTTCAAGACTTGATAAGTGACAAAAAGTTGAGAAACCAGATTCAACTTGATAAATATATCACCGACCAAATAGGATTACCTACCCTTGAAGATATCATGCAAGAACTTGACAAGCCCGGACGCGACCCGCGACAAGCCATTCAAGTTTTCCAGTTCGACCAGAACATACATACCATTGATGACTTGAAAGAGAATATGGAACTGCCAGGTATCGTTACCAATATCACCAACTTTGGGTGCTTTGTAGATATAGGCATCAAAGAAAATGGTCTGGTACATATCTCTCAGCTTGCCGACCGTTTCATCAGCGATCCTACTACGGTAGTCAGCATCCATCAGCATGTCCGGGTAAAAGTCTTAAGTATTGACTATAACCGTAAGCGCATTCAATTAACCATGAAAGGATTAAACGGATGAAAACAGATTCTCAAAAAGAAAAAGGTCTTTGCGGATGGTTTGTATTCTTCAACGGACAAGTGCTTATAGAAAAAACGGCAAATGGATACCACATACCCTATACATGCCATCCGCCCGTTCAGGTTCCCATAGGAAGCACCATTCATCTGATTGGTGAAATAAACGGATGTCCTGCCAAGACTTATGCTATCTATGCACCGGTAGCGGGAGACGAAAACAGTGAACGGATGCTAAAAGATTTGCGTGCGTCATTCGATGTGCTTCCCTTAGAAGAATACAAGCAGGCAGGAAAAGCTTCACAAATATTGAATTGGGACAAGAATAGCCGTTACTGTCCTATGTGCGGCGTTCCTACCACCCAAGTTTCAGCCATAGCTAAACGATGTCCCGAATGTCGCCAAGAGTTTTATCCCCGTATTTCACCGGCTGTTATTGTGTTAATCAAAAAAGAGGACAGTATCTTGCTGGTACATGCCCGAAACTTCCGGGGTACATTCAACGGACTGGTTGCTGGTTTTCTGGAACCGGGCGAAACGCTTGAAGAATGTGTACACCGAGAAGTCATGGAAGAAACCGGATTAAACATCAAGAACCTGAAATATTACGGAAGTCAGCCTTGGCCTTATCCGAGTGGAATAATGGTGGGCTATTATGCCGATTATGAAAGTGGAACCATTAAACTTCAAAATGAAGAACTCAGTGCGGGTGCTTTTTATACTCGTGATAACCTGCCCGAAATACCTAAAAAATTAAGTATCGCACGGAAACTTATTGATGCATGGCTGGAAGGGGAAATCTGAAAAAACTTGCCATCGGTTAAAATCAATATCCAAAACTTCAGGTTTCAACCAAACCCATATCGCTTTAAATAAACGAAGTGAGAAGAATCTGACTTTACGCCAGTCTCCTCACTTCGTTTTTATATTTCAGTATACTTAAAGTATTCTGACTGCTTAATCAATTTCTTCATCAGCTTCATAACCTCCCATTTCACGGAGTGCATTCTTCAGCATAACATACTGCTGGAACAAGTGATTAACAGGAACTTCACCTGCAGTATAGTCATGCATCGGGCTCTTGAGGAAGAAACTCAAGAAACGCTGCGTACCAAAACGTCCGGCACGAGCAGCCAAGTCACTCAGCAATACCAAGTCAAGGCAAAGCGGAGCTGCCAGAATAGAGTCACGACACAAGAAGTTAATCTTAATCTGCATCGGATAACCCATCCATCCGAAAATATCGATGTTATCCCAACCTTCTTTATCGTCATTGCGAGGAGGATAATAGTTGATACGTACTTTATGATAATAATCAGTATAAAGATCCGGTTGGTTTTCTGGAACCAAGATAGATTCCAAAGTAGAAAGTTTACTAACCTCTTTAGTATGGAAGTTAGCCGGCTCATCCAGCACTAAGCCGTCGCGGTTTCCAAGAATATTGGTAGAGAACCATCCTGACAACCCTAAGCAGCGTGTTCCGATAATCGGAGCAAAACCCGATTTAACCAAAGTCTGGCCGGTCTTGAAATCTTTACCGGCAATCGGCATTTGTGTTTTTTCAGCCATTTCCCACATAGCCGGAATATCTACTGTAGTGTTTGGAGCACCCATAATAAAAGGAGCCCCTTCAGCCAAAGCAGCATACGCATAACACATAGAAGGAGCAATGTGTTCGCGGTCATCGTTCTTCATCGCCAGTTCAAGTGCAGCCAAAGAGCCGTGAACAGATTCATCGACAGGCACATAAATTTCGGTTGATGCAGCCCACAAAACAACGATACGGCTACAGCCGTTAGCAGCTTTAAAGTTACGGATATCCTCACGCAAAGCTTCTACCATATCCCAACGGGTAGCGCAGTCTTTCACATTGTTTCCATCCAGACGTTTAGCATAATTATGGTCGAATGCAGCTTTCATCGGAACGATACATTCCAACTCATCTTTCACCGGATTGATATCTTTTTCTTTTAACACTTCACAGTTCATGGCCGATTCGTATGCATTGGCAGGATATACATCCCATGCGCCGAATACGATATCGCTCAACTGAGCCATCGGAACGATTTCATTATAATGCAGATATTTCTTTTCTGCTCCACGCCCTACACGGATTTTGTCATATTGCGTCATAGAGCCCACAGGCTTCGCCAATCCCTTGCGAGTCATTAATACCCCTGTCATAAATGTGGTGGCCACTGCACCCAGACCCACACATAAAACTCCCAGCTTTCCTTCTGCTGGTTTTACATTCATGTTTTTCATTTCATACTTTCTTTTACGTTAAATAATAACAGCTATTCTCTATTTATAGGCTACAAGTATCAGACTACAGTTAACTAAGCCTGACAAAATGCTCATATCGCCAACTAAACAGAGCATAGCAAATACTTCTTTTAGATTTTATGCCTTAAAGGTAAGGCTTTATTTCCTTAAACAGCAAGAATTCAAGTGATTTTTATTTCACAAGTGTATTATTTACCTATAAATTCAGCAAAAAGCACACTCGTTAAATTCCAAATAAACAAGGCTAAACCAAAAAATATGCGTATCTTTGCGCCCGAATTTTTGAAAATTAATAATAATGAATGACATTTGCTGCATAGGACACATCACGTTAGATAAAATTGTAACTCCGAAACAGACTACTTACCTCCCAGGAGGTACTTCTTATTATTTCTCACATGGCATGCGCCATCTGAAGGATACAAAAAATTATCGCTTAATAACTGCACTCGCTCCAAGTGAATATAAGGCCGTAGAAGAAATGCGGGAAAAAGGTATTCAGGTCAAAGTACTTCCGAGCAAAAATACAGTTTACTTTGAAAACACGTATGGAGAAAACCAAGATAACCGCACACAGCGTGTTTTAGCAAAAGCTGACCCCTTTACAGTAGAAGAGCTTAAAGACGAAAAAGCCCACATCTTCCATTTGGGAAGTTTACTCTCCGACGACTTTTCTCTGGATGTCGTAAAAATGCTTTCAAAGAAAGGCATCTTGGCAGTTGACGCACAAGGCTACCTCCGCGAAGTACGCGGTGAGAAAGTATATCCTGTAGACTGGAATGACAAAAAAGAAGCGCTTAAATATATTGACATATTAAAAGTCAATGAGCACGAAGCACAAGTTCTGACAGGATATGCTGACCCTAAACAGGCAGCCTTACAACTGGCCGACTGGGGAGTAAAAGAGGTCTTGCTTACCTTAGGAAGCCTCGGATCGCTCATTTACGCAGAGGGAAAATTCCACCAAATCCCGGCTTATCCTCCCCAAGACGTTGTAGATGCCACCGGATGTGGAGACACATATGTATTAGGATACTTATATATGCGCAACAAAGGAGCGTCATACGAAGAAGCAGGTTGCTTTGCTGCAGCCATGTCGACCATCAAATTAGAAAAATCCGGTCCTTTCTCAGGTACAGAAGAGGATATCTGGAATATCATACATAACAGCAAGCTACACCCTCAAACACTATAACGAAAAAATAAAGGAAAACCGAGGTTATTCAAGAAAAAGGTATAACTTTGTCTGTATAAAACGAACTTTAAAACAAAAAAGCTATGTACACAATACAGACAAACGCTTCGGGCACCCGAAGCATGGAAATCTCGGAACAGCATTTACAGACCATTGAAAAATATTCTCTATTCCAACACCTGATTGACAGTAACGGAATTGTAGACGAGAATGTTCTTGATAAACTAAAACTGAATGTCCGCTCGCTAATCGCCTCAATGGAAGAAAACAGTAAAGATTTGCTTGACCTTTGTATTGACGTGATTTACCATAACAATATGAAAGCATTCGGACTTCACCAACTAATTTTGCTTTACATAAACTGGGAACGTGATAAAGAAACAACAGAATAATTTAACCGACTGGTTACCTACTACAAAAAAAGAAGTAGAACTCAGGGGATGGGACGAACTGGATGTAATTCTGTTCAGTGGAGATGCATATGTGGATCACCCGTCATTCGGAGCTGCTGTCATCGGACGTATGCTTGAATCACAAGGACTGCGTGTTGCAATCATTCCCCAACCAAACTGGCGGGACGACTTACGTGACTTTAAAAAACTGGGCCGTCCCCGTTTATTCTTCGGGGTTTCTCCCGGCTGCATGGATAGTATGGTCAATAAATACACAGCCAACCGGCGGTTGCGCAGTGAAGATGCGTATACCCCTGACGGACGCCATGATATGCGCCCCGAGTATCCAAGCATCGTATATACACAAATTCTAAAAAAACTTTACCCGGATGTACCTGTCATCTTAGGAGGCATTGAAGCATCACTCCGGCGCTTGACTCACTTTGATTATTGGCAAGATAAAGTACGTCCGTCTATCTTGGTGGACGCACCTGCAGACTTACTCATCTACGGAATGGGAGAAAAGCCTATCATGGAACTTTGCCGTCGCATGAAAGCAAGTCAAGAAATTCCCCATGATATTCCTCAGACAGCTTATCTGACGCACTCCGGTGAAAAAGTTTGTCCGGATAACACGGCAGACGACTTAACCCTTTTCTCACACGAAGAATGCTTGAAAGACAAGAAAAAACAAGCACAAAACTTTCGTCACATAGAAGAAGAATCTAACAAATATACCGCTGCACGCATTCTCCAGCAAGTGGGAAACCGTACGGTCGTGGTCAATCCACCCTATCCTCCCATGACTCAGGGCGAGCTGGATATGTCTTTCGACCTTCCCTATACCCGTCTTCCCCATCCTAAATACAAAGGAAAACGTATTCCTGCCTATGAAATGATTAAGTTCTCGGTCAACATTCACCGGGGATGTTTTGGGGGATGTGCTTTTTGCACCATCTCTGCCCATCAGGGAAAATTCATTGTAAGCAGAAGCAAAGAGAGTATTCTAAAAGAAGTCAAAGCAATAACTCAAATGCCCGACTTCAAAGGATATCTGAGCGACCTGGGAGGTCCGTCGGCAAACATGTACTGCATGGGCGGCAAAGACTTAAAGCTATGCCAACGCTGCAAGCGTCCGTCGTGCATTCATCCTAAAGTATGTCCGAACTTAAATACCGACCATCGCCCCCTACTCGACATTTACCATTCGGTAGATGCCTTGCCGGGGATTAAGAAAAGCTTTATTGGAAGTGGAGTACGCTACGACCTTCTCCTCCATCAGAGCAAAGACGATGCCGTTAACCGCAGCACAGCTGAATATACCCGTGAACTGATTACACGCCACGTAAGCGGACGTCTGAAGGTTGCCCCTGAACACACCAGCGACCACGTTTTATATTTGATGCGCAAACCTCCTTTTGAACAGTTCTATCAGTTCAAAAAGATTTTCGACAAACTGAATGCTGAGTTGAATCTGCGTCAACAGATTATTCCTTATTTTATCAGCAGTCATCCGGGATGCACTGAAGAAGACATGGCAGAGCTGGCAGTTACCACCAAACGTTTAGACTTTCATCTGGAGCAAGTGCAAGACTTTACGCCAACCCCCATGACGGTTGCAACCGAAGCTTGGTATACCGGCTATCATCCTTACACATTGGAACCGGTTTATTCGGCTAAAACTCCGAAAGAAAAGCTGGCGCAGCGCATGTTCTTCTTCTGGTACAAACCTGAAGAACGGCGTTCCATCATCAATGAGCTAAAGCGAATTGGGCGCAGTGACTTGATCAAAAAATTATATTAACAGGTAAGCATCTCCAACATAAAAAGGGGATGCTTTCTTTTTACCCCAAACCCATAACAACGTAACCCCTATTCCATTTTACCTCCTTTATTAACCCAAAGCATCCTCCTGATAACCCCCGTTGCGCAACCTTTTCACCAAGCTCACTTCCCTCCCCCAAAAAAGCAGACAAACATTTGACAAAAAGATAAAAATCAAGCAAATCCTTTGTTTTTGAATAAAAAAGTTTGGTCTCCCTCTTTTTTTTTAATAATTTTGAACCAAATTCACACTTAATAAGTAACTATGAAACTATACGGTACTTTATTTATTATCGGGCTGGCTCTTTCACAATCACTCGCAGCCCAAAATACGTTATTCCATGACCCTGACTGCTGCACCAGTATAATGGTAGGAAAAGAAGCCTCATCAGACGGTTCGGTAATAACCAGCCACACCTGCGACAGCTGGTATCGCTCTTGGGTCAATGTAGTTCCGGCTAAAACTTATAAAAATGACACCGTAACTGCCATTTATAACGGACGCATGCATACTGAATTTCCCGAAGACCAGACCAATCTGACCGTAAAAGGGAAAATACCACAGGTTCGTAATACCTATGCTTTTTTGGATACCTCTTATCCATGTATGAACGAGAAACAACTTGCCATGGGCGAAACCACCATCAGCGGTCGTGACACACTGCAAAACAAACAAGGCATGTTCATGATAGAAGAACTTGCACGCATTGCCTTGGAACGCTGCTCTACCGCTCGCCAAACCATCCAGCTGATGGGAGAACTGGTAAAAACATATGGTTATGGAGATTCCGGAGAATGTTTGACCATCGCCGACCCCAAAGAAGTATGGCATTTTGAAATTTTCGGAGAAGGTCCGGATAAAATAGGTGGCGTATGGGCTGCCGTACGCATCCCTGACGGAGAGGTGGGTGTCTCTGCCAACATTCCACGCATCAGCACACTGAATCTGAAAGACAAAGAAAATTACATGGCTTCAGAGAATGTATTCGAAGTAGCCAAAAAACTGAAACTTTGGGACGGAAAGAAACCCTTCAAATTCTGGCGTGCCTATGGAGGTCCTAACTACGCAGGAAAATGGCAAGCCTTCAGTGTCCGGGAGTTCTTTATACTTAGCACCCTTGCCCCTTCACTTAACTTAGATGAAAATGCCGAAGAATTACCTTTCAGCGTTAAACCGGAGAAAAAGCTGAATGCCACCGATGTAATGGCACTCCTTCGTCAAACTTACGAAGGTACTCAGTGGGATGTAACCCGCAACTTGAAGGTTGTAAAGAAAGACCGAAAAACCGGACAGACAGATACCATTATCAGCCCGAAAGCTAACCCTTGGATGCGTCCCGATGAAGTACAGATGCTCAACGGTATCAAAGAAGGAGCCGTAAAATCATACCGCAACATTGCTGTCCCTCAGTGCGCTTACTCTACAGTAATTCAATTACGCAGCTGGCTCCCCGATGCAGTGGGCGGCATTTGCTGGTTCTCGATGGATAACCCGGGACAAAGTCCGCGTGTACCCATTTTTGCAGGAACTACCGACCTGCCCGCCATGTATAAAATTTGCGGAAACCACCGTTACCGCGAAGATGCAGCCCTATGGCATTACCGCCGTGCCAATAAACTGGCAACCGTACGCTGGGGAAACGCGCGCGGCATTATGGAAAAAAATATCCTGCACTTTGAAGATAAAGCCTTCAGTGAACTTCCCATGGTAGAGAGCCGTTATCAAGAACTGCTTAAAACCAAAGGAGAAGAACGTGCCAAAGCTTTTCTTACAGATTATACAAAAGACTTTATCGGAGCAACCATTCTACGTTGGGATGAAATGGCTGCCAAATATTGGAATGACTATCGTTTCGGATTCTAACAAACTCTATACAAAATAAACAAGCCATGAAAACAAAAACCATGACACTTGCTGCCCTTGCGTTGGCATCAACGACCCTATGGGCACAACAGCCCGCAGAAGGCTATCAGTTTACTACTATCGTTAACCAGAAAGTAACTCCAGTTAAAAATCAGGCTGCCACCGGAACCTGCTGGTGCTTTGCCACCACTTCATTTATCGAAGCCGAACTGCTCCGTATGGGAAAAGGTGAATACGACCTGTCGGAAATGTTCATTGTCCGCCAAAAGTATATGAATCAACTGGAAGACAACTACCTCCGTCATGGTAACGGAAATATCGGACAAGGAAGTGTGACTCCCAGCTGGTTTACTGCTTTCGAACAAGTGGGTATCGTTCCCGAAGAAGTGTACACCGGAATCAACTACGATTCAAAGAACCACAATCACGGAGAATTAGCCTCATATATGACTGCTATTGCCGAGCAAGCTGTAAAGTTACGGAAACGCAGCCCTGAGTATAATAAATTGATCAAGAGTTTATTTGACATCTATATGGGCGAACTGCCTGAAACATTTACTTATAAAGGGAAAGAATATACTCCGAAATCATTTGCAGCCTCTCTGGGCATCAACCGCAATGACTATGTCATGCTGACCAGTTTCTCACACAAACCTTTTTATGAAGAATTTGAGGTGGAAATCCCCGACAACTGGGAACATGCCAAAATGTATAATCTTCCACTGGATGAAATGATGGCTGCCACCGATTACGCACTAAACAACGGATTTACCGTGGCATGGGACGGAGATGTAAGTGAACGCGGATTTGCCTACACGCATGGAGTAGCCATCAATCCGGAAGTGGAAAAAACCGAAGATTTAAAAGGAACCGACTTTGCACGCTGGCAAAAGATGAACGAGAAAGACCGTTTGGCTGAAGTGTTCAAATTTGAACGTCCCTATCCGGAAATCAATGTAACTCAGGAAGTTCGTCAGGCTGGATATGAATCGTTTGTAACCACCGACGACCACCTGATGCATCTCACCGGTCTGGCAAAAGACCAAAACGGAACCAAGTATTATATCACCAAAAACTCATGGGGAACAGCCCGCAATGATTTTGGCGGCTACCTGAACATGTCGGAAAGCTTCGTACGTGCCAAAACAGTCTATGTACTGATGCACAAAGACGCTTTGACCAAAGACATGAAAAAGAAACTGGGCATCCAGTAAATCTCTGTCATTCATAAAACAGCGGGGTAACAAGGGAAGAGACCTCCCCTCGTTACCTCGTTCTGCTTATCAACTATCTATTACTAATATCTGAAAAGACATGAAAAAATTAACGCAAACCCTCACCGCTGTCATTCTCTTTTTATCGGGAGGAAGTAGCTTGCAAGCGCAGCAAATACCTACATTAGAAAATGTAGCCTATGGAGGACTGATTCATACCAAAGGAAGCACCTATGTGAACTGGTTGGAAGACGGAGACCATTATTCACGCACCGAAAAAAATCCGGCCGGCGGATACGACATCGTTGCCTATCCGGCAAAAGGCGGCAAACAGGAAACATTGATACCCGCATCCATGCTCGTAAAACCGGGAACCCAAGACACTCTTCAAGTGCGCAGCTTCAGTTTCAACACCGACCATTCGCTGGTACTTATTTATACAAACACACGCCGAGTATGGCGCTATGACACCCGAGGTGATTACTGGGTGCTCAACATGAACAACGGAAAACTACAACAGTTGGGAAAGACCTTGCCGGAAAGCAGTCTGATGTTTGCCAAGTTCTCACCGGATAGCCGGAAAGCCGCTTATGTCAGCCGGAACAACATCTATGTAGAAGACCTGAGCAACGGACACATCACAGCTGTAACGACCGACGGAACAGATGAAATCATCAACGGTACCTTCGACTGGGTTTATGAAGAAGAGTTCAACTGCCGCGACGGATTCCGCTGGAGCCCGGACAGCAAACACATTGCTTACTGGCAAAGCGACAGCAAGGGTACCGGATGGTTTGATATTATCAATAATGTAGATTCGCTTTATCCTAAAATCAGCCGCTTTCCTTATCCGAAAGCAGGAACGACCAACTCGGCTGTAAAAGTGGGCTATGTATCGGCCAATGGAGGAACTACTACTTGGATTCAGATACCGGGCGACCCGCGCAACAACTACATCATGCGTATGGATTTCATACCGGAAAGCAATGAATTATTCATCCAGCAGATGAACCGTCAGCAAAACACAAACAAAGTATGGATTGCAACCATCGGAAATCCACAGCCGGAAAATATATTCACCGATACCGATGCGGCATGGCTGGAAACAAACGACAACGTAACTTGGCTGAAAAACAATACATGGTTTACCTGGGAAAGTGAACGCGACGGATGGCGCCACTTATACAGAGTCAGCCGTGACGGTAAAAAAATAGAACCCATCACTAAAGGGAACTTTGACTATATTGAACAGGCTGGCATAGATATTAAAAAAGGAACCGTATACTTCATTGCCTCGCCCGATAACTTTACGCAGCGTTACCTCTACTCTGCCAGCTTATTCGGAAACGGGGAAGTGAAACGCTTAAGTCCTGCCCATGAATCAGGACAGCACCGCTATAATATATCGCCTAACGGACGCTGGGCTGTGCATTCGTTCAGCAATGCCGCTACTCCTCCGGTAATCGACATGATCAGTCTGCCAAATCATAAGAGTGTACGCATGATTGAAAACAATGCTTTGGCTAAAGCAGAATATCAGGCATTAGGATTAAAGCCGAAAGAGTTTGTCAAAGTCCGTTCCGGAGAATTAGACCTGGATGCATGGATGATAAAGCCGGCAGACTTTGATGCTTCAAAAAAATATCCGGTCATCATTGACGTATATGGAGAACCTGCCAATGCTACCGTACAAGACGTATGGGGCGGAGGAGATTTATGGCACCAATACCTGGCTAATCAGGGATATATTGTGGTAAGCATCGAAAACAGAGGAGCACGCGCTCCGCGCGGCAGAGAGTGGAGAAAGTGTATTTACGGAGAGGTAGGAACATTTGCCAGCGAAGACCAGGCCCGCGGTATTCTTGACTTGGCACGCCAGTATAGCCACATTGATGCAAGCCGAATCGGGATTACTGGATGGAGCGGCGGCGGAAGCCAGACGTTGAACTGTATGTTCCGATATCCGGAAGTATTCCACACCGGTATAGCCATCGCTTTCGTGGCCGACCAGCGCCTCTATGACACCGTTTATCAGGAGCGTTACATGAATACGCCGCAAAACAACCCGGACGGATACCGGAAAGGCTCTCCCATCAGCTATGCTTCCGGATTAAAAGGGAACCTGCTGCTGATTCATGGAACAGGCGATGACAATGTGCATTACCAGAACTGTGAACGTCTGGTCAATGAATTGATTCGTCACGGAAAAATCTTCTCACAGCTTTCTTACCCGATGCGTACACACAGCATCCATGAAGGCGAAGGAACGACTTTCCATCTGCGCAAGTCAATGACCGACTACTTCCTTAAGAATCTGCCGGCTGGAGGAAGATAAACTGTATCTTGTAGAAGAAACAATATACAAAGACGCCATTCTGCTACGGGGCTATTCCGTAACAGAATGGCGTCTTTTTTTCTTAAATAATTTCTTTAAAAAAAACGCCTTGAAGTTTCAGAAAAATGCCTTGACATTTAAGGTGAAACGTCTCAACGTTTTAAAAAAATATCAAGGCATTTTTATCCGTCTCAGCGAATACTACAGAACCCGGATAATCAGCATATTTACAGTTTATCCTTAGTCAGCACATCACACTGATGACGCTCAAGTACTTCCAGACAGCGTGTCATATCATTCGGCTTAATCACTACGTGCGCACGGTCGTTTTGCGCAAAAGCATACATATAATCAATGAAAATCTGCTCGGCAGCCAAATATTCAAGTACCACAGCCAATGAGCCGGGAACATTCTCACAGTCCAAGCAAACTACATCGGTTGACATCACGGCAAAATCTTGCTCTCTTAATACCTCCACCGCCTTGTCTACATCTGATACTATTAAGCGTAAGATTCCAAAATCTGCCGTTTCTGCCATACTGAAGGCATGCATATTAATTCCGTTTTTTCCTAACGTACGAACTACATCATTGATTCTTCCGGTCTTGTTTTCCAAGAATACCGATAATTGTTTTATTGTCATAAGGTTGAGTTTTTAAGTTGGTAAGTTGTTGAGTTGGCAAGTTGTTGATTCCTTGTTTTTTTGAGTTTGTAGTTCCTGCACAAAATAAGATGGCAGACACAGCAAACTCACAAATATAAAGACTCTATAACTTAATCATACCAATACACGTTTGTCGATTACCCGTTTCGATTTTCCCTCACTGCGGGCAATGCTGTTCGGTTCAACCAACTTCACATCTGCACTGATAGAAAGTACACTTTTCAGCTTATCGGCAAGCATCTTTTTCAAGCCGAGCATCGCTCCGATGTCATCCGTAAAATAGTCACGGCGTACTTCCACCTGTACTTCCAGTGTATCTAAGTTGTTTTTCCGGTCAACCACCAGCAAATACTGGGGTTCAAACTCTTTCATCTGTAAAATCACACTTTCCACTTGCGACGGGAATACATTGATGCCACGGATAATCATCATATCATCACTGCGTCCCATAATCGGAGTCATCCGTACACTGGTGCGTCCGCAAGGACAAACATCATTCATCAGCGAAGTCAAATCCTTCGTGCGATAACGCAACAAGGGCATTCCTTCCTTGGTCAAAGTGGTAAAGACCAGTTCGCCCTGCTCACCGTAAGGAAGAGGCTCCAAGGTATCCGGATTAATAATTTCCGGATAGAAATGATCTTCATTGATATGCGAACCATGTTGCACCTCACATTCGTATGACACACCCGGTCCCATGATTTCACTTAACCCATAAATATTATACCCTTTTACTCCGAGACGTTCTTCTATTTCACGGCGCATGTTTTCAGTCCACGGCTCAGCTCCAAAGGCACCGATACGCAAACCTAATTCAGATTTCTTGATTCCCATCCGCTCAATTACTTCTGCCAGATGAAGGGCGTATGAAGGAGTACAGGCAATTCCTGTAATACGAAGATCACGAATCAGACGTACGTGTTTTTCTGTATTTCCGGTAGAAGCCGGAATAACGGTAGCTCCCAGATTTTCTACTCCATAATGCGCTCCTAACCCACCGGTAAAAAGTCCATAGCCATAGCTGACAGAGAAAGTGTCATCGCGCGTTACTCCATAAGCCGACAAAGAGCGGGCCATTACTTCCGACCATACAGCAAGATCTCTCCGGGTATACCCCACAATGGTAGGATTTCCGGTGGTTCCGGAAGAGGCATGCACACGTACAATTTCTGAAGGAGGGGCTGCCTGAAGTCCGTAGGGATAATTATCGCGCAGGTCTTGCTTGGTAGTGAAGGGTAATTTTACAATATCGTCTATGCTGCGGATGTCATCGGGCGACAAGTCCATTTCCTGCATTTTCTGACGATAAAACGGGACATTATGATATACGTAAACAACTAATTTCTGTAAACGCTTTCCTTGAAGTTCTCGCATCTGTTCGCGAGACATGCATTCTTTACTTGTGTTCCAAATCATAGTAGTTTTTAAGTTATTGAGTTTTTAAGTTTTTAAGTTTTTAAGTTTTTAAGTTATTGAGTTATTGAGTTTTTAAGTTATTGAGTTCTTACATATTCCGATTATGCGTTCTTGCCCGCTCTATCATGAGTCTTGAGGTTGTATTCATTTCACGGGATGATCTTCCCGGAAAGCACGCATCCGTTCCTCTAACACCGGATATAATTCCTCTCTCATACGTGAAGTACAAGCACGAACCCCCTGCTGGTCACTTCCTGTGGTAGAAAGTGAGATACTGCTCACTCCGTAATACATCAACTCACAAAGCAATTCGCCTCCGGTCATTCCGGGATAACCCAACGTAAAGAAAAAGCCATCGCCTACTTGCTGCGTTACATCGCGGTCGTACACTATCGTGAAGCCATTTGATGTGAAAATTTCTTTCATTCTACGGGCACGACGTTCATACTCGCGTACATCCTCTACAAAGTTTATCTCACCAGTAACCGAGCGGTTGAGCATCTCTGCCATTCCATATTGCGTGGTAGCCGTACATCCCGACGTAATCATATACATGATAGAAGCAATGAACGTAGGTCCGAAAACTCCTGAATCTTCATAGCGTTTCGCTAAAGCCGGATACTGACTGTCGAACAGTTTATCGGATACACATGCCAAAGCGATACGCTGACCAGCATAGCTGAATATTTTAGAAGCAGAAAGCATCAGTATGTAATTATCGGTATAACGGGCTACGGTAGGCACAAAAGGAGGCTGATACGGACGGCCGAACGGATGGCGGAAATCCATGCAAAAATACGCCTGGTCTTCGAGGGCAACTACATCGTAAGCCGTAGCCAGTTCACCTATAATTTTTAATTCTTCTTCCTCCAGACAAATCCATGCCGGATTATTCGGATTAGAATAAACAATAGCAGCTATATCTCCTTTACTTAAAAAACTTTCCAGTTTTGCCCGCAATGCAGTTCCGCGATAATCATGGATATCAAACAGCTCCCAACCGATGCCTAAGATACGCAACTGTGACTTTTGGATAGGAAATCCCGGATCAATAAAAAGCACTTTGTCTTTGCCGGGAATACGCTGTGTACAGGCAATGAATGAACCGAAAGAGGCGGCTACCGAACCGGTGGTGGGCAAACAAGCCCGCGGAGAGATATCAATATCAATGAAAGCTTTCACAAACCGGGAAGCAGCCTCTTTCAATTCAGATACACCTGCGGCTGCCGGATATTGAGCTCCCAGACCTTTATCGAGAGCTGCCTTTTCAGCCTCGATTCCTACCCGGTTTGCCGGCAGTCCGGGAGAACCCTGGTCCATACGGATGAAAGGAATGCCTGTCAACTCCTCCAGCCGGGAGGCCACAAGCAACACATCGCCGATGGTAGCATTCTGCAAATCGGCGACCTTCATTTCTTTTGCCACCGAAGAAACGAGTTCCTCACTAAACACTCTGCTCATAAGCCGGAAAGATTAAGCTGTTTCACATAATCATATCCCAAATCGAAAGCCCGGTTATTCATTTCAACTACCGCTTCCCCCTTTGATGCAAAAATCCGTCCTACACTTTCACGCAAGGTCGAAGCATCTAAAATCTTCAGGAAAGCGGCTGCCGCTCCTAACAAGATGACATTTCCCGATTTAGGCATCTGATTCTCTTTTGCGAGTTTCTCGATATCCAAGGCTATCACATGAGGCTGCGAATTTAATTCAGCCATCAGTGCCTCTTCATCCGGATAATTCGGAATATTCTTGAATGCAGCCGTAGAGGTTATAATCCATCCCCCTGCCGACAAGTAGGGTAAATAACGCAAAGCTTCCATAGGCTCCAATGAAAGAATCATATCGGCTGCCCCTAACGGAATAAGGTCTGATGAAATCGGTGCATCCGACAGACGGAGATTAGACTGTACATCTCCCCCGCGCTGGCTCATTCCATGTACTTCTGCCTGTTTTAACGTAAGCCCCATACGAGTTGCAGCTTCTCCTATAATCGTGGCAACGGAAAGAATACCTTGTCCGCCTACACCTGAAAGTATGATATCTGTTTTCATTTCTGTTCTGCTCTTTTTTGTTTCAATTTACGGTTTAATGTCTGCATACACTCACGGCGAGGAATAATCACTGATACTCCCTTATATTCTATTTCTTCACGGATAATACGCGTGATTTCCTCCATGTTTTTAGGCAATGGAACCACTACCCGCACGTGTTCAGGCTCTACTCCGAGACCAAGGCAAATCGCTTCAAATTTATTTGTTCCTGCAGAATCTTGTCCTCCGGTCATAGCTGTTGTCAGATTATCGGAGATAACCACTGTAATATTGGCATGGTCATTGACAGCATCCAGCAAACCAGTCATACCGGAATGAGTGAATGTAGAATCACCTATTACTGCAATGGCAGGAAAAAGTCCGGCATCTGCCGCTCCCTTTGCCATTGTAATCGAGGCTCCCATATCTACACAGCTGTCTAAAGCCCGGAACGGAGGAAGAGCTCCCAAGGTATAGCAACCAATATCTCCGAATATTTTAGCATCTGGATATTCGGCTACCACTTTATTCAGCGCATCATACACATCGCGGTGACCACATCCGTTACACAAGGCAGGCGGACGGGGGACCAGATTTTGTGCCGGAGCATAAACCTGCTCTATCTTCATACCCAAGGCTGTTTTTACATTATCCGGATTTAACTCACCAGTCCGGGGCAAATCGCCGGTCAACCGTCCTTTCACCACATAGCGTGAAGGAAGTACACCTCTCAATTGTTCTTCCACAAAAGGCTGGCCATCTTCAACCACAAGAATCTCCTTACATGCATCTGCCAGCTGTGTTACAGCTTCCGCAGGAAGAGGATATTGCGAAACTTTCAACAAAGGGTACGGACAGCCTGTAGGATAGTTTTCCATCACATAATTATATCCGATTCCACAAGCTATAATCCCTTTCTCTGCCACTTCCTTTACAGGCAAACCTGTTTTTTTGTTATAAACAGACGTTTCCGACAGTTCTGCCAGCTGAGGCTGAAGACGGATAACCTCCTGATAACGGCGACGTGCATTTGCAGGAAGCAAGACCCAATCGGACGGCATGGAGGCTCTTTGCGTACAAGCCACCCCGGCAGCACAGCTTTTCACTTTCACTGCCGCACGCGAATGCGCCATACGGGTTACGATACGCATCAGAACCGGAAGTTTTTCACGCTCTGAAAGCTCGAATGCATATTCCATCATATCGTATGCCTCCTGCTGTGAAGAGGGTTCAAGAATCGGAATCATCGCAAACTTGCCGTAGAAGCGAGAATCCTGCTCATTCTGCGAAGAATGCATCGAAGGGTCATCAGCAGCCAATACCACAATACCTCCATTTACTCCGGTAATGGCTGAGTTAACAAAAGCATCGGCACATACATTCATCCCTACGTGTTTCATGCAAACCAACGCACGCTTTCCTACATATGATACTCCCAATGCAGCTTCCATTGCCGTTTTTTCATTAGTACACCAGCTGCTATGCAAACCACGTTCTTTTGCCAACGGGGATTCTTGTATATATTCAGTAATTTCAGTAGAGGGAGTACCCGGATATGCATAGACTCCGGAAATACCTGCATGAATTGCTCCCAAGGCTATCGCCTGGTCGCCTAACAGTAAAAGTTTTATTGAGTTTTCCATTTTATTATAGATTTATTATCGCAAACAAAAATCGTCGGCATCATTCAGTACCGGAAATTTCTTCCGAAAATCTTCCAAGACATCCATATCAATCACAGCTTCTGCCCCACAAACTTTATAATCCTCACAAATTGCTATGGTTTTTCCGTAAGGATTGATTACTTCGCTGCCCCCGCAATAAGAACAGTTAGGGTCTTCTCCTACCCGGTTTAGGGCTACCACATAACATTGATTTTCTATTGCACGAGCCCGAAGCAAAGCCTTCCAAGCTTCAATACGAGGAACCGGCCAGCTTGCTACATAAAGGGCTACATCATAATCGCCACGATTACGTGACCATACGGGGAAACGCAAGTCATAGCAAATTTGCGTCAAAAAACGCACACCTTTATAAGAAACAATTACCCGTTCTGTCCCGGGAGTAAACTGTTTATGCTCTCCTCCATAAGTGAACAAGTGTTTTTTATCATAAGATTGCACCAACCCATCGGGATGCACAAAATAAAAACGGTTAAAGAATTTTCCTCCGTCTTCTATTGCCACACTTCCGGCTATCGCACAGTTCCGTTCGGCTGCCACACGTTTCATCCACACCAAGGACTCACTCTCCACCGGCTCAGCAATGCCCTGCGGCTGCGTACAAAATCCGGTAGAAAACATCTCAGGTAGAACAAACAAGTCCACCCCTGCGTACTTCTTCAACATTTCTTCCGCACGCTCCAAGTTTTCCTTAGGATTCGCCCAACAGATATCGGTTTGTAAAATTACTATTTTCATGTCTTTCATCAATTAGAAACGCCCAAAGGTAATAATTTTTATATTAAAGGGAATATTTTTACATCATTTTTCAACAACACAGACATAAAACCGGCAAAAAAGAAAATACTTTATCCCTTCTACAAGAACAAATGTCAGTTATCTGCATGTCCGTCTGCCAGCCTGTACAAGAAAGTATGTATAGGCTAATCCTGTGTTCTGAACCGTCATACACGGTTTTCTGCACGGATTAAAGTTCTTTTATACCCCTGTTTAAGCCATAAAAAGTGTAGCGTGCAGGCTATTTTCGTACAAATTAGGTCTGAATTTCGGCACATTCCATCTGAAAAGTACCTGGAGAAAACATCTTTTCTACTGAAACTTTTGTATGGCTTAAAGAAATGGCGTAACTTTGCAGCTCAAACATATCTATCATACAAATGAACGGAACAACACCTTTCAAAGTATTCTCGGGTACAAATTCGAGATACCTCGCAGAAAAAATCTGCAACAGCTTAGGATGCGAACTTGGAAACATGAACATCACTCACTTTGCCGATGGAGAATTCTCTGTTTCTTATGAAGAATCTATCCGCGGACAACATGTTTTTTTAGTTCAATCAACTTTCCCCAACTCTGATAATCTGATGGAGTTACTTCTGATGATTGATGCTGCTAAACGTGCATCAGCCAAAAGTATCATCGCTGTAATCCCTTATTTCGGATGGGCTCGCCAAGACCGCAAAGATAAGCCACGTGTTTCTATCGGTGCTAAACTGGTAGCCGACTTATTGCGAGTGGCTGGTATCGACCGTCTGATTACAATGGATTTACATGCTGACCAGATTCAGGGATTTTTCGATATTCCAGTCGACCACTTGTATGGATCTACCATCTTTGCCCCATACATCCAGTCGCTGAAGTTGGAAAATTTAGCTATCGCAACTCCTGATGTAGGAGGTTCAAAACGTGCGAGTACCTATGCTAAATTCCTTGATGTGCCTTTGGTTTTATGTCACAAGACCCGTGAGAAAGCAAACGTTGTAGCTTCTATGCAAATCATTGGAGACGTAAAAGACAAAAACGTAATCTTGATTGATGACATGGTAGATACAGCTGGTACCATTACTAAAGCTGCCGACATCATGAAGGAAGCAGGAGCACGCTCTGTACGCGCCATTGCTACTCACTGTGTAATGTCAGGTCCGGCTTCTGAACGTGTACAAAACTCACAATTAGAAGAAATGGTATTTACTGACAGCATTCCTTACTCAAACCGCTGTGCCAAAGTAAAACAGCTCTCTATTGCTGATATGTTTGCTGAAACCATCCGCCGCGTCATGACGAATGAATCAATCAGTTCACAATACTTGATTTAATTTTTAATCATAGTATCATATTTCATGCTGTCTCAAAACAGGAAATAGTCTGCATAGGCTGTTCCTTGTTTTGAGACAGCCTTTTAAAGACCTTTTTCATAATTCTATAAACGGAATTTTCCTATTTGGCTCAAACCTGTTCTTGCCTGAACTTTTTTATCTGGCAAGAAAAACGTAAGGCATACTCAAAAAAAAGCGTACTTGATGAAACCGAACATAAGTTTCTAATCTTTTGGCTTTCAAGTTCACAGCAGCCTCAGCCGATAACCAAATAAAAAAGCCGTAAAATTTATAAATTGAAGAACCTATAAACTTAACGAATTAAACAATCCTTGTATGAAAATTCTCTGGCTCGACCTGAACAGTTCTTATGCTCACTCTTCATTAGCCCTGCCCGCACTTCATGCCCAACTGATGGAAGACAGTTCCATCGAATGGAAAATGGTCTCTGCTACCATTAATGAAAATCCGGGGATGATTGCCGGAGAAATTTATCGCCATCAACCCGATATCATAGCAGCCACCTGCTGGCTATTCAATCATGAGGCACTCATGCATATTCTTTCACGGACATCCGCT
The DNA here is from genome assembly GCA_958434805.1 of uncultured Phocaeicola sp. The sequence goes on from CAUBDX010000008.1 coordinate 39,865, forward strand.
TTGTTACCTCAATGCGCTATCATCTTGGGAGGACCGGAGTTTTTAGGAAACAATGAACATTTTTTGCGCTGTAACCCATTTGTCACCTGTGTTTTCAGAGGAGAAGGAGAAGAGATGTTTCCTTTATGGATAAGGAAATGGAACTCCCCTGACGCCTGGAATCAAGTTACCGGTCTGTGTTATATAGATGGAAACGGAAACTATTGTGACAACGGACTGGCCCGCGTCTTAGCTTTTGACCAGCTAGTCAATCCGGAGCAAAGTATTTTCTTCAATTGGGAAAAACCTTTTGTGCAACTGGAAACCACCAGAGGATGCTTCAACACCTGTGCTTTCTGTGTCAGTGGAGGAGAAAAGCCCGTACGCTCTTTATCTATAGAAATGATTCGCTCACGCATTGCCGAAATTCACCGTCACGGAATCAGGAATATCCGGGTACTCGACCGAACTTTCAATTACAACAATCGCCGGGCAAAAGCATTACTCCAGTTATTTTGTGAATTTCCTGACATTCGTTTCCATTTAGAAATTCACCCGGCTTTACTTTCAGGAGAATTGAAGTCGGAACTGTCACATATGCCTAAAGGGTTACTTCACTTAGAAGCTGGTATTCAGAGTCTTCATGAGAATGTACTGTCCACGAGCCGGCGTATGGGTAAATTAGCCGACGCATTAGAAGGCTTGCAGTTTCTTTGTTCCCTCCCCAATATGGAAACCCATGCTGACCTGATTGCCGGACTTCCCCTTTATCATCTACATGAAATATTTGAGGATATACGCACCTTGGCTTCTTACCGTGCCGGAGAGATTCAATTAGAATCGCTCAAACTATTGCCGGGAACCGAAATGAGACAAAGAGCTGAAGAATTGGGTATTCAATATTCTCCCCTTCCACCTTATGAAGTCTTGCAAACAAGAGAAATCACCCCTGATGAACTCCAAACAGCCCGTCTGCTATCCAGACTCTTGGATGGATTTTACAACACTCCTGCCTGGCAAAACGTAACCCGTTCGCTCATCATCGGGCATGAGGATTTTTTGCAGCGGTTTCTGGAACACCTTATATCGCTGCATGTCATTGATACTCCTTTAAGCTTGGAACGCCGCGGTATACTATTATACGAATTCTGCCAGACTCACTATCCGGAATATACCCATGCTGTTACCTTAGCATGGATTGAAGCCGGTATGTCACTTAAGAAGAAACCAGCAGAACGGGTACGGACTAAACATGTATCACTGCCCTCTCAATGCGAAACCCTGGAAGGCAACTACCATGAGCATCTTCGCCTGTGCCGGATAGACGATGAAAAAAATAAATGCAGCTACTGGTATGGATTCGAGACAGATATACAGCAAACCCGACCTGTATTTAAGGGAAAATCCCCTTTGGCTAAAATTTCAAATAGCCTCTCATAGTTCAAATAAAAATCGTATATTTGCCCCGTTATGAGAAAAATATTTTTTGCAGCAATACTCTTCCTAACCTGTGTGACTCTGTCGGCACAGAATACAATACCTAATCAATTTAGCCAGTTCGGAGGTTCAGCTTCCGGCATGGACGGCAACCGATATGACCGAAACGGAAATCCCATAGATACAACCGCAGTCATTGATGCCAATACTATTCCCATCGGATTATCTTCATGGAAAATAGATGAACGTCTGGGAAATATATTTGAGACGCCTGTAGATACCATACAGCATGCATTTCAAAATACAAATGATACAGGAGGACCTACCGGCCATTACACCTATCTGGGTAACTTAGGAGCTCCTCGCATCTCACATGTATTCTTCGAGCGAAAAGAAGCCAGCCAGTTCTTCTTCACCGACCCGTATGATTTTACCGTACGACGTCCGGAAGACATTGTTTATACCAACACTAAATCTCCTTTTACGAACCTTACTTATTACAAGCAAGGAGACGGACGGTATGGAGAAGAACGATTCAAAGCTTATTTTGCTGTCAATGTCAACAAGCGGTTGGGCTTCGGGTTTGATATAGACTATACATACGGACGCGGTAAATACACCAGCCAGTCTACCGCTTTATTCAACGGAAATCTCTTTGCCTATTATCGAGGAGATAAGTATGATATGCACTTTAATTTCATAAACGAAAATCTTAAAGTGGCAGAAAACGGAGGTATTGCCGATGACCGCTATATCACCCATCCGCTGGAAATGGCAGAAGGTAGAAAAACCTATGCCACTTATGACATACCTATAAACCTCAATGACATATGGAACAAGAATACCGGATATCATGCGTTTCTTACCCACCGGTATAATTTAGGCTTTTATCGTGACGTAACACAGGAAAACGACACGGTTACCCGCACTGTATTTGTGCCTGTCACCAGTTTTATCCATACAGTAAAAATGGATATGAACCGACGGAAGTATATTTCTTACGACAAAGAACAAAATCAGACCTACTTCCAAAATAACTATCTGGGAAATGACTCAACTGATGTAACAAAGCATTTCTCCATTAAAAATACAGTGGGCATCTCATTACGTGAAGGATTTAACAAATGGGCTAAAGCGGGATTGACTGCATTTATGAGTTTCGAACACCGCCGTTTTACCCTTACTGATACGCTAAACGGTACAGCCGGACGCCGTATTCCTACTGACCACAAAGAAAACATACTTTCAGTAGGAGGACAGCTTATCAAAGAGCAAGGTAAAACAATCCATTACAATGTATTGGGAGAAGTAGCCCTGATTGGTGAAGATGCCGGACAATTCAGTGTGGAAGGTCAAGGCGACGTAAACTTCCGTCTGTTCGGCGACACCGTTAGATTTGTAGCCAATGCTTATGTGAAAAATCTAAACCCTACTTTCTATTTCAGACACTTCCACTCCAAACATTACTGGTGGGATCATGAAGACCTTTCTAAAATTATGCGCACACGCATAGAAGGCAAACTGAATATAGATCGTTGGCGAACTCAGCTGAAAGTAGGGGTTGAAAATATCAAGAATTATACGTATCTGGACAATACCTCCATCAAAGTAACAGATAAGCAAGATAAGGTTTCCTACAAAAACAATATAGCTGTACACCAGCACAGCGGCAATATCCAAGTGTTTAACGCCGCCTTGCGCCAAGATTTCAAATTAGGAATCTTGCATTTGGACAATGAAGTTGTTTATCAGAAATCAAGCAACCAGCAAGTGCTGCCACTTCCTGACCTTGTTTTATATCACAACCTATACATTCAGTTTGGGCTGGCAAAAAGAGTGCTAAATATTGAGTTGGGAGCCGATGTCAGGTATTTTACCCAATACTATGCCCCCGATTATGCACCGGCTATCGGACAGTTCTACCTTCAGAATCCGGAAACCCGGTTTAAGTTAGGAGGATACCCTTTGGTTAATGCTTACCTTAACCTCCATCTTAAACGTACCCGTATCTTTATACAGATGTATAATTTAATACAAGGAACCGGAGAAAAGAGCTATTTCCTTGCGCCCCATTACCCTTTGAATCCTCGCATACTGAAATTGGGACTATCATGGAATTTCTTTGACTAAACTGCAAATACAATGAAAGCAGTACGCTATTTACTGATAACTGTTCTCGTAATGTTTGGCATTGTCTGGCTCAATACCCAAAAAGAGCCGCAAGATAAGTTTGCCAAAAGAGACTATGCGGATATCCTTTCTTCCAAAGTGTTAAGGGCAGTAACCGAGTACAACTCCATCAGCTATCACGTTGATGGAGATACCATCAGGGGGTTTGACTATGAAATACTTCAGGTATTTGCCCATGAAAAAGGTCTGAAACTGGAAATAACTCCTGAAATGAGTTTTGAGAAGCGACTTCAAGGAGTGTGTGAGGGACGTTATGATTTGCTTGCAACAGGAACTACCATTACCGCAACTTCAAAAGACTCCTTGCTGTTTACTCACCCTCTATTGCTGAACAAACAGGTATTGGTCCAGCGCAAACCGGAAGAAAGAAATGACAGTTCTTATATAAAAGGACAACTTGAATTAGCACATAAAACATTATATGTAACTAAAAACTCACCTGCACTTTTACGCATTCATAACCTGATTGAAGAAATAGCCGATACCATTTACATCCGTGAGGTAGAACTTTACGGTACAGAACAGTTAATCTCGATGGTAGCAGCAGGAGATATTGACTATGCTGTATGCGACGAATATATAGCCCGTGCCTTTGCACAAAACTACAACAATATAGATATCAACACCGATATCGGCTTTACGCAATTTTATGCATGGGGAATCGGAAAACACGCCCCTATACTCAGAGACAGTTTAAACAGCTGGCTACAAGACTATCAGAAGAGTAACTCTTACAAGAAACTATACAAAAAATATTTTTGAGTTTGCGTGCCTTCGTTCTTCTCTTCAACAAGGATTCAAGTGAACTTAAAGGCATAAGCCCTAAAAAGAAACTAAAAAAGACAAAAACTCATGACACCATTAAAAAAAGTACGCTGGGGATTTATCGGCTGCGGAGAAGTGACCGAGAAAAAAAGCGGACCAGCCTTTAACATGATACCAGGCTCAGAAGTCGTTGCCGTAATGAGCCGTGATGAAGAAAAAGTAAAATCGTATGCCAAACGGCACAATATCCCACGCTGGTACACCGATGCACAGGAACTGATTGGCGACGAAGATGTGAATGCAATATACATTGCAACTCCCCCATCTTCACATGCCACCTTTGCCATCATGGCAATGAAGGCGGGAAAGCCTGCCTATATTGAAAAACCCATGGCCGCAAGCTATGAAGACTGTGCACGCATCAACCGCATTTCAAAAGAAACAGGCATTCCTTGCTTCGTGGCTTATTACCGCCGCTATCTTCCCTATTTCCAGAAAGTACGCCAGCTGGTAGAAAGTGGAGAAATAGGCAATGTCATTAATATACAGATTCGTTTTGCACAACCCCCGCGCAACTTAGATTACAACACTAAAAACCTGCCGTGGCGTGTACAGCCCGACATCTCCGGAGGAGGCTATTTCTACGATTTGGCGCCCCATCAGCTCGATCTTCTCCAAGATATGTTCGGATGTATTCTTGAAGCCGAAGGTTACACATCGAACCGAGGTAAATTATATGAGGCAGAAGATACCATCAGTGCCTGCTTTAAGTTTGACTCCGGACTTCCCGGTTCAGGTTCATGGTGTTTTGTAGCTCACGAATCGGCAAAAGAAGACCGTATTGAAATCATTGGCGACAAAGGAATGATTTGTTTCTCTATCTTTACCTACGATCCGATAGCTCTACACACAGAAAGAGGAAGAGAAGAAATACTTCCTCCTAATCCTCCTCATGTTCAGCTGCCTCTTATTCAAGCTGTAGTAGAACACTTGCAGGGCAAAGCTATCTGCACGTGCGACAGCGTAAGCGCAACTCCTACCAACTGGGTAATGGACCGAATATTAAACAAACTGTAATTTTCAATAAAATACCGGTTGTTTTTCATCTTTCTGAAATAAACAACCGGTACATTTATCTTATCGGCAAACAATTCAATAGTATCCTCCTCCAAGCGAACGATAAAGGAAAGCATGTACTTTACAGTACGACACATTCAATTCCACTCGTTCCAGCTCACATTCCAAATAACGTTCATCAGCCGAAAGTACATCCAAATAACCGGCAAAACCCGTTTCAAACAATTCATTGGCATTATATATCGAACGGTGATGAATACGGCTCTCTTCTTCTTTTAAAGCTCTGCGCTTATCAATCTGCCAAGAAGCTGCCAATAAATTAACTACCTCCTGATAAGATTGAAGCACAATCTGATGATAATCAAGCAGAGCTATACGCTGACGGCTCTTTGCTTCATTCCACAATGTGCGAATTTCATTCCTCTTGAAGATAGGAGCTGTAACACCAGCAGCAAGATTATATACCAACGATGCAGGTGAATTAAACCACTGCTTCAAGTTAAAAGCATTGAATCCTACATCCCCACCTATCAAAAGAGAAGGGAAAAATGCTTTACGGGCTGCCAACACATCCGACTTACTGGCAAGAAGCTCCAGTTCTGCCCCCCTAATATCCGGACGGTAATGAATCCACTGAGCCGGAATACCTGCCTGAGAAGGAAATTCCATCTTACAAACCTCTTCAAAATCAGATCGTAAAATTTCAAATGGCAGCTTACCGATAAGCAATGCCAACGCGCGCTCTACTTCTCCGATGCGTTGTTCTGTATCCAAGAGCATCTCTTCCAGTTTCAAGCGACGAGAGCGAAACTGATCAACAGATAAACGGGAAACTTCCCCTTCTTTCATCAATTCATTGGTCAGCTGATAAGAATCACGGGCTTTACGAATTGCTTCTTTTAAAATAAGCCTTTTCTTATCCAGTCCTACCAAATCATAATATTGAGTGGCAACTTCAGCAACCAGCAAGGTCTGGGCTAAACGTTTGGCTTCTACGGTTTTCATCCAACGAGCCACGGCAGCGCGCTTCTTATCAGTCAGTTTTCCCCACACATCAGCCTCCCAATTAAAATCAAGCCCGATATTTATATTCGTATAAGGGTTGGGGATATGCTTGTCACGTGAAAGCTCCGGAGTGTTGGTTGTTGAATTTCCCACTCCATCCATCGTATAGTCTCCGAAACGCTCTACACCTCCTCCTATACCCAACGTTAACTCTGGGAGTAATGCTCCTTTACTCATCCCTACCTGTCCGCGGGCAATAGAAACAAGTTCTATTGCTTTCAGAAAAGAATGATTTCGCACCAGTGCCGTATCAATATACTGCTGCAAATATACATCAGGAAAAAAATCACTTCTCGGAATAGAAGCTATTGATACCGTATCTGAGTCTCCGGCAAAAGTTTCAGGAAGCTCTACTTTTTCCACCGGCAGCAAAGAAGGTGCTTTACAACCTTCCCACACCAACATTGCAATAAACAGTAATAAATAATTAATCTTCTTCATCATCTTCATAACGTACTTTATTTCGACCTAAACGAGTCGATAAGGTTTCAAAAATCAGATATAATCCGGGAACAAGAAAGATTCCAACAAATGTTCCTACAAGCATTCCTCCTGCAGCAGCCGTACCGATAGAACGATTTCCCAAAGCGCCTGCTCCGCTTGCCATAACCAAAGGAATCAATCCACAAATAAAAGCAAACGAAGTCATCAGAATTGGACGCAAACGACTCACTGCTCCCGTAATGGCAGCATCAAGTATAGACATTCCCTGATGACGGAACTGATTTGCCATCTCTACGATAAGAATCGCATTCTTGCCTAACAATCCGATTAACATCACCAAAGCCACCTGAGCATAGATATTGTTTTCCAATCCGGATAATTGTAAAAACAGATAAGACCCGAAAATACCAGCCGGAAGAGATAAGATAATTGGAAATGGCAATAATAAACTTTCATATTGCGCAGCCAACAGGAGATAAACAAAGAGCAAGCAGATACCAAAAATCAAGAGAGTCTGCCCTCCTGAATCTTTCTCCTCACGTGTTACTCCTGACCATTCCACGTCATAACCGCGAGGAAGAACCTCCGCACAAATTTCTTCTACTACAGCAATAACCTCCCCAGAGCTGATCCCTTTTTCTCCTTCACCGGTAAGAAGTGCAGAAGTAAACATATTATACCGTGTAATCTGGCTTGGACCATAAACTCGCTCCATAGTCATAAAGTTTGAATAAGGCACCACATTTCCATCGTTGTTTTTTGCAAACAGACGATACAGATCTTCCGGATTCATACGGTATTCAGGCGATGCCTGAATCATCACCTTATACATCTGTCCGAACCGTACAAAGTTAGAAGAATAGAAGCTTCCGATATATGCCTGAAGGGTTTCCATCGCCTTGTCAAGCTCCACGCCTAACTTAGCAGCTTTAGCCAAATCAACCTTCAGCATATATTGCGGAAAGTTCGGATTAAACCCAGAAGTCACTCCTTTAAGGCGCGGATCAGCATTCAGTTTCTCCACCAAGTTATCTGCCACAGATGCAAATTCGTGAAAATCGCCAGCCGTCTTATCCTGCAAACGAAGTTCAAACCCGCTTGCATTACCAAATCCCGGAACAGAAGGAGGAAGGAAAAACTGGATATCAGCATCCTTGATATAGGATGTTTTATTTTTATATACTTGCATCAGTTCTGTTACACTTTGTTCACGCTCGCTCCACGGCTTAAGATTAATCATCCCCATACCGTAACTGGCACCTTCTGTTTCGGTCATTAAGCTGTAACCGGCCAACGTAGAGATACTCTCTATTTCATCAAGAGGGAGCAAAGCCGCCTGCACTTCACTTAACACCTCCTCACTACGCTCTACGGTAGCTCCCGGAGGGGCATCGACGTTCACGTAAATCATTCCCTGATCTTCGTTAGGGATAAAACCGGCGGGGAGAATCAAATTAATCCCATAAGTAGCCAACAAGAATATGAGTAAAGTGGCATAAGTAAATACTTTTCTACCCAAGTATTTATGTAAGCCCCAATGATAACGGCGCTCAAACTTTCCATATCCTCTGTTAAATCCGATAAAGAAACGACGTAACCAAGTTGCTTTTTTCTTACCTTTACCTGCCGGTTTCAATAAAAGCGCACATAAAGCCGGAGAAAGGGTCAGTGCGTTTACCCCTGAAATGACAATAGCCACAGCAAGAGTCAATGAAAACTGTCGATAGAAAATACCCACAGTTCCCTCCATAAACCCTACCGGTACAAACACAGCAGACATAACCAAGGTAATAGCAACAATTGCTCCTCCAATTTCTTTCATAGCCTCTACCGAAGCCCGATAAGGAGAAAGGCCTTCTTCGTGCATCTTCACATGAACTGCTTCAACCACCACAATGGCATTATCTACAACAATACCGATGGCCAAGACCAATGCAAAAAGCGTAAGCATATTAATAGAGAAGCCCAGCATCTGCATAAAGAAAAAGGTACCTACCAGAGAAACGGGTACAGCTATGGCTGGTATTAATGTAGAACGGAAGTCCTGCAAAAAAATATATACCACTACAAACACCAGTAAAAAGGCCTCAAGCAATGTTTTCAGTACCGACTGAATGGAAGCGTCAAGAAATCGCGATACATCATAAGCTATGTTATACTCCATTCCCGGTGCAAAGCTGCTTTCTTTTATTTCCTCCATACGCTGCTTGATATTCTGAATCACCTCACGTGCGTTCGATCCAGGACGTTGCTTAATCATAATAGATGCAGACGGACGTCCATCAGTCATCGAAATCATGTTATAGTCTTCCGAATCGAATTCAATGGTAGCCACGTCACGCAGCCGAAGCAACGAGCCATCGGGTAATGCTTTGAGTACAATCTCTCCATACTCTTCCGGAGTGCTGAATTTTCCTGTATATTGCAATACATACTGCAGCTGTTGAGGCAGTTTATCTGAACTGATACCGGTTTTTCCGGGAGCAGCTTCAATATTCTGCCGTCGGATAGCCTCGGTTACATCTTGAGGAACCAAGTTATAAGCTGCCAAACGATTCGGATTCAGCCAAACCCGCATTGCATAATCACGGCTACCCATGATTTCCACCAAGCCCACTCCATCAATACGCTTTAACTCGCGTAAGATATTAATATCGGCAAAGTTATATACAAACTTCTCTGTATGCGTGCTATCAGTACTATATATATTTAAGTACATCAACATACTGTTGACTTCTTTCTCGGTCACCACACCAGCCCGGATTACCTCCTCGGGAAGCTCATCCAATACAGTCGTCACACGGTTTTGCACATTGACCGAAGCTACATCCGGGTCTGTTCCTACTTTAAAATAGACAGTGGTAAGAGACATTCCGTCATTTGTACAAACAGTAGTCATATACGTCATACCCGAAACACCATTAATCGCTCTCTCCAAAGGAGTAGCCACTGTTTTTGCCATCACATCAGCACTGGCACCAGTATAACGTGCCGTCACCGTAACCGAAGGAGGAACGATATCAGGAAACTGAGTGATGGGAAGCGATACAATTGCCAATGCCCCCAAACAAACTATAATTACAGATATAACAGCCGAAAGAATCGGTCTGCGAATAAATAGCTTAAACATAATACACTCCGATTATTTCTGAACAGGATTCAACTTCAACTCTTTCTTTACCTCCTCAAAAGGAATGGTATCCGTTTCTATTTTCATGCCATCTCTCACCATCTGTACACCTTCGTATACAATGGCAGTCCCCTCTGGAAAATCTTGCGTCACGTAATAATTCTGATAACGCTCAATCGGATGAAAACTTCTTACCTGAGCCTTACTCTCCTTATCAATCAGATATACATAAGTAAAATCTTGAATTTCAAAAGTCGATTTCTGAGGAATCAAACACACACCCTCCATGTGAGTCATCATGCGAATCTTCCCCGTAACCCCATGTTTCAGCAATCCATCCGGATTAGGGAAACGCACACGGAAAGCAATAGAACCCGTTCCACGCTCAAAGTCGCCTTCCACTGTTTCCTGACGCCCCCGGTAGGCGTACACCGTTCCGTCCGGTAAAACCAACTCCACACTATCGCGCTGCTGTAAATTCTCTCCCTTAAGCTGAGCTTTTTTTAAACGCAGGTATTCAGACTCATTCACACGATAATAAGCAAAAACTTCCGAAATATCACTCACTGTGGTCAGCAAGCTTTCAGGATTCACCAAACTTCCTGTTTTATATGGAATACGGTCAACATATCCTGTAAAAGGAGACAATAGGGTGGTGTATGAATAATCCATCTGAGCGCGCTGCATTTGGGCATGAGCCTGCTCTACCCGCATACGAGCCACATCGTACTCCCGTTCTGCCTGCACCAGACGAATGGATGAAAGAATTTGTTTTTCAACCAAACGACCAATACGTTCCATTTCATACTTTGCCATTTCCAATTGGGCTTGTGTCTGCTTATAATTCGACTCAGCTTCTTTCAAGGCTTCAGCATATCCGGCTGCACTTAAGCGAAACAGAGGCTGTCCTTTTTTTACAAACTCTCCTTCATCAACCAACACTTCTTCTACAAAGCCTTCTACCTTGGGCTTAATCTCTACGAACTGAATAGCTTGCACATCAGCCACATAAGAGCGGGGTAAATCAATGCTTGCTCCACGAAGCAACGTTACGGGAATTGTTTTATCAGGCGATGCCTGCTTGGTGCCTGCACGCTGGCAAGCCGGAAGCAACGCTATCGCACACGACAGCACTGCAACCTTCTTTAATGAAAGTTTCATACAAATTAAAAAATAAAGATTACTATGTAATTTTTTATAAAGAATGCACACTTGAATGCTTTCTCCGCCTAAGCACAGAAAGACACTTACCTAAAATAAGATGCTAAATAAGCAGCAAACAGTAAAGCAGACAGACGCTTGAGGTGTTGCTGAATAAAGGTTGGACTGTAACCCTATGCAAGCGAATCGTTTTCGTACACAAGCATAGAGGAGTCAGAAAACAAAGAAAACTTAAGGATAACTTCACTAACAAACGGAATGCGGAAGAAGGAGTCCGATAAACAGGATCAGACCAGGACAGATTTTCCTGATTACCTTCTGCAAACGATTCGGGAGCAGACAAAGAGTACACCGGCTGAATATTCTCTTTCAAATGCCCCACCATCTCATAACCATAAGCATCAAACTGTATGAGTACAAGCATAACCATACAGATGATACGAAAAAGAAAAGTTCTTTGCTGCTTATGAGATAACATTTTGTGTTCTTTCAATTTTATTTATAGTTACAAAATTAGTACCAATCAAATAAAATATAAAAAAGACTTCCACTATTTAGGCTGTTTTAACAAATTGTTTCTTATTCTTGGGGAATTTTTAGTAAAATGACAACTAACCAAGCAATAAACACCTTTTTATTTGGATATATCAAAAAGACATCGTACTTTTGCCTCAAACAGAAATTAGATATAAAAATGAAACAATCAATGGTAAATACATTCTTCTGGTGGCGCCTCTTACAACTTCATAAGTCGTAGGGGAAATCAGTCGTGTGTATATACCATAGCAATATCCAAGATATAACAAAACGGGCTGTCGTACTTTACGGCAGCCCGTTTTGTTTTTATCCACTTTTTTCCAATCATAAAAATAACTCAAAAAAACAAATACAACGATGAAAACTTACCAAGTAAATCAAGAAGGCTTTTATGGAGAATTTGGAGGAGCATACGTACCCGAAATCCTCCAACAATGTGTAAATGAATTAAAAGAAACCTATTTACAGGTTTTAGAAAGCAGCGATTTCAAGGAGGAGTTTGACCAGCTTCTGCGCGACTACGTTGGCCGTCCCTCCCCGTTGTTTCTGGCTAAACGATTGTCAAAACAATACGGATGCACCATTTATCTGAAACGAGAAGACTTAAACCATACCGGAGCTCATAAAATCAACAATGCCATCGGACAAATCTTGCTTGCCAAACGTATGGGGAAAAAACGGATTATCGCTGAAACCGGTGCCGGACAACACGGGGTAGCAACAGCCACTGTCTGTGCCTTGATGGGAATGGAATGCGTGGTTTACATGGGTAAAACCGATGTGGAACGCCAACACGTCAACGTGGAGCGCATGAAGATGTTGGGTGCTACCGTGAAACCTGTCACCTCGGGCAGCATGACACTGAAAGATGCTACCGACGAAGCTATCCGTGACTGGTGTACTCACCCCAAAGACACCTATTACATCATCGGCTCTACCGTAGGTCCTCATCCTTATCCGGACATGGTTGCACGTCTCCAGTCGGTTATCAGTGAAGAAATAAAGAAACAACTTGCCTCACACACCGGACGCGAGTACCCCGATTACCTGATAGCCTGCGTGGGAGGGGGAAGCAATGCAGCAGGAACCATTTATCATTACCTTGACGATGAACGAGTAAAAATAGTATTGGCTGAGGCTGGAGGAAAGGGAATTGACACCCTTATGTCGGCAGCTACTATCCAATTGGGACGATTAGGAATCATACACGGCTCGCGTACGCTGGTGATGCAGGATAAAGACGGGCACATTATCGAACCGTATTCCATTTCTGCCGGACTGGATTATCCGGGTATCGGACCGATGCATGCCAATCTTGCCAAACAGCAGCGCGCCACCGTGCTGGCTGTGAATGACGATGAAGCCATACGGGCCGCTTTCGAACTCACCCGTCTGGAAGGAATCATACCTGCACTGGAATCGGCTCATGCCTTGGGAACCCTCAGCAAAATTAATTTCTGCCCCGACGATATAGTAGTGCTTACTGTTTCCGGACGAGGAGATAAAGACTTGACCACTTACTTGAATTACTAACCCGCAAAGGTGCATAAGAAGTAATCTGAATCCCTTCTTATTACCAGTCGCTTTTCATTCAGATAAGCCCTTATACGACAATAAACGAATTGTACTCACGACGTTTTATCAATGTCATATCACGCAATTATGCTGAAAATAGAATAACTTAGCAGCCCGATAATGCATAACAAGAATAACTATTCTACTTAAGAAACCAAAAGAGCAAAGCATGAAAATCGTTATTATTGATAATTATGACTCATTTACATATAATTTGAGCCACCTCGTAAAAGAAGCCGGAGCAGAAGTAACCGTACTCCGCAACGACCAGTTTCATATGGAAGAGCTGGAACAGTTTGACAAGATTCTGCTTTCCCCCGGACCGGGAGTTCCCCAAGAAGCCGGACTGTTGCCCGATGTCATCCGGAACTACGCCGGACGAAAGCCAATTTTAGGTGTTTGTTTAGGAGAACAAGCCATCGGGGAAGCATTCGGAGGAAAGCTCATCAACCTCAGTGAAGTGTATCACGGTATCCAAAGTCCGGTAAAAATTGTTGCAGATGATTATCTTTTCCATGGATTACCCGAAGAGGTACTTGTGGGCCGTTATCATTCATGGGTGGTCGATACCGACGGATTTCCCGAATGTCTGGAAATAACAGCTGTAAGCCAAGAAGGATACATCATGGCTATCCGTCATAAAACCATGGATGTACACGGTATTCAGTTTCACCCTGAATCAGTGCTTACTCCCGATGGGAAGCAAATGATTCGGAACTGGCTGAGTCATCATCCATAGCATACAATAACTTCATCATGTAACAAGAGAGAAAAACAAGCTTAGCCGGAAAGTTGCAAACCATCACTCTATCCGGCTTCTGCTTCTTATTTTTATAGCTCAGCAAAAAGGCAATGCAAAAAGACAAACCATATTTAGAAACCAAACGGCTCATCCTCCGCCCCTGGCAAGATACAGATGCAGCATCGCTTTACAAATATGCTCAAGACCCCAGCATTGGAACACCAGCAGGATGGCCTCCTCACACCTCCATAGAAAACAGTTTAACGATTATCCACACCGTATTTGCTGCCCCCGAGGTCTATGCAGTAGTGCTAAAGGAAACCTGTGAGCCTATAGGAGGCATCGGCTTTACATTCAACGAACCCCAGCAAAACAACCCTCTAAAGTATCATGAAGCAGAAATAGGATATTGGATAGGAAAACCTTACTGGGGATAAGGACTGATACCTGAAGCCGTATGCTGCTTATTAAAACGGGGATTTACAGAGCTGAAACTTGAAGCCATCTGGTGTGGATATTATGAAGGAAACAGCCAGTCACGCAGGGTCATGGAAAAGTGCGGCTTTAGCTATCATCACACCACATATAACCAACAATCGCTTTTAGGCGATACACGAACCGAGCATTTTACCCGAATCACAGCCACCGAATATCTAAAGAAACAAAAACGATAGATTAAAAACAACTCCCCAAGACAAGGCATATAAAACATTTTGCTATTTTATTACCGTATTTCTTTCAGATTCCAACATTTACTACTATCTTTGTGAAAAAATTAAGCCAAGAAAATTATGATTAGACCTGATTATCCTTCCGTCTTGCTAATTTATACCGGAGGAACAATCGGGATGATAGAAAATCCCGAAACCGGAGCATTGGAAGCTTTCAATTTCGACCAACTTCAAGAAAATGTTCCAGAACTGAAACGCTTCAACTGCCGCATATCTTCCTATCAGTTCAACCCTCCTATTGACTCTTCAGATATGGAGCCGGCTCTTTGGGCAAAACTTGTAAAGATAATCCATTATAATTATGATAATTTTGACGGATTTGTCATCCTTCACGGAACCGATACCATGGCTTATACGGCATCTGCTCTCAGCTTCATGCTGGAAAACCTGAGCAAACCCGTTATTCTTACTGGAAGCCAGCTTCCCATAGGCATGTTGCGCACTGACGGAAAAGAAAACCTAATCACCGCCATCGAAATAGCGGCAGCACGGAACCCCGACGGTACAGCCGTAGTTCCAGAAGTGTGTATTTTCTTCGAAAACCACCTCTTACGAGGAAACCGTACCACGAAAATCAATGCCGAAAACTTCAATGCGTTCCGCTCTTACAATTATCCGGCCTTAGCCACTACCGGTATTCACATCAAATATGAATACGACCGTATACGCAAGGTTGACCCGTCAATTCCCATGCACCCACATTACGTGTTCGACACAAACGTAATTATTCTTACACTATTCCCCGGAATACAGGAAAATATCGTGCGCATGGTGTTGAATACTAAAGAGCTGAAAGCCGTCGTCTTGAAAACTTACGGATCAGGAAATGCCCCGCAAAAGCCATGGTTCATCCAGCTGTTAAAAGAAGCTACCCAAAGAGGGGTAGTCATTGTGAATATCTCGCAATGTCAAACCGGCATGGTGGAAATGGCACGGTACGAAACCGGACTTCATCTGCTTGACGCAGGTGTTATCAGCGGATACGATGCCACTGTAGAAAGCGTACTTACCAAACTGATGTTCTTGCTCGGACACAACATGAGCCCAGAAGAAATCAGAAAAGAAATGAGCCGCCCGCTGGCAGGAGAGTTCACACGCCCCGAACTGTAACCAAATTGTAACATCTATTTCATAATCACGAAACAAAATAAGGTCACCTTTGCGCAAGATAACAAAAAAGCATATTTTTGTAAATAAACTCATAATTAGATAAGCTCTGATTCTGTCGGGAGACAGGGCTATATCTATCTTAAACAAAGAAAGATATATGAACGATTTCCGCATTTTAGTTGTTGATGACGAAGAAGACCTTTGTGAAATTCTCAAGTTTAATCTTGAAATGGAAGGTTATCAGGTAGATACAGCCAACTCAGCTGAAGAAGCCTTAAAGTTGGAGCTACCCCGTTATGACTTGCTCTTGTTAGACGTGATGATGGGAGAAATATCCGGATTTAAAATGGCTCGCATGATGAAGCAAAACAAAGATACTGCCAATATTCCGATTATCTTCATCACAGCGAAAGATACTGAAAACGATACCATCACCGGATTCAACTTAGGAGCCGATGATTACATTTCCAAACCGTTTTCGCTTCGTGAAGTTATCCTTCGCGTAAAAGCCGTATTGCGGCGTACCGGAAGCACACAGACTGACAATGAGGAAAAACTGACATATAAAGGCTTAGTCATTGATATACCAAAGAAAAAAGTCACCATCAATGACGAAGAAATATCACTGACCAAAAAAGAATTTGAAATCCTCTTGTTTCTGCTTCAAAACCAAGGCCGTGTTTTCTCGCGTGAAGACATTCTTGCCCGCGTATGGCACGACGAGGTCTATGTTCTTGACCGCACCATTGATGTAAATATTACCCGTCTCCGCAAAAAAATAGGTGAGTACGGACAGCGTATCGTTACCCGCCTGGGATATGGCTATTGCTTTGAGTGCGAATAAACTATATTTTCACCTACCATGATTAAACCTGCATATCGCATCCTCTCGTTCAGCCAAAGGCTGTTTTTATCTGTCATTATCCTTTTCCTGGCTTTCGCAGGATGTTTTATGGCTTTCCAATACCAACGGGAAAAGGCCTATAAAAGTGACCTGCTGAATACCCAATTACAAAACTATAACAACCAACTTTGCGACTTTATAAGCGAACAAGGCGGAGTTGACATAGAAGCCATGCAGCACTATGTCGGCACCCATATGATACCCAACCTGCGCGTCACCCTGATCAACCCCAACGGAAAGGTGATTTATGATAACACCCAAAAAAATTTAAGCGTATTCAAAAATCACTCCTCACGCAAGGAAGTGCAAGACGCCTTGATGTACGGAAGCGGCTACTCCATCAACCGTTCTTCGGAAAGCATTGTGGGAGAAGAATATTTTTACTCAGCACGGTACTATCCGTTACATCGGCTCATTATCCGGTCGGCACTGCCTTACAATCTCAGTCTGAGTCAGCACTTAAAGGCGGATTCAACCTACCTGTGGTTTGCTTTTGCTATCAGCCTCATCCTGGTCATCGCGTTCTACCGCTTTACGCGGAAACTTGGTAAATCAATCACGAAACTAAAGGAGTTTGCCATGAAAGCCGACCGCAATGAGCCCATTGATGTAGAGATACTCAACACGTTCCCTAAAAATGAATTAGGAGATATTTCACAACACATCATTAAAATATACAAACGTTTACATCGCGCAAAAGAAGCATTGTATATTGAACGTGAAAAACTGATTTCTCACCTGCAGACCGCCCATGAAGGCTTAGGGGTTTTTACGAAGGAGCGAAAGGAAATCTTGGTAAACAATCTTTTCACACAGTATATCAATAACATATCCGACCGTAACCTCAGCTCTTCCGACTCTATTTTTACCATTCCGGAACTGAAACCCATTACTGATTTCCTAAACCGGAATGAAGGTAATTACAGTAAAGAGGAAAAAAGGCTGTCACTGCACATTAATAAAAACGCCCGTTCTTTTACGGTGGAATGTATCATCTTTCAAGACTTGTCTTTTGAAATTTCTATAAACGACATCACACAAGAAGAAGAGCAGGCCCGACTCAAGCGTCAACTAACACAAAACATTGCTCATGAGCTGAAGACTCCGGTAAGCAGCATACAAGGCTATCTGGAAACCATCATCAGCAATCCTAATATTCCGCAGGAAAATTTACGTACGTTCCTGGAACGAAGCTATGCGCAAAGTAACCGACTTACCCTGCTGCTGCGTGACATTTCTATGCTGACCCGCATGGATGAGGCGCCGAAAATGGTGGAAAAAGAGACGGTAGACTTAAGCCGGATTGTAGAAAATATCTTAAATGAGGTGGCTCTGGGATTGGAGGAAAAACAGATACGGGTCATCAATCTGTTGCCCAAGAATCTGATTCTTTCGGGAAACAGCTCACTGCTTTATTCCATCTTCCGCAATCTGACCGACAATGCCATTGCATATGCAGGTACAGGTATACAGATTACCATCAACTGTTTCCGTGAAGACGAGAAGTTCTATTACTTCAGTTTTTCAGACACCGGTATAGGCGTACCCGAGGAACACTTGAATCGTCTGTTCGAACGTTTCTACCGCGTTGACAAAGGGCGTTCACGTAAACTCGGAGGAACCGGACTCGGACTTGCCATCGTGAAAAACTCTGTACTCTTCCACGGGGGAACGATCTTTGCAAAAAATGCTCCTACCGGTGGACTGGAGTTTGTCTTTACTTTGCAAAAGAATGATGCGGGAAGCTCTGCTGCTTCTTGATACAAATATCCGGCTGATTGATTCAAATCCCCCTCCTGACCGACAGAAAGAAAAGTCTTCGCCGGGTTACGAGGGGGATTTTATTTACTACTCTCCCATTACGGTAGCCACCAGTTTCCTTCCTCCCCCATCGTCACGAAACTCACAAAGATAAATGCCTTGCCATGTTCCAAGGTTCAAACGCCCTTTGGTAATCGGTATGGTAAGTGAAACACCTGTCAGTATGCTTTTGGCATGAGCCGGCATGTCATCAAGACCTTCAAGGATATGGTCATAATAAGGCTCGCCTTCTTTCACCAAACGGTTAAAAATCTTCTCCATGTCACTGCGCACATCAGGGTCAGCATTTTCATTGATGCTCAGTGCACAACTGGTATGTTTCACAAAAAGGTTCAAAAGACCCTGCTGGGGCAATGGCTGAGGCAAATGCTGCATAATTTCAGCGGTCACCAAGTGAAAGCCGCGCCTTTTAGGCGTCAAGGTAAATTCTGTCTGTTGAATCATAAATTACGTTGTCTAACATGAATTAATAAAAACTATAAAATTACAGAGTTTTATGATATAACCTATCATTTTTATCTGAAAACCTTCATAGTTCAGAATGCAAATTGAATTAGTTCTCATTTTTTCATACTTTTGCATCCAAGAATCATTATACCCCTTTAAAGAACATATCCATGCTACACCACTTGACCGTCTCCACCCTTAATCATACTCCTTTCAACCTCCCACAGTTTCTCAAGTATCTGGATGTTCCCATCACGCAAGAGCTTGAAGGAACAGAAGGAAACGCCACGTTTTATTATCTTCAACGACCCGATCACTCGACCACCTTCTTCCTGCTGGTTGACTGCGGAGAAGGGACTTATGAAATCGGGATGGATGGAATGGCTTCCTTTGCCGACTATAAATTCTTCCCCTACCTGGCCGACAGCCTGCACCGCTACTTAACGGATACTCCCCTACTGATAGACAACCAGTCGGTGTTCGACAGATACAATGAAGAATGGATAGCTGAAGCCATCGGTGAAGAAATTGCTACACTCAAATCTGTTCTTTCCATTGCACCGCGCTATTATCTCACGCTTTCTTTCGAACCGCTGAGTTATCTTTCAAAAGAAATGTTGGCTGAAGTGGCAACAGGATTACATTCATCTACCCCACGCATTTACGGATATTCTCAGTTTTTAATGCGCAACCATCGGCTCAAACAAGCTACAGACGAGGAATTTGCTGCCGACCAGAAACTCAGTGAACAAGAAATCATGGTGGATGTGCCTCAGCATACATCCATCGGAAGAGTCAAGTCGTGGCAGATAGACGGCGCTGAAACATGGGAAAGCTATGCAGATGAAGATGTCAAAATGCTCCTGGCTATAGGGGAACGTTTCAAGCGGGGGCAAGAAGTAGATGGAGTGGTACTGAACGATTTGGGAACCATTTATCAAGAAGGAATCGGAGTTAAACAAGACGGGCATCTGGCAGAATATTGGTTCAGGCAAGCCATCGCACAAGGAGACCACCACTATGCACCCAGCAACTTAGGCGATCTTTACCGCAAAGGATGTGCCATGCTTCCCGCTTCACTGCCCCAAGCCCTGCAAGCTTACCTTCTTTCTGAAGATCCTTATGCTCATTACCGCATCGGTCAGGCTTACGAAGAAGGATGGACAGGAAGCGTGGATATGGAAAAAGCCATGAAGTGGTACCGGATAGCTGAAAAAGAGGGACATCACCTGGCTGTCAAGCGATTAAGAGAAAATCTATAAACCGATTCTCCCCCCTCAGAAACGCCTAAGAGTTTTACCGGATTCACTTCCGCATGTATAGCGAAACACCTAAACGAATAGTCACAAACACTTTGGCGTCTGTAAATGATTTATCTGCTTTTCACCGGCCAATTTCTAAACAAGACTGCCAGTCTGACATTTTTTCATTATTTTTGCAGCAAATTCCAGTTCAATCCGCCCAAGGCACACTATTTGCTGTTAAGCGAAAAGACATACAAGCATCGAAATAATAAAATAACTAACATATGAGTACAAAAGAAAATAATATCCCACAGGAAGAAGAAGTAGTTAAAAACCAAGAAGCAGAAACTTCGCAAACAAATACGGAAGAACAATCAAACGCACAAGAAGCTCAAGAGGAACTGACTCCGGAAGAACAGTTGAGCAAAGACCTTGAAACTGCCCAAGCTACGATTGAAGACCAAAAAGACAAATACCTCCGCCTGTCGGCAGAATTCGACAACTATCGTAAACGTACGATGAAAGAGAAAGCAGAGTTGATTAAGAATGGAGGAGAAAAAGCCATTGCTGCCATCCTTCCTATCTTGGATGACCTGGAACGCGCCTTAGCCAATATGCAAAAGGCAGACGACGTAAAGGCCATGTATGAGGGAATTGACCTTATCTATCAGAAATTCTTGAAAAATCTGAATCAGGAAGGACTGGAAAAGATGAGTCCGATTGGCGAAGCTTTTGATACAGATTTCCACGAAGCTGTAGCATTGGTTCCGGCTCAAGAAGAAGAACAGAAGGGCAAAGTTCTTGACTGTGTTCAAACTGGCTATAAACTAAATGATAAGGTAATTCGCCATGCTAAAGTAGTGGTGGCACAATAAAATACGGAAACGACATGGCGAAAAGAGATTATTATGAAGTGCTGGGTGTTGACAAATCAGCCACAGCCGATGCGATAAAGAAAGCATACCGAAAAAAAGCAATCCAATATCATCCTGATAAAAATCCGGGCGACAAAGAAGCTGAAGAAAAGTTTAAAGAAGCAGCCGAAGCCTATGAAGTGCTAAGCAACCCGGATAAACGAGCTCGCTACGACCAGTTCGGACATGCCGGAGTGGACGGGGCTGCCGGAGCCGGAGGCTTTGGAGGTTTCGGTGGACAAGGCATGTCAATGGATGACATCTTCTCTATGTTCGGGGATATATTCGGTGGTCATGGTGGCTTCGGAGGCTTCGGCGGAGGAGGTGCCCAACCTCGCCAACGCAAGTTCAGGGGTTCAGATCTTCGCGTAAAAGTCAAGCTTTCATTAAAGGATATTTCAACTGGCGTTGAAAAGAAATTCAAACTGAAAAAGTATGTTCCCTGCTCACACTGCCACGGAACCGGTGCAGAGGGAGACGGAGGTGTAGAGACCTGTCCTACTTGCCACGGAACCGGTAGTGTAACCCGCACCCAGCAAAGCATCTTCGGTATGATGCAGACCCAGACGGTTTGTCCGCAGTGTAACGGAGAAGGTAAAATCATCAAAAACAAGTGTAAGGAGTGTGGAGGCGAAGGTATTGTTTACGGCGAAGAAGTAGTTACCGTAAAAATTCCAGCCGGTGTAGCCGAAGGTATGCAAGTAACCATGAACGGAAAAGGAAACGCCGGTAAGCATAATGGAGTACCAGGCGACTTGCTGGTCTTGATTGAAGAAGAGAAACATCCTGAGTTGATACGCGACGAAAGCGACTTGATTTACAATCTGTTGCTCAGCGTCCCGACTGCTGCGTTAGGAGGTACCGTTGAAATCCCTACGATTGACGGCAAGGCTAAAATAAAAATAGAACCGGGAACACAACCGGGCAAAGTGCTTCGCCTGCGCGGCAAAGGATTACCCAACATCAACAGCTACGGATATAGTACCGGCACTGGTGATTTATTGGTCAACATCAGCGTCTATATTCCAGAGACATTGACTAAAGAAGAAAAACAACTATTGGAAAAATGGCAGGAGTCGGAAAGTTTCCAGCCTAACATGAGCTTGAAGGAAAAAATATTCAAGAAATTCAGAAGCTTATTTGATTAATCCAGAGGTTTATAAAAATCGCCTGTTTCTCTTACAACATTTATTTAGCTGAAGAGGGAAACAGGTGTTTTTTTATACCCCAACCATACAGAACCGTCAAAAAAATACCACTCATACAAATCATCCTGCATGAGTGGTATTATATTACGAAACAGTTAGCTGCAAGGTTTAAATACCCAATGATTTCTTAACAGCTTCAACCTTTTCATTAGCGTCAGCATCGGCTCCGGCATAGCACTTCGCACATTGCATTTCGCCTTTTATCTCCATATAAAATTTAATCTTCGGTTCTGTTCCTGACGGGCGCACTGAAACTTTTGTTCCATCAGCAGTAAAGAACTGAAGAACATTTGAAGGTTCCGGCATATCCAGCTCAGATACATTACCTTTATTGTCGGTTGCTTTCAATGTCTTGAAGTCTTTAACCAGCACAACTTCCGAGCCACCCAGTTCCTTCGGCGGACAAGCACGGAAATTATCCATCATTGCCTTGATTTCATCAGCACCGCTCTTACCCGGCTTAACTACGTTAACTGTTACTTCTTTAGAGAAACCGTATTCAACATAGATTTCCATCAGTACATCATACAGAGTCTTACCCTGATCTTTCGCCCAAGCACAAATTTCAGCAAGCAAAGAACAAGCCGAAACCGCATCTTTATCGCGAACAAAATCCTCAGCCAAGAAACCATAACTTTCTTCACCGCCACCGATATACTGTTTTACACCTT
This sequence comes from uncultured Phocaeicola sp., assembly GCA_958434805.1. The sequence continues at coordinate 63,017 of CAUBDX010000008.1, forward strand.
CATTCAAACGGATTTCACGTGCAATCCATTTAAATCCGGTATAGCAATCGAACATTTCAATCTTATTCTTGTCGGCTACAGCCTTAATCAGTTCAGTAGTAACAATGGTTTTTACGACAAACTCGTTTCCTTTCATCTTACCCATTGCAATACGGTTCTTGATGATGTAATACAAGAAAATCAAGCAAGTCTGGTTACCGTTAACCAAAACCCATTCACCCTTACTGTCTTTACAAGCCATACCTACACGGTCAGCATCAGGGTCGGAAGCCATCACGATATCTGCATCAATTTCTTTAGCCAGATTAATAGCCATAGAAAGAGCTTCCGCATTTTCCGGGTTCGGAGAGATTACAGTTGGAAAATCTCCACTCTTAATCATCTGTTCGGGTACACAATGTATATTTTCGAATCCCCACAACTTCAATGACTGCGGAATAAGCATCATACCTGTACCGTGAATCGGAGTATAAACAATCTTCAGGTCTTTCTGACGTTTAATTACTTCCGGATCAATAGAAATGGTATGAACCTGACGCAAATATTCATCGTCAATTTCCTTGCCTATAATCTGAATCAGTTCTTTATTTCCTTCAAATTTAATATCGGCAGCCGAAGCAATCTTATTTACCTCGTCAATAATACCCTTATCATGCGGAGCCAGAACCTGGGCACCATCATCCCAATAAGCTTTATAACCGTTATATTCTTTCGGATTGTGAGATGCTGTCAGAATAATACCGCTTTGGCAACCCAGATGACGAATGGCAAACGACATTTCCGGAGTAGGACGCATATCCTCAAACAGATAGACTTTAATACCATTGGCAGAGAATATATTAGCAGAAATTTCGGCAAACAGACGGCTGTTATTACGGCAGTCATGACCTACAACTACTGAAATATCATTCTTTCCGGCAAAACACTTGTTCAGGTAATTTGACAAGCCTTGTGTAGCTGCCCCAACAGTATAGATATTCATACGGTTAGAACCAACACCCATAATACCACGCAAACCACCGGTACCAAACTCCAAGTCTTTATAGAAAGCTTCAATCAAGTCCGTTTTATCTGGATTGTCCAACAAGCGCTTTACTTCTGCTTGTGTTTCAGCATCGTAAGCCGGAGTCAGCCAATTTTGAGCCTTTTCAGTACAAAGCTTTATTAATTCATTGTTTTCCATGTCGATATAAAATTAAATTAATACTATTTATTATCTACAAATTTAAGAGATTCATCCTAATATTCCTAACGAAGTGCAAAGAAAATCAGCATAAATTAGTCAAGAAACTTGCAGTTTAAAACGGAAGGTCATCCTTATCGTCAGACGCAGAAAAATCTGCAGGAGCAGCATTGACGGGCGGGAAAGGCATATCAGCCGGAGCTGCAGGAGCTCCCATCGGGGCTACCCGTTCTACTTTCCATGCGCGAATACTGTTAAACCAGCGTCCCTGCCATTCACGCGCATCAATATCGAATGAAACATTCAACTCTTCGCCCACTTGAATATTAAATTGCTGTATTTTATCTGCACCAAATACATCGAAGCACATGCGACGCGGATACTGGTCATGTGTTTCAATTACATATTCTTGTACTTTCCATTCATTTCCATTTTTTGAAACACCGCCTCTCGGCTCGAGAACGGCTATTACTTTTCCTGCTAATTCCATAATTATGTTTTATTTTTTTCGGTTACGAATTTACAGCTTTCTAGATAAGTAAACTAATTTTTCAAGTTTTTTTTGCGACGCTTCTATAATCTTTTCGTAACTTTGGCAGTTAAATAATATAAGTAGCTAGCGCTTTAAGATTGATTGGATACACCGATTGGAACCAAAGGAAAAAAGATAATAATTTCTATCTGCTCCTTGGTTATTTATTACAAATTACAATAAATAAGTACCGGAAAAATAGGGTTGTATCCATCCTAGCCTAACAAAAAAAATAATATTAATCAATATAAAGACTATGAAGTTTATTGTTTCAAGTACTGCTTTATTCAGCCACTTACAGGCTATTAGCCGCGTAATCAACTCAAAGAACTCATTGCCGATTCTGGATTGCTTCTTAATGGAACTGACTGACGGAACTTTATCAATAACCGCATCAGACAGTGAAACCACTTTATGTACATCTATTGAAACCAATGAATACGATGGGGATTGCCGTTTTGCCGTTTCTTCAAAGACCCTGTTAGATGCCTTAAAAGAAATTCCCGAACAGCCGTTGAGTTTCGAAATCAATCTGACCAATCTGGAAATCACAGTGCAGTACCAAAACGGTAAATACAACCTCATGGGACAAAACGCAGATGAATATCCTACTCCACAGGAATTAGGAGCTAATGCTGTAGAAGTGACAATGGAAGCAAATATATTGATGAGCGGAATAAACCGCAGCATCTTTGCTACTGCCGACGACGAATTGCGTCCGGTTATGAATGGTATTTACTTTGATATTAGTGTTGACGACATTACGCTCGTTACTTCTGACGGACAGAAACTGGTACGATGCAAAAATTATGCAGCACATGGAAACGAACGTGCAGCCTTTATCTTACCTAAGAAGCCGGCTAACCTGCTGAAGAACCTCTTGCCTAAAGAACAAGGCGATGTACAAATCGGATTCGACGAACGAAATGCCACATTTACATTAGAAAACTACCGCATGATATGCCGCCTGATTGAAGGCAGATACCCCAATTACAATTCGGTCATTCCGCAAAACAACCCCTACCGGGCTACCATTGACCGCATGACGTTTATCAGCGCCTTACGCCGTGTGTCTGTTTTTTCATCACAGGCCAGCAGTTTAATCAAGCTATGCCTTTCTACCAACTCGATGAAAATTTCAGCACAAGACTTTGATTTCTCAACCTCCGCTGAAGAAACAGTAACTTGCCAATACGACGGCAATGCGATGAGTATCGGATTTAACTCTTCATTCCTGATTGATATTCTAAATAACATCTCATCACAAAATGTCGTTATCGAGCTTGCAGATCCTTCACGTGCCGGAGTCATTGTTCCGGAAGAACAAGAAGAAAACGAAGATTTATTGATGCTGCTCATGCCTATGATGCTAAACGATTAATTACTTGATTTAACAGTAACATACCAATTACTTTAACAATGAAACTGAACCTCAAGAATCCGCTGATATTTTTCGACTTAGAAACAACGGGGACCAATATAAACACAGACCGGATAGTAGAAATATGCTATCTGAAAGTTCATCCAAACGGCAATGAAGAGGCCAAGACCATGCGCATTAACCCGGAAATGCATATTCCTGAAGCTTCATCAGAAATACATGGTATCTACGATGAAGATGTGGCAGACTGCCCTACCTTCAAAGACGTAGCCAAGGACATTGCAAAAGATATTGAAGGATGTGACATTGCCGGATTTAACTCCAACCGATTTGATGTTCCTGTTTTAGTGGAAGAATTTCTCCGAGTAGGAATTGACATTGACTTGGCCAAGCGTAAATTTATAGATGTACAAGTTATCTATCACAAGTTAGAACAGCGTACACTTTCGGCTGCTTATAAGTTCTACTGCGGAAAGAATCTGGAAGACGCCCACTCGGCAGAAGCAGATACACGAGCTACATATGAAGTACTGAAGGCTCAGCTCGACAAATATCCAGATGTTTTAACAAACGATATCAATTTCTTGTCTGAATATTCCAGCTACAGCAAAAACGTGGATTTTGCCGGACGGATTATTTACGACAACAACGGCGTAGAAATCTTTAACTTCGGTAAGTATAAGGGGTATCCGGTAAGTGAAGTATTACACCGTGACCCCGGTTACTTTGGCTGGATAATGAACGGTGATTTTACCTTAAACACCAAAAATGTACTGACCAAAATTCGCCTGCGCGAAAGTGGAATGATGAAATGAAACATTACATGAAAGGAAAAAAAATCGTATTAGGCATAACCGGAAGTATAGCAGCTTATAAAGCTGCTATACTGACCCGTGGACTTATAAAAAAAGGGGCTGAAGTGCAAATCGTGATTACTCCGGCAGGAAAAGAGTTTATAACGCCTATCACCCTGTCTGCACTAACCAGCAAGCCTGTCATCAGCGAATTCTTTTCTCAGAGAGACGGAACATGGCACAGTCATGTAGATTTAGGTTTATGGGCTGATGCAATGGTCATTGCTCCGGCAACCGCATCATCCATTGGGAAAATGGCTCATGGCATAGCCGACAATATGCTGATAACAACCTATCTCTCCATGAAGGCTCCGGTGTTCATTGCTCCGGCAATGGATTTAGATATGTTTGCCCACCCTTCCACGCAGCATAATTTGGATATTCTCCGCTCGTATGGCAACCATATCATCGAACCTGCGTCGGGAGAACTTGCCAGCCACCTTGTAGGCAAAGGACGCATGGAAGAACCGGAAAAAATAATTGAAGTGCTGGAAGATTTTTTTGCCAGGCAACAAGACTTGAACGGAAAAGAAATTGTAATCACCGCAGGTCCTACTTATGAAAAAATAGACCCGGTACGCTTCATTGGGAATTATTCATCCGGGAAAATGGGATATGCACTTGCCGAGACCTGTGCATCACGCGGAGCTCACGTAACTCTGGTAAGCGGTCCGGTCAACTTATCTGCAAACCATCCTAACATTCATTGCATCAAAGTGGAAAGTGCAGAACAAATGTATCAAACCGCCACCCAAGCTTTCAGAAATGCAAATGCCGGGATTTTATGTGCAGCCGTAGCCGACTTCACTCCGGCTGCTCCTGCGGAAACAAAAATCAAACGGGAAAAAGACGACTTACAGCTTTGCTTAAAGCCGACGCAAGACATTGCAGCGGCTCTAGGACAACAGAAGCGTGAAAACCAAGTATTAGTAGGCTTTGCTTTGGAAACCCATGATGAAACGGCACATGCACAAGATAAACTGAAACGCAAGAACCTTGATTTTATCGTTTTAAATTCACTCAATGACAAGGGAGCCGGATTCCAACACGATACGAATAAAATCACCATTCTTGACCGGCATGGAGTCACCCCTTATCCTCTTAAAACAAAAAAAGAAGTAGCAGAGGATATTGTCAACAAACTGGTCAGTTTACTTTAACCCGTATTTTATGCTGCAATCTATTTACATACAAAATTACGCACTGATTGACAAGTTGGATATTGATTTCACCTCCGGGTTTTCGGTCATTACCGGAGAAACCGGAGCGGGTAAATCAATCATTCTCGGAGCCATCGGGTTATTATTAGGACAACGGGCAGATGTAAAGGCCATCAAAAACGCATCGTCAAAATGCATCGTTGAAGCCCGGTTCCGGATTGCCTCTTACAATATGGAAGATTTCTTTATCCGGAATGATATTGATTTTGACCCGGAAGAATGTATCCTCCGAAGAGAAGTTTCAATCAACGGGAAAAGCAGAGCTTTCATCAATGATACTCCTGCCTCACTTGCTCAAATGAAGCTTTTAGGAGAGAAGCTGATTGACATTCATAGTCAGCACCAAAACCTTCTATTAAATAAAGAAGGCTTCCAGCTCAATATTCTCGATATTCTGGCTCAAGACGATAAAGATGTAAAAGTATACATAGATTTATATAACAAATACCGGAAAATTTGCCATGAGCTAGAAGAGTTTATCTTGCAGGCGGATAAAAGCCGCCAAGATGAAGACTACATCCGATTCCAGCTGGAACAGTTGGAAGAGGCCCAACTGCAGGAAGGTGAACAAAGTGCATTGGAAAAAGAAGCTGAAACCCTCAGCCACTCTGAAGATATCAAGGCCGGACTTTATAAAGCCGAACAACTCATCGACGGGGACGAGGGCGGAACGCTTTCTTTAACCAAAGAATGTATTCAGGCTCTGCAAAGCATAGACCGCGTATATACTCCGGCTCAAGAATGGACTGAACGGCTCAACAGCTGCTACATCGAATTAAAAGACTTAGGCATGGAAATCAGGGGAGCGCAAGAAGAAGTTGAGTTTAACCCCAATCGTCTGGAGTATGTCAATGAGCGGTTAAACCTGATTTATTCACTCCAGCAAAAACATCGCACTGATACGATAGAGGGACTGATAGAACTTACTGATCACTACCGCAAACAGTTGAATGCCATCACTTCTTTCGATGACCGCATAGAAGAGCTAAACCAACAAAAAGCTCAACTCTATATGCAAGTAATCAAACAGGGTGAAGTTTTGACTCAACTGCGTACACAGGCAGCCCGCTATATAGAAAGTCAGATGGAAGCCTTGCTGATCCCCCTTGGAATGCCCAACGTCCGCTTTGCCGTAGAACTTACTCCCCGTAAAGAACCCGACTCCAAAGGTCTGGACAGTGTAACCTTCCTTTTTTCGGCCAACAAAAACGGGACATTGCAAAATGTTGCTTCTATTGCTTCAGGCGGTGAAATAGCCCGAGTTATGCTGTCACTGAAAGCCATGATAGCCGGAGCTGTAAAACTGCCTACTATCATCTTCGATGAGATTGATACCGGAGTATCCGGTTCAATTGCTGAAAAAATGGCTCTGATCATGCAAGATATGGGACGGCAAAACCGGCAGGTAATCAGCATAACCCATCTTCCACAGATAGCAGCACGAGGCATTGCACATTATAAAGTATATAAAGAAGATACTGAAACCGGAACAAACAGCCATATCCGCCGGCTGTCTGATGAGGAGCGGATAAAAGAAATAGCCAACATGCTAAGCGGAAGTACTTTAACCGAAGCCGCCATGAATAATGCACGTGCGCTATTAGGATTTTCAAATTAATAAAAAAGTTATGATAGAAAAAAACGAAATGATATTTGGCGTAAGAGCCGTTATTGAAGCCATACAGGCAGGAAAAGAAATTGACAAGGTTTTGGTAAAGAAAGACATCCAAAGCGATTTGTCTAAAGAATTGTTCAGTGTACTCAAAAGTACATTCATCCCGGTACAGCGCGTTCCGGTAGAACGAATCAACCGCATCACCAAGAAGAACCATCAAGGTGTAGTGGCTTTCATCTCTCCCATTACGTATCAGCGCACCGAAGATATTGTTCCTTTTTTATTTGAACAAGGAAAAAACCCACTGGTCATTTTGTTAGACGGACTGACCGACGTGCGTAACTTCGGCGCCATTGCTCGTACCTGTGAATGTGCGGGAGTAGATGCCATCATCATCCCCTCAAAAAACAGCGTAAGCGTCAATGCTGATGCCATCAAAACTTCGGCTGGAGCTTTACACACCATCCCGGTTTGCCGTGAACAAAGCCTGACCAACACTATCAAATTCTTAAAAGACAGTGGATTCAAGATTGTGGCAGCCACAGAAAAAGGCGATTATGACTATACGAAAGCCGATTATCAAAACCCCACATGTATCATCATGGGAGCAGAAGACACCGGCGTACCTTACGAACATCTCGCCCTTTGCGATGAATGGATTAAGATTCCACTCTTGGGAAAAATTGAATCGCTCAATGTTTCCGTTGCTGCCGGCGTTTTAATCTATGAAGCCATCAAGCAAAGAGGTTTTTAAACAGACTAATAAAAAGAAAAGAGATAGAACCATGAAAAAAACATTACTCCTGCTAACCTGCCTCCTCATAACTCAGGCAGGCTGGGCACAAGAGCTTCCCAAATGGGCAAACAAAGCACGAAAAGCCGTTTTTTCGGTTATTACCTATACCAAAGATAACAAGATTCTAAACACCGGTAACGGATTCTATATTGATGAACAGGGAACTGCAGTTTCTGATTACAGCCTCTTTAAAGGAGCTGACCATGCGGTTATCGTAACAGCAGAAGGCAAAGAACTTCCAGTAACCTTCATTTTAGGCGCAAACGACATGTATGATGTAGTAAAATTCCGCACTGAGGTTAACAAGAAATCAGAAGCCTTACAGCCTGCCATACAGGCTTCTTCTGTAAACTCAACGGTTTATCTGCTACCCTACTCTACGCAAAAGGCTATGACCGGACAAAACGGTACGGTTACGAAAGTTGACAGCATCAGCAACGAGTCGTTCTATTATACTCTGAACATGAAGACAACCGACAAAACCATCAGTTGCCCCATCATGAACGCTGCAGGAGAAGTTATCGGTATGATTCAGAAAAATGCAGATAAAGAAAGTAAAGAAAGTTATGCTATCGGTATAGGCTATGCCACCTCACTTTCTATCTCTGCACTTTCCGGAAACGATTTGACTCTTAACTCTATCGGAATCAAAAAGGCATTGCCAACCGATGAATCGCAGGCTTTAGTTTATCTGTATATGCAGTCATCGCAGCTGAACCGCGATGCCTATCTGGAACTGTTGAACGACTTTATTGCCCAGTATCCTAAAAATACTGAAGGGTATATCCGGCGCGCTACCTTCTACATGGGATTTGGAGATGACCAACATAATGCCATGGCGGCGAAAGAACTGGAAACCATGATCAGCATGGCAGAAAATAAAGCAGAAGCGCACTATAACAAAGCGAAACTGCTTTATGACTACAATCTGTCTTTAGGCGACAAAAAACCGTATGCCGACTGGACACTGGAGCAGGCTTTAAATGAAATCAGAACTGCACTTGAAACTTCACAGGAAGGGCTATATTACCAAGTACAGGGAGACATTTATTTTGCTATGCAGAATTATAAAGACGCCTTTACTGCTTATGAAGCGGTTAACCAAAGCCCAATCGCTTCTGCAGCTTCTTTCTACTCGGCCGCCAAAGCAAAAGAGCTGATAGAAGGAACGGATAAAAAAGAAGTAATTGCTTTGATGGACAGTGCAGTTACCCGGTTCAACAAGCCTTACAGCCAAGAAGCTGCTCCTTATCTGTATGAACGTGCCCGAATTAAAGCCGAAGCTCAACTGTTCCGCGAAGCTGTCATGGACTATAACGACTTCCATACAGCTATGCTCGGACAAGTTACGGCTGAGTTTTATATGATTCGCGAACAGGCAGAAATGCAATGCCGTATGTTCAAACAGGCGATTGATGACATAAACAAGGCCATCGAACTGGAACCGAAAAATGCAGAGTTTTGGGTAGAAAAAGGAGGAGTACACTTACGTACCAACCAACTTGATGAGGCAATTAAAGCATTACAACAAGCCATCACGCTCGACCCGAAAAATGCAGCAGCTTACCGCATGCTGGGTTACAGCCAGATTCAAAAGAAGGACAAACAGGAAGGACTGAAAAACCTGAATAAAGCAAAAGAGCTGGGCGATACAGTGGCTGAAGGACTGATTAAACGCTACAGCAAATAAGCTGCCACCTAAAACGAGTGGATAAAAACAGCAGAGGGCATGTGAAAGAATGGATATTCATTCTTTCACATGCCTTTTTTTATAGTAAAGGAAACGTCTGTAAATCCAGCCAACTACACAACTCGGTGTATTCTGTATAAGGAATAAACAGAATCTTACTTTTAGTTCTTCGTGTTGATCAAGGAGAAATTCCTGTATCTTCAAGAGGTACTCACCTGTTTTCAAAGGAAGTTCAAACATTCTGTATATAAATATTTTCAGCTGGCTCCCAACATCTAATCCACAGGACAAATAAAAACAAGTCAGAAGTAACATTGTACAATGAATTATTCTATTTTTGTGTAATCTTGATACAGATAATGACTAGAGAAACAAAGAACAGGATAAGCCGATGAATAAATGGTTACGATATTTGTGCATTTTGACTGTGGTCGGGTGGCTGACCGGCTGCAACCAAGATCTGTTTATAGATGATTTTCGCAGTGAGGTGGAGCAAGTGCAGTTGGAAAGTGATAAGGATGAGGTGACACTCCGTTTTCAGACGGACAACTGGATCGTAGCAGGAGGAGAACTCTCTCATTCGCTGACAGGACAATTCGAGTCTTTCTTTTTCCTGCAGTACAATGAAGAGGGGCTAAATATAGGGAATAGTGCAGTACCCCACTTGGATATGCACGGAAGTCTTAAGCTACGTCATTCACTGATTGAACTGGACGTTGAACATCTGAACTACGGTGAACTGAAGGTACGTGTCACGGAGAATCTGCTGCCCGACTGCACCCTTCATCTAGTATTGGCTCACAAAAGCCTTCCGGAAATAGAACAGCGCATTCGTATTCAGCTGCAAACAGCTAAGTATGAGTTGGAAAACATCACCTATACGTTGAACAGCTGGGGAGTAGAACAGGAAGATGATGACCGGGTGATGCTCTCGGTTATTACCAATTCCGATGCACCGGTTACATCCACGGTATATCCGTGGAAAGAGGAGCATAAGTGGGTACAGTTTAAATCTATTTTTCTTAGATTGGACGGAACTGCTACATTGAATATGTTTGATCTCTCTTACCTGCTGGAGCATCCGGTAGAAGTTGGGATACCTTCATTTCGCGCAGACGGCTTTGGATTTGAGATGAAAGGAGAAAAAGCCATGCTGACGGGAGACCTACAGCAGCAGAATCTACCCAATGCCAATGAAGAGCGGAAGGTGACGGTGGCGGAAGCCAGAGAAACGCTTATCCGCAAAAAGGTGCATTATGAAGCCTATACCAACAGTTGCACGTTCCGCATTCGCAACGTGAAAACCCAAAAAACAAGGGAATTCAGAGCCTCTTTCTATCAGAAGATTCCTACTGAAATTCAAATTTACACAGAAAAAATAAAGTGATAATACGTCATGAAGAACCGATTGATACTTTTAAGCATCCTGCTGACCGCTATCGGGCTGTCGGGAAACAAAATACAGGCGCAGAAACTGGATTTTAGCAAGCTGACCCACCGAATAGAAGTGGATGTCCGCCCCGGTTTTGTGGCGCAGGACAATCCTTTCTTTAAAGGACAGAATGAAGCCGGGAAACCGATTCGTCACGCTTTGTCCACCCATCTGAAATACAGCTTTCAGTTCAGCAAAGACTCGGAGATAGGCCGTCTGTATCCCCATGCCTATCAGGGTATCGGCGTTTCTTATCATTATCTGGACAATCAGCGAGAATTAGGGTCTCCGGTGTCGGTCTATGCTTTTCAAGGTTCTCGCATCGCCCGGCTTTCTCCAGCTTTTTCGCTCGACTACGAATGGAACTTCGGGGCTTCGTTCGGTTGGAAGAAGCACGATACTTTTACCAATGCCTACAATGGGGCGGTTGGATCGAACATCAATGCCTACATCAACTTAGGCTTTCTGATCAATTGGAAACTGGCGCCCCGGTGGAACCTCACAGTCGGCATTGACCTGACGCATTTCTCCAACGGAAATACCCATTACCCCAACTCAGGGGTGAACCTCATCGGGGCGAGAATCGGAGTGGTGCGCACCTTCGATCCTGCGACTGAAGAGACATCCGGAGAATCGGTGAGACTGCCTATCCGCGAACGGTTCCAACCGCGTTTCACCTACGACCTGATTATCTACGGAGCCACCCGCAAGCGCGCCATGCTGAACAAGGGCAACCCCTACATGATTCCGGGATCCTTCGGACTGGTGGGCTTGAACTTCAATCCGATGTACAACTTTAACCGGTATTTCCGGGCCGGTGTGTCGCTCGATGCGCAGTATGATGAGAGTGCCAATGTGGAAAGCCATTATGCCGGCGGCGGACCTGAAGATCCAAAATTTTTCAAGCCCCCGTTCCGTGAGCAGTTCTCTGTGGGCTTCTCGGCACGCGGCGAACTGGTGATGCCCATCTTCTCCATCAACTTGGGAGTGGGCTATAACGTCCTCCAAAAAGGAAAAGACACCCAAGGATGGTATCAGATATTGGCTCTGAAAACCTCACTAACGCACCACTTCTTTCTGCATGTGGGCTATCAGCTGAGCAAATTCAAGAATCCCAACAACCTGATGCTGGGGATGGGATGGCACTTCTGATGGTTGACATTGGTTCTGCTTATATCCAATGCCTTTGGCTTGCTTAGAGTCAGATGCCAAGTGTCTTCTTGACCTCATCCCGACCGAAGGAGAAGTCGAACTGCTTTTGGATTTCGCGGTAGTTTTCCTTGTCCACCAGATGCGGGGCAAACCAGCGGAAAGCAGCCATCTTATCATCGTCGAAGTTGAAGAAGGTCAGCAGCTGTCCGCATTGGCGGCAAGTGAGACGCTTGCTCTTGGACAAGGCCCGTATCATATCACGCTGGTCGTGGGAAAAAAACTCTGCTTTCACCTTCCGGTAAAAGGCTTCAAACTCCGCATCATTCATTCGGGGCAACCGATGAGGATGGGAGGGGTGCGCTTCCGGCTCCTCAAGGGGAGGGACCTGCACCACCGGCGGAACCGTCGGCTGTGCAGCCTGCGGACGCTCGAAAGAATCCATAGAAACCACCCGTCCGTCTTCAAAGCTGACAATGACCACCGCATCGCTGCCGGAAAGCCATTTGCGGTATTCCCACTCTTCCACATCCCGATTGAACCGGCGGTAATCCGGTTGTCCCAGAATCCGACCGACCTCTTCCGCAGTCATGCCGGAATGGACTTGACTCAACACTTGTTTGCTCTGAACAAAGGTTCCCACGGAACAAGCAGACCATCCCATCAGGAAAATGGCTGCCACTATCATTTTGCCTATTGTCTTTTTCATCTTTTATTTAATAGAAACCATTGAATGTATAAGAAATTACCACCGCTTCTACTTTAGCTTCCGGATACTTGTCCTGATAATATTGAGTCAGATCTTTGTAAAAACAGAGCATGTTACAGGCTGGCATAGCACTTCTGTTTTTGGAAGAATAGCCCATAAATACATCAAAAGGAGGATAGTCAGTTGTATTTCCGGATTCATCCAAGAGCGTCCATTCCATAGTGCTTATCATACGTCTATCGGGAGGCAGTAGTTTGTAGGATTCCGGCATCTCTTCCGGTTTCTTCCTTATTTTTTTCACAATATACGGACCAAATGCATGTTTTTCGTCCTGTATTCCAATCCATTTCAAGAATCCCTCTCCGCTATGGCATAGCATATAATGATACTTCGTAGGAAGAATGGAGTTTGCTCTCAAGTCTTCTTCAATCAGTGATTTGTTTTCTGCTTCTACCGCGTATCGGTATTCAGGAAGCGGAATGTTCTTGTAATAAGCTTCAGGAATGAAGTGCTGCGGCAAACCTTCCGATTCTTTCTGTACCTTGGAAATCACTTCGAGCAGGTCACGTTCAGTCCATGCTTGGTCACCCATTGCATAATCCAGGTAGGTGGTTTCGCTCACCTTAATCTTGTATTCATAGCCTTTTTCGTGTGCAAAGCCTGCGATGTCCCCATAGGTTATCCATTCGTCTGCCTGTTCTTTTTTAACGGCATATAGTTCATATACAGAGTTGTTGCCTTCCATAATGACTCCTGGAACCTTCTTTGATGCTACAGTCAGCACCAGTTCTTTGTAATCAGTTACCTTTCTGCCTTCTTCATCATCGTTGCTACAGCTGATAAAACAGAATGCGCATAGAAACATTGCAAGTGCTCCCCAGAAATATCTTGTTTTCATATACTTTGATTTTTATGGTTTCTAATTCCGTTACTGATTTAATGTTAACGCCATTCGATTATCTATATACAAATATAATGGAAAAAAGAATAATCTGATAACTGCTGCTCGACTTCTCTGTAAATTTTAAAATAGAATCCGTAATGACCTCATCCATTGGCGGGTCACTACGGGATTCCGAAAAGTAATGTTAGAGAGAATTTAGAGTCTGTCAGGTTTGGAGCTATTCTTCGTAACGCAAAGCTTCAGCCGGTTCTTCCTGGAATATCTTACGGGAAGGGGGTGATGTTACCCAAGGCGGTATCATCCGATTCAAGGCATCCTGCCTACAGGTTGAGATAGGATTTCAGGGTATCGATGTATTCCTCCATGGCCCGTTTCCCTTCCTCCGTCAGCCGGCAGGACGTACGTGTCCTTTTCCCCACAAACTCCTTAGTCACCGTGATATAGCCTGCACTGCTCAGCTTGTCCAGCTGGACACTGATATTGCCGGAAGTGGCATTGGTCTGCTCCTTCAGGTAATTGAAGTCAGCTTCTTCGACAGAGACCAGCAAGGTCATGATGGACAGCCGGAGCTGGGAATGGATGATCGGATTCAGTTCTTTCAGCATAGCTCTTTCACTTTGAGGTTTTGAACATGACCGGGGATGACCATCATGGCTACAAACGAGGCACCGAAAAGCAGATTCCACCAATCGGCAGAAGGACTGCCGGCCACCAGCGAAACGAGCATGTAAATGGCCCCCAGGAAAGCGAGAATAGGCGTATAGACCATCAGCCTGAAATTCAGCATGACGCCGGTGATGGAGATGCCGATGCCCGCATACAGCAGTGACAACGGAAGCATGAGCGACAGATGGCAGCTGCCGATGGCATAGCCGGCAACCAGGATAGCGGCCACTGTCAGCAGGAACATCCATCCGACAATGGACCATACCGAACCGATGGCTTTGTCAATGTGGGTGATAACCTGCGGCTTCCTCCTCTTCTCCATCCACTTGAGGAAGAAGAAGGGAACAAACATCAGAAACCACAAAGAAGCCCAGGCCGGGTGATGGGTAAGATGCACCAGGAAATAGACCAATATGCTTAACGCAACCGCCGGATAGCCATAATAAAGCAGGACATTTCCGCTGCCTACCTCCATGTTCTTCTTGCTTTGCCGGATCATTTGAGAAATCAGCTCTAAGCTTTCCTTCTCAGAAAAATTCTGGTTGTTCATGGGAAACGGGGTTTATTTGTCTTTGACTTGTTTTTGAATATCTTTCAGCACAATCTGAAAAGTCTTTTTCTTATCTGTCACCCGGATTTGGCGGATGGCACAACGCTCCACAGGAATCTGGTTCGCATCCTTGTCAAGCACCTGGTTCGAATTTGCATCGTGAAACACATAGACAGTGTATTCCCCATTGGGCATGTCCTCTATCTTCAGTTCCACTGCAGAGGACGTGGCATCCACCGCACTGCAATATTGGCCGGACTCCGTGGTCAGCAGGATTTTTCCCTGATTAGCCGGAATGTCTTTAATCCGGAAAATGACTTCTTTCGCCGTTTGTGCGAAGAGGGCAGGACCTCCAGCCATGGAAAGCACCATGGCACATACCATAACTTTCGTTTTCATAACATCAGTAGTTTAAAATGGTTTATAAAATAAACTAAATAGGGAACAAAAAAAACGAAGGGTACCGCTTCGCTTCTTTATCTCTATGGCAAATATAAACAAGTTTATTTTATAAACCAAATTTTTTCATTATTATTTATTAGGATAATGTGATTGTTTAAAATCTATAATATATTGACCGTAACATCATAAACTGCCAGAAAAAGCATTATTTTTAAACAACAAGAAAAATACGTTTTATGGGAACCTTAGGATGCATCAACGACATGCTACAGCGCGATAAGGAAAATCGGGCATTGCGCAAAAGAAACCGGGAACGGCTGACGGATACCCGCAACCGCCTGATGGAGGTAGGCAAAAGGACTGATTATTCTCATATGACTCCGGAAAAGCTGGAAGATATCCGGCAGAAGACGCAGGAAAAGGAAGAGTTGGATAAAGCCTCATCTGTAAGCACTCAATTTAGGGCATACCCCTTCTAAAGGGCACTTTTCAGTGCCCTAA
>CAUBDX010000009.1 GCA_958434805.1 uncultured Phocaeicola sp.
TGTACAACTTTTTACTCATATTTATCAACTTAAATTAATTCCGCCAACGGGTTATATTAGTATTAGCAAAAGGTACCTCCAAACCTATACCCACTTTATAAGCAAATTTAGCATCTGTACCATCCGTATCATCACCATACCAGTTTGACATACCAATACCCGCATTCACATTCCATTTCAGATTTGATTGTGCAGAGACACCTAGTGTAACCAATGACAATAAAATAAAAAAGGCTAGTTTTTTCATGACTGTTTGTTTTTAGTTAATAATAAATTTCAGTTCCCAATTCCTTTGTACCGTCATTACATTCACAAATATAAGCTTTATTTTGGAAACCAGTCCTAATGTGTAAAGAAAATAAGCGGAATCTTTCATAAAATGAAAAATTCCGCTCACCAAACTATTATATAGTTATATGATTCCTGATTATCAGATACATTTATATATGATTAGAATATATAATGAAAGCCAAAGTTTAACTCATCTGTATCAAAATCTATACCAACATTTTCACTCTCATATCCATGATTCTCTTTTTTGGAATATCCAAGAAAACCATACTTGGCAACCAGACAAAAATGATCAGACAATTTGATGGCAATACCCGGTTTAATACCAATATTCCACGAATTCAAAGCGTCATTCCCCTTCGTTTTTGAAGTAGAAAAGCCAAATCCGCCATCGGCAAATAATCGGACTACATCACTATTCAAAAAGAAATAACGCGCATAAGGAGCAATAGTGAAAGTATTAGTTTTCACATCACCGCTTTTATTATATTCATAACCGACTACTGTACCGACAGACCAATCTTCATTTAGTTCATAACCGACCTCCGGCAGAATCTTGAAAGTAGTATTCTTAACTTCTGTTCCTTCTGTTTCCACTTTATCAGAACCTACTCCAAATGTTCCACCTACATACACCTGCGCATTTGCAGTAATAGCAATCAATGCTACAATAACAGACAATACAATCTTTTTCATCTCTTTTGTCATTTTTAAATTAAACTTTTTACCTATTAATCCACGCCGAAGAGGTTTGCCTTCTTTGTGTTTTACATTGCAAAGGTACAGTTTATTCTATGTTTTACAACATATTTTATATAAAAACGAATAATTCCAAAACAAAGGAGAGGATAATTGTTTAATTATTAATAAAGTACTGAATATTAAATTCAATCTACATTCCTATTTATTCTTATGTCTGTTAGCACGTTTTTTACGAAACTCAGCTTTCATCTTGGCAGCTCCCGACCCATGCAACCCTGTTATATAGCTTTTCTTTTTAGCCTTGGTCTTCACTTTATCTTCTTGCTTACCACTAGGAGATTTACCACCTTTGAATACAATTCCTTCGGTGATTGCTTTTTCTATGTCCATCGTCTATTTTTTAGGTGTTAAATTCTGTTTTACTATCACTCTATTGCCGGCTTTGGTACAAACAATTTCCGTTTTGTGCAAAGTACGGTCTTTCATATCAAAAATCAGATTCGGATTGAAATGTTGTCCATCTATCCGGAATTCCAGATGAAGGTGTTCAGTAGTGGCACGTCCGGTTCTGCCTGTCAATCCTACTGCATCACCGGCCTTCACGATATCTCCGGATTTTACCAAATTCCGGGAATTATGACTATAAATACTTTCCAATCCATTATCATGACGCACAACAACTACATTTCCATAAGCAGCGTATGTTTTTGCCATACGTACTATTCCATCAAACGCACAACGGATAGTATCATTGGCCTTAGTCTTTATATCCGTTCCACTGTGCCCCCGGCGGGCTCCGTATGCAGAAATCACTTTACCACCGGGAAGAGGAAAACAATATTCATTCTCTTTTATACTATCCAGATGAATGGAGAAACTTTTGCGCCCGTTAAAAAGCCCGGGAGTCTTGACTCTGATATGGTTTACTTCCATTGCGGTAAAATTACTCTTGGCCGGCCCCCCAGCCCATGCCGCCACACTTATGAACAATAAAAATAGTAATTGTGTGCTTTTCATTATCTCATTTTAAAAATAAATTAATTCTTCATCCTTGGACGCTGCAAACTCTTTCAAGAGCTCCAACATATAATCTGCCGCTTCCTGCAAACCTTCCTTGCCGCTATATCCATTAATAATAGTCAGCAGATGCGTAGTTCCTGCCTCCAGTTTAGTACGCTCGTTATCACTGGTCGGCGTACCGATTCCGCCCATAGCATCTCTGTAAACAGGCATTCCTTCTATATTCAACTCTCCACGTCCTATCCCTTCATAAGGCTCTCCGGATTTACCGATACCCAACACCAATGTATCTCCTTGTATTTTATCCGCATCAAAGCCACCGATGGAATATCCGTAACGAATAGATACCAAGTTAATAAGATCTACCAAAGTATCTATCTGATACAAGGAAATTCCACGCAGGATTCTACGGCAGAGCGCTTCCCCCGAAGGACGATAACGGCTAGGGTCTTTCCCACATTTCTTATAAGCCTCCCGAGTGGCATGAATCGTAACCATATCCTTAATGGAATCCGTAGTGTACATTTCACGATAGCGTATAGTGAACTCGTCTATCTTTTTCCACAAAGATTCGCTATAAGCAGTGTTCTCTACCGTAGCACGGATGGCTATACCGGCAAACTGCGGACAGGCTTTCTTTATTTCTTCCGATACTTTTATTTCCATATTTATTTTTATACTGCGTTATTCCAACGAGCGTATTCCTCAGACACCTAAAAGAATGCCCGATAATATCCTTCCCGACCGGATTCCTTGCCGGCGGGCCGAAAAGAAATCATCGTTATTATGATACGTACAAATGCCGGATATCTCAATATGTTCAGGCTTCACACCGTATGCCAACAATTGCTGACGGTTGGCTTCCCACAAATCAATATGCCATTTTGCTTCTTTACGGGCAATCTGATTCATATCAAACCCCGCCTCACAAAAAGCTTGATAAACTTCATCCCCTACTTCAAAAGCCTCCAATGAAATACTGGGACCGATGCAAGCAATGAGATCTTTCCCTTGCGAGCCGTATTGGTTACCCATGACTGAAACTGTCTTCTCCACAATCCGGGCCACCGTACCACGCCATCCGGCATGAATGGCAGCCACTACCTTCTTTCGGGTATCATATAATAAAACAGGAACACAATCGGCCGTAGATACACACAAGCAATAACCGGGAATGTCTGTTACCAATGCATCCACTCCTTCCAATTCAGTATTTACCTGAATAGTATCCACAACTTTCACATGGTCACTATGGGTCTGATGCGGAATTACGAGTTCTACCGATTCCCCGGGTAACAAGCTACGCAGCAATTCCCGGTTGCGGTTCACATCTTCTGCCTCGTCCCCGCAATATCCGTTACAATTGAACGAAGCGTAGTTTCCCTTACTACAACCTCCGTGACGGGTGGTAGAAAAACAAGAAATGTTGGGATATGCCTTCATCAGCTCATATCCCAACATTTTATTATCTGATGTCAGCCGTTTCATTTCTTTTCCTCTTCTTCGTCCCAATTCTCATCTTCATATTCATAATCGAAGTCATCATCGGCATCTTCTTCATATTCATATTCAAAGTCCTCATCCTCACCCATGTCTTTCAACTCTTCCTGCAGTTTGGCAACATCTTTGGCGCGATGAACAATTGTTTCCGTACGGACACCTTCCAACTTATTGCTGTCCTTATTCAATTCTGTCCATAAAATATCCTTCAGCTGCTGTATCCCCAAGCCAGTTACCGACGAGATAAAGATATGCGGAACATTATCCGGCAATGTCGGCTCCAACATGGCAATCAGTTCTTCATCCAACATGTCACTTTTGGTAATGGCAAGCACACGTTGTTTATCCAACATTTCCGGGTTGAAGGTAGCCAACTCATTCAGCAGGATTTCATATTCCTTACGGATATCATCTGTATCACCCGGTACCATAAAGAGCAACAAAGAGTTGCGTTCTATATGGCGCAGGAAACGAAGTCCCAGTCCTTTTCCCTCACTGGCCCCTTCAATAATTCCGGGAATATCCGCCATGACAAAAGATTTTCCTTCGCGATAGGACACGATACCCAAATTCGGCTCCAGCGTAGTAAACGGATAATTGGCTATTTTAGGACGTGCCGCCGATACGGTAGACAATAAAGTGGATTTCCCTGCATTTGGAAAACCTACCAAACCTACATCAGCCAACAGTTTTAATTCCAAAATAACCATCAGCTCCTGCATGGGTTCTCCCGGTTGTGCAAAACGTGGCGCCTGACGGGTTGCTGTACGGAAGTGCCAGTTTCCCAATCCCCCACGTCCTCCTTTCAACAGAATTATTTCTTGTCCGTGTTCGGTGATATCACAGATATATTCACCTGTTTCAGCATTATAAACCACTGTACCACAAGGTACTTCAATAACTTTGTCTTCACCATCTTTACCAAAGCTTTTGTTCTTCGATCCATTGCCGCCGTGTGTGGCAAACACGTGGCGGTCATACTTCAGGTGAAGCAATGTCCAATAATTACGGTTTCCCCGCAAAATAACATGACCTCCTCTACCGCCATCACCACCGTCAGGGCCACCATTGGGTACATACTTCTCACGACGCATATGCGCAGAGCCTCGCCCGCCCTTACCCGAGCGGCAATATATCTTCACATAATCAACAAAATTCGATTCAGCCATAATTAATAATTTACTAATTTATCAATTTACTAATGTGCCAACGAAACTGTACTCCATGTATCATTATGCAGACTGACACATTGGCGGACTGCTGCATCAGCACATTAGCATATTATTATAATTTTTCAACAGCAGCAACAATGTCGGCAAAAATAGCATCCATCGTACCCAAACCGTGAATGTGCTGATATTTACCTTCGTTCTTGTACCAGTCAATCAGCGGAGCCGTCTGCGAGTGATAAACAACCAAACGTTTCTTTATTGTTTCCTCGTTATCATCCGCACGTCCCGATTCCTGTCCACGCTTAATCAGGCGAGTCATCAATTCTTCTTCGGGTACATCCAAGTCCAACATAACAGATACTTCCTGTCCACGTTCGGCCAGCATTTTCTTCAACGCTTCTGCCTGGGCGATGGTTCTGGGAAATCCATCAAAAATAACCCCTTTGCTTTCCTTAAAGCTATCCAGCGTGCTTGCCAGAATATCAATAATCAATTCATCAGGCAGCAACTGGCCCTGATCGATATATCCTTTGGCTGTCTTTCCCAATTCTGTACCTTTCTTAATCTCAGCACGAAGCACATCCCCTGTTGAAATGTGATTAATACCGAATTTCGCTACAATACGTTCACTCTGAGTACCCTTACCAGAACCCGGAGCTCCAAAAATTACAATGTTCAACATCTTGTTTTACCTTTTATTTTTATATTTAGTTGTACAAATTTCATTCCATTACGGTGTAAATATCCCGATAGTTACGTCCCAAGCCATCATAATCCAAACCATACCCCACAATAAAATCATTAGGAATACGCATGGCCACATAATGTATATCCAGTTCCACCTTCAATTTATCAGGTTTCAGCAGCAAGGTAGCGATACGGATCTCTTTCGGTTTTCTAGCTTGTAATGTTTCCAACAAGTGCTTCATTGTCACCCCGGTATCCACAATATCTTCCACAATCACCACTGTACGACCCTCAATATCATCATTCAAACCTACCAACTCTTTTACCTTTCCTGTAGAAGAAGTTCCTGCATAAGAGGCCAGTTTCACGAAAGAAATTTCACTGGGAATGGTAAGGTTACGCATCAAGTCGGCAGCAAACATGAATGCGCCGTTCAATACACTTAAAAACAAGGGATTAGTTCCTTCTAAATCCCGATTAATCTCACTCGCTACCCGTGCCACTTCTTTTAAGATCCGTTCTTCAGGAATGAAAGGAGTGAAACGTTTATCTTTGATTTGAATGGTATCCATAACCGCTATTTTATTAAATTGCTGCAAAAATAACATTTTTATTCCAAGTATCGAAGTATTCACATAACCTCTTTTTGTAAATAGTGTTATCTTTGTACGTTCAAACAAAAGAGATTGTCATGAAAATTATTTCGAGCACCCAACTAAAAGAGCTGGACAAGTACACGATTGCCAAAGAACCGGTTGCCTCCATTGATTTGATGGAACGGGCAGCCGAAGAACTGACTCGTGCCATTACCCACCGATGGGATACTTCTTTCCATATTGTAGTATTCGCCGGACCGGGAAATAACGGGGGCGATGCGCTTGCCGTAGCCCGTATGTTGTCTAAGCAAAACTATCACGTAGAAGTCTTTCTGTTTAACACCAAAGGAAAACTGTCGGAAGAATGTCAGACCAATCTTGAACGGTTAAAAGAATGCGGCTCGGTGTACTTTACTGAAGTAAGCACACAATTTGATCCTCCAGTCCTGACAGAAAGGCATCTGGTAGTAGACGGATTATTCGGTTCCGGACTCAACAAACCACTGAACGGTGGATTTGCTGCCGTAGTGAAATATATTAATGCATCCAAGGCACAGGTAGTAGCCATTGATGTACCTTCAGGATTAATGTGTGAGGACAACACTTATAATATCCGTCAAAACATGATACGCGCGGATGTCACTCTCAGCATTCAGCTACCTAAGTTATCCTTTCTTTTCCCCGAAAACGAAGACATTGTAGGCGAATGGCAACTATTGGACATCCAACTGAAAAAAGACTTTATTGATACAGCACAAAGTCCCTACTATATCACAGAGGAAGAAGAAATTCGCAGCCTCATCAAACCGCGGAAACGATTTGCCCACAAGGGAGCTTTCGGCCATGCACTGCTCATCGCAGGATCTTATGGCATGGCAGGAGCATCCATTTTATCTGCCCGTGCCTGCCTGCGTTCGGGAGTGGGATTACTGACTGTCCATGTACCTATCCACAACCATGATTTACTTCAGACCACTGTTCCCGAAGCCATTGTACAGACAGACATACACGACCATTATTTTGCCGAGCCCGTGGATACAGACCGTTATCAAGCCATAGCCATCGGTCCGGGGTTGGGACAAGAAGAAGATACAGCGTTGGCCATGATGGAACAAATACAAGGTTGTCCGGTACCTTTAGTGCTGGATGCGGATGCCATTAATATTTTCGGCACTCACCGCAACTGGCTCAGCCGGATGCCGAAGCGCTGTATTCTCACCCCCCATCTAAAGGAACTGGAACGACTGATAGGTAAATGCATGGATACTTACGAACGGCTGACAAAGACGAAAGAACTGGCAGCCTATCTGCAAAGCTATATCATTATAAAGGGATCATGGAGCACAGTTGTCACCCCCGAAGGAAATTGTTATTTCAATCCCACCGGGAATCCAGGTATGGCAACCGCCGGCAGCGGTGATGTGCTGACCGGTATTCTGGCAGCCTTATTGGCACAAGGATATACTCAAGAAGATGCATGCCGCCTGGGCGTCTACGTACATGGTCTGGCAGGAGACATTGCAGCGGAAGAAAAAGGAGAAATAGGAACCACCTCAAGTGATCTTATTGACGCATTACCCGCAGCATGGAAGAAATTAACAGAAACAAAAGGCAGATTTACAAAAGAATAGCTATATTTGCTTACATATATGATAGAATATAGAAATATGAAAAAAGGATTAATCGCAGCAGGGTTACTGGTTTCATTAAGCGGCACCGCACAAGATGTCAGTACATATACTCCCGGAACCATGGGAGAAGGAGTGGTTTATTATTTGCCTAAGACCGAAATAGAATTGCAAGTCACCGCAACCAAAGTTGTCTACACGCCCGGAGAATTCTGCCAATACGCCGACCGCTATCTGCGCCTTACAGGCATATCATCCCAACCGGAAGAACATTGGGAAATAAACAGTATCAAGGTAAATTCCATAGGCATTCCTGACCCGGACAATGCATACGCTGTAAAACTGAAAGACAAAAGTGCGGCCTCACAGGTAGAATTGACTCCTGAAGGAATCATAAAGGCTATCAACACCACCTCTCCTATAGAGAAAGCACCTGTGACAAAAGTTGCCGATACGGCCAAAAAACGTATTGACCCACGCAGTTTTATGACCGAAGAGATTCTGATAGCCGGTTCTACCGCTAAAATGGCTGAGTTGGTGGCGAAAGAAATCTACAATATACGAGAAAGCAAAAACAGCCTGACCCGCGGGCAAGCAGATTATATGCCCAAAGACGGAGCCGCTTTAAAACTCATGCTGGACAATCTGGATGAACAGGAACAAGCCATGATGCAAATGTTTGCCGGCACAACAGACCGCATAGAAAAATCATTTACCATCCGCATAAAACCAGAAGCGGACATGAAAGAAAAAGTAGCTTTCCGTTTCTCAAAGAAACTAGGGATGCTGGATGCCGATAATTTATCCGGTGAACCTTATTATATTTCCATCGTCAACCAAGAAACATTGCCACCGATGGATCCGAAAGGCAAAGAAAAAAAGAAGACGGATGGTGTTATTTACAATATTCCGGGAAAAGCTCAGGTTACCGTATTCACTCCAAACAAACGTTATTTTGACGGAGAACTACCTGTTACACAATTTGGGACAACGGAATGTCTGATAGATAACCTTTTTAATAAAAAAGTAAATACACGAGTGATCTTTAATCCTAATACTGGAGGAATTGTGAAGATTGATAAAGACTAAAGCTCCATCTCACCCCTACATAGCAAAATGAGGGTATCCATAATACACTGGACACCCTCATTTTCACTAAAAGACAATCAATTATTTTTTAATATTTGGTTCCTCCAATCCATACCCCTTTTTCTTATTCTCACCTTTCAGCCACAAAGCAAAGAACAATGCAGCCACACCAAAGCCTGCAAATATCCACATGGGAAGTGTATAATCATAAGTCTGCATTCCATCTACTACCGGTCCTTTGCAATACTCATTCAAGACAAAACCAATCAAAGCAGGTACACCCATCAACCCCCAGTTTTGTACCCAGAAGATCAAAGCGTAAGCTGTACCCAACTGCTTTTCCGGAATAATTTTAGGAACAGAGGGCCACATAGCCGATGGCACCAAAGAAAAGCCAATCCCCAATATAATCATAATGATAGTGGCAAACCACCATACATTCAAGACAGGTAACGCAAACATTGTATGAACAAAAATCAACAGCACAGAACCGATGATCATCAGCGTAGCTCCCTTGCCTATCCGATCGTACACATTACCGAAAAGCGGAGTAAGGAACAAAGTTCCCAATGGTAACAGGCTAGGAATAGTACCCGCCAATTCCGGATCTACATTATATTTCTGCACCATCAGGTCTGTAGCATATTTCAAGAAAGGGAATACGGCAGAATAAAACAACACACACAGCAACGCAATCAGCCAAAATCCTTTATTGGTTACAATCAACCAAATATCTTTCATACGGAAAGGCTCTTCAGGTTCCGCCCCTTCTTCTTCTAAAGAAGCATCCAGTTTCTTATCATAGAAAGTATAAATAAAAAATGCTACCGTACCAATACAAAGCATAGTAAGGCACAGCAACAATGGAGCAGGGATATTAGGATGGAACACACCCTCATCATCAGTAATACCAAAGAAAGTAGCGATAGGAACCGTAACAGCCAAAGCCAGCATAGTGCCTAAACGGGCTGTCGCCATCTCCATACCCATGGCCAGAGCCATTTCTTTTCCTTTAAACCACTTCACAATAATTTTTGAGACCGTGATGCCTGCAATCTCTACACCGACACCAAATATAGCATATCCCAACGCAGCCAGTCCTACCTGGGTTTTCATTCCAAGCAAAGTGCTTCCCTCAGCAAATGTAGTAGAAATAGCATAATATTTTAACCCACAGCCCAACACCATCAAAAGGCATGCTCCCATACCAGTAAAGCGCACTCCCATCTTATCCAAAATGATACCACCGATAATAAGCATAAAGGCAAAGACATTGAACCAACCGTATGCACTGGTAAAAATACCATAATCCAGACTATCCCACAGCAGCTCCTTTTCAAGCATCGGTTTTAAGGGGGACATTACATCGGTCAAAAAATAACCGCATAGCATGGTGAAAGCCACCAACGCCAACACACTCCACCGAAGAACCTTGGAGTCATTGAGCTTTTTTTGAATTTGTTCTTTCATTCTTTTATAAGATTTTTGATTAATAGTTTTTCATGTTCAGCTTACAAAGATACAGTTTTTTAGGTAGAGAAGCCTCTTTCCATAAAAAAGTTCTATCTTTGCGTGACGATTAAATCGTTTTATTGTAGGAAATCGTCATAAAATTACTTTTTATAAACTTAACTTTATTGATCATGAAAAAAAGCAAAACATTTCTTGTTTGCGCCATGTTGAGTGGCAGCGTCTTATTTTCATCATGCATCGGTTCTTTCGGATTATGGAATAGTTTGAAAGACTGGAACCAGGGGGTAAGCAACAAGTTTGTCAACGAACTTATCTTTCTCGCTTTCCATATTGTCCCTGTTTATGAAATTGCTTATCTGGCAGACGCATTGGTTTTAAATTCCATCGAATTCTGGAGCGGTTCCAACCCTACAGCTTCTATCGGTGAAGTAAAAACAGTGCAAGGAGAAAATGGCGAATACTTGGTAAAAACCAACGAAAACGGTTATACCATTACCAAAAAAGGAGAAGACAAATCTGTAGATTTGGTCTATAACAAAGAAAACAATACATGGAATGCCGTAGCCGACGGACAGAGCTTCGAACTTGTGAAAATGAACGAAGACGGAACGGCTGTTTTGAGCCTGCAAAACGGAACCTCCATGACTGTCACTCCTGATGCACAAGGTATTGCTACCGCAAGAATAGCTACAGGAAACTCCTTGTTTTTTGCTGCAAGATAATAAACACAACATCATTTAAACACAAAGAAAAGAAGTTGCCCATGCAAACAACTTCTTTTCTTCCATAAAACAATACTACTATGAAGAAGCAAATCATGCTGGGCGGCCTACTCCTATTATTAGGCTCCTGTACTCCCCAAAACAAAGCGAATGACCCGAATGCAATTGACATTGCCGTAAGTCTGGAACACCTCACAGAATTAAAGACCTCCCAATTGGGAAAACAAATCCGTTATATCCCTTTGGAAACAACAGACTCATCCCTGATTGGCAACTCCTATTCCATCAAGTTATCTAAAGACCATATCTTTGTCTCTACCAACGGACGATGCCTGTCATTCAACAAGCAAACCGGAAAATATCTTGGCAGCATCGGGCACAAAGGAGAAGATCCACAAGGCTACAGCAATGCCAGCTGCTTTATTCACCCCCATACCAACCATCTCTACTTTTATCGCCAACCCGACAAGTTGGTAAAATACGATACAAAAGGTAACTATCTAGGGCAAGTACACCTACCACAAAAGATTTCCCCATCCCTTTACTTTACTTTTTCCGACTCCCTTATTCTTGCTCATTATGGAGAAGGAATAGGACAACCGCAAACAAGTGCGTTACTTTACTTCAACGAACAGGGAGAAGTAAAAGACTCATTGCCGGAATTTGCCAATCCGGGTGATCCTATGGGCATGGACCAGATATCCAGCATCAACGTATTCAAGCAATTACCCGGCAACGCCAACATAGGAGGGTTAATATATATAAATTATCAGGATGGAACAATGACTGTTCTTCCTATAGACCAGCCTTCACTTTGGCTGAGCAACGGCAGCATACGTTTCAGAAAAGCGTTCAATGACACAATCTACGACATTAAAGGACACGAAGCTACTGTCCATACCACTTTCCATACCGGGCAATGGCATTTCCCGGCTGAAAAAATGGGACAAAAAGAGGATACAGACAACTACATCGTTATAACCGGTATTCTGGAAACTCCCAAACATCTCTTCTTTATATCTCTACAGGAATTATACGACAAGAGAAAACCCTTCTACGGTATTTACGACAAAGAAAAACATATTACTTATATGAATGATGCCAATGTGGGGCTGACAGATGACCTGACGCATTTCATGCCTTTCTATCCCATCACTTGTACAGAAGAAGGAGAGTATGCCGCTTTATTGGAGATAGGGAAAATAGACGAATGGATGGATAAAAATCCGGGAATTGTCCAAGAAGGAAAGCTAAGCTTTTTACAGGAAATCAATGAAGAATCCAATCCGGTTTGTGTTATAGTGGAACCTTGACAACCATAAAAGAACGCTGCTTTCCTCACGGAGAGCAGCGTTCTCTTTCTTCAACACGTTGAAGATAACAGTATGCTAAATTAGTCACGACCTCCACCCAATGCCTGATAGAGATTGATTACGCCTTGCATTTCAGTAAAACGGTTAGCAACCTGAGTTAACTCCGCATTAAGCAAAGTCTGCTGAGCCGTCAAAACTTCCAGATAAGTCGTATTCCCATGTTGCATCAGCAAAGAGGTACTTTCCAAAGCTTTATTTAATGAATTTATTTGTTTATCATAATAAACTGATTTATCACGGGCCGTCTGATATTTCACCAAAGCCTCGTTCACTTCACTTCCTGCATTCAACAAAGCCTGTTGAAAACTCAGTTTGGCTTCTTCTTGCTGAGCTTTAGCTATCTTTAGCTGTGCTATGTTCGCACCTTTATTAAACAGTGGCTGGGTCAACGAAGCTACAGCCGTTGCAATGAACTTGCCCGGATTGACAATCATACTTCCTGCTGAATTAGTCCATCCCGCACTTCCACTTAAAACAATAGAAGGATAAAAGGCGGAACGAGCCTGATTTGTGGCATAGAAAGCTGCTTCCAACGAACGCTCCGCACTGCGTACATCGGGACGGTTGGCAAGCATTTGCACAGGGATGCCTACCGGGAAATGTTCCTTCATCATATAAGAACTGTCCCATGTGCCCGTTCTCTCAATAGCATGAGGAGATTCAGCCAACAACAACGACAAACTGTTTTCTACCTGGTTAATTTGTTCTTTCAGATCAAGAACTGAAGTACATATAGTATAATATGTAGCTTCCATTTGTGAAACGGCAGCTTCATTTGCCAATCCGGCTTCCATCAGAGCACGGGTTGCATCTACGGTTTCTTTCCAGGACTTTTCAGTCCGGACAGAAATGGCCAGCTGATTGTCCAGCATCAGCAAGGTATAGTAAGTATTAGCTATACCGGCTATCAGCTGTGTCCGGACAGCCTGTTTATAGTCACGGCTCTGTTCCAGCAATGCTTTCGCCTGGCGTTTCGCATTACGGATGCGGCCGAAAATATCAATTTCCCAACTTGCCGCCACCGGTAAAGTATAAGTTTGTACAGCTTTTCCTTTGTCAAAACTACTTGCTGTCCCCTGAGGTGACAGAGCGAAAGAAGGCAGATAAGCCAATTTGGCTGACAGCATAGCAGCTTCCGCCTCTTTCACACGCCATTGTGCTGACTGCAAATCCGTATTGTTCCGCAAGCCTTGCTCTATCAATTCCTGAAGCCGCGGATCTGTAAAAATCTCCTGCCAGCTCAGATTGCCGATATTATCCACGGTATCAGCAACTGCCACCTCTTCCCCATACAAATTATCGGGCACTTCGGTTGCAGGTTTATATTGGGTATATATGCCGCAGCTACTCAGTGTGAGCGCTGCGACAGTCAGAGTGATGATCTGTTTTTTCATTTTTTCTCTTCGTTTTTGCTTTCGATGTGGTGTTGTCTCTCTTCTTTTGCTTCTACACATTCCTCTTGAATCTGCCAATCGGCCGCCGGCTGAAACTGAATAGGACGTACCTTTTCCTGTAAATATTGGAATACGATAAACAAAGAAGGTACAATAAACAGCAACGCCAGCGTACCGATCACCATTCCACCCACAGTACCTGTTCCCAGCGAACTGTTTCCATTAGCACCTACTCCACTGGCAACCATCAACGGGAACAGACCGAAAATCATAGTCAGTGCCGTCATCAGAATAGGACGCAAGCGGGCTTTGGCGGCAGAAAGTGCAGCGGAAGTCAGGCTCATACCTGCCTTACGACGCTCGGTAGCGTACTCGGTCAGCAAAATGGCAGTCTTAGCAAGCAAACCTATCAACATAATCAAACCGGTCTGCAAATAAATATTGTTCTCCAGTCCCATCATCTTCGCAAACAGGAAGCTACCCATCAGCCCAAACGGAACAGACAACAACACCGCAAACGGAATGAGGAAACTTTCATAAAGTGCACTTAAAATCAGATAAATCATCAAGAAACAGATAGCAAAGATGATAATGGTAGTACCTCCCTGGTCGGTCTCTTCACGGGTAATACCACCAAAGTCGTACCCAAAACCTTTGGGAAGTGCCTGTACGGCAGTTTCCTGAACGGCACGGATGGCATCACCGGTACTATACCCTTCGGCAGGCATTGCATTTACAGCAATAGAATTGAACATATTGAAACGGCTCAGCGATTCTGCCCCATAACTGCGGGTCAATGTCACAAACTGGCTGAGAGGAGCCATCTCGCCATTAGACATACGCACAAAGATATTATTCAACGAGCTTTCATCCACACGATACTTCGGATCTGCCTGAATCATAACCTTATATACTTTAGAGAAACGATTAAAATTTGAAACATACTGCCCACCATAATAGCCGGACAATGTGCTTAGCACAGCATCCGGAGTGATACCGGCACGCTTACATTTGGACGCATCCACTTCTACCGTCCATTGCGGATAACGGATATCAAAAGTAGAGTATGCCATCGCGATCTCGGGACGTTGGTTCAGAGCACCCAGATATTGTTGAGTGGTATTGAAGAAAGTGCCCACATCACCACCTTGTTTATCCTGCATATGGAGTTCCAACGCATTACCCATACCATACCCCGGAATCATACCCGGAGAAATAGCAAATATACTGGCATCCTTGATGTCTGCCGTACGGCCATATACCTGTCCGATTACTGCCTGAACATCATTTTCCTTTCCTTCACGCTCATCCCAAGGTTTCAGTTTCAGAATCAACATACCAAAAGAGTTACCCTGTCCGGCTAGCAGACCATAACCTGCCACACGCTGCACATGCAGCACCTGAGGAATATCCATCATGCGCTTTTCAATACGCATCATTACGTCATTAGTCGTTTTCAATGAACTACCTGCCGCCGTGCTGACATTCACAAATACAACCCCCTGGTCTTCATCAGGCACCAAACTGGTTTTAGTTGTATTCATCAAGAAAGCCAATAGTACTACCGAGGCCGCAAGAAGTGTCCATACCATCCATTTGCGTTTGATAAAGAACAATACCCCTTTCTTATATCGTTCAATCATTGCATCGAAAGCAGCATTGAACGCTTTACGGAAACGTGCTGCAAAATTGTTTTTTTCCGTTCCATCCTCATTGATATACGGTTTCAAGAACAAAGCACACAGCGCCGGACTCAAAGTCAGTGCATTGACGGCAGAGATACCTACGGCAACCGCCATAGTCAAACCAAACTGAGTATAGAAAGTACCCGAAGTTCCACTCATAAACGAAACCGGAATAAACACAGCCATAAATACCAACGAAGAAGAGATGACCGCATTGCTAATCCCCTTCATCGCATCAATACTAGCCATATAAGAAGAACGATATCCCACATCAAAACGCGCCTGCACCGCCTCGACGACAACAATGGCATCATCCACCACCGTACCGATCACCAACACCAAAGCAAACAGGGTAATCAGGTTGATACTGAATCCTGCTATGGACATAAAAGCAAATGTACCAATCAAGGACACGATGATCCCCACCAACGGAATAATAGTAGAACGGATATCCTGCAAAAATACATATACAATTAAGATTACCAAAAAAATGGCCTCGAACAAGGTTTTTATCACCTCATGGATAGATGCATACAAAAAGTCATTGGAGCTCATAACCTGAACCATCTCCACCCCTTTGGGCAGATCCTTCCTTGCTTCTTCCAAAAAGGCATCAATATTATTGTTTACTTCTGTCGCATTCGATCCTGCCGTCTGAAAAATCATACAGGAAATACCAGGATGACCATTCATAGCCCCATGATAGGCATAGCTTTCCTCGCCCATCTCTATATCGGCAATTTCTTTCAGCTTCAACACTTCGCCATTATCCGAAGACCGGATCACAATTTCCCCAAACTCTTCCGGAGTAATCAGACGCCCTTTATACTTCATTGTATATTGATAAGTTTCATCAGAGTTTTCTCCGAATGAACCGGTAGCCGATTCAATATTCTGTTCAGCCAACACTTGGGTCACATCCGATGGAATCAATTTATACTGGGCCATCACGTCAGGCTTCATCCAGATACGCATACTATAGTCACCCCCCATAATCATCATATCACCCACACCCTGGATACGAAGAATAGCAGGTTTCAAGTTAATACTGATATAGTTGGACAAGAATTTCTCATCATACGAATCATCCGGACTATATAGTGAGAACATCTGCAAAATACTGGTCTGCCGCTTTGAGGTAGTCACACCCACCTGCGTTACTTCTGCCGGTAACTGTCCGGTTGCCTTCGATACACGGTTCTGCACATTGACCGCTGCCATATCGGGGTCTGTCCCTTGTTTAAAATACACAGTGATATCCACAACTCCGGCATTTGAAGCGGTAGAAGTCATATAAGTCATATTTTCCACACCGTTAATCGCTTCCTCCAACGGAGCGATAACACTCTTCTGAAGAGTTTCCGCACTGGCACCAAAATAAGAGGTACTTACCTGAATGGTAGGCGGAGCAATATCAGGATATTGTTCGACGGGCAAAGTGAACAGCCCGATGATACCCACTACCACTATCGAAATAGAAATAACAGCCGACAGGATGGGGCGTTCTATAAAGGTTCTTAAATTCATAGTCTTTCTTAATTCTGTTTTACTTTAATGGGAGTACCTTCACGCAGCAAACCTACGCCTTCCGCTACAATGACATCCCCCTCTTTCAATCCATCGTTCACGATATATTCCTGTCCTCCATTTACACGGGTCACACTGACAGGAGCTGATTGTGTCTTGCCGTCCACGACTTTATATACGTATGTAATATCCTGAATTTCAAAAGTGGTAGCCTGAGGAATAACCAAACTTCCTTTCATCGTAACCGGAAGAATCACATTTCCCGATGTTCCGCTATACAGCAACCCATTCTTATTCGGGAATACGGCACGCAGACTTGCGGTACCCGTATTACGGTCTACCACCCCACTGATGGTTTCAATGCGTCCCTTTTCGCCATACATAGACTTGTCATTCAATTGCAGTTCCACTTCCGGCATATTTTTCAACGCTTCTGCTTTGGAACCATATTGACGGGTCAGAGCCAACAATTGATTTTCAGTCATCGAAAAGTAGACATACATATCCGAATTATCAGAAACCGTAGTCAACGGTTGTGGCAAACTGGCACTAACCAATGTACCTACCCGATAAGGCAATGTACCAATCACCCCATCCGAAGGACTTTTCACTTCTGTATACGAAAGGTCATTGCGGGCACTCACCTCCTGCGCTTTCGCCTGGGCCAACTGGGCCTTGGCAGTAAGCCATGAGTTTTCTGCCGTCCTCAAATCAAATTCAGAAACTACTTTCTTTGCAAACAATTCTTTCTTGCTATCGTATGTCAACTGTGCTGTTGCCAGTCCGGCTTTCGCCGATTCCACATTGGCGACAGCTGTTTCCAATGCCGCCTTATAAGGCACTTGGTCAATAATAAATAAGACTTGCCCTTTACGCACTGCCTGTCCTTCCTCCACACAAAGCCGGGTAAGGAAACCGGAAACTTGCGGATAAATATCAATATCCTGGCGGCCACGGATCGTAGCCGAATAAGTAGTAGACAAAACTTTGTCCGACGGTGATACCTTTAATACCGCATACTCCGCCTCCATTTGTGCAACAGGCGCCTGTTTACACGACGCTGTCAAAGCAGCACAACCAACCAATACCATTAGTCGCATCCATTTTTTGTTCAATGTCATCATATTCCAATCTTTTTAAATTCGGGGCAAAGGTAGTTGGAATTTCTCATCCCCAAGCGTTCAATTCGTAGCGGCAAATGTTCAAAACAGGAACAAACAACTCATTATATCAAAAAAAACATTTAAATTCGCGTCAAAATAAGAACAAGAATGGAAATTTTACACACCACTAATGAAGAGCCCTTTGTATCGGGGACCGGCCACTTTGCCGGCTGGGCGAACCGTTTGATGAAGCTAGAAGACACGGCTATCCTTTTCTGCCGGGAGGGACATGCGCATATCATGATTGATTTGCAGGAGTATGAGCTGGCGCCTAATACGCAAGTAGTTTTGCTGCCGGACACAATTGTCAATTTCACCAATATCAGCCCCGATTTCACCATCTCATATATCGCTTTCTCGCGCATATTGTTTCAAGAAGTGACGGCGCGCCTTGACCTTTCCTTCTTCCGTTTCCTCAAGGAGAACCCTTGCGTAACCCTTCCTGAGGAGCGCACGCGGAGCATCAACGGGCTTGCTTCGGGCATTGAAGACCTTTATCACGACCGGGACAACTGTTTCCGCCAGCAAATCCTGAAGAATTATATCCAGAGTTTCCTGTTGGATATCTACGACAAGACTCATCGCCTGTTTCTCATGAAACGTCCCGAAGGTATCAGCCGGCAGGAAGAGCTGTTCAAGCGGTTTATCCAGTTGGTACACAAGCATTGCACCACCCAGCGTGAAGTCTCTTTTTATGCCAACAAGTTGTTTATCACTCCCAGATACTTATCTACTGTGATACAGAATGTGACAAACACCACCGCCAAAAGCATCATAGACAAGCATGTCATTCTGGAAATCAAAGTGTTATTGAAATCAACGAACTTAAGCGTGCAGGAAATATCCAATCAGCTTTGCTTTCCGGACCAGTCCTTCTTTGGGCGTTATTTCAAGAAGCATACGGGGCTGTCGCCTTTGCAGTATAGAAACCAGAATTGACTACTGCATAGTAGTGGGTGCATTACTATGCAGTAGTTGGGCAACTACTATGCGGTAAATGCTTCATTACCCTATAGTAGTTGAGAACCCTTCAGCGTTTATGACGGATAAAGTAAAAGGCTGCCTTCACCTCCGAAAGCAGCCTTTACCTTATTATATAGGATGAATTAATTATTCAGCCAATTTATTGTCTGAACCCAGCACGTTAATAATTTTGTGCTTGTACAGTTTTTCCATATTGTCACGAGCCGGACCTAAGTACTTACGCGGGTCGAATTCTGCCGGTTTTTCAGCAAAAGTCTGACGGATAGCAGCAGTCATAGCCAAACGAGAGTCTGAGTCAATGTTGATTTTGCAAACAGCAGACTTGGCAGCCTTGCGCAATTCTTCTTCAGGGATACCGATAGCAGCCTTCAATGCACCACCATACTTGTTGATTGTTTCAACTTCTTCCTGAGGAACTGATGAAGAACCGTGAAGAACGATGGGGAATCCCGGAAGTTTTTCCATTACAGCATCCAATACTTCGAATGCCAAAGGAGGAGGAACCATACGACCTGTAGCAGGATCAATGTGGCACTGTTCCGGAGTAAATTTGTATGCACCGTGAGAAGTACCGATAGAGATAGCCAATGAGTCGCAACCTGTACGAGTAGCAAAATCAATTACTTCTTCAGGGTCAGTATAAGTATGATGATCAGAAGAAACTTCATCTTCCACACCGGCCAATACACCCAATTCACCTTCTACAGTTACATCAAACTGATGAGCGTAGTCAACCACCTTCTTAGTCAAAGCAACGTTTTCTTCGTAAGGCAGGTGAGAACCGTCGATCATTACAGAAGAGAAACCTGAGTCGATACAGCTCTTGCAAGTTTCGAAAGTATCTCCGTGGTCAAGGTGAAGAACGATTTCAGGTTTTGCACAACCTAATTCTTTTGCATATTCTACAGCACCCTGAGCCATGTAACGCAACAAAGTAGCGTTAGCATACTGACGAGCACCTTTTGAAACCTGCAAAATAACCGGAGATTTTGTTTCTACTGCAGCTTTGATGATAGCCTGCATCTGTTCCATATTGTTGAAGTTGAATGCAGGAATTGCATATCCACCTTTGATAGCCTTAGCAAACATATCTCTAGTGTTTACCAGACCTAAATCTTTGTAATTAACCATTGTTCTAATATTTATAATTGTTAGTGAATTAAATTCCACTGCAAAAGTAATCATAAATGCGCTAACTATGGCAAGTTCACACCAAAAATATCTCATAAAAAATGATTTTATTAACTATTTTCTTCACTAAAACATACAAACTGATTATATTGTAATGTCTACCTTACAATACTATAAAAGAAGAAAATAAGGCTTTTAGAAGAAAAAACAGCCCGAAGTTTTTTCTATTTCAAAGAAAAGCAGTATCTTTGCGGTCCAAAATGGACCATTACACCCAATATTGTTTACCAGACAAGTAAAAAAAATAATAACAATAAAATAATATACAGAAATGAAAAAAGGTATTCATCCTGAAAACTATCGTCCCGTAGTATTCAAAGACATGTCAAACGGTGATGTATTTTTGTCACGTTCAACTTGTAGCACAAAAGAAACCATCGAATTCGAAGGTGAAACTTATCCGTTGGTAAAACTGGAAATTTCTAATACATCACACCCGTTCTACACTGGTAAATCCAAGTTAGTAGATACAGCTGGTCGTGTAGACAAGTTCATGAGCCGCTACGGCAACCGTATGAAAAAGTAATTTGTAACTTATACATAAGTTCCAAAATAAAAGGCTGCAACCCGATAAGTTTGCAGCCTTTTATTTTATCATACGTATCCACCTTTATTTCAAAGATACATCATTATACTTTCCCCCCTTCCATTCATACACTACAGGTTCTTTCCTGATGTATACAACCAATTTTTCCCGTTCCGTCTTTGCCAGATAATCCGGAGTAGTATAAGTAAAAGAAATAATAGGTTTGTCTTCTGATAAAGTGGCTTTCACCAACTCCATATCCGCCTTCTCTCTAATCGCGGCATAAGCCTCATCGGTCAGCGTATCCACCGGCAGATAAAAAGCCCCGACGGAGGGAAGCTGAATAAAATCCTCCTTCGCCAGTTGCTGCCAGTCCGTATTATAAAAACGAACTTCACTATCACAAGCCGGACCGCAAACAGTATTCACTACACAAATCACCTTTACAGAATCATTCAAGGGTAACAGTTTCATTTCCATAGAACTACTTCCGGTGGTTTGCAGAAACAAATAATCATCCGTCAGTCTTTTCAGTTCAGATACTTTGCCAAAACGATTTTTCACTTCCGCTTTCATATTGCTTGCCAGAAAATCCACACAATCCTCACGATTTACCTTTGTCAATAAAGGAGCCACCGAATCGGGCATGGCAATAAAAAGAGTTTTCATATCCTGAGCGTACAATGAAAGCCCACATAACAGCATACCTATTACAAACAATGTCTTTTTCATCACATTTTCAAATTAAAATCCTCCAAAGATACATATTTTGTCAGCTTATTCCCAACCGCATTATATTTTTTTCTATTTTTGTCGGACTGATAACCAACTAAACAGGAAATGCTATGTATTTACACAAAGAGTTAGAGACCCTGACACGACCCGAAATTGAGAAACTACAATTGGAACGACTGCAAAAGACTGTCCGCCATTGCATGAATTCCCCTTTCTATAAACAACGGTTTGCCGAAAATCATCTGAGTCCGGAAGATATCCGTTCATTGGATGATTTACAGAAAATCCCGTTTACCACCAAACAAGATCTACGTGACACTTATCCTTTCGGACTGGCGTCCGTACCTTTGGAAAAAACAGTCCGCCTTCACTCATCCAGTGGAACAACCGGAAATCCCACTGTCATTCTGCATACCCAAAAAGACCTTGACGAATGGGCTAATGCAGTGGCCCGCTGTCTTTATATGGTAGGATTACGTCCGGGAGATATTTTCCAGAACTCTTCCGGCTATGGAATGTTCACCGGCGGGCTGGGCTTTCAATATGGTGCTGAAAGGCTGGGAATGCTGACTGTACCTGCCGCTGCCGGAAACACCAAACGCCAGTTGAAATTCATCTCCGATTTCGGAACCACCGCCTTGCACGCCATTCCCAGTTACGCAGCCCGTATGTACGAGGTAATGCAGGAAATGGGGATTGATCCGCGTCGTGACACCAAATTGAGAACATTGATCATAGGAGCGGAACCTCATTCCGAAGAACAACGCCGCCGCATCGAAGATATGCTGGGTGTAAAAGCCTACAACTCTTTCGGTATGTCCGAAATGTGCGGTCCCGGTGTGGCTTTTGAATGCCAGGAACAAAACGGATTGCATATATGGGAAGACTATTATATCGTAGAAATCATCGACCCCGACACATTGGAACCTGTGCCCGAGGGTGAAGTGGGCGAACTGGTACTGACCACCATCAACCGCGAGGCGATGCCGTTATTGAGATACCGTACCCGTGATCTGACCCGCATTCTGCCGGGGGAATGCCCCTGCGGCCGCCATCACAAACGTCTGGACAGGATGAAAGGGCGCAGCGACGATATGATTATCCTGAAAGGGGTCAATATCTTCCCCATTCAGATTGAAACGATTTTATTGCAATTCAAAGAATTGGGCAGTGACTATCTGATCACACTCGAAACCGCCGAATCTAATGACGAAATGACTGTAGAAGTGGAATTGAGCCAACTGTTCACCGATGACTATGGACGCCTGCAAGCATTGACCCGGGAAATTACCCGCCAACTGAAAGATGAGATATTGGTTACCCCACGTGTGAAACTGGTACCCAAAGGAGCACTGCCTAAATCGGAAGGTAAAGCAGTCCGTGTGAAAGACTTACGTAAAACCTTTTAAAAAATAAGTTTATGACTATACAACAATTATCCGTCTTCATCGAAAACAAATCGGGGACACTACAGAAAGTATTGAACTTATTGAAAGAAGCAGGCATACAGCTGATTGCCTCTACCATTGCCGATACAGTAGAGTATGGCATTTACCGTATCATCTGCTCGGAACCCAAACGCGCATACGAGACGCTGAAAGAGGCAGGAATCTCCGTGGCACTCTCCGATGTGTTCGCCATCACACTAGACAATCAGCCGGGGCGGGCGGCAGACGCCATCACCATTTTCAGTGAAGCCCAAATAGGCATTACTTATCTGTATTCCTTCCTGTTAGGAAATAAAGGCATCTTGATTTTCCGGACAGACAATCCGGACAGAGCAAGGGAAGTGATTATTCTTAATAATCTCTCTTTTGTAGCCGAAAAAGATTTATCAACACTGATTTAAAGTATTCCTTGTAGGGGCGGAGCTGCGTGTCCGCCCCCACAATTATCCTCTGCGTTTCAAGAAATCCGTAGGACTTTCTCCGAAATATTCCTTGTAACACTTGGTAAAATAAGAAGGAGATGTAAAACCTACCTCATACGTTATCTCGGATATGGTTTTCTCAGAAGAAGCCAACAAAGAAGCAGCTTTCTTTAATCTGGCAATACGCACCAGTTCATTGGGAGAATAATTGGTAAGTGCCTTAATCTTACGATAAAGCTGCACCCTGCTTAATCCCATCTTACTGCCTAATTCTTCCACACTTAACTCAGAATCTGTCAAATTTGCTTCTATCAGCTCTCTGAAGCGCTCCACAAATCCTTTATCCACCTCGCTTACAGACTCTTTAGACAAAGTAATCTTATCTCCGAAAAACTGTTTCAACCGCTTATGGTTATCAATCAGATTCCGAAGACGCACCAGTAACAATTTGGAATTAAAAGGTTTGGAAATATAAGAATCCGCTCCACATTCAAACCCCTGTATCCGCTGTTCATCCAAAGAACAGGCAGTAAGCAACATCACCGGAATATGAGAAGTCTGTAATTCCATTTTCAGCTTCCTGCAACATTCCAATCCGTCCATCACCGGCATCATCACATCACAGATAATGGCATCAGGCACATATTTCATAGCTTTCTTTAATCCGGCATGTCCGTCGGCAGCCTCTATCACCGTATATTCCTCTTTCAATAATGATTTCACATAGCCACGTACATCCGCATTATCGTCAATTATCAAGATGCATTCCTTATTCTCATCCGGAAGCCTTTCTTCTGTTTCCGTTTCCTCCAATTCCTCCACCACCGTCGGCTGTGTAGTGTGCGGTTCCTGTATCCGATCTACAGACTGCCCCTCCACTATCTCCATAGGAATATCCACCGTAAACACTGTTCCTTTTCCTTCCACACTGTCCACCGTTATCACCCCGCCGTGCAACTCGACAAAAGCCTTTGCCAAAGCAAGACCAATACCTGAGCCCGCATGGTTCACATCCATCTGATAAAAGCGGTCGAAAATATGCCGGATGTGCCGGACAGAGATTCCCGAACCGGTATCAGCAACTACCAGACGGACATATCTTCTATTTTCCTCCTTTATTAAAGTAGAAAGTGTGACAGTGATAGTTCCATTCTCCGGGGTAAACTTAAACGCATTGGACAATAAATTAAAATAGACACGTTCCATCTTTTCGGCATCCAACGCCATCAGACAGTCTGTCCGGTCATCGTCCACGTCCAGAACAAAATGGATATGCTTTCTCAAAGCCAATGTTTGAAATGCATGGCTCCATTCCTGTAATTGCGCACGCAGGTCCATATTGGTTCTCACCAACTCCAGTTTACCATTTTCATACTTACGGAAATCAAGAATCTGGTTGACCAGCCTCAACAGAATATTCACATTCTTATGTACCACTTTCAATAAGGATCGTTGCTTAGAGGTCAAGTCTTTATCCTCTAAAAGCTGTTCCACCGGATCGGCAACCAAAGTAAGCGGAGTACGGAAATCATGAGAAACAT
This sequence comes from uncultured Phocaeicola sp., assembly GCA_958434805.1. The sequence goes on from CAUBDX010000009.1 coordinate 24,870, forward strand.
TCGTAAAGAAGACCAGCTTGGCATGAGTCGCCTCTTCCAACTGCTTGGAGAGGCTGATCAGTTGGTCGCGTTGTTCCTCCAATTGTTTCTTTTGGCGGGATAACTCCATGTTCATCCGGTTCTTTGTCCAATACGCACGGACGATGATCGCCAATAAGGCAGCAAACAGTAACAGGATAATCAGACATGCATACAGAAACATGGTCTGGGCAGAGTATCTTGACCAATATTCGTCCACCTGATTATTCAGCCGTTCTATCTTTCCGTCCTGTTCGGCAATGTGGTCTGTCTGCAACTGCATGACACGGGCATTCGTTTTATCAACAAGGGCTGTTGATAACTTAGTATCCCGTTCATACGGACGCTTCTCCAAAATATCCATCGCCACCTGCATCACTTTATCTCCTCCGGTAGGGTAAATAAAAGTGGCATCCAACACCCCTTCCAGTACCTGCTCCACTCCATACCCCTTGCCAGGCAACGCATCAATACCGACAAACAACATTTCCTTTTCCAACTGTCGCTGTCTGGCCGACAAATAAGCCCCGACAGCCATGCGGTCATTTTGGGCAAAAACCAGATTTATACCCTTATTGTCTTGAAGTATGGAATCCATTTTCTCCCCAGCCACACTTTGCAGCCAGGCTCCGTCCACGCTGGCGGCAATTTCTATTCCAGGCTCTGCCTTCAAGGCATCCGCCAATCCTCTATGACGCTCCATAGCCGGAGTGGAACCTTCCAGTCCCGTTATCTCCAAAATCTTCCCTTTTCCACCCAAACGGTTCACAATATATTGTCCCACATCTTTGCCAATCTCACAATTATCAGCGCCCACAAAAGCCGTATAACGGTCCGACAAAATCTTACGGTCAATTACCACAACAGGTATTCCCAGCCCGTATGCCTTCTCCACAACAGGAGTGACAGCCGCCGCCTCATTCGGAGCGACAATCAATAAATCAACTTTCCTGTCAATAAAATAGTTGATATCTTCTATCTGATTCCGGTTATTATCTTTCGCGGTACGGATCTCCACCTCCACCCCATCATAAAACAAGGCTTCACGTACAATTTCATGATTCATTTTATGCCGCCATTCGTCATCACTACATTGTGAAACACCAATGTAATAGCGCGTATGTTTCTGACTGCACGATGTCAGAATTCCCATAAGGCATAAAATCAAAAACAAAAGATGTTTTTTCATGTTCCTCAAGGTATTTATAGATAACAAAGATAAAAGGTAACCGCTAATAAAACAAACATCTGCAAGAGAAAGTAAAAAAAGGACATCGCGAAGAACCTGATTACATCTATTTGTATTTACAGGTTCTTCGCGATACAGCCTCAGACAATATGATTTCCAATCCAATTTGAATGAGTATCCGCAACCATTAAAATTTAAATCAACTCATTCTTTAAACGAGCCGGCAACTCAGGCATAGCCCCGTTTTGCGTACATACGTATGCAGAAACCTCAACAGCCAGTTTATGCGCCTCGGCAACCGGCTTTCCCTTCAAAATAGCAGCTACAAAAGTCGCCGTGAACGAATCGCCCGCACCTACCGTATCGGCCACCTCCACCTTCGGAGTTTCTACAAATGAAATCTCACCCGGAGTAAAGACATAACTGCCATTGACACCACACGTTAAAATCAACATCTTCAGATTATATTTCGCCAACAGAATCCAGCATTTATCCTGCAAGTCTATGCCGGGATAACCGAACATACGGCTCACAGTGACCAACTCCTCGTCATTAATCTTTAAAATATTACATTTTTTCATCGAGTTGCAAAGAATCTCCTTCGTATAGAAACCTTGGCGCAAATTCACATCGAAAATTTTACATTGTCCTTCTCCTTCGGGCATCACATCCAGAAAACGGTTGATTGTTTCCCTTGAAACCACACTACGCTGTGCCAACGAGCCGAAGCATACGGAACGGGTATTCTTTGCCAACTCTTCCAAAGCAGGTGTAAAAGGTATATTATCCCAAGCCACCCCTTCTTTTATATCATACATAGGTACCCCATTAGGGTCCAGTTCCACCTGTACGGTTCCTGTGGGATAAGGCACTTTCTCTATCTGATACTTCAAGTTCTTGCCATCAAAATTCTCAAGTATCTCATTACCCAGCTTGTCATCGCCAATCGCACTGACCACCCGGCTGTCAAAACCGAATTGTGACACATGATAAGCGAAGTTTGCCGGAGCACCACCAATTTTCTTTCCTTCGGGCAGCACATCCCATAGTGCCTCACCCATTCCTACGATGATTTGATTCATGATATTATTTACTGTTTACAATTAAAATCATTTCTTTATTTTCAAGGTATACATCAACAAATAGATAACTCCGACAGTCATCACCGCCACAGCGCCACTCTGCCCCATGGCATCACTGGCAACTCCCATGGCCAACGGAAATACCGTACCGCCGAACAGCCCCATAATCATCAATCCGGAAACTTCATTTTTCTTTTCGGGCATGGCAAACAATGCCTGTGAGAATATAATAGAAAACACATTGGAGTTACCGAAACCAATCATGGCAATGCAAATATAAATAATTGTTTCCGAATGGAATATAAATAATCCCACCATTGCCAGCAACATGAACACGACACTGAGAGCAAAGAAAGACTTTGCAGAAGCCTTTTGCAAGATAAAGGCTCCGAGGAAGCAACCCACCGTACGGAAAATAAAATAAAGACTTGTTGCAAAACCGGCCTCAGCCAATGTCATATCCAAACGCTCCATCAAGATTTTAGGAGCCGTTGTATTCGTACCGACATCAATACCGACATGGCACATGATCCCAATGAAAGACAAGAGAATAAACGGTTTTCCCAACAAGGAAAAGCACGCTTTGAAGCCGGACGCTTTATCGGGTTTCTCTTCCTCAATAGGGGTCAGCCCCAACAACACGATGGCAAAAACGGCTATCACCATATAAACAGGAAATAATACCCGCCAGCCAAGCCCGAAAGTAGGAATAGCCTGCATCGCTCCCCACATGGCAATGTAAGGGGCAAGAAAGGAAGCAATAGCTTTTACAAACTGACCGAAAGTCAATGTACTTGCCAACTTTTCCCCCGCAATAATATTACTCAGCAACGGATTCAAAGAGGTTTGCATCAACGCATTACCGATACCCAGTAAAGAGAAAGAAATCAACATAAGCGTATAGCCGTCACCGAATATAGGGAGCAGCAAAGAGGCAAAAGTGACAATCAGACTCAGAAGAACTGTCTTCTTACGCCCTATCTTATTCATCAGAATACCTGTAGGTACGGAGAAAATCAGGAACCAGAAGAAGACCAAGGAAGGAAATATATTGGCTTGAGAGTCTGTCAGATCCAGATCCGCTTTTACATAATTCGATGCAATCCCCACCAGGTCTACAAATCCCATGGCGAAGAAACACAGCATCACCGGAATTAATTTGGCATACAGATTTTTATTGCTATTCATGGCTTTATACTTAGTTTACAAACCTAACTTATATATTGTGAAATTTGAAATCTTCATCTCTCCTCCTTTACTATAAAAACGCAAAGAGTTATAAGGTTCATTCGGGAATACCAGATTAGTCATGGCAACGCGGCCACCGTCAACAAACAACTCCACACTTCCATTATCCACAAAAACTTGAATTTTATGTGCCTTCGCGGTGTTTATCGGAGCCCAAGTGCCCAAAGCAAAATCATTTTTATAATTCACCGTAACCTCTTTATAACGAGCATAACTTTCTTCGGTATCCAAATCATGCGGTTTTACCTTCTTGCCAAAATCTACAATACCACTTTCCGCACGGTCCATTACCACACGTCCCTCCGAAGCGTCCAAATAAATCTTCACCTTCTCACCCAAACTGTTCAGCAATTCAAAACCAGCCTCTTTACCAGCCGACACCAGTTGCAATTCCAGTTCAAAAGCGCCGTCGTTATTTTCAAAAAGTGTTTCTAAACGCTTCTCGCCATTTACTGTAAAATCATCCAGCTTTTTAGAATCTTTCCGCAAGTGCTCCGTTTCCTTTACCGGTGCGGCACTCAGATAAAGCTGTTTGTCTTCTCCCGTATACAGACTCAGCTCACGCGGCAAAGCATTGGCACTGCGGAACTGTTGTATAGGAGTATAGTTAGCATACTGCCAGTTGCTCATCCAAGGTACGGCAATGACACGGTCGCCGGTATTCGAGAAACAAACAGTGGCATAATGGTCTTTTCCCCAGTCGAGCCATTTCACCACCTCGGGTTTCGTATCACATACAAACTGATGCCCGTCAAAGTCTCCTGTAAAATACATCGTACCGCTGCCTCCATAGACAAATCCCGGATTGATATTGACAATCATCACCCATTTCATCCTGGTCCGGTCACCATCTACAGGCAGTTGGATGAAATCCGGACATTCGAACTGATTGGGCTGAGGACCAAATCCTTCTCCAAACTCACTCATGTATTCCCATTGCTTCAAGTTGGCAGATGAATAAAAACGCATATTCTTGTCCGCACTGACAATCATAATCCATTTCTGTTCGGGTTCATACCAAAAGACCTTCGGGTCACGGAAATTCTGTAGTCCGTCAAACGGAGTAAGAACCGGATTCTGTTCATACTTCGTATAAGTACGCCCGTTGTCCGTACTGTATGCCATACTTTGCACCTGGCTCTGCCCACCGGGTATATTACGGTGCGAAGTATAAAAAGCGACAATTGTATTTTCACCGTAGCCTGCGCTGTTATGTTTATCCACAATGGCACTTCCCGAAAAGATATGCCCCAATGTATCACGGGCAATCGCCGGGTCAAGATGCTCCCAATGAACCAAATCCTTGCTCACGGAATGTCCCCAGTGCATATTTCCCCATACGGAGCCGTATGGATTATATTGAAAATAAAGGTGATATTCACCGTCTTTATAAACCAGTCCGTTGGCATCATTCATCCAGCCATAAAGCGGAGTGTGATGATAAACCGGACGGAACTTATCCCTGTTTGCCGTATCAAATGTATCCGAAACCCGGATGCTGTCCCAACACAGCGCATCTGCCGCCACCTTCTTTATAATGACAGTAGCTTCCTCACTTCCCTGAGGCAAGGCAAACGGAACATAATATTCAACGCTGTCTGTAGCCAGACGCACATCCATATCGGTATCTGCGGGGCTCCCAGTATCCAGCCTTACCAGTCCTTCCTTGCTGCTCTCCTGAATCGGAAGCAACAAATATTTAGCGGGACGGACAATATGTACGATTGTCACCGTATCTCCCTGATGTTCGAAAACCAGGTCATTTTTTTGTGACTGACAAGAAACAGCGCCTCCTGTAAAGGCTAAACCTAATGCAAGGTTAACAAGATTTGTTTTCATGAAGTATAGGATATTAAAAGTTTTGTTTGATTGTTTTTCGTTATCGGCAAAGTTAACGGAAACCTGCCTTACCGGCTGAAACATTTGTTTCATTCTTATGTATAAATGTTACTTTTCCACCATAAAGAAGAATTAAATCCCTCTTGAATCAGAATGTTATTTTCGCCGCAAATTCTACGGTGAACGGACGGATATAGCTGCCTGCCATCCATGCGCCGTTATATGCCGCCGCATTCTCCTTATCTACCAGCTCGGCTCCCGAAATACTTCCTTTCGCCCCGGTCTGGTTCAAGAAGTTTATCACAGTTCCGCTTAAGGACAGATGTTTGTTCACATTCCAGTTTATTCCACCGAATGTTTCCCAACGGCCGTTGAAATAATAAGCATTTTTAATATTTGCATACGTCTTGCTGAAGTAACGGAAACTGGCCCATACCTTCAAGTCTTTGGTAATGTTGTAACTAGGGTCCAGCTCAATCAGCACCTTCGGAATTTCGGTAACGATATTGCCGGTAGCATTGATACCCGATGTTGTCCCGTCACTAAAGGTCACTCCCGTTTCATACTTCTTATACTTCGGGCTTTGGTAAGTGAACAGGAAGTGGAAATCAAATCCTTTGAAAGGTTTCACCACCGCATCCGTCGTCCACCCTATTGTTTCAATATCATAACTCAATGCAGCCGCCTTAATATCCTTATCATTATTCGGATTAATCAGATTCAAGGTAGAGTTGTTGTTAGTCTTGGCAATGTAACTGAACAGTGAGGTCAGACTAATCCAGTCATTATTGAAATAAATACCCGCACGCCCCAACGGAATCGTAATCTTATCTACATTCGGCATCTCGGCAGGAGCAAAGTTCGACATATTCGGCCGCTGGGTATTGTAGGTGAAATCGGCGGTAAAGCCAAACTGCTTTGTCATTTTATAAGTGGCGGCAGCCGTGAAAGCCATGTTCAGCCAGTTGTAACTGAAATAACGGGGAGCTATCTTCGTACCATCGGCTGCAACTGCCCCGATATGATAACCGGCAAAGCGGCCTACCGGATTGCCTTCGGCATTATATACCGCCAGGTTCTTTCCTGCCAGACGCTGGTACTCGAAGCGTGCGCCATAATACACATTCCATTTATCGGTGATGTCCCAGTCGTGAGTAGCATAAAGAGCCAGTTTGTTTTCATGTCCTTTGTAATATTCGGAAGCATTCTGGTTCAGATTATAATAAGGAGTGTTTCCGTAATGATGAATATCCTTCGTATCGGCGCTGTACAACATTTGGGGATATTCTTCCACCGTATGGTCATACATGGTAGTGTTCGAAGCATAGTCCACATCATAATACCATTCGTTCACCCCCACACGCCAAGTCATATCATCATACTTCCGCGACAACTCGGTGGTAAAGAAGAACTCATCTATATTCCCCCGGTTGAAACAGGACATGCGGCTCTGTACATATCCCTCATAAGGATTCAATGTTCCATCCAGTCCTTTGGTGCTATAGCCGTCGGCTCCTACTTTCTGCTCCATAGACATCGGAGTCTGGTACAGATAGGAACCCAAAGCATGGTCATACTTCATATTGATTTTCCACTCCAACCCGTTATCCCACCGGTAACGGTTCAGAACCGTCAACTGATTTCCTTTACTGGCCGTAGCATCATACAGACTGATCTTTTTCATCTCGCCGGTACGCATGTCCATATAAACCATATCCGATACATTGGGCAGATAAGAAGAAGTCCCCAGTCCGAAACCGGGAATTTCCTTCACACTCCCATCGCCTACATAAATAAATGGTGCACCGGTGGTAGCATTGGACAACCAATGGCTGTTGCTGTAATGGTAGATGGCAGAGAGCTGTCCACGTCCTTCATTGTAGAACTTGGTCAAGGCAAACTTATAGATCTGAGTCCGGTCCTGATATTGCGCAAAACGCAGTTTGAACGAACCCGGATCAAAATTCTGATAGATGCTGCCGCTGTAAAACCAATCTTTTCCGATGCTTCCATTCAGATTGAAGTCAAATTGCTGTTTACCGAAATGATTGGTGCCGTAGTTCAGCACACCATTCATTTTCTTCTCTTTATCCAAGCCGAGTTCCGTAAACGAATTGACAGCATAACCTATATTACCGGTAGTAATCGCTGTTTCGGAAATCTTCAGCAATCCGGTATGTCCCAAGCTGCTGTCTCCGCGCCAATGCGTGTTTACATTATGAGGATTCGAATTATATACCACAGGCAGACCATTTTCGAGTACATTCACATCACCACCGGGCAGACCGATAGAGATTTCACGAGGACCATTGGCACTAGCCGCATTCAACATGACATTGCGATTGCCTTCCTCTTTCGAATCAGAGGACACTTTGGTAGAATCTTGTTGTGCATAACCATTCAAGCAAGCGGCGGCAAGTAAAATAATGACCGCGCCCATCCGGTTCTTTTGCTGATTTTTGTTCATAGCATTAAATGTTTTTAGAAGTTTTTCTGAGGCAAAGGTAGGGGACAGCCGGCAACCTCTATAAAACATTTGTTACAGCTGCCGGCATTTTTGTTTCATTGCAACAAAAGTGACGGATTATGTAACATTTCTCGTGAACCATACGCCTTTTCACCTCTAAAAACAAATTCATGCCAATTTTCCTTCAGCCTTCAGTTTGGGCTGTTTTTCCCCATTCCATCGAAGAAAACACCTGAAGGATAATCCTTCAGCCTACTGTCAGCCCGCCTCCTCTTTTTCTATCCGAAGTATGCCGGTAATCAGCATAAAACACTTACCTTTACAGCACACCAACTGAAAAGAAAGACACCACAATGAAAGGAAAACCCCTCAAACCTTCAAGGGAAACATCTAATTTGCCCGTACAAGCTCTTTTCTCCTATGAATTAATAGGTTTTTCCAGTATGATTAAGTACTTTTGTCCTGAATACTAAGACAGACTCCGATGGCAGACTGTACAATCCACTATAGCAGACCGTACAGTCCACTACAGTAAACCGTACGGTCCATTGCCTGCGTCTATAGAAGTTAATAGAAAGAATCCCCTTAGCGTTCAGCAAGAAACGACTTAATCTCCCTATTAAAAAGCATTAAACATGGCAGCAAAGTATGATTTCAAAACCTCCCCCGACATACAGGGAGAGAAGGAACAGCCCACCCTGTATCCGCAAATTGTAGTATCGGGCACAAAAAACCTGAAAGACCTGGCTAAAGACATCGCCCGGCGTTCTACCGTCCACGAAGGGACCGTCGTCGGTCTGTTATGTGACCTGGAAAGCATTATCGCCAATTACCTGGCAGACGGTTATAACGTAAAACTGGGAGAACTGGGCACATTCTCGGCCACACTGACTTGCCGCAAGGTAACGGACAAAAGCGAGATACGCGCCGCATCGGTACATTTTGACAACATAAAGTTCAAACCCACCCGGAAATTCCGTAAGGAGGTACGAAGCAAAGGAAAGCTGGAACGGGCGGAATATGGTTTCCGGACCTCCTCCACCCGATATTCAGCAGAAGAACGCTTTGTACGGCTGACAAATTATCTGAAAGAGCACTCCATTATCACTTGCAAGGAATATTGTGCCTTGACAGGGTTGCTGAAAACAAAAGCCGGCAGCGAACTACGCCAATGGAGCAGCGAAAAGAAAATAGAAAGAAACGGACGCGCCCCGCACGTGATATACAGGGCGATGCCGGAAGGCTGAAAAGGTATCCTTTCACCTGCTTCCCCCCTCTCCCGGAACCTTTATTCTTTCCGGGTGCGGCTGGTGGCTATGAGATACGCCCCCAGCAGAATCAGCGGCACACTGAGCCACTGCCCTATGTTAAAAGTCATATCCGCCTCTTCGGCAACCTGCGGATTCTTCATAAACTCCAGAGCAAAGCGAGTGCCAAAGAATATAAGCAAGCTTACTCCGGTTATTAATCCCACCCTCTTTTGTAAATGGTATGTATGGTACATCACCCAGGCAGTTACACCGGCAACCAGGCAATACAGCATTTCATAAATCTGAGTAGGATGGCAAGGCAAACCTTCATACAGCTGATGCCACTCCCGGGAACGGACAAATTCAAATCCCCAAGGCAACGTGGTGGGATATCCGAATATCTCGGAATTCATTAAATTACCAAAACGGATACAGAAGCAGACAATCGCCACAGCAGGTATCATGCGGTCAAACAACCACCACACACTTTTCCGGGTTACTTTTTTCGAGTACCACATCAGAGCCAGAATGATGGCGAACACCCCTCCGTGACTTGCCAGCCCGCCTTTCCAAATCTTGAATATTTCAACAGGATGGGCGCCATAATAGTCCCATTCATAAAACAGACAGTGCCCCAGACGGGCGCCAATGACCGTACTGACTATGCAATAGACAAAAAGCTTGTCCACCCACTCTTCCGGATACTTCTCTTTTTTGAATAAACGGCTTACCATTTCATAAGCCAATATGAAACCAAGGCCCCACATCAGCCCATACCAACGCACTTCCCAACTACCTACTTTAAATAAGATAGGATCCACATCCCATACAATACTTGCTATCATTGTTCTATTTCTTTGTTTATGAACACAAAGGAAATAAAAAAATCTCTTCTCCGGAATAAAACAGAGAAGAGATTTTCAGAATATCGTTCTTTTTGAGGAAACCTCTTTATACCAAATGGGCAATCAGTTCCTCACGGTCGCCGCACAGCAGATCAATTACAGGAACTTCGATCATGGTATAACATCCGGGCTGCTGTTTCATGGAGGCGCGTGCCACGCAAACCAGCACCTGCGCGGTAAGAGCCGGATTATTAATCTTCATGTCAAACTCGAACAACTGATTGTGAGTCTTGCCCGATACCCCTTTGCGAACCAGGTTAACGCCATGACCCACGTCGTTCAAATCGTCCACACATGGAACTTGTTTTACATGTGTCTCGTCATTTACAAAATAAGGATCCGACTTGATGGCGGCTTCCACAGTCTTGAAGTCCGCACCTTCCTCCAGTTCCACATACACCATACGGCGATGGATACCGGTTCCCACAGGAATAGTCATGGACAAAGCATCCTTCACTCCATCAATGGCACGGACTGCTACGGAATGCCCCATGCTGCGTCCCGGACCGAAATTGGTATAAGTAATGCCCTTCGGAGCGATGGCTTCCAGCAGTGTACGGACTACAGAATCGCTTCCCGGATCCCATCCGGCAGAAATAATAGCGACAGCCTTACCGGCCTTTGCCGACTCATCCAATGAACGGCGGAGAGAAGTGATTTGCGTATGAATGTCGAAACTATCTACCGTATTGATACCCATTGCCAGAATCTCTTTCGCATATTCTTCCACGCTACGGGTCGGAGTAGCCAGCACAGCCACATCCACATCTTTCAATTCCTTTATATCTTTCACCACAGCGTATGCTTCCAACTCGGCAGGCTTGTTTTCCGCACCGCTACGACGGACGATACCTGCAATCTCAAAATCGGGAGCAGCTTCCAAAGCCTCCACTACATACTGACCAATGTTACCGTATCCAACCACGGCCGCTCTTATTTTTTTCATCTTTTATTGGGTTTAGTTTACTATTATCTGTTAATTCGCTGCAAAAATAAACATTTTGCCTCGTTTTTTTGTTCACTACGACCTAATAATTTAAAAATATTCTTGCCGAACTTATAATTTAAAAGATAGATGTCCTATTTTTGCAAAGAACTGTAAATTTTCAAATGAAACAACCATGATAGAATATATTAAAGGAGACATTGCGGAGATTACTCCGGCAACGGTGGTTTTAGATTGTAACGGGATGGGGTATGGCATCAATATCTCATTGAATACGTATTCGGCCATTCAGAATCAGAGCAATACGAAATTATATATTTATGAAGCGATCCGGGAAGATGCCTACGTACTCTACGGATTCTCGACCAAACAGGAACGGGAGTTGTTTTTGTTACTGATTTCCGTATCGGGCATCGGCGGCAACACGGCACGTATGATTCTGTCGGCCTTATCCCCTTCCGAGCTGTGCGGAGTAATCAGTTCCGGTAATGACAAGTTATTGAAAACAGTAAAAGGCATCGGCCTGAAAACTGCCCAACGCATCATAGTGGACTTAAAGGACAAGATCGCCACTTCGGGCGTGGAAACGGTGAACAGTGAAATGTTTGCCAATCCGGGCAATACGGAAATTCATGACGAGGCTGTCGCCGCACTCACCATGCTGGGATTCGCACAAGCCGCATCACAAAAGGTAGTGGCTGCCATACTGAAAGAGGAGCCTGCCGCCCCGGTAGAGAAAGTGATCAAGCTGGCCCTGAAGCGATTGTAAGGGCTGTACATGAAACAAGGAACACGGACAATGCGGACTTTGGGGAGATTCTCTTCAAGATCCGCATTGTTTGTGTTCCCATCCACATCACTTCTCTTCCTCCTGTTCCTGCATTTTGCGGGTTACAAACTCTATTTTCAAGTTCGCTTCTTTCTTATCTTTACGGATTTGTTCCATGCCGGACAGGATGCGCGCCAACTCCGTCAATTCTGCAATTGCCTTACGGTCATTGGGTTGCATAGCTGTTTTATAAGTACGGTCTCCGATAAACTGAAGTTGGATATTCTTATCTTTGTTCGCTACAATAAAAGCGATAACGCCGCCGTCTTCCCCCATCTTGTAATCGGCCTTCTCGATTGCACGGCCCAAGTCAGTGGTTTCATAGCTGTCTTTCGAGGCGGGAGTTTCGGCAAAGGTACCCCCCACACTCACCTTCACCGCCGTGTGATGCAACGTGCCGCCAGCACAATAAATAGAGGTAAGGGACATTTCCCCCTGCTCGTTCACCTGTCCGCGCAAGAATGAACGGCCTATATTCTTTTCTACCGTCTGGGTGGGATAAAAATAGTTACCCACCTCCTGATATGCAGTATCTTTCTCAAGAACAAAATTACCCTTGACGGAATCCAGCTGAGCTTGTTTCACCACCATCATGCTATCCAGGTAAATCAGACTTTTCCGCTGTTCTTTCAAATCCACCTGCTGCATCAGCTTGACTCCCTGTTTTCTGGCTTCAAACGCTTTCGGATAAAGGATGCGGATACTGTCTATCTGCAATTTGGCCTCATTAAAGTTCTCTTTTTCCAAAGCCGCTTCGGCCTTACGCAAATTTTCTTGCGCTTTCTTCTCGCCGCCATCATCACAACCGGCCAGCAACAAGGCAAATAATGCTACTAATCCTATCTTTTTCATGTACTTGATCGTTTTATATGCAGGCAAAAATACAATTTAATTGCGTGATTTCTCCTTATCCTGCGCAAAAAATCGTAAATTTGCCCCTCTTTAAGATGAATATGGAACTAAAAGAACATTTTAATAATAAGATATTCAAGTTAATCTCCGAAACGGCAGACGAACTGGGATTGGAATGTTACGTTGTAGGAGGTTATGTACGAGATATATTTTTGGCACGTCCCTCGAAAGATATAGACGTTGTAGTAGTAGGAAGCGGAATTGAAATGGCACAGACCTTCGGCAAGAAGCTGGGACGCGGAGCACACGTTTCTGTTTTTAAGAATTTCGGCACGGCACAAGTTAAATACCATGACACGGAAGTGGAATTTGTCGGTGCCCGTAAAGAGTCGTACAGCCATGACAGCCGTAAGCCCGTAGTAGAGGACGGCACCCTGGAGGATGACCAAAACCGGCGCGATTTCACGATCAATGCCATGGCAGTGTGCCTGAACAAAGCACGTTTCGGTGAACTGGTAGATCCTTTTAACGGGCTGGACGATTTGAAAGAGAGAACTATCCGTACACCGCTGGACCCGGACATCACTTTCAGTGACGATCCGCTCCGCATGATGCGTTGTGTCCGGTTTGCCACACAACTGAACTTCTATATTGACGACACCACTTTCGAAGCACTGTCACGCAACAAGGAACGCATTCATATTATCTCCAAAGAGCGCATCGCCGACGAGTTGAACAAGATCCTGCTCGCCCCCATACCGTCCAAAGGCTTTATAGAACTGGACCGCTGCGGACTGCTGCCTTTGATTTTCCCCGAACTGGTGGCGCTGCAAGGAGTGGAAACCCGGAACGGGCGTGCCCATAAAGACAACTTCTATCATACCCTGGAAGTTGTGGACAATATTTCCAAACATACCGACAACCTATGGCTGCGTTGGGCTACGCTGTTGCATGATATAGGCAAGCCACGTACCAAACGCTGGGAGCCACGTATAGGATGGACTTTCCATAATCATAACTTTATCGGTGAGAAAATGGTTCCGGATCTCTTCCGCAAGATGAAACTGCCCATGAATGAGAAGATGAAATATGTCCAAAAGTTGGTCAGCCTGCACATGCGCCCCATTGTTATCGCAGATGATGTAGTAACCGATTCCGCCGTGCGACGTCTGCTTTTTGAAGCCGGAGATGATATTGACGACTTGATGCTGCTGTGCGAAGCGGACATCACTTCAAAAAATGAAGCACGAAAACAAAAATTCCTGGATAACTTCAAACTGGTACGCCAGAAGCTGAAAGACCTGGAAGAAAAAGACCGGATACGCAATTTCCAACCTCCGGTAGACGGAGAAGAAATTATGCGGATATTCGACCTGCAGCCCTGCCGTGAAATAGGCAGTCTGAAAAGTTCTATCAAGGATGCCATACTGGATGGAATCATCCCTAATGAACATGATGCCGCTTTAGAACACATGTTGAAGAAAGCAAAAAGCATGGGATTAACTCCCAAAAACTTATAAGAAATTGACCATACACTATACCAAAGGAGAAGAGTGGGCCAATACCCTGTCACATGGCGTTGGTATCCTAATAGGTATCGCCGGCGGCGGTTATCTGTTGCTTACTGCCATGAAAAGTGGCAATCCGTGGGCAACAGGCGGCATGTGGCTCTACCTATTCGGTATGCTGTCTTCCTATATCAGCTCCACCTGGTATCATGCCAGCAAACCATCTCCTCACCGCGAAGTGTTGCGCAAATTCGATCATGCTTCGATTTATCTGCATATCGCAGGCAGCTATTCCCCCATCATGCTGATAGCCTTGCGGGAAGCAGATTATTGGGGATGGGGAATTTTTAGTTTCGTATGGCTATGCGCCCTCGCCGGGATCATTCTATGTTTTTGTAACCTGAAAGAACATAGCAACCTGGAAACAATTTGCTATATAGCCATGGGATGCAGCATTTTTGTAGGTTTCAAGCCGCTCTGCCAACATGTGCCTCCCGCTTTTATTTATTGGTTAATCGGCGAAGGAGTGTCTTACATCACCGGAGCTGTCTTTTATTCCTTCCCCAAATTGCCCTATATGCACTCTGTTTTCCATCTGTTCGTATTAGGAGGAACGGTCTGTCACATGATGGCATTGTGGTACATTTTATAACCTTCCCATCTTCAATAAGTTATCCGTTTTGGGAAACTTTTATTCATTTTTTAAACAGAAAGTTTCCCAAAATGTTATACCTTTGCAGCTGTCCGACAAGGTGAAGTTAACCACTTCCAAGAGGGAATGCCGTGAAAATCAGCAACAGTACCCGCTGCTGTAATTCTCGTAGAGCTGAAACAATATGCCACTACAAAACCATTTGCGGGAAGGCGTTTTAAGGGAGAGATAAGTCAGAAAACCTGCCTGGAAGGACAGCCAAGTTTTTTAAATTAACAATTAATTTTTCAAACAATGAATTACGCTGAGATTTGTATTATTAAGCGTGATGGAAAGCGGGAAGACTTTTCCATCAGTAAAATTAAAAATGCAATCGGCAAGGCATTCCATGCCTCCGGAATTGACAATGAAGACAAACTGATTGCTGAAATTACCATGCGGGTTATCAGCAATTTCGTATCTCCAACCATCAGTGTGGAAGAGATTCAGGACCTGGTAGAAAAGGAACTGATGAAAGTACGTCCCGAAGTGGCCAAGAAATATATTATTTATCGCGAATGGCGGAATACGGAACGCGACCGTAAAACGCAAATGAAGCACATCATGGACGGCATTGTAGCCATCGACAAAAATGATGTCAACCTGAGTAATGCCAACATGTCCAGCCATACTCCCGCCGGACAGATGATGACTTTTGCCTCGGAAGTTACTAAAGACTATACCTATAAATACCTGTTGCCTAAAAAATATGCCGAAGCACATCAGTTGGGCGACATACATATACATGATTTGGATTACTATCCCACCAAGACTACCACTTGTATCCAATATGACCTGGATGACTTGTTCGAACGCGGCTTCCGCACTAAAAACGGAAGTATCCGTACTCCACAGTCCATTCAAAGTTATGCCACTCTGGCCACCATCATATTCCAGACAAACCAGAACGAGCAACACGGCGGACAAGCTATTCCCGCCTTCGACTTCTTTATGGCGGAAGGGGTACGGAAGACATTTCGCAAACATCTGAAAACTTTAACCGAGTTTTATATAGAAGTAGAGGGAAAAGAACCCGGAACAGAGGCTCTCAAGAAAATTGAAGAGAAAGCATACGCCATGACGCGCAAAGATACACATCAGGCCATGGAAGGATTCATCCACAACCTGAACACCATGCATTCGCGAGGGGGAAATCAAGTCGTGTTCAGTTCCATCAATTATGGAACAGACACTTCTCCCGAAGGCCGCATGGTCATAGAGGAACTGCTGAAAGCTACCATCGAAGGCCTGGGTACCCGTGGCGAAGTACCGGTCTTCCCCATACAGATATTCAAGGTTAAAGACGGAGTATCTTATTCCGAAGAGGACTATAAGAAAGCCATGGAAAACTTCGAAGCGGCACTGGAAGGCAAAATGGAATTCCAAGCTCCCAATTTCGACTTGTTTCTGAAAGCCTGCCGTACCACCGCAAAAGCCTTGTTCCCTAATTTTATGTTTTTGGATACTCCTTATAACAAAAATGAGAAATGGGATATCAAGGACCCTAAACGTTACCGCTATGAACTGGCAACTATGGGATGCCGTACCCGCGTATACGAAAATATAGCAGGTGAAAAAAGTTCATTAGGACGTGGCAACCTGTCATTCACCACCATGAATATGCCCCGGCTGGCCATCGAAGCACGCATCAAGGCGGAAAGTCTGGAAGAGTCAGGCAAGAAAGAGGCCATAGAAAGAAAAGCAAAAGAAATATTCATGGAAAGTGTACATGCTTTGTCCGAACTGATTGCCGAACAATTGTATGCACGCTACCAGTATCAACGTACAGCCCTGGCACGCCAGTTCCCGTTCATGATGGGGAATGATGTGTGGAAAGGCGGAGGAAAACTTTCGCCCAACGACCAGGTGGGGGATGTATTGCGTCAAGGCACATTAGGGATAGGCTTTATCGGCGGACACAATGCCATGATGGCTCTTTATGGAGAAGGTCACGCACATAGCCAGAAAGCATGGGATACATTATTCGAAGCCGTTACGGAAATGAATAAAGTGGCAGACGAATACAAACAGAAATATCAGTTGAATTTCTCCGTACTTGCCACTCCTGCCGAAGGACTTTCCGGACGCTTCACCCGTATGGACCGCCGCAAATACGGCATCATTCCCGGCGTGACGGACAATGACTATTATGTAAACTCTTTCCACGTAGATGTAAAAGAGCCCATCACCATCACCGAGAAGATAAAACGGGAAGCTCCTTTCCACGCCATTACCCGCGGAGGGCATATCACTTACGTGGAACTGGACGGAGAAGCTCAGAAAAATGTAAAAGCCATAGCCAAGATTGTAAAAGTAATGCATGACGAAGGCATTGGATACGGTTCCATCAACCATCCTGTTGATACTTGTCAGGCTTGCGGTTACAAAGGAGTCATTTACGACAAGTGCCCTGTTTGCCAGAGCGAGAATATAATGCGAATGCGTCGCATTACCGGGTATTTGACAGGCGACCTCAGCACTTGGAATTCAGCCAAGCGTGCTGAAGAACGTGACCGGGTAAAGCATGGATAATCAGCATGAACTTGTTATTTACCTATCCTGAAACAATAGTCGACGGTGAAGGCATCCGCTATTCCATCTATCTGGCCGGATGCCGTCACCATTGTCGCGGTTGCCAGAATCCCGAATCCTGGAATCCATCGGCAGGCACTCCGCTCACACCGGAAAAAATAGAAAAAATGATCTGCGAAATAAATGCCAATCCATTATTGGACGGAATCACCTTTTCCGGTGGAGATCCACTTTATCATCCCCAAGAATTCCTGGCTCTGGTCAAACAGATCAAAGAAGCTACCGGACAAAACATCTGGTGTTATACTGGATATACATTTGAACAGATACAAAACGATGAAATGTTAAAACCGATACTGGATTATGTGGATGTTATAGTAGACGGACGATTTGAGCCGGATTTGTACTCTCCTTACTTGGAATTTCGGGGCAGCAGTAATCAACGCATCATCCGTGTGCGATAACGCTAAAAGAAATAAAAAAGGGGTGTTTTCTTGATATATATCATGAATTCACCCTTTTTTATGTTTTTCAGCATATATTTACTTGCTAATTTCAAGAAAAGCCGTACCTTTGCAATGTGGTTGTGAAACCAAATATTAAGTTAATAAAGAAAAGAACAAAATTAGGTATTAAGTATTAAGGTAAAGATTTTAATTTAAGGTATTAGATTTAGGTAAAGAAAGATTGATTTAGAAAGGTATTAGTAGTAAGATTTAAGGTAATTAGAAAAAGAAAGTTTTCAGGAGATTAGTTTTATAGGTATTAAAAGAGTTGTTTTTTTAGGTACAAGAGAGAGAGGATAACACAACTGAGACGAGAAAGATGAAAAGAACCCCATAATGGAGGGGGGTTCTTCAGGATGTGAGCGGGTTTGATAAAAACTTTCGCTCTTTTTTTATGTCTTTTTTTCACCACGGGAGAGAAACAATATAAAAAACGCAGATTTCCGCAAAGACGATTGATTCAATCTTTGCGGAAATCCGTGCCTATCGGCATTGTTATAAAAATGCCGTGTCCTTTTCTGTCATGCAGACCTAGAACAAGAATCGCATGATATCATTAAAGTTCGCCCAAATGAGCAAGGCAAACAGTAAAAACATACCTACCATCTGTGCATATTCCATAAACTTGTCACTCGGCTTACGGCGGGCAATGATTTCATAAAGCAGGAATAATACATGTCCGCCATCCAATGCCGGAATAGGCAGAATATTCATAAACGCAAGAATGATTGACAGAAAAGCAGTCATTTCCCAAAAACGATGCCAATCCCATACTTTCGGAAAAATACTTCCTATCGTTCCAAAACCACCTACGCTCTTGGCTCCTTCCTTAGTGAACACATATTTCATATCGTTCACATATCCCTTCAACGTATTTACCCCCAATTGCACCCCGGCAGGAAAAGATTCAAAGAAACCAAATTCACGGGTTGTTTCTTTATAATCAGCCAATGAAGAGAATGTTGCACCCACTCTAAACAAAGAGTCTGTACGCACCGTCACGGTGTCACGCAGTCCGTTACGCGAATATACCATTTGTAGAGAAGCATCTTTATCTCCTGTAGCTTCCGCATCAGCCTGCATATTATCCAGTTTTTCCACCAATGCATTCCATGAGTTCAACCTCTCGCCATTGACCGCGACCAGACTATCTCCCTTCTGTATACCGGCCTTATCCAAGCCACCGCCCGGTATCACCGAGTCAACGACATTAGGAACTAACGCCGTAACAAACATCGGATCATCCTTTGCTATATCCAACAAGCTGATCTCAGGCATATATACTTCGGCTTCCTTTCCGTCGCGCAATACAGTCACTGTACGTGCCTCAGCAATATCACGAAGCATATCCACCCCGAAACGCTCCAATGGTTTTTCATCTGCACGAAGAAGAATATCACCGTCACGGAAACCTATTTCCCGGGCACGCTCATTAAATTTCATACCATGAGTCATGTCTTGCAGCGATACAAAAGAATCTCCCCAATGGAATAAAATCATGGAATAGATGAAGATAGCCAGCAAGAAATTCATCAAGACACCACCCACCATGATAAGCAGACGCTGCCAAGCCGGTTTTGAACGAAATTCCCATGGCTTAGCAGGCTGTTTCATCTGCTCGGTATCCATAGACTCGTCTATCATACCCGAAATTTTCACATATCCCCCCAAAGGCACCCAGCCAATACCATATTCCGTATCACTGTTCTTCGGTTTGAATTTGAACAAAGAAAACCACGGATCAAAAAATATGTAGAACTTCTCTACTCTTACTTTAAAAAGACGTGAAAAAAGAAAATGTCCTCCCTCATGAATAATGACCAATAATGAAAGGCTCATTATCAATTGAAGAGCACGAATCAAAAATGTTTCCATCTAACTATTTACTATTTTATAATTTATAATTAACATAATTCTCTGCCAACTACCATTTAAGATGACAAAAGGGACAACGCTACCCGACGCGCCTCAGCATCAGTATCCACATAGTCTTCATAAGTCGGTTCCTTGATATAAGCAACTTTACCCATAGTCTGTTCTATGACATCACTCATACCCAGGAAAGATATTTTGTCTTTCAGGAAAGCATCCACCACCACTTCATTAGCTGCATTCACTATACAGGGCATATTTCCGGCCCGATACAAAGCCTCGTATGCCAATGCCAAATTACGAAAACGTTTGGTATCAGGCTGTTCAAAAGTCAGGTCTGTTATACGGGCAAAATCCAACCGCTCGAAAGAAGATTTCACGCGCTCCGGATACGAAAAAGCATATTGAATAGGCAAACGCATATCGGGCATGCCCAACTGTGCTTTCACGGCCCCATCCTCAAACTGCACCATAGAATGAATGACAGATTGTGGATGAACTACCACTTCAATTTGCTCCGGACGCATTCCGAATAACCATTTAGCCTCAATCACTTCAAACCCTTTGTTCATCATGGAAGCCGAATCAATGGTTATCTTCGCTCCCATCTCCCAATTGGGATGCTTCAAAGCTTGTGCTTTGGTCACTGTTTGCAACTGCTCCATGGTATAAGTACGGAACGGCCCTCCTGAAGCTGTCAAGATCACTTTCTCCAACCGGTTATTTATTTCCAGACACTGGAAGATAGCCGAATGCTCCGAATCCACGGGAAGTACAGGTGTATGGTACTGATTTGCCAGTGCATTAATCAACTCCCCGGCTACAACCAGTGTTTCTTTATTAGCCAAAGCAATAGCTTTACCTGCCTTTATCGCATTTATAGTAGGACGCAATCCGGCATAACCTACCATAGAAGCCAGTACAATGTCAATAGGTTGTGATTCCACAATTTGAGAGAGCGCATCCGCTCCTGCATATACTTTGACAGGCAGATCACTCAGCGCCTCTTTCAATTGAAGGTATTTTTCCTCATTGGCTATCACTACCGCCTCGGGCATGAACTTACGGGCTTGTTCTACCAATAAATCGACCCTGTTATTGGCTGTCAACGCATAGACCTCATATAAATCTGGATGTTCCTCTATTACCTGTAAAGCTTGTGTACCGATAGAGCCGGTAGAACCTAATATCGCTATTTGTTTTTTCATAATGTTGTTAAAATACAATGTATTTTGAGGGATCAATCGCACGTCCCTTATGCCATAATTCGAAATGCAGATGCGGTCCGGTAGTTTTTTCACCGGTATTTCCTACCAATGCAATAGCTTCACCACCTTTCACCGGATCTCCTTCTTTCTTTAATAACGAACCACAATGTTTATACACCGACACAAAATCCTGTCCATGCTGTATCTGAATAACATAACCGGTTTCTGCCGTATAAGTAGACAAAATCACTGTCCCATCCAATGTTGCCAACACACTTTCATTTGGATTAGCGGCAATGTCCACACCGTAATGCCTGTTCTCCAAGTCAAAATTAGATGACATCATGCCCCGTGTAGGACGGTAGAATATCAATCCGGAAGCGGCATTATTATCATCAACAGCCGTCAGATTATATCGTTCCGATTCTTCATATTGCTTGCGAAACTCTTCTTCCTGCCTGGTACGTTCCATCAAAGAATCAGAACGAAGAATGGTCAGAGAGTCGATAGATTGGACTGTATCAGCTTTTACTTTCCCGCTAAATATATCCTGAATGTTCATGATATACATATTCTGCCTCGTCACCACTTGTTGTAACGAATCGACCCGCAAGGCATTGGTCACCACCTGCGCACGTACCTCACTGTTCATATATCCCGGCAAATAGTTACGTAAAGGAGTAAAAACAATGATAGTTGCCGAAATCAGGAAAATTACCGTTACGGCAGACAGCAATACAGACACACCATTGAGTTTGGAAACGTGCAGTCCCACAATCTCCTCCAACGTATTTTCATTGGTAATGGTCAGTTTATACTTAAACTTGAAATTATGCCAAAATGCTTTCCTTCCTTTTTTCTTCATTGTGCGCACCTTCTATATTTATATCAAGCCATCAGGTACTTCGACCGTCAGCAAACGCTTTTTCTTATCCAATTTGATGATAAATTCCTCGTGGGCAGGCAGCAAAAGTTCCTCGCCATCCTTCTCAATGGCAAAAAGGACATTCATCGTACTGTCATCCACCGCCACAATCTCGCCCAACTCACCATGATTCACATCTTCCACCTTAAAGCCAATAAAATAGTTCCAGGTAGGTATATCATCCGAATCTTCCTCCTCACCGACATATTTCTTCGGGAAATAGACCTCTACATTCGTAAACATACGGGCCTTTTCCGAGGTATCCACCCCTTCCAGTTTGACTAAAGCAGTGGTATCTGAACGAAAACGATACTCTTCAATAAAGAAAGGCACGAATATACCGTCTAACAAACAGACCAGATACTCACATTCCACACGGTCAAAAATATCATCCGTAAAAGTGAATGAGATTTCTCCTTTTACTCCATGCGGTTTGTTGAATATACCAATCTTGAAAACTTCATCTTTCTTAATCATGATTGATTTCTCTAAATTCTAGTAATACGTGCGCCAAGCGCATTCAAACGCTGGTCTATATTCTGATATCCCCGGTCTATCTGCTCTATATTGTGTATGCGGCTTATACCGTCGGCACTCATTGCCGCTATCAGCAAAGCAATACCGGCACGGATATCGGGTGAAATCATATTTCCGGCGCGAAGCTGGAAATTACGGTCATGCCCTATCACAACGGCACGATGAGGGTCACATAATATAATCTGTGCTCCCATATCTATGAGCTTGTCCACAAAGAACAGGCGGCTTTCAAACATCTTCTGATGAATCAGTACACTGCCTTTCGCCTGTGTAGCCACCACCAGTACCACACTGAGCAAGTCGGGAGTCAGCCCCGGCCAGGGAGCATCTGCTATGGTCATAATAGAGCCATCAATAAACGATTCTATCTGATAATGTTCCTGCTCGGGGATAAACAGATCATCTCCCCGCTGTTCCACTCTGATACCTAAACGACGGAAACTTTCTGGAATAATGCCCAAATTTTCATGCGATACATTCTTAATGGTAAGCTCACTTCCTGTCATAGCTGCCATTCCGATAAAACTGCCTACTTCAATCATATCAGGCAACACCCGATGCGTACAGCCATGCAGACTTTCCACTCCTTCAATAGTCAGCAAATTAGATGCAATACCGGAAATCTTCGCCCCCATGCGGTTCAACATACGACAAAGTTGTTGCAGATAAGGTTCACAAGCTGCGTTGTAAATGGTCGTTTTGCCCTTCGCCAGGACAGAAGCCATCACAATATTAGCCGTACCGGTAACCGAAGCTTCATCCAGCAACATATAAGTACCTTCCAAATGCTCTGCGCAAATACTGAAAACACTTCGTTCCTCATCATAATTAAAACAGGCTCCCAGTTTCTGAATACCGATAAAGTGAGTGTCCAAACGCCGGCGGCCAATCTTGTCACCGCCCGGTTTTGAAATCAAAGCCTTTCCAAAACGGGCAACCAACGGACCAACCAACATGACTGATCCACGCAGACTGGAACATTTCTTTAAGAATTCATCACTCTCCAAGTAGTTCAAATCCACAGTGTCAGCCTTAAATGTATACGAATCAATCCCTGTTTTTGATACCTTGACACCCATATCACGTAACAACTGAATCAGATTGTTCACATCCAGAATGTCCGGAATATTAGTTACGGTCACTTCTTCCGAAGTCAGCAGAGTGGCACAAAGAATCTGTAACACTTCATTTTTAGCACCTTGCGGGTGTATTTCGCCGTGCAATTTATGTCCTCCTTCAATTACAAACGAAGCCATGGTATCATTTTTTAGGAATTAATATTTCTTTCTTTGGTTGTTGTTTTGTTGCGGTCTGCGCTGATTGTTGTTCTGTTGCGGCCTGCGTGGAACATAAACACGTTGCTGTTCATTCAAATGCAGGTCTTCAGGGGTCAGATTAATCATTCCCTTAGAGTAATCGCGAAGATCATCCAAGATTTTCTGATCCTCCACCCCGTCTTTGTTCCAGTTCAGGAAACATTTCTTCATGTGGTTTGCAATCAGGCTGATCAGCTGCTTCTTCTCCTCACCTTCCGGATAGTCCACTGCCTTTTTAATCATGCTCTCCAAAATACGTCCATAATGACGGTAACGGATTCCATTATGCGGATAAGGCAACATATCGGGTTTCACCTCCAGGCTTTCTTTCTTCACAATTTCATACGGATAATCGATATCCAGCTTGAAATCGGCCATAATAGCCAAATGATCCCATAATTTATGTTTGAAATCGGGCACATCCCGCAAATGCGGAAACATACCGCCCATAATGTTGATAATCGTGTTCGCACAACGTTGGCGCTCAGCTCTGTCCTCGATGGTCAAGGCGTGGTCTACCATGTTCTGCACACTTCTGCCATATTCAGGAAGGGGTAAAGTTCGTTGTTGAGTATTATACTCCATATATATTTAAAATTTATGATTTATGCACTGATTTGTTCATCGGCTGTTACAAAAGCTTTTTGGGTTTGGAAGCTACAAACTCTTTCAAATAGAAAGGCTCAAAATAAGCCACATCCTTAAAGTTCTGCCTTACCATTTCCTTTTCTGCCAATGGGAACATCCATTTACCTAACGGACGGATGTCATCAATAAAATGAGCATTGGGATGAGTAATCTGCCCACGGCATTTGGCTGCACCGTTACCAAAAAAATAGACCGGATGTTCATTCAGGAACTCCAAATAGGAATGCTCATCAACAATATCGGCGGCAATTTCCCTTTTCACGCCCAATGCGCGGTCATAAACAGCTGCATAGACTTCCATGCGACGTGCGTCTATCATAGGACAGAGCAAGGCATCCTCAGGCAAATCATGATGTAACAACACCGGCACACACAACACCTCCAATGTCGGCAGACCGATAAGTGGCAAATTACGTCCATAGCAAATACCCTTCGCCATAGAAACACCAATACGCAGCCCTGTGTACGAGCCGGGCCCGCAACTCACAGCCACTGCATCCAACGGCATACCATGACTGTCGACAAAAGATAAAGCCTCATCTACAAATACGCCCAGCTGCACGGCGTGTGAAGGTCCTTTCAAATCCTCTTTGGAGAACACCGCCAATCCATCCTCACTGACGGCAACAGAGCAGGCCTCTGTTGAAGTTTCAATATGCAAAATACACGACATAATGCTCTACTTATATAATATAATCTGCAAATATACACTTTTATTTATACTTCATTTCCATAAAAAGATTACTTTTGCAAAAAAACATATTAGTTATGATACAGTCAATGACCGGATACGGTAAAGCAACCGCTATATTCGGAGAAAAAAAAATTAACGTAGAGATCAAGTCTTTAAATAGTAAAGCAATGGACTTGTCTACACGGATCGCTCCTTTATACCGTGAAAAAGAAATGGAAATCCGCAATATGATTTCCAAATCATTGGAACGCGGTAAAGTTGATTTCAGCCTGTGGATAGAGAAAGACGTTTCGGATACAGCCACTCCCATTAACGCCGCCCTTGTAGAAAACTACTACAATCAGATAAAATCTATTTCCGAAATGACCCATATACCAATGCCCGAAGATTGGTTTGCAACCCTTCTACGAATGCCTGATGTACTGACCAAAGCCGATGTACAAGAACTTTCGGAAGACGAATGGGAGGTAGTCCGCCGGGTAGTGGAAGAGGCCATCAACCATTTGGTAGATTTCCGCAAACAGGAAGGAAGCGCCTTGGAAAAGAAATTCAACGAAAAGATTGACAACATCGAGCGTTTGTTAAAGTCCATCGAACCCTACGAAACAGAGCGTGTAGCCAAGATACGTGAACGCATTACAGATGCTTTGGAAAAGACCATCAGTGTGGATTATGATAAAAACCGCCTGGAGCAAGAATTGATTTATTACATTGAAAAATTAGATATTAACGAAGAGAAACAACGACTGAGCAATCACTTGAGATATTTCCGTGAAACCATGGCAGGCGGTCATGGACAAGGAAAAAAACTTGGTTTCATAGCACAGGAAATGGGACGCGAAATCAATACGACCGGCAGCAAATCCAATCATGCCGAAATGCAAAACATCGTAGTGCAGATGAAGGACGAACTGGAACAAATCAAAGAACAGGTGTTAAATGTAATGTAACCGGTTCACATACCGGACACCATTCTCATAAGCAAAGAATCAAGATATGGCAACAGGAAAACTTATCATTTTTTCAGCCCCCTCAGGTTCGGGCAAATCAACCATTATCAACTATCTGTTGACACAAAACCTGAACCTGTCTTTCTCTATTTCTGCCACCAGCCGCCCTCCTCGCGGAAAAGAACGGCATGGTGTGGAATATTTCTTCCTATCTCCTGAGGAATTCAGACAACGCATTGCCAATAATGAATTTCTGGAATACGAAGAAGTATACGAAAACCGTTTCTACGGAACCTTGAAAGCACAAGTGGAAAAACAATTGGAAGCCGGACAAAATGTGATTTTTGACGTAGATGTGGTAGGCGGATGTAATATCAAAAAATATTATGGCAGCCGCGCATTGTCTGTTTTCATTCAACCACCCAGTGTAGAAGAACTCCGTAAACGCCTGCAAGGCCGTGGTACTGATGCCCCCGAAGTGATTGAAAGCCGAATTGCAAAAGCAGAATTCGAATTGGGGTTCGCCGATAAATTCGATACCGTGATAGTAAATGACGATTTGGAGAAGGCAAAGGCGGAAGCACTGAAAGTTATTAGAAACTTTATTGAACAATAAGACGATGATCAAAGATCCGAAAAAACTGGCCCAAAGAATGTCGATACTTTGTATCCTCATTGGTTTTATAGCTTTGGCTGTGGGTATCATTGCAATGGCAATGGAACAATACATTATTGCCATAGCAATGGGTATTGTCACTGTAGGACAAGTATGGAATTACAATAAATGGAAAAGAGTAAGATAAAGACCGGTATTTTCGGCGGCTCATTCAATCCTATCCACATGGGCCATCTGGCACTTGCCAATTATTTATGTGAATATAATGGACTGGATGAAATATGGTTTCTCGTCTCTCCTCACAATCCATTAAAGCAACAAACGGATTTATGGGATGATAATCTGCGATTGGAACTGGTAAAACTGGCCATTGCGGATTATCCCAAATTCCGGGCTTCCGACTTCGAATTCCACCTGCCTCGTCCTTCCTATACTATACACACATTGGATGCTTTACACAAAGCCTATCCCAACCGGGAATTCACCCTTATCATCGGGGCGGACAACTGGCTTTTATTCCCCCGTTGGTACAAAGCAGAGGAGATTTTAAAGAATCATCATGTAATGATCTATCCCCGTCCGAATTTCACTATTGATCCAACAACCCTTCCTCCTTCCGTGCAATTAGCCGATACTCCGTTATTGGAAGTCAGTTCTACTTTTATCAGACAGGCACTGGCAGAAGGACGAGATATACGATATTTCCTGCATCCGGCAGTATATGAACGACTGAAAAAATAAAAATCCCCGGGAGGATACAATCCAAATTCCCCGGGGAAAAACACATCAATTATTTAATCTAAAATTCAAAGGACGCACTCCATTAACGCTTTGCCAGCAGTACCTTACTATTTATCAATCCGTCCAACTCCCAGCCTGTCGTATCCTTTTTATATGAGTGCCACGCCAAAAACTTCCCAGCTTCATCTAACGTATATACATATTTCTGCGTAGGGACAAACGCTTTTTTATTTTTATTCCACAAAGAATAATCAATATGCGCTTCTGTGTCTGTGTACGTAACTTCCATACAATAATAATTTATCCAATCCGTGCCATTCCATTTCATACTTTTCTTCTCTATGATTTGTCCCTTATCGTTGTATCTGAACTCAAAACGATACTCCGGAGTCAGGAAAGTACCTTCCTGTTCATAAACGACCTTAGCCGACACCCGACCATTTTCCACCTCTTCATTTGTAATCTTCACAGGCTTGGCCGCATTCAATGTTAATACACTTGTCATTGCAAAAAGAACTGCCATCATGGCTTTAGTGAGCATTGTAGTTTTCATAATGTCTTATTTTTAATGTTTATAATTCGTGTTTATTTGTGTCTTTATTTATAAGACGCAAATGACTCTCAAAACGTTGCAACATGATCCGTTTTTTTTCTTGAGTCGCTTCACTTTATAAAGTGCAAAGTACATGCCATGGAATTAATCCACTAAGTATCAACAAGTAAACATAAAAAGGGTGTCCGATTATGGACACCCTGTACATTATTAACGGACAAACAGTCTATTCTTTCTGCTTTTCAACACGATGCAAGACTACCAGAACAACTTCGCTGGGAGTAAATAAACGGACGTCAACGCGCGAAGTACCCAATCCATTGGTTATAATAATCGGAGTACCTTTGCTATTCTCTTTCCAACCAGTCAGAAAACGGTTTCCATAAATAGAGTGCTTTACCGGAGAATATTTTTTAAACAAGCTCACCTGCCCACCATGAGTATGCCCCGCTAACACCAAATTGGCATTCGACACATCGGTATCTTCTGCATAATCGGGAGTATGCGTGAGCAATATAATAAAATCATCCGCCGGAAAATGCTGGGATGGAGAGTCACCATTCTTTTTTAAATCAAACGGATTGCGTACACCGCTCACTATAATATACTGACCATCTTTCATCAGCTTATAGCTTTTATGTTCCATCAACCGCACATGATTCTTTTGCATGGCCTCCACCACTTCGGAATAACAATAGCCATAATCATGATTTCCCATCACAGCAAATGTTCCGTAAGGCGTATAAACTCTGCTCAAGGCGGTGAACAAAGTATCCAGATTTCCACCTTTCTTGCCACGATAATCTCCACCCAACAGCAAGACATCGGCATGCATTGACTTTAATGCCCGCACCGCGCTGTTCAATTCACTCCTCTTAAAGCGACTCTCATAATGAAAATCCGAAGCAAACCCTATCCGAAAACCGTCAAAAGCGGGTGGAATATCATAACTATAAAAATCATATTGCTTCACACGCCCTACCCCCGGAAACTCGGACAAAGTAGCTGTGGCGCAAGAAGACAAAAGAATAACCGCTAAAAGCAAAAAAAGAAACTGTTTCTTCATAATCCTTTCTATTTGGAGACAAAGATACAGAATTAATTGTTTTATCTTTGCACAACCTTAATTATAAATAGAAATGGAAATTGTTCAAGTTAACTCAATAAAAGCATGGCTTCTAGCCGCCCGCCCTAAAACATTGGCAGGAGCCGCCACTCCGGTTTTACTGGGATGTGCCTTGGCCTATGCAGACAGCTGCTTCCAAATGACACCAGCATTGCTTTGCTTTGCCTTCGCTTTTCTGATGCAGATAGACGCCAACTTCATTAATGATTACTTTGATTATCTGAAAGGCAGTGACCGTGAAGACCGTTTGGGTCCTGAACGTGCCTGCGCGCAAGGATGGATCACACTGAACGCCATGAGAAAGGGAATCGCCCTGACCACAGCAACAGCTTGTTTAGCAGGGTTATGCCTATTAGCTTATGGAGGGATTGAAATGATTCCAGTAGGAATTTTATGTGTTTTATTCGCTTTTCTTTATACAGCAGGACCTTATCCGCTAGCTTATCACGGATGGGGAGACATACTTGTCATTGTCTTTTTCGGATTTGTACCGGTAGGCTGCACTTACTATGTGATGTGCCGTGACTGGACTTGGAATGTGACACTCGCCTCTCTAGCTTGCGGACTGATTATAGATACCTTGTTGATGGTGAATAATTACCGTGACCGCGATCAGGATGCAAAAAGCGGAAAGAAAACAATCGTAGTACGCTGGGGAGCCAATGCAGGGCAACAATTATACTTATTTTTGGGATTGGCTGCCGCATGGCTTTGTTTATTGTTTATTCCTACCGGGCACATTTGGGCTGCATTATTACCCCAAATTTATCTGTTACCTCACTTCATGGCATGGCAAAGAATGGTAAAAATCAACAGGGGAAAAGAATTAAACAGCATATTGGGAGAAACCTCCCGCAATATGCTGCTATTCGGCGTATTACTAGCATTCGGCCTTATCCTATAATCTTCTGGCAAGATCTTGCCAGAAGATATTTCCCAATAAAGCGCAACAAATCATTCCGCTTTCTCTATCAATACAGTGGCATAAGCGGAAATGCCCTCCTCCCTGCCCGTGAATCCCAGCTTCTCTGTAGTGGTAGCCTTTACGGAAACATCATCCACATCAATCCCCATCAAATGAGCAAGTACCAACTGCATTTCCGGAATCCGCGCTTTCAATTTAGGACGTTCAGCACAAATCGTTGCGTCCACATTACCTACTTTATATCCTTTTGCAGTAATCAGGTCCACCGTTTCAGCCAATAAAATCTTGCTATCAATATTCTTGAATTCACCCGCAGTATCAGGAAAATGATAACCTATATCACGCATATTGGCAGCTCCCAGCAAAGCGTCACAAATGGCATGAATCAACACATCGGCATCCGAGTGTCCCAATAATCCCAATTCATGTTCAAATTTTATTCCTCCAAGCCATAGTTCACGACCGGTTACCAGTTGGTGCACATCGAATCCAAATCCTACTCTTATTTTCATCTTACATAAAAATCTAATAATTTCTCACCTTCCAAATACCCCTGCAAATGCTGTCCTATGCCGACTGGCCCTACTCCCACAGGAGTTCCCGTATAGAGCAAATCTCCAATCTTTAATGTAAAAAACCGACTAACGTATGCAATTATCTCATCCACCTTAAACAACATATCCGCAGTGTTGCCTCTCTGCACTGTTTTTCCATCTATATCCAAATGAAAGTTTAAATTCTGTATATCCTTAAATCTGTCTACCGGCACAAAATCACCTATGGCAGCCGAGCTATCAAACCCTTTACACAGCTCCCAAGGCTTGCCTTCCTCCCGGAACCGCCGCTGAAGGTCACGTGCCGTAAAATCTATTCCTACCGTCACCGCATCATAATACCGACTGGCAAAACGCGGAGCAATATTCTTTCCCAAACGATTAATACGTACTACCAATTCTGTTTCATAATCCACCTGCTGAGAAAAATCAGGAATAAAAAACGGCTTGCTGTCTTTCAGCAGAGCCGAATCCGGTTTCATAAAAATAACCGGTTCTTCCGGTAATTTTTCATCAGCATGTAACTCGTGGCAATGTGCAACGTAGTTCATTCCTACGGCTATAATCTTCATATTATTATTCTTGAATTACATTTAATCTGTTAAACATTACAGCCAGATGGGCATAAAGTGATGTATTCTGCACCACAATATTTTCCGGTACACGAATACGGAACGGTGTAAAGTTCCAAACAGCCTTAATGCCACCCGCTATCATTTTATCTGTTATCTCCTGTGCTATATTAATAGGCACAGTCAATACCCCGATATTCACATCACAGGATTTCATTTTTATCTCAAATTCATCCGAATGATAAATAGGAATTCCATTTATTTCCTTCCCGACCAATCCGGGATTAATATCAAACGCACCTACTATCTCTAATCCAAAATGATGCAGCCCCGAGTCGCGCAATAAAGCACCTCCCAAACTACCGACACCAAACAAAAAAGCTTTATGCATTTTGGTAAATCCCAAGAAACGCTCCAGCACCTCTATCAACGCATCAATCTCATACCCCACACGTGTACGGCCGGATATATTTACATAAGAAAGATCTTTCGCTATTTGGGAAGCATCTACATTGATTTGCTTGGATATTTGGGTAGAAGACACGTACGTTTCTCCCTGTTCTTTCATCAGTTTCACATTCGAAAGATACCACGGAAGCCTGCGCAAAGTCGGCTCAGGCACTTTATCCGAGAATTTATGCATACGTATATCCATCTTTTTCTTTAGGTATTATCATTAGGTAATTTGCAAAAGTACACTTTTATTTGTTACATTGACGGATAGAGTATAAAAAAAGTCTTATCTTTGAGTATTCATTTAAGCAAAATTCACATGAAAAATAACGATTGGAAAGAACGTCTGAATGTGGTTTATTCCACAAATCCTGATTTCAAGTATGAAAGCGTTGAAGAGGAAGCGGTTGAGACATTAGATAAAAAACAACAGAAACTCCGTGTCAATATAGAAAAAAAAGGACGGGGTGGCAAAACCGTGACATTAATCAACGGGTTCATCGGAACAGAAAATGACCTGAAAGAGTTGGGTAAATTATTGAAAAGCAAATGTGGAGTAGGCGGTTCAGTAAAAGACGGGGAGATCCTTATCCAAGGAGAGTTCAAGCAACGGGTCATCGAGTTATTGAAAGCTGAAGGATATACCCAGACCAAATAACCGGAAAAAAGAAAGGGACTGTTGTCACACAGTCCCCCATTCTATAATTGCGGAAAATCTTATTCAGCACGTAAAGTGAAACGTTTGAAAGCAACGATCTGCAATTCAGGATCAGCTTCCTTCAACACTTCTCTTACAGTCTTCTTACCATCCATGATATCCTCCTGGTTCAGCAAGCAAACTTCCTTCAAGAACTTACCCAGACGACCTTTAGCAATGTTTTCAATCATCTGTTGCGGCAAGTTGGCAGCTTTTTCAGCAGAAACAGTAGCAATGATTTCCTTAGCTTTGGCAATATCTTCGTCAGTAATCCAGCCCTTAGCCTTGTTACTTTCCATGTGCTCTTCGCTGTCTACATGTGCAGGGTTGATACCAGCCTTCTTCAAAGCAACTTCAACAGCCTTGTCTACTTGTTCTTTCTTAGTCTTATCAATAGCTACCTGTATTTCAGCTTCTTTTACAGATTCAGGAACACCGGCTTCATCAATTGCAATAGGATTCATAGCGGCAATCTGCATAGCAACTCCGTGAGCGGCAGCTTCAGCTTCCTTATTCATGGCAACAATAGTACAAAGCTGGTTATTTCCCTGGTGGTTATAAATAGAAGTATAAGCACCTTCAACCACATTGTAGCCATCCAATTCCATTTTTTCACCAGTGATACCGCTACGGTCTGTTACTGCATCCTGTACAGTACCGTTACCCATAGGCAAAGCCTTTACTTCTTCCAAAGTCTTGCATCTGTTGGCAACAGCAGCATCCAGAATAGCTTGAGTCAACGCTACGAAATCAGCATTTTTAGCAACAAAGTCTGTTTCGCACTTCAATGCAATGATTGCAGCGAATTGACCTGTTGATTTAGCCAATACACAACCTTCTGATGCTTCACGGTCAGAACGTTTTGCAGCAACAGCCTGTCCTTTTTTACGGATAATTTCCATTGCTTTATCGATATCGCCGTTTGCTTCAGTCAAGGCGTTCTTGCAATCCATCATACCAGCTCCACTAATCTTACGAAGCTTGGTTATTTCAGCCATAGTTACAGCCATAATATTCCTTTATTTTTTAATTGTTAGTAATATCTTTAAAACAGAATTGAGAATTGAAAATTGAGAATTGAGAATTAACAGCATAATCTGCCCCTTCCCCAATTTTCAATTCTCAACTCTCAATTTATACTATTAAGCTTCTTCGTCTTCTTTCAAGAAAGCGGCAGCCTTAGCAGCATTGATAGCTTCTTCTTCGGCTTTATCCATACGAGCCTTGGTATTTTTCTTCTTACCAGCACCCTTAGGAGCATTTTCACCGGCAGCTTCCATATCTACTTTTTCAGCTTTTCTTTCTTCCAAGCCTTCAGCGATAGCGCCACAACAAGCATCCAAGATCACTTCTACAGACTTAGTAGCGTCATCGTTTGCAGGAATCACGAAGTCTACGTTTGAAGGATCTGAATTTGTATCAACGATAGCAAATACAGGGATACCCAGACGGTTAGCTTCACGAACTGCAATGTTTTCTTTCAACACATCGATAACGAACAGTGCTGACGGCAAACGAGTCAAATCAGCGATAGAGCCTAAGTTCTTCTCCAATTTAGCACGCTGACGAGAGATTTGCAGAACTTCTCTCTTAGAAAGGTTTGAATAAGTACCATCGTTGGTCAACTTATCGATAGTAGCCATTTTCTTCACAGCCTTACGGATAGTCGGGAAGTTAGTCAACATACCACCCGGCCAACGCTCGATTACATAAGGCATATTTACAGAAGCAGCTTTCTCAGCTACTACTTGTTTAGCTTGTTTCTTAGTAGCAACAAACAGGACTTTCTTACCTGATTTTGCGATTTGTTTCAGTGCATCAGCAGCTTCATCTACTTTAGCAACTGTTTTATGGAGGTCAATGATATGGATACCATTGCGTTCCATGAAAATATAAGGAGCCATTGAGGGATTCCACTTTCTCTTAAGGTGTCCGAAGTGGCAACCGGCTTCCAATAATGTATCGAAATTAGTTCTAGACATTTTGTTATTCTTTAAAATCGTTTACTTTCTTTTTTGTTTATCTCAACCAACCATCGGGTAGTCCGCTACCAAGTAGAGTCCCGCTGGTTTAGATACTAAACGCTTCTTAACCAGTTCCAAGTAAAACCGGATATTAACGTTTACTGAACTGGAATCTACGACGTGCTTTGGGCTGACCCGGTTTCTTACGTTCTACAGAACGAGAATCACGTGTCATGAAGCCTTCTGAACGAAGAGCTGTTTTATCTTCAGGGTTGATTTTAACCAGCGCACGGGCGATAGCCAGACGCAAAGCCTGTGACTGACCTGTAAAACCACCACCGTAAAGATTTACTTTGATATCATATTTTTCAGCAGCCTCCAGCTTGTTCAAAGGCTGTTTTACTACATACTGAAGAATAGTTGATGGAAAGTACTGTGCAAGGTCTCTCTTGTTAATAGTAATCTTTCCTGTACCTTCGCTTACGAACACGCGTGCTACGGCGCGTTTACGTCTGCCTAATGCATTTACTACTTCCATTCTTTATTATTTAAGTGAGTTTATATCAATTGATTTCGGAGTCTGAGCTTCATGTTTATGTTCACTACCAGCGTAAACATACAAATTGCCCAGCAACTGTGCTCCCAGACGATTTTTAGGAAGCATACCCTTTACTACTCTCTTCAACAGTTTTTCTTCACCGTTAGGTTTCTTCATCAACTGGGCAGGAGTCATTTCTCTCTGACCACCGGGATAACCTGTATAGCGCAAGTAAACCTTGTCGTTCCACTTGTTTCCGGTAAATTTCACTTTGTCTGCATTAATGATAATAACATTATCACCGCAGTCAGCATGAGGGGTAAAGTCTGGTTTGTACTTTCCTCTCAACAGTTTCGCAACTTTCGAACCGAGACGGCCTACGACCTGATCGGTTGCATCGACAACAACCCATTCTTTATGAGCTGTTTCTTTGTTTGCAGAAATGGTCTTGTAACTTAAAGTATCCACTCTTAAATTCTTTTTTAAATGTTAACTACTAAAAAACAATTCTTCCCAGCGTTTCTAACCGTTCCCGGACAAAGAACTATTAACACGCTAAGAATTAATTCTTTATAAACTTTTGATAATAATCGGCTTGCAAAGGTACGGCTTTTCTTTGAACTGACAAACAAATTAAGATATTTTTTCCTCCTGCTTTTTGCATACAAAAGGCTGATACAACCACATCTAGGCTTTGAATAACGGAGTAAAAACATAGGGAAGAAATTTTGATTCTTCCCTATACATATACAGTTATTCATATATTTTCAACGATTCCAGCCACTCTCCATCTCAGAGCAAGTACAAACAGCCACAGATGCCGCATTGTTTCCACCGGACTGACGAAGCTTTAAAAGTTCAGTTGCTGAGATCCGAACTACTTTTCCATCGGGACGACCATAACACAGTGTCCCTTCGCGCCGTGCAGTTTCCTCTATCAACCGCTGTTCCGCTAGTTCTAAACCATAACGCAACTTCGCACTTAATTCCTTATATTCTTCTTCAGTTGACATAACTTCTGATTTTAGTAAAAAGTTCTTGATTATAGATATGGACCTCATCTCCCAAACGGAAGGCGTCCGCCACAATAACACGCGGTGTGCAGCTATTGTCCGCAAGCATCCAATAATCCACGCAAGGCATATAAATACGGAAAAAGTTTTCCAACCCCGAACGATAACGACGACGGATAATGGGAGCAGGTACATCATGCCCTCCGTTGGCAACACGCTGTTTCACTCGCTCTATAGCCAGTTCAGGCGAATTCAGCCAAAAATAAATAAGGCTGACACTATATCCTTGATTTTGTGCCTGCTGGATAAGATTGATATAAGAACGGGTGGACAATGTAGTTTCAACAGAAAAACTGACTCCGGCTGACAACAGTTCTCCGATGCGTTTCAGCATCAGTCGTCCCGCTTCGATTGCTACACTTGAGGGGTTAAAAGGAGAAAGTCCCTTGGCGATTTCATCGGCATTGACAAATTCACGGCACTCTAAAATTTCGGGTAATACCGTATACGAAGCAGTCGTTTTACCAGCTCCATTACACCCCGCTATTATATAAAGTTTAGACATTAATCTCCTTTTCTATTTCTGTTATTGGCGACAAAGTTAACGATTATTTCCAATTTTTGTTCTCGAAAAGACATAAAAGTGATGAAGAATAGCACATTTTTTGAAATTCTGTGCAAATTAAAAAGAGATTACAGGAATTTTACCGTATATTTAAGCAACCTGCAAAGAGGTAACAGTTACTCACTACATCATTTTATTGGAAACAATTAATACATAGACACCTTTCATTTAAGTATCCAAACAAGTAATCATATAAACAAGACACATATCCCACCATATAGATAGGGACCACACTTTCAAAAAATGAAAGAGCAGCCCCTCCCCAATGACTATCCTTTGTTTATAAACAAAGATTCAAACTTATCTGACCAAATCCTTTGGATAAACAGGAGGCATTTTCACCCGTTTCCAAGTTTCATAATACCAGGAATTGATTTCATTTCCATCCTTATCCGTTTTCACAAAAAACTTCAGTACCATGACATCGCCCCCCTTCATCTCAAATTCCAAAATGTTATCCACACCTACCAATTGTGGAAGATGCAGATTTTTCTCCACATGCTCTGTATAAGCATTAGGAGCAGTCTGCCGATAGGTACCGGAACCAATAATAATAGCTCCATGATTAGGAATCATGGTCATATTGGTAAACTTGCCGTCATCAGACAAAATTTTAAAAGAATTACTTGGTTTCAACTCACCCGGCACCTGAGGAGTACCTGATACATAAAAGCACATCTGCCAAATCCCTTTCAAATTGACAGGGGCTGCATCCGATTTTTCCTGTCCCACTACACGCGAAGTACCGATTAGCAAGAATGCTATCATCAGTAGGAATAATTTTTTCCGTTTCATAGCTGTATATATTTAGTTAACAAATTGCGTTATGTGGATACAACAAAATTAGAAAAATTTTTCAAACTTTCTGCTTTTCAAATAACTTTTTTACAGTTAAACACAAAAAAAATCCTGCTCTATGTTATAGGGCAGGATTTTTTGAATTATTATTTCCTACAATTAGAATTCAGCATTGCGCGGAGTACGTGGGAAAGGTATCACATCACGAATATTGGTCATACCGGTAACAAACAGCAACAACCGTTCAAAACCAAGTCCAAAACCAGAATGAGGACATGAACCAAACTTGCGGGTATCCAGATACCACCACATATCCTTCATCGGAATTCCCAGTTCCTGAATGCGGGTCATCAATTTGTCATAATCAGCCTCACGTTCAGAACCACCTATTATTTCGCCAATCTTCGGGAATAATACATCCATTGCACGCACCGTCTTGCCATCCTCATTCTGCTTCATATAGAATGCCTTGATTTCTTTCGGATAGTCTGTCAGGATTACAGGACGTTTAAAGTGCTCTTCCACCAAATAACGTTCATGTTCAGAGGCTAAGTCTACTCCCCAATATACCGGGAATTCAAATTTATGACCTTTTACTACAGCTTCCTCCAGTATCTTGATACCTTCCGTATAAGGCAGACGGACAAATTCTTCCTTCAGCACGCCCTGCAAACGTTCTATCAATCCTTTATCGAACATATCGTTCAAGAACTTCACATCATCATAGCAGTTGTCAAGCGCCCACTGTACACAATATTTAATAAAGTCTTCGGCCAAATCCATATTATCAGTAATATCATTGAACGCAACCTCAGGTTCAATCATCCAAAACTCGGCCAAGTGACGCGGCGTATTGGAGTTCTCCGCACGGAATGTAGGTCCAAATGTATAAATAGCCCCCAAAGCAGTAGCAGCCAATTCACCTTCCAACTGTCCGGAAACCGTCAAACTGGCTTGTTTGCCAAAGAAATCATCATCATAAATAATCGATCCGTTTTCATCTTTCTTCAAATCATAAAGATTCTTGGTAGTAACCTGGAACATCTGTCCCGCACCTTCACAATCGGATGCTGTGATAATAGGTGTATGAAAATAGAAGAAACCACGTTCATGGAAGAACTTATGGATAGCGATAGCCATGTTGTGGCGGATGCGGAATACAGCTCCAAATGTATTGGTACGGGGACGCAAATGAGCGATCTCACGAAGAAACTCCATCGTATGACCTTTCTTCTGTAACGGATAAGTATTATCACAAGTACCTAATACTTCGATTCCACGCGCTTGAACTTCGGCAGCCTGACCAGAGCCAATGGATTCGGTCAACTCACCGTTCACACTGATACATGCACCGGTGGTGATCTGCTTCAACATTTCTTCGTCAAAGTTTGCCAAATCAACAACAATCTGCACATTATTTATTGTAGAACCGTCATTCAGGGCGATAAAATTTACCTGTTTGCTACCGCGGCGGGTACGAACCCAACCTTTTACATTGACCATCGCACCAAAATCACGGCGCTTCAGCAAGTCAACAATCTTTGTTCTACTAATTTTTTCCATTGTTTTGTCTCTTTATTGTTTATTATTCAAATGAGCCCATGCGGAGCATGTTCACTTCTTGTTCCGTCAGGTAACGCCAGTCACCGCGACGCAAACCTTTTTTAGTCAGGCCAGCAAAATAAACGCGGTCCAGCTTGATTACCTTATATCCCAAGGATTCAAAAATACGACGCACAATACGGTTCTTTCCGGAATGGATTTCAATACCGACTTGTGACTTGTCTGTTTCCGATGCATAGCTGATGGCATCTGCATGGATCTCTCCATCATCCAATGTCACACCTGCTGCAATCTGGTCAAGATCTGCCTTGGTTACATTCTTATCACAATATACATGATAAATCTTCTTCTTCAAATACTTAGGATGAGTCAGCTTGGAAGCCAAATCACCATCGTTAGTTAACAGTAATACACCGGTAGTATTACGATCCAAACGCCCAACTGGATAAATGCGCTCCTTACAAGCACCTTTCACAAAATCCATTACAGTCTTACGTTCCTGAGGATCATCAGAAGTAGTCACACAATCCTTCGGTTTATTCAACAAAATATAAGTTTTGCGTTCAATACTTACCGGTTCGTCATGGAACTTCACTTCGTCAGTACGCTTGATCTTAGTACCTAATTCGGTTACCACTTCACCATTTACACTGACTACACCTGCTGTAATAAACTCATCAGCCTCACGACGGGAACATATACCTGCATTAGCCAAGAACTTGTTCAGACGAATCGGCTCATTTGGATCGGTCAATATATCTTTATATTCAATCTGTTTCTTCAGACTATACTTTGCATTCGGGTTATAATCAGCCGTACGGGGGCGATAGGGACGATTGTATCCACCACCTTGATAACCACCGGTACGAGGACGATAAGGACGATCGCCGCCTTGATTATAACCGCCGGTACGAGGACGCGGAGTGTAAGAACGCTGTTCACCACCTTCACCGCTGTTAAAACGGGGACGCGGAGTATATGGACGCTGCTCACCACCTTCGCGATTATATCCTCCGGTGCGGGGACGCGGAGTATAAGGACGCTGCTCACTACCTTCGCGATTATAGTTTGTACGGGGACGGTATTGACGTTCACCACCTTCCTCACCATTATTGAAACGAGGGCGCGGAGTATATGGACGCTGCTCACTACCTTCGCGATTATAGTTTGTACGGGGACGGTATTGACGTTCACCACCTTCCTCACCATTATTGAAACGAGGGCGCGGAGTATATGGACGCTGCTCACCACCTTCACGATTATAATTTGTACGAGGACGGTATGAACGTTGTTCTCCTCCATCCTCACTGTTAGGATTAAAGCGGGGACGTTGCGGACGGTCACCATTATTATAGCGATTATAGGAAGGACGGTCACCGTTGTTATAAGAAGAACAGTAAGGACGGTCGCCACCTTCGCGATTATAGCTGTTCGTACGAGGACGGTAAGGACGCTGTTCGCCGTCGTTGTTGTATCTGTTGTAATTACTGTCTCTGTTATAAGACTTATAACCACCATCACGGCTTACATTCTGGTTTTCTTCGTTTGCAGCACCTTCTTGTCTGCTTTCATTTTCTGTACTCATGGTTTTCCTTTTGTTTATTAATTAATGTATAACGCCCTCTCGGGCTTTTTTGATTAAAATCCAACTAACTATTTTTTAAATACCTGTATAATTATGCGGTGTAATCACTCGCAGTTCCTTTTTAATATCTTCGCTTACATTTAGTGTTTCTATGAATTCTTTAATAGCCCCTTCTGTGATAGCTTGGTTTGTACGGGTCAAAGCTTTCAATGCCTCATACGGATGAGGATAGGCTTCGCGGCGCAAAATAGTCTGGATAGCTTCCGCCACCACACTCCAACAATTATCCAAGTCGGCATAGATTGCTTTCTCATTCAGCAACAGTTTACGCAGACCTTTCAACGAACTTTGGATAGCAATCACAATGTGACCGAAAGGTACACCGACGTTACGCAACACAGTAGAGTCTGTCAAGTCACGTTGCAAGCGGGAAACAGGCAACTTAGAAGAAAGGTGCTCCAAAATAGCGTTTGCCATACCTAGATTACCTTCAGCATTTTCGAAGTCGATG
The DNA here is from genome assembly GCA_958434805.1 of uncultured Phocaeicola sp. Next base: position 65,716 of record CAUBDX010000009.1, read on the forward strand.
GGGTTTACTTTGTGCGGCATAGCGCTGGAACCGACTTCGCCCGCTTTAATCTTCTGTTTGAAGTACTCCATAGAGATGTACTGCCAGAAGTCGCGGTTCATGTCAATCATAATGGTATTGATGCGCTTCATGGCATCAAAGATGGCTCCCAGATTATCATAATTAGAAATCTGAGTAGTATATTCCTCACGTTCCAACCCCAGCTTCTCTGCCACGAACTGATTTCCGAATGCTTTCCAGTCATATTCGGGATAAGCTACATGATGTGCATTGTAATTACCCGTCGCACCACCGAATTTAGCCGTGACAGGACAAGCTTTCAATACAGCCAGCTGACGATTCAGACGATAAACGAAAACCATGATTTCTTTACCCAGGCGAGTAGGAGAAGCAGGCTGCCCATGTGTTTTTGCCAACATAGGGATATTTGCCCATTCTTCAGCGTATGTAGTCAACTGAGCAATCAGCTCTTCAATTTGCGGATAGTACACTTGTTCCAATGCCTCCTTTATAGACAACGGTACAGAAGTATTGTTTATGTCCTGTGATGTCAATCCGAAATGAATGAATTCCTTGTATTCCTCCATTCCGCCCAACTTATCGAATTCTTCTTTGATGAAATATTCTACAGCCTTTACATCGTGGTTTGTTACACTTTCTATCTCTTTAATACGCTGTGCATCAGCTTCTGAAAAATTCTTATAAATAGCGCGCAATGCATCAAAACGTGCATGATCAAAGCTTTTCAGCTGTGGCAACGGTAGTTCACACAGAGTGATAAAGTATTCAATTTCTACCTGCACACGGTACTTGATGAGTGCAAATTCAGAAAAATAAGAGGCCAAAGCTCCCGCTTTTCCTCTGTATCGACCGTCAATAGGTGATATTGCCGTGAGTAAATCGAGCTCCATATTATATTCTTTGATAATTATCAGACTGCAAAATTAATTCTTTTTCTTGAGTTTAACGGCCTGAAGATGCATAAAGTTTGCGAAAATGAAGATTTATTTCACAAATCCCTTTTTAGTCCATTTCAGACTGTTCCAACGCTGTACAAAGATAATACCACGAAGATTTTCATCCAGCACAAACGCACACCACATACCTACCAATCCCCATCCCCAATGAATGCCGAACAAGAAACCACAACCTACGGCAACACTCCACTGAACAACAAATCCTACATAAAACGGATAATTTACATCACCCGTTGCACGTAAAGCATTCGTCGCATAAATATTAATAGCCCGTCCCACTTCCAAAATCACATCAATAAACAGGATAATAGTACCCAGACGGATAATTTCCGGATTATCTGTCAACCAGCTAAACAAGGTATGCCCCATCAAAGCCCAGATACAGGATAAAACCAAAGAAACCAAAATAGAAATACGCATCACATATTTGCCTAACAGATAGGCTGCATGAATTTTCCTTTCACCTACCAGATGTCCGATACAGATGGCTCCGCCTTGTGCCATGGCAATAGCAAACAAATAAACGAACATCACTATATTCACCACATAGGTACGGGTAGCCAGCGCTTCATTCCCCAACATATTAATAAAATAGGTCAATACTACCTGAGAGAAACTGTAGGACATATTTTCTCCGGCCGAGGGGACTCCGATTTTCAACAGGTTTTTCAGCTCGACAAACGGGAAGGGGCAAAAATAGGATAACGGAAATCTGGGAATATGCTTGCGGAAAAGAATTACAAAAAGTATCACCATAGATACCCCTCGGGCAAATGCTGTAGAGATAGCCGCACCTTCCACTCCCAAAGCCGGCATGCCGAACTTACCGAAAATCAGCGAATAGTTACCGATGATATTCAGAATATTCACAACTACCGTTACCATCATGGGATAAACCGCTTTGTTAGCACTACGCAAAGAGGCAGAAATAGTCAGAGATATGGCTTGAAAAAAAGCGAATGCCCCTACTATCTTCATGTAACTCACTCCATATTCCATCAGTTCGGGACGAAGTCCCATCATAGATAGCAGAGAAGTGGCTCCATAGTGCAAAATGGCACTGACAAACAGACCGAACGCCAAATTGAGTATCAATGATACTCCCACCACCTGCACCATATTCTTGTGCATTCTTGCTCCCAAATATTGCGAACAGAGTACGGAAGTTCCTATATTGATCACCTCGAATATCAGGAAAGCAAACATGATGAGCTGGTTGACCACCCCGACGGCAGCCACACTATTGTCTGAATACTGACTCAGCATCACGGTATCTACCGCGCCCAGCATCATAATCAGCAATGTTTCAATGAAAATAGGAACCGCCAGTCTGGCAAGGTTCTTTCGTACACTTCTCGGTTCTTGAATTACGTCCACTTGTTACCCTTGATTTTCGGGGTGCAAAGGTACGGACTTTTCACGATGTAACGGTTTGATTTATATCAAGAAATACGAACTTAAGATTTTTACAAGGAGATAAACAGGAATCTGATCTTTTCTTTTTATCTTTAGAACCGAATCTTAAATCAACATATTAACATGAAAAAAGGACTCCTCTTGTTATCTGCAATTCTTGCATTGGGCTCCCTGTCTTCATCCGCCCAAAGAAGAACGGCTACCATGACTGATGAAGAAATGTACCTTGATGCCATGCATCGTAACATCACTACCGAAAAGATTTTCGGTTATGTAAAGCAACTTTCAGACCCGGCCTTGGAGGGACGACTCGCAGGTTCGCCCGGAATGGCTAAAGCTGTAGATATCGTAAAAGGATATTTTAAAGAGTGGAAACTAATACCTCGTGGTGAGAATGGTTCCTACATACAGCTATTCCCCCACCCTTGTGTAGAGATACAACCGGGAAGCACTATGGATATCCTATTTCCTGTCACCCAAGACAAGAAAAAAACTGTATGGATCTCCAAGACATACCCTTGGGCAGATGGTTGGTTTGCCGGAGGAATGACCAGTAACGGAGAAGTGACAGCCGATGTGGTATATGCCGGATTTGGCGTTACAGCACCCGAATTAGGATATGATGATTACAAAGACATAGATGTAAAAGGCAAGATTGTGCTGGTAGAGGGAGAAACACCCAATATAAGCCGTAACCCCGATTCACTGGCCATGTGGTACAAACATACTTTGCACCAAACCAAGCTGAACAACGCTGCAGCCCATGGTGCGGCAGGCTTGTTATACAAATGGGTTCCCGGTCCGAATGCCCCCTATAATCCGGGATTTGTCTATTGTCATGTTACAGACACTGTGGTCAATGATATTTTCAGGGGAACAGGCAAGACCTATAAAGAAACCATCCGGCAGATTTATAAGACTCAGAAGCCTGCCTCTTTCCATACCGGAAAGAGAGCCCACATCAAAATGAATGCTACCTATAATCCCAATGCTACTGGAAAAAATATTTTGGGCATGATCAAAGGCAGTGATCCTATACTATGCAATGAATATGTAATCATTTCCGCCCATCTGGACCACTTAGGAATGATTCCTTTCCTAATTGAAGGAGCGAATGACAACAATTCTTCCTCCGCTGCCATGCTGGGAGTAGCCGAAGCACTGGCAAAATCAAAGATAAAACCGAAACGCAGCATCATCTTTATGAGTGTGGACGGCGAGGAAGCCGGACTCACCGGAAGTACCTACTACACCAACCATCCCCTTGTGCCCCAAAACAAAGTGGTAGCAATCCTGAATCTGGAACAAGTGGGTGTAGGTGAGATGCTAGGAGCGAATTATCACTATAAATACCCCGAACTGGCTGAGCTATCAGAGAAAGCCAATGATAGGTATGTACATCGACGTCTGTTCACTAGTGAGACTCATTTCCTGACCCGCCCTCGCACAGACGGTGCAGTCTTTATGAAAGCCGGTTATCCATGTATAGACTTATGGGCCTTGGGAGGCGGTTATTACCATCATCCCAAAGATAACACCCAATCTATCAATCCCGATATCCTCCGAGCTGCAACCGAATGGTTATACTGGACTACAATTTTTATAGCAGACAAGTAACCGGATATAAGAAATCCCGGCGAGTCATCGCTCTGCCGGGATTTCTTTATCTAACCGATGTTGTGTATGTGTTGTCGTAGATGTGCTTGGTGTTGTGTCATTGTTGAGTCAGATATTCCTTATACATTTTTTCTATCTCCTTCATGGGAATATCCAATGTCTTCACTTGTCTGAAAAACTCAGGCAGGTCTTCATGCAGGAATGTATTTTTCCGTAAAGCAATAATCCGGTCTTTAGCCCCTGCTGATACAAAATAACCAATGCCGCGTTTATTGTAAATAATCTCTTGTCCCTGAAGGTAATCATACGTGCGGACCACCGTATTTGCATTCACCTCCACTGTGGCGGCGTATTCTCTGACCGATGGAATACGCTCTTCTTCCATATATTGTCCTTGCAGGATTTCATCACATATCCGGTCAGCTATCTGCAAGTAAATGGATTTACTTTCTTTAAATTTCATAGCAAGCGGAATTTGGGTTTAATAACTTGTGAACGGGTAAAGAGCCGGTAACTCAGCCACCAGTTGAACATGGTGAATGCACTGAAGAACGCCACTCCTAAGGAAAGTAACTTGTTTAATGTCATCCACTGGGAATTAGCTTCCAGCCATTCGGCGAAACTACGCATACCGTCATTGCCTACCCATGATATGATATGTACTGACAAGACCGAACACAGAATAGAAATAAGCATCAATGTACCCAATGTCTTGAAAAAAGGTTTCTTGTACCAATAACTACCTCCTAGAATATAAAGTGAATGTGACCACACCAAGAAAGCCCATCCGCACAGCTCACCCAACCAATTCTGGTACGGCATATTCATAGCATAGCCTGATCCCCTATATATCTGCTCACCATCTACCGAAGCCATGGAAAGAAGGTTATATAAAACAGATTGATGGAATGTTTCAGGTACATTAAATAAAGGGAGTAACAGATAACGGGTAATTTCCGCCAATGACGCCGCAACAAAGACAGCCACCGCCAGTCCTACCGTAACAATTAAGAACCGTGCCACAAATTTCTCTATCATGGTTGCCGGAAGCATCAGAAAAGCGATGCGTTTTTCTTTGGTAATCATGTTCTCCATAATGTTGGCAGCATAGACAATGCCGAAAATACCGATGATAAGAACAAACGCCCCCAGCACATTAGAACAGTAATGCTGAAAAGCCACCTGAGGATCACTATACGACGACGCCTGTTTCGACATTGTGAACACCATCACCAATAAAAATCCGGCATAAATCCCGATCAGACGATAAAGATTTGTTTTCCAATTTTCCATAATTTCGCGTTTCATGACCATTGCAATACGCGGAAAGCTAAAGAATTTATTCGTATCCATAGTGTTTGTGTATGTTACTTGTTAAACATTGACTGCATTTTTTCTCTCTCTGACAGCATAGCGTTAAACAGTACTTCCAGATTCAAATTCGTCTCCTCATTATGCGTGTTTGGGAAGATGACACTGTTTCCCTGGACGGACGGCTGGACATAGAGTGCTGTGTCTGTCGGTTCATTCATGCCTTGCTCTGCAAAATAGACTTTGTCACAGATGGTCTTTACCGATGCATTCAACAATACGAGGGTACCGTCAATAATAACCACATGATCCAGCAGGCTGTCAATATCTCTCACCTGGTGCGTAGAGATGATGACTGATTTTTCATCGGTCATGCCAGAAGCGATTACTTTACGAAACTGACTTTTAGAAGGAATATCCAATCCATTACTGGGCTCGTCCATTACCAACAAAGAGGTATTGGTAGCTAATGCAAAGCACATAAATGCTTTCTTCTTCTGTCCCATCGAAAGCTCGCCCAAATGAATATCTTCATTCATATCAAAATCACGAAGGCAAGTGCTCAAGAGTTCATTGCTGAAATTCGGATAAAACGGAGTATTCAGCTTCAAGTATTGTTTCAAACTGACTGATGGCAAAGCAAATTCTTCAGGCACTAGAAACATGTCCTGCAAAGTCAGGGGATAGCGCATGGAAACATCCACCCCTTTGTAAAGCACCCGTCCGGCCTGAGGACGAAGCAAACCTGTCATTAAATAAAGCAAAGTAGATTTACCTGTACCGTTCTTCCCTAAAAGGCCGTAAACTGAACCTTTGTCCAATGCTAGCGAGAAGTCATCAAAGACTTTCTGTTTTCTCGTTCCATAACTGAAAGACAAGTTCTTTACTTCAATCATCATTGTGTTTATGGTTTTATTAGTTATTTAGTGTATTAGTTGATTAGTACACTGTAAATGTATATAGTTTATTTGAATAAACAAGAAGAATGACTCATCTTTAATATTCATTAACCGTTAAACGAATTAAGCGGGCGGCAACCAAGTACTGTCCGCTCAACTCAAATGATAAATGAAAAAAAGAAGGACTATTTAATTCCTCCTAGTGCTTTAGTAGCAGTTTCGTTTCCAGGATCAATTTCCAATATCTTATTCCAATACAGTTTTGACTGGTTATAATCTTCTTTTACAAAATAATAATATCCCAAATAGCTGTTACATTCCACCAACACTGATTTAGTAGCATCAGGCTTCTGTTCCAGAATACTCAGTGCAGCCTCATAATAAGGCTTTGCCAATCCCTGAGTTGTTTCAGGATCACGCAAAGAATTAACACGGGCACGCCAGAAGTTTCCTAAATAGTTATCGGGAACTTTAGCAGCCACTTGTGCAAAAATAGTATCGGCTTCAGCTAGATAAAGTGGTTGCTTATCCTGATAAGCAGAATCAGTAGCCGCATAATAGTTCAAACGTCCATATAAAAACAGGTCACTAATATCCGGATCACTTTTCATTCCGCCCAAATAATTTTTGTAAGCCTCTATTGCCTTCGGAAAATCACGTTCCTTTTCGTATACATCAGAGATATCTTTATAGATTTCCGTATGCGATTTGTCCATGGACAGTGCTTTGTCAAACTGTGCCACCGCTTCATCATACTGCTTGTCAGCTTCCAGCAAACGGGCGAAATAAACGTAATCCAAATATACATAATCCGGATTACCGGGATTAGAAAAGAAAGTGGCAGCTGCTTCCAGTCCTTCTTTGTAATCCTTTAATTCCAGATTATCATACATCGCCAGACGTTTCAGCACATGATTTTCCGGAGCAAGTTCCAAACCTTTCTTTGCCATATCCGAAGACTGCGCATAGTCCTTATTCAGATATAGCAACATGGCATAGCGGGTATAGTCCTGTTCGGTAGGCATACCTACTTTCAGATAACTTTCATAAGCTTCTTTTGCTTTGCCATACTGCCCCATCGTATAATATACATCGGCCAATTCCTTACTGATACGGTTATCGTCCGGAGTCTTGGTCTGCAAACGCATCAGCATATCCAGTGACAGTTGGGGGTCTACCCCTTTATATACCTGTGCATATTTAAAATAAGCTTCGCTGCAATTTTCATCCAGATAAATAGCCTGGTTATAATCACTGCTGGCTTTGTTCACATCATTTAGTTTCAATGCCACATCACCACTCAGCAGATAGGCTACAGCACATTTACTGTTCACATCTTTAGCGCGCTGTGCATATTCGGCAGCCTCTGCTGTTTTTCCCTGGTCCAGATAAGCCCGGCCTATCTCTACCAACAAGGAAGTATTCTTCTTATTTTTACCTTTCAGCAGTTCATCAAAAGCCTCGGAGGCTTTTGCCGGATTCTCCTTTATCATCGTGGCAGCCTGTTTCACCTGGGGTGACCATTCGCTGCCTGCTGATGTCTGTCCCCACATAGTTACGGCCAGGCACAGGCTCATCACGGTTAATACTAATTTCTTCATGGTTCTTCTTTTTTGTTCATTTATTATTCCTCTTTTACATCTACAATCCTTACGGCAGCCGTAGCAGGTACCAATCCTGATTTCAAGATGATACGCTGTCCCCGGAAATCTGTCAGGAAAGAAGTCAGACCACTGGGCAGGCCACTTTTAGGATCATTGAGTAAAATGTACACATTGCGAGTTAGCGGATACTGGTTCAAAGCCAGATAAGCTTGATAAGGCTTGAAACTATTTCCCACTGTAGCCGAATCCGCACGGCTGACAGCCATTATCCGAATGGCGTCATTGAAAGAGAGTCGCGTACTATCCGCAGGATTTCCTATCCAGTTGACACCGATAACCCCTAAAGCTGCGGGATTCTTAGCCACATACGAAATCACCTCCGGATTTGTTTTCTGCGCCTTCAGGTCCTTCGACAAAGGCATACCGCCGCAGATCGAATCAAGTACATAATGTACGGTGCTCGAATTGGGATTATCAAATACCAGTTGGAGCTCACCCAAACGGGAAGCAGGATTCAACTGTTTCCAGTCAGTAACTTTCCCCGTCAGTATTTCTTTAAACTGGTCAACCGTAATTAATGAATCCGTATTTTGCTTGTTCACTATCAAGGCCAAACCATCTGTCGCCATCTTTACCGATACAGGAAAGAATTTCTTGTCATTAAGATAGGCTGTTTCCTGCGTGGTCAGTTGCCGGGTGGTTATAGCCAGACGTACACTATCCGCCAGCAAAAGTTTCATGGCTTCCACTTCGCTGCAATAAATGGGATGCACGGTGGCATCCGGTGTCAATGCATGAAACACCTGTAACTCTTCTTCTATAATGGGACGGAAAGTTTCGTCCACCGCTATCGTTATAGTGCCAGAGGTCAACGTATCGTCTTCCCCCGGTTTGGGTTTGTTGCCGCAGCCCGAAAGCAGCAGCAACAAAGCAGCCAACAATGCAATATACAGCTTCATCATCATATATAGATATTATTGTAGCTTAAAAGTTATAGGAACGGTATAGTACACGGGAACATTACGTCCGTTCTGTCTTCCCGGAATCCACTTCGGCAATGACTGGATCACCCGGATGGCTTCCTTGTCGCAATACGGGTCCAGAGAACGCATCACCTTCACATCCTTTACGTCACCTGTAGCCGAAACCACAAAGCGGACAAACACTTTACCCTGTATTCCATTTTCCTGCGCAATGGTAGGATAATGCAAATTCTTTGCTATAAAAGACAGCAATTCTCTATCACCACCCGGGAACTGAGGCATCTGTTCTACCATAGTATATGGTTTTTCTTCTGCTTCGGGGGCTTTGGTTATCACTTCTTTCAGTTCAGCAATATCTTTACCGTTCAGCTCATCATTACCTTTCACATCGGCAATAGAGATAGCCACTTTGGTCTGAGTCAATTCTTCCTGACTCTTTATCTCTTCATCATCACGCACTTCTTCATCTTTTTTGATGACAGGAGCTGTAAATTTGATAGAGCTTTTCAGAGCGGGAGGCGGAGCCACCGGTTCCACTTTCTTGAACTCTTCCTGTTTCACTTCGGGTTCTTCCAGTTGTGACAAGATAGTCACCTCCGTCATCACCTCTTTCTGCTTCGGGGTTGCCAGTTTTACCAATGTCGGTATACTGAAACCTATGGCAGCAATGATCACTACAATTACCATTGCCCACGTGTGGCGTTTAGGTGAATTGGCACGCATCTTATAGGCACCGTATGCCTTGTTCTTACCTTGGAATATCAGTTCACACCATTCAGGTGAGGTCAAATCTATTTTTGCCATTTTCTTTTCCTCCTTTTAAATGTGTGTTACTATTCCGCAATGTCTTTACTCAGATCGCCCTTCGTATCATAGTTCTTGATCAAGAACTGATCTGCATCAGCGATGTCTGTAATTACATACTTACCTATATTGCATATTTGCATTTCATCCAGAGCATCAATCAGATTCTTGTATGAAGAGTCATCCGTTGCTTTAATAATAACAGTCGGGGTATCCTTTCCGCTTTTTATTTCAGCCAGTTTTTTCGTATACTCCTCCTCTGATATCTTTAGATCAGCTTTCTGTTTTTTCAGATCGTTTACTTCACGAACTGCCGCCGAGTTCTTTTTAAGAAGAATGGAACGCAGACCATCTGCATTATAGGAAGTTTCCTTCAGCGATGTATAGTCTTTATAATTAGGTTCTCCTTCATAATAATACAATTTATCTCCTCCGGCCAGTAACAGGGTAATTGCTTGTGAAGCCTTCACCTTGCTCTGCTGCTCTTCAGTGATGTTCTTGTCATTGCTCGGCATACTTATTTCCATCGTCTGAGGTTTGCTCAGCGTGGTACACAGCATAAAGAAAGTAATCAGCAACATGTTCATATCCACCATAGGCGTAAAGTCTACGCGGACAGTCATCTTTTTTTGCTTCGAACCCTTTCCTTTTTTGCTGCTTTCTTGTACTTCAGCACTCATAATTATTCGGTTTTATTTATCAGAAGTAGTCTTCAGAGAAGTAATCAGATTGTACCGGTTCTCTCTGAGGTCCTGAAGTGAGTTCATTACGTTTTTAATCACAGCGTAGGGAGTTGACGCATCAGCTTTGATAGCAATACGTAAATCAGGATTCACCTGACGAGCACTGCGTACCCATGATTTAAACTGATTATCTGTACTGTCACAGGGGATACCTTCATTTTTCAACAGTTTATCCTGCTGGTCGGAAGGCAGATCCAGATATTTCTGCATGCTTCTCATTGGAACACCAAATGTAGAAGCTGTCACAAATTTCTTCTCCTGCTCAGGAGTAAAATCAACTCCGTACTCCTCACCCATTTTCTCCAATACGGCCTTCATGTCGGGCTGTTTGTCGAGGCTCATAAATATTTTCCCTTGCGGGTCCACCAGAATCTGAAGGATATTCGTTTCCGGAATCTTGATTTCAGAAACGGAGGCTGGAGTAAACACCTGTACCGGCTCCTTCTTTACGAATGTTGAAGTCAACATAAAGAAAGTAAGCAGCAACACAGTGACGTCACTCATGGCCGTCATATCTATGAACATACTTTTCTTTTTAATCTTTGCTCTACCCATAGCAGTTTATTTTAAAGGGTTGGCACGATTATTTATGAGAAGCCGCAAAGGTCTGTACAATAGAGAAACCTACTTCATCAAGGCTGTAAGTCAATTTATCAATCTTATTAGTGTAGTAGTTATAAGAAATAACCGCCAATGCACCTGTCAAGATACCGAATGCCGTATTGATCAACGCCTCGGAAATACCTTGTGACAAAGCCATGGAGTCCGTACCACCACCGGCAGACAAAGCTGCAAATGAACGGATCATACCAATTACCGTACCGAGTAGTCCCATCAAGGTACCCAATGTGGTGATTGTACCGATAACAGGCAGATTCTGCTCCATCATAGGGAGCTCCAGTGCAGTTGCTTCTTCCAATTCTTTTTGAATGGCCAGTACTTTCTGGTCCTTGGAAAGTGTCGCATCGTTTTCCACGTCGGCATACTTTCTTAAAGTCGAAGTAACTACATTGGCTACAGAACCGCCTTGTTTATCACATAGCTCTTGTGCCTTTTTCATATCACCAGCGGCCAGGGTAGATTTAATATTAGCGACGAATTTCACCAGCGAACCTCTGCCAAAAGCAGACCGGATGGCTAAATAACGCTCAACGCTCAACGCTATGACGGTGAGCAACAGGGTCTGGATAATGGGCACCACTACACCACCTTTGTAAATTGTTCCCAGGAAACTGCCCGGCAACGGATGGTTATTAGGGTCATTATTCATAAAGTTGGATGGATTCCCCAATATGAAGTGATAGATACAAACTGCAATGATAAAGCAGCATATAATTACCCAACCCGCATTTTTAATACCTACAATCTTATTAGTAGTTTTATTTTGAATAGTTTCCATGATATATGTTTTAATTAATCGTTATAGTTAAAAAAATGACAATTCTATACCAACCCCGACACTCTGCAGGGCGCCGGAGAAGGTGAAACAACTAAATTTATAACGATTAATTAAATCAAAATGCGTCTCAGCGTGAACACGAAATAATGACATGCCGGAGACACACAATGAATGGGATTAGACGGAAAGATCTTAGCGCGGTCAGTTGCCAGTATTTCTTCCCGTAGTGAAAAACGACCTATGAGAATTTTTAAGAAGTTCTGTTGAAGTTCCTCTGCTCTGCGGATACGGAGATCATCGGGCATTAGTTTCGCTAATACCTGCTGTTGCCCTGTGAGTAAAGAGTGGGTGAAAGACATGGTATCCAATGTACCATGATCAGATGCCATATTATCTTGATGTTCTGTAGTAGTAGCATATCTGTCAATAGCGGAAGAAACAACATCTGCATCGACTCCCTGATAATTAAACATTAAAAGCAGGGCTATTAATCCTATTTTGACGATAAGCTTCATTTTGGCTACTAGTTTCGAAAGATTCTCGGTTTATATTATTGAAACAATTCTATTGTTTTTTTGTTCAAGCAGACCTAAAAATTATTCAAGTTCAAGTGGTAAATATATTCGATAATCATAAAGAAATTATGAAATACAATCTTTTTAACCCCTTTTCTAATTCTAAATAAAAACCTGCCCCTTCCGGACAGTTCCGTGGGAAACGTACCCACCCACGGGGAAAAAACGGTAGAGGTCACATTTCACACGTGCGGATACAAAAAAAGCCTCCGGAA
>CAUBDX010000010.1 GCA_958434805.1 uncultured Phocaeicola sp.
GCGTCCCATGACGGGAACTGTCCCGTCCTTTTTCACTACCTGACGCTTGAGGTAGAATAAACTCCGATTTACGCCACTTGAAGACACACAAGGACAAATGTTTGTGTACCAGTGATTTTATCTATGTTTCTCTTAGCTTTGCAGAATAGCAAAAATGCAAAATTACGCAGATTACAGAAACAGTTGAGTTTCCAAATCGTAACCCCGAAAAATCTGCAATTTTACAGACAGATGTAAATTTTGCGCCGTTCTGCTGAGGTTTGCTTACAGCCATTTAGCGCAGGTGAAACTAATTTTGCAACCAAAAAGCAGACGAGTATGAGAGCAACATTCAAGGTGCTGTTCTTCGTGAACAGAAGTAAAGAGAAAAACGGTATTGTCCCAATCATGGGACGAGTGACAATCAACGGAACGCAGGCACAGTTCAGTTGTAAGTATTCCATTGCTGTGGAACAATGGGACACTAAAGCCAACAAAGTAAAAGGTAAGAGCAAAGAGGCGCGGGACATCAATTTTGCGCTTGACAACATCAGGGCACAAATTATCAAACATTACCAACGAATTTCCGACCGCGAGGCATACGTGACAGCAGAAATGGTACGTAATGCCTATCAGGGTATCGGCACGGAATATGAAACATTGCTACGTGCTTTCGATAAGCATAATGCGGACTTTGCCAAACGTGTAGGCAAGGACAGAACAAAAGAGACCTTATACAAGCACTCCATTTCCCGTACCCATGTGGCAAATTTCATCAAGTATTATTATAAGCGGAACGACATCGGCATGAACGAGCTTACAGGGGACTTTCTCGACCAGTTCTGCATCTACCTTCGCAATGAGGTAGGTGTGCAGCAGTCCACAATCAGATTGTATTGTACCCCGTTGAGGTCTATTGTGACTCATGCACACAAAAACGGACTGATACCGAGAGACCCTTTTGCAAACTGCTATGTCAGCGGTGGCACGAAGGAACGGGAGTTTCTCACGGAGGAAGAAGTGCGGACACTCATGGCGCATCGTTTTGATGACCCGGCAATGACGGTGGTTCGAGACCTGTTTGTTTTTGGATGCCTGACGGGTATATCGTTCATTGACATCAAGAATCTTACCACAGATAACCTTGTCACTATAAACGGTAGTTTGTGGATTTCATCGGTACGGCAAAAGACGAATATCCCGTTCCGTGTGAAGTTGATGGAAAGTGCCTGTAAAATCATTGACCGTTACGAACCGTTTCGCAGAGGAAACCGTTTGTTCAATGTTTACAGAAATGGTTGGACGAATGTCCTGCTGAAACAGATTGCTGCAGAGTGTGGAATAAACAAGAATCTGACGTTTCACATGAGCCGCCACTCGTATGCGGTGATGGCTATCTCAAACGGTATGCCGATAGAAAGCGTAAGTAAAGTATTGGGGCATACAAAAATTACCACCACGCAACATTACGCCAAGATAACCACGGAGAAGTTGGACAAGGATTTTTCCATGCTGGAAAGTAAAATCAGTGACAGAATGAAACTTGTATAAACTTGAAAGCGCAGACATGAAAAGAAATATCATAACAATAGGCAAATCCGGCAATATCGCCATGCCGGAGAATGTCGCCAGCATTTGGATGAGCGAACCGGAATTGGTGGAGTTGTTCGGGATAATCGCCCCGACACTCCGTTCTGCCATCAGAGCCATATATAAAAGTGGAGCATTAAAAGAGTATGAGGTGCAGAAATATGTCCGGCTGGAGAACGGCTATAATGCTGATGTATTCAGTTTCCCGATGATAGTCGCGCTTGCTTTCCGTATTGACAGTTTCGGAGCGGAGCAGGTGCGTAATGCCTTACTTAAAAGGCTGTACTTGCGAAAAGAGAAAACAAGTATCTTCTTTTCGCTGGGCAGTAACGGTGCGAAAGTATTTAATTATCAGGCATGAGTGCTAATCATGTGCAGTGAAACTGACAATTCTTTATATATCAAGCCATTGCCGATAAAACGTATTGCTGATAAAACGTATTGGTGGTCAGTTGAACAAACGTATTACTGTTTTATCAACAATACGAATGACCACGACAAGCCCGAAGGAGCAAACCTATAATGGATGCTTTTTCGGGCTTGTTTTTATTTGCTCCATTCTTGTTTCCCGCGCAATTCACAGCAAGTTTTTCCTGCCGTGTAAATTTTGCGCCGTTCTGCTGCGATTTGCTTATCAGGCTTTCGCGTCACTTGCCGTAGCTTTGCACACGGTTAATTATTAACGGTTTAAGCAAAATGTAAATGGCAAAGACAAAGAATGAGAAGGAGGAGTTTATCCGGGTGGGTACGACCCTCTACAAGTTAGTGAACCAGCCCCGTCTGAACGGCGGCTATGTGAAAAAGCGCATCGTGTGGAACAACGAGACACTTCGGCAGGACTATGGCAAGGACTATCTCGCCACCGTGCCGAAGTATGACGGTTTCTGCACCATTCCCGACCATGTGGAATACCGTCCCGTGGTGGACAAGTTCCTGAACCTCTACGAGCCGATAGGCCATGTACCAAAGGAGGGCGATTTCCCGCATATCCAATCATTGGTACGCCACATCTTCGGGGAACAGTACGAGTTGGGAATGGACTATCTGCAACTGCTTTACCTGCAACCCGTTCAGAAACTACCTATCCTGCTATTGGTATCGGAAGAACGCAACACGGGCAAGAGCACGTTCCTGAACTTCCTGAAAGCCGTGTTTCAGAACAATGTAACCTTCAATACCAACGAGGACTTCCGAAGCCAGTTCAATTCCGATTGGGCTGGCAAGCTGCTCATCGTGGTGGACGAGGTGCTGCTCAACCGCAGGGAGGACAGCGAGAGGTTGAAGAACCTCAGCACCACACTCTCCTACAAGGTTGAAGCCAAAGGCAAAGACCGTGACGAGATAGCGTTCTTCGCCAAGTTCGTGCTATGCTCCAACAACGAGTATCTACCCGTAATCATAGACGCGGGGGAAACACGCTATTGGGTGCGCAAGATAGACCGCCTGCAATCCGATGATACCGACTTCCTGCAAAAGCTGAAGACGGAAATCCCGGCTTTCCTGTATCACTTGCAGCACAGGACGATGGCAACGAAAAAAGAAAGCCGTATGTGGTTTGCTCCCTCGTTGCTGCATACCGAAGCCTTGCGGAAGATTATCCGCAGCAACCGTAACCGGTTGGAGATAGATATGCACGAGCTTATACTTGATATCATGGAGAGTGTAGGCACGGACACCTTCTCGTTCTGTTATAACGACATTCTTCTTTTGCTGGTACACTCGCAGGTAAAGGTGGAGAAGCATCAGGTACGGAAAGTCTTGCAGGAGTGTTGGAAACTCACTCCTGCCTCCAATGGGCTGACCTATACCACCTACCAGTTCAACTACAATCGGGAGTGCAGGTATGAGCCTATCAAAAGGGTCGGGCGTTTCTATACCGTCACAAGGGAGCAGCTTGATTCCCTATAATATCTTTCTCTTTTTGTTGAATTGTTGAACAGGTATATAACCATGCTGAAAACAAACAACATACGCTCTCAACAAATGCTCAACAATCGAAAAATGATGTTGAGGGAGGAACGGCAACCGTTTGTTGGATTCCCTATTTGTGAGTGATTTGTTGAGAAGATGTTGAGCGGTCATAATATTGAATATAAACAGATTACACCAATTATTCATCAAATCAACGTTTTTACAGTCATCATCAAATCCGTAGAAACAATATATCATGAACATCCAAGAAGCAACACAAATCAGAATCGCAGACTATCTGCAAAGTCTGGGCTACACGCCCGTAAAGCAACAAGGCAACTGCCTTTGGTACAAATCCCCGTTCCGTCAGGAAACGGAAGCCTCGTTCAAGGTGAACACCAACCGTAACCTGTGGTTCGATTACGGGCTGGGCAGAGGTGGCAACATCATCGCGCTGGCAGGGGAACTATATGCCTCCGACTATGTGCCTTATCTGCTCAATAAGATAGCGGAACAGGCTCCACACATCCGTCCCGTATCTTTCTCTTTTCGCCAGCAAGCATCCGAACCGAGTTTCCAACAGTTGGAGATTGGAGAACTTACCCATCCTGCATTACTCCATTACTTGCAGGAACGGGGCATAAACACCGATTTGGCGAGGTCGGAATGTAAGGAACTGCACTTCATCCATAACGGCAAGCCCTATTTCGCCATCGGCTTCCCGAATGTGGCGGGAGGATATGAAGTGCGCAACCGTTTCTTCAAGGGCTGCATTGCTCCGAAAGACATCAGCCATATCCTTCAGCAGGGAGAGCCGAGAGAGAAATGCCTCGTGTTCGAGGGCATGATGGACTACCTGTCCTTCCTCACGTTGCGGATGAGGAACTGCCCGACCATGCCGAACCTTGACGGTCAGGATTACATCATCCTCAATTCGGTTGCCAATGTTCCCAAAGCCATAGATGCGCTGCACGGGTACGGGCGCATCCACTGCCTGCTCGACAATGACGGGGCAGGAAGAAAGGCGTATTGGGAGTTGGCAAGGGAGTTCAGCGGACGCATCCGCGACTTCTCCGATAACTACAGCGGACACAAAGACCTGAACGATTACCTCTGCGGAATCCGTCGGAATTTAACAGTTAATCCACCTCCAAGAACTATCGTAAGACCCAAGAAGAAAGGGATTGGATTATGACTTCCCGAATGGGAAAAACGGGAGTTGCTCAAAACTCATTCCCTAAGGATTTGGAGGTAGCAAGTTTGTGTTTCGGGTGTACCGAAACCGCCTGCTACCCACCATCCATGTTGAAGGAGGTGGCATCCCGTTGGTCTATACAGTATAATCACTAACGTAATGGAATAAATGAAATATGGAACAAGATAAGGAACACAAGGAACGTAATAAGGGAGGTCGCCCCAAGAAGGAAGCGACCGAGAAACTGAAATACCGTGTCGCGGTGAAGATGGCGGCTGCCGATTACTTTCGTCTGCTGACACGGGCGTATGAGGCAGGCGTACCGCCGAGCGAGTACATGAGGGAATGTTTCCGCAACGGTCATGTGAAGGAACGGCTGTCGGAGGAACACGCCGGATTCATCCGCCAGCTCTGCGGCATGGCGAACAATCTCAACCAGCTTGCGCACAAGGCAAATGCCGGAGGTTTCCATGATGAAAAGTGGGATTGCAAGGTGGCGGTGGCAAGGATTCACGAACTGATAACCAAGATAGGGATATGATGGCGAAAATCGTAAAGGGAAGCGACTTCAAGGGTGTGGTGGACTACATCCTTGACAAAGGCAAAAATGCCCAATTTGTCGCATACAAGGATTTGTTCATGGAAAACAGGGAAACCATCGCTATGAGTTTCAATGCGCAGTCGCAGATGAACGGCAAGGTAGCCAAACCTGTCGGGCATATCGCTTTGAGCTTTTCCAAAGAGGATGAGCCACGACTGACGAACCGTGTCATGGCAGGGATTGCACTTGAATACATGGAACGGATGAGGATTAAGAACACGCAATTCTTTATCGCCCGGCACTTTGACAAGGAACATCCGCACGTGCATATCGCCTTCAACCGCATAGACAACAACGGCAATACCATTTCGGACAGGCACGAGCGTCTGCGCAGTACCCGTATCTGCAAGGAACTGACCTTGAAATACGGCTTGCACATGGCAAATGGCAAGGATAATGTCAAGCGCAACCGCCTGAAAGAGCCGGACAAGACGAAGTACGAGCTTTACGACATTCTCAAAGCCGAAGTCGGTAGGTGCGGCAACTGGAACGTGCTTGTCGCCAACCTGAAACGGCAAGGTGTGGAAGTGCATTTCAGCCACAGAGGACAGACCAATGAGATACAGGGCGTTGTCTTCACCAAGAACGGCTATCGCTTCAACGGCTCCAAAGTGGACAGACGTTTCAGCTATTCCAAAATAGACAATGCTTTGCAGCACAACAGATGCAAGGAACGTATGGGAATGACTGCCAAAGCACATGAAGCGGTTATACCAAGTGCACCATCCGGCACGGCACAAAGCGAGTTGTTCAACGGTTCATTGGGACTGCTGAATGGCAGTGGCTCATCTTACAATGCCGCTGATGCGGAAGCCAATCAGGAAATGGCGGAGATACTTCGCAGAAAGAAGAAATGCAAACGGGGTATGAGGTTATAAAGCATTTAACTCATTGATACGGAATCCTAATCTCTAAATTTGAGAAAAGTCATTCCGTATCATTTTTAGATACGATAATATTTGTTCGCTTTCGATATTACGCATATAGTTCTCCATATATTCCCAATCGGGAGAGCCATTATTATCAACAGGAAGCGTAATGATTTCTTTGGATAAACGATTGGCACTTCGTTTGTATCCAAAATTATATTTCCCCCTGACACGGTCTGCAATGGTTGTAATGAATGTACCTGTATATCTATTAAGGTGGTTGTTATAGCCTAATGTCATATCGGAGGTTGCTATGAAATCTTCAGCTTTGTACACAGAATAGCCCATTGACCCCTCTCCGTTACGAATAAAGGCTATACAGTTGCCTTTTTGAATTGTCGCTTTATCTCTGCTTACAAAACATAGTACACCATTATTCTGATTGGTTGCACCAAGATAACTAATACCTCTATCTGATTTTTCAATATGGTTAAGTCCTTTCGATTTTCCTGCAATGAGAGTAGGGAATAGTTCACACAAGAGGAAGTTCTTCCAAATCACCCCCCCCGATTTGGATTTATTAACACTTATTCTGTCCTTGAAGACATTAAGCGTGGTGTTGAGTATATTGTACTCAACATCTTTCATGAATGCTGACATGAAATCAAAATCTATTTCGCCTTTATCGGTGGCAGGTAAATATACGCGACTTTTCCTTAATCTCGTAAGTGTTGCTCCATAACTTCCCCAGCTGAACTTTTCCACGAGTTTCTTTATTGCAACAATCAAGAACATCGCATTGTATCTGTCCAGCTTCGCGTGTCTGATAATCTGTATGTTCTGCCCTGTATAAAAAGAAGTGGGCTGATAGAATACTGTTTGTGTGTCCAGACCGATGGTTATTACGTTACCTTCATCAACTTTATAGCGAGATGACTGTTCTGTTACAAACATATCCATTCCGTTATTCAAGTCAGACCGAGTAATATACGGAATAACTCCTTCCTTTTGGTTAAGTTTATTCTTGTCTATGCCGCTATTAGTGGATTGAATAGAAAATTCTTCACCAAAGACAAACTCTTTCCAATTGGAGTGTAGCGATTTACCCCCCCCAGTATATTGTTGATTATCAGTTGTTTGCATAATCTTTCTATTGTAGGTTTCAATATCTGCTGTTCTTTTTGCTTCATGTAGGCTTCCATAAAAGCCCAATCCGGTGCTGTACCATCTTGGTTTAATGGCAACATTAGTTTGAACGACCTTAACCTGTTGCTGTTCAATGAATATCCATGCCCGAACCGCTCACGTTGTTTGGTGATGCACATTGCCACGAATAAGAGTATATGCCTGTTCATTGGCACTAATGGAATAAGCGCAGTTACATGACTATCTAAAGCCATTTGGTATGGTTGATAGTATGCGATACCAGCTCCACCATCTCCGTCATTGTTCAAGGTAATAATATCTCCCTGAAATTGTTTTTTCCCGTTAGGAGCTACAAAATCTTTATATCCGTTATCACATTTTTTTGCTGAAACCAAAGGTATGTCGCCTGTCTGCAATGATGCCATATTGTTTTGATTTCCTTTCTCACAGCAGAAAAACTCTGACAGATAAAAGTCTTTCCAATTCTTATCTTCAAACTTATTCATGCTCGTTTACGGTTGGATTTACAGAATTTTCAAACAAATACCCCCTGCCGTGAGTTATCATATTGAACTCAAAGGTCAGATAGTCGGCCATAGTATTCTCAAAATCCTTTTCCGAGGGTATCTCGTCATTAAAGTAGTAGAAAGCATGAAGCCACTCGTCCTCCGCTTCAATAGTAGTTTCCACGCAGAACTTGGTTTCTGCTTCAATCCGTCCAAACCATACATCAAGCAAATGCTGACGCTTGTCTTTGGCACTTGCGGTCTCTTCCAAGCCGATATGCTTGCTCACTACAAATCCGTCATCTTCAAAATTGATGAATCTGCAGAGATGTTTCTTGTCGTGCGGTATTCCTGCCGTAAATACTGCTATACATGGGTTTGTTCCAACTCCATAGAAAGTGTTTTTATTCAAGGTAATAACACCTTCCAAGGTATGATGCTTCAGTATGCTGTTCTTGATATTTTGTTCTTCTTTGCTTTTGCCGGTAACAGAAGATTGTGGTACAATGACAATAGCCCTCGCACCCTCTGTCAATGAGTCGAGCAAATGCTCGGTAAAGCTAATCTCATACAAATCAGGATTAGCTTTAGAGCCTTGGGAATAGGGAGGGTTCATCATGCCGACTGTACATCCTTTCAGTTGTAGCTGTTTGGGATTCTCTTTCAAAAAATCTTTATTGTGCAGGTTGCTTTTTCCATCGCCACGCAAAATCATATTGGTTGTCGCTATCGTGAACATATACGGCTGTAGCTCAATGCCAAATAGTTGGTCACGTTTAATGCTTTTTTGTTGGTTTGTATCCTCTGTCATCTTCACCATTTTGTGCATTGCAGCAATGAGGAATCCTGCCGTTCCGCAACAGGGGTCAAATACCTTATCTGTCGGTTCGAGTTGTGCCAATTCACAAAACAATTCCGTTATATGCTTTGGCGTAAGCACTATACCCAATGTCTGCCCATCCCCACCCGAATAGGACATAAACTCGCCATAAAACCGTCCTAAATAGTCTTCTGACGAATTATGGTACCTGATGTTCTTGAATATGCTGTTATACAGGAACTCGGCATAATGTCTCAATGGCGTTTTACCCAATGTGGCATCTTTCTCGTTTATTTTTGTTGTGTCTCTTATGACAGAGAATTGGCTGAGTAGTTTATCTCGTTTGGTATCAGGCGTAACATTAACCCTCTTCAAATTGCTTTCAATAGCTTCATATATCTTCTGGCCGTCTGTTTTTATCGGGTCGCCAATCAGGGATTCGATGGAGAATGTTTTTTCCTCTATTTCCCTCAATGCCAGCATTATTCCTGACACGACCAGCGGTTTTTGTTCTGTTGTCAGATTTCCATAGTTACGCAAGTCGTTATGCAGCTTCTCGGCATCTTTTAGAATTTCAGGGTCAAATACTTCTTTGGTGTTGATGAGTGATTTCAAGTCTTGACCGATCTCACTCAATTTTTTGGATAACTTCTGCATCCATATTTCAAAATCTTCGTTATTGATATACATGATTTACTTCGTTTTACTGATTAATACTACTTGTGTCCAATGCATTGACGAAGCAAAGGACGGAAGAACGAAGCAAATAAAATAGGGGAATCCCTATGGACTCCCCTAAAGCCGTTTTGCAAACATCTATAAATTAGTGAATTATAAAATCATCTTTTTTCATCTTTGTTTGCAACCCTGTTTCGATTTTCCCGGATGACGAGATTTTTCAGGTAATCCAACGCTTTGGTAAGATTGAAAGGTTTGCGCTTGAATACTCTACCCTTAGATTTATGAACGTTCCCAAACGTGAAATTGAAGGCTTGTTCCAGAGCATGGGCAATATGGATATATGGAACGGAGATTCCTGCTTCATTAACAAATTGCCCGGAGAGTTCAAACGATACGGCTAATTCTCCCATACTGTCAATTCCCAATCCTTTTCGAGAATTGGGGATAAAATAGACTTTGGGGATATTTGATTGGTTGTTGTTGGAGAAGTGATTTGTTCGCAAGAAAGTAAATTTCAGCAAATCAATTTCAGATTCAAGCAACATCATCACTTTCCGTTGATATACTTTTTTGAGCTCATTTTTTTTTCAACTCATAAAAAGATGATGATTTCAAAGAATCAAACTCGATACGGGTAATATTCAGTTTCCGAAATATTTCATGATAGCTTTGTTCGGATTGACTGATCGCTATTATCTGTTCCGTAAAATGTTTATAGGCATTTTGCATTTCTTCTTTTGAAACTTGTGGAGTGTCAGATAATAGACTGAATAACTCCAAGCTATTTTCATTCATAACAAACTCCTTTATTTGTAACTGCTTTTTATACCATAATCAGTATCCTTATTTTCAATAGACTTACTACTTGAATTGTGAGTTTTTCCAAAACTAAAGTTCCACGTAAGAGTAGCAACAATGGTTTGGGAGGCACTACTGAAGCTTTCCCGCCTGAAAGGTGACTGATTATTTTTATTCTCTATAATAGTACGTGAAACATTCCGGAATGGATTGAACGCTCCTATGCCAAAAGAGAAATTATCGGTGTTATATTGAATGGCTAAATAGTGATAGTTACCGCTTTTAGTAAGGGTTTCACCATACAGCTTTTCGTCAAATGGTTGTATCTGACCGATAAACATCCATTTCTTATACATTGCCAAAACATTCGCACTATAATAGAAATTAGAATGTGTGTGAGAATAATTCTTCCCTTGACTGTTGAAATGACTGTACCCACCTGTAAAAGAAAATTGCAGTATGTTTTTTATCATTCCCACCTTTAGGGTCATTTCAGCATTATATTTGTTCCAGCTCTTCATATTTTCAGACATTATCAAGAATACATCGCCTTGCTCTTTAAGTGATTCCATGATGGGATTATGCTTGTGATGATGTCTCAGGTTAGCATTGAATGTAAATAATCCTTTCTTGTTTTCGTAAAAAAGATTGTTATTCAGATTATTATAGGGCTTTAATGATAAGTTGCCTTTTTCGGCAAGATAAGGGTCGATCCTAATTTCCGTGTTGGTCAATTCAGCTAAAGTCGGATTGGTCTGAGTCATCTCCACATCGTAACGGATAAAAGAATTTTCATTCAACCTATACCCCAACATGACTTTGGGCAAAAGGTTATAATAACTCTTATTGGTCGAAGTGTTAGAAAAATGCACTCGATTAATCCGCAACCCAAAAGAATAGCTGAAATTATTTTTACTATGGAGCCACTCTGAGAAAATAGAAGATTCTGATTGTTTCAAATCTGACTGAAATACTCCATTTTGCTGAATTTCCTGCTTCGTAAATGATTGTACGTGCTTTACCCCAAATTTCAAACTTCCATAAGTAAAACTCTTCTCATAAATTCCTTCTGCTATCAATGAATATTTATCGGAAGTCAAACCAAACTGCTCTCTAAAAATAGTATCAATATCATTGTATTCGATATAGTTGCGATCTGTTTCTGCTTTGATATAACTTCCGACAATGTTGACGTAAATTTTTTGCTGGTTTTTCAAACCATGCTCATAGTATAAGTCCATTGTTGGAGTATTTATTTTCTGACTGACACCATCCAATATCTGTCCTATCTCTATGCTATTTTCTTTCAGATTACTTTTGAAATCGTTATGCGGATGATCCGTCAAGGCATACTTCAACTTGGCATTAAAGAATGTCGAATCATTTTTTTGATAGTTATAACCGAAAGTAACATCGTGCATCTGATATGAGTAATCTCCGCCATCTCCGATTTCATCTCTCTGTAATGGGATAGAATTTCTGAACCGATAACTTCCTGTACGTGTCCGGTTGTTGCTGTTGATTTTTTGAAAAGCAGTTGTGTAATTCAATGCATATTCCGACTTCCCTTTATTAAACTTAGCGAAAAATACATCTCCACCCGCAAGAATATTCAGGGAGTTCATCAAGTCCATACCAATAATACCACCCTTATCATCTCTTGTAACAATATAATTAACAATTTTAGATGCTTCTCCATATCTTATTCCTGCATAATCCGAATATTCAATCCGTCTGATTTGGCGTGGCTGCAAGGTTAGAATCTCTTCTGATGTCGTATTCACTCCATTGATTTGCAACACAACTTTCCCTCCATCGGAGGATGAAATTGTATTCGTCATCGGATTAATGTTCAGTCCCGAAAGCATCATAGTATTCAATAGTTGCATTCCGTTTGCCGAGTGGTCAAGTTGCAGCTTTGTTGGAAAAACAATCCGTTGATTTATTTTACTGATTGTAGATGAAGCTGAAATGACAATTTCATCAAGCGATAACATCCGTTCACTCAAGAATACATCTATCTCAACTGATTCTAAAAAGTTTTGCAATAAGATTTTTTTAGTTTCAAAGCCCATGTAGGATATTAATAACACATAATCATCGGAAATGAGGTTTGTAAATCCAAACCTTCCAATTGTATCACTCACCGTTCCTTCTATAAATACCGAATCCTGCCTGAACAGAGTAACATTGGCGTATTCAACAGGTTCTTTTGTGCTTTGGTCAAGTATTCTTCCTGTGATATTATTTGATTGCCCAAAGGCATTTAAACTTAGAAACAAGAAGAATACAATGAGATATAATAAATGTTTTTTATTTAAGTCCATACTTGTTTTCTTATAAATGAGATATAGACACAGAATGCCATCTGTGCCATAATCTTGATTAATAAATGATAATAAAAAATCTGCCCTCAGAAGATTTGAAGGCTATAAGAAAACTGAGAAAGGCGTTCTCAGTATAGACTATGCGCGAATTCTAAATGTACGTGCTAATGCACAGCGTATACTTGACATGATTTGTTTATTCTAAATTCGTTGCAAAGATAAGCTTTTATTGGCACAGTTGCAAATATCCGTGGCTTATTTTTGTAGTATAGGTCTATATTTTCTTGTTTAATGCTTAAATGTTTATAAGAAGCATTACCTTTGCACTCATGAGTAAGCAATCAGCATTTGACTATAAGATTCTGGCAAGTTACCTTCTTCCCAAAGGCATACTTGAGTTCTTCGACGTTACAGCCGTTAACGAAGACCATACTGGCATTATTGAAGAGACTGGTAATGAGCGCGTCCTTCTTCACATCTATCTTGACGAAAAAGATGCACGGGAAGAAGAGTGGCACGACCTTAAGCCCAATGGTTTCACGGAAAGCCGTCAGGTTAACGACTTTCCTATCCGTGATCACAAGGTCGTTCTTCATGTCAGACGTCGCAGATGGTTAACGGCAGAAGGCAGAAACATAATCCTTGACAGGTACTCGTTGCTTGCTGATAACACCAGCTACTCTAAGGAGTTTGCTGATGTCTTAAAAAAAATATTTGGATACCTACCCGATAACGGCCCGCTCGCTGGGGCTATACTTTAAGGTAGATGGCAATAACCTGGAGCGTGCTTACAAGGATCATCTGAGCGGTTTCCGTAATTGGGAACAAGCCAGTCATGCAGAGGACTGGGTGCTGCATCCTAAGAACATAGGCAAACGGCTGGGCATTGACGAGACCATGCTTCACAAGGACCTGATGACATTCTTGACCAACAAAGAAGGGCATGGCAAACGTCACACCTTAATAGCAGCTGTAAAAGGCACTAAGGCCTCAGACATTATCAATGTTCTTATGCAGATACCGCAGGAACAGCGAGAGCAGGTCGAGGAAGTTACCATGGACTTCTCTGACAGCATGTTTGCTGTCGTCACAGCAGCCTTTCCTAATGCAGCCATAGTCATTGACTGCTTCCATATCGTCAAGCGTTGTATCGAAGCAGTGGAGGAACTCCGCCTCAAAGCTAAACGAGAAGCACAGAAAGCACAAAACAAGGAGAAGGCCATGTTCAAAAAGAAACTTGAACAGCTGGTAAAGAGCCGTAAATACTACCGCAAGAAACATCCAAAGAAATACAAAGGCAAGAAGCGGGGACGCAAGCCACAGAGGTTGAACAAACGCTTCAGGCCAACCATGCTTGCCAATGGCGAAACTGTCATAGAACTACTGACAAGAAGCAAGTATCTGCTGAGTGTGAGTGGTGAAAAATGGACTGACAGGCAGAAAACACGTGCAAAGATACTTTTCAGGATGTTCCCAAAGATAAAGGAAGCATATACTTTGATTTGTAGCCTAAGAAGCGTGTTTAGCAACAAGTCTATCGACCGGGGTACTGCGAAGGTTAAACTGCATGAGTGGTATCAGAAGGTTTCAGCTTGTACGTTGCGTGAAGTAAAGGCTGCAAGGGATGCCATCAAGTACAAGGAAGAAGAAGTTCTAAATTACTTCATAAACAGATCAACCAATGCTCATGCTGAATCTCTTAACTCTAAGTTGAAAGGCTTTAGAGCACAACTACGCGGTGTGCAGGATTTACCTTTCTTTATGTTCAGAGCGTCTATGATCTTTGGATAACATGATTATATTGCCACGGACTTATGCAACTGTGCCGAATTTCAGCCGTTGTTTTTTCTACATCGGTTTCTTCTTGCAGTATTTCTTTCAAGTAGTATTCATTGATGTTGGCTTCATTGAAAGAAATGAATGTTTCCACATCGGGCAACTCTTGATAATCGCCGCGCTCATTCACAAAAAGGGGTGTGATTTTATGATGCTTTTCATTCCCCGACACGCCAAAGGCTAAGACTTTGTTGTATGAAGTGTTGGCTGCTAAATGCAAAGCATAATACAGAGCACCATTGACAGCATAATCCTTAACAAACTTTACATCTTGGGAGAGCAAGCCATTTTCATCCTTGTAGGCGTGTTTATCAAGAGATGCCTTATCCTCAATCACAAGAACAAAATCCTTGACCACCCCACAGTATTCGGGATAGCCTGCATGACCTGTTTTTGATTTTGAAGCTGTTTTTAAAGCTTCGTCTATTTCTTTTATATCACACCCTTGTGGCGTTAAATAAATATCTGCTTCTTGCAATAATTCATAAACCCAAAGGTCTGTCTTAACCTCTTTCTTCGCCATATAGTGATTACTCTTCGATTTTGTTGGGAACGAGTAAAACTCGCACATCAATATTCAAAATGTCTGCAATTTGATATAGCACAGGAATAGGAGGTTGTACTTTGTTTGTGGCATATAAATTGACCATATTAAAAGTCTTTCCAAGCCTGTTCGCCAATTCTGTTTGGCTAATACCCTTGGCTTCCAATTCCTCTTTTATCCGATTCATGCACACATCATTCTTGATTAACGACTGCAAAAATACAAAATTTTATTTGGTAATGCGCTATATATTCAGCAGAAAGTAGTACCTTTGCCCAAAATACAAGCGTTATTTGAAAAGCAAATTTGAGAAATACGATGAAGTCTGCAAGTTGGCAAATCGTAACCTGTTAAAATGTAAAATCCGTGTAAGTTATTCTATATCAGAATATAATTTGATATAAAAATCTTTTGAGGTAGTAGATTACTGAAAATGTACTCTTCATTGTCCTTAATTTTTGGGTTTCAAAATTAGTTGGTGAAGAGTCCGGTGTTGGTACGCAAAACGGGGAGGAACGGCGCAATCTTTTTCCGTAACCTGATTTTTCGCATGAGTTATGGATAACTCACTATTCCTTAGAGCCTTGTTTCGCTATTCGTACCCGTTTGTCGCATTTTCGGGCATGGTTACGAACAAGTAACGTAGCGGCGTCAGGATTTGGCTTCGGCAGGGATTGTAATGGCTTCACGGATTATCGCCACTTCAACCAAAACCCTTGTAACTCAATTCTATCACTATATCTTTCCGCATTTCACTTTTTTGTAGTAACTTTGCATGACAAGGAACAGCAAATGTATTATACTTATGCGATTTGCATTGTTGTGATTTGCTTTCAATTTAGTAACTTTGCTCCATAAGGAACAGCAAAGGACAAGAAAGGGGGATACCGCCAAGTGTTGTGATTTGCTTTCAATTTAGTAACTTTGCTCCATAAGGAACAGCTAAACCGAATTGCAATCAGTGGAGGTACGTGTTGTGATTTGCTTTCAATTTAGTAACTTTGCTCCATAAGGAACAGCATATGCTTTATGCCGATTACGCTAAGTGCTGTTGTGATTTGCTTTCAATTTAGTAACTTTGCTCCATAAGGAACAGCCTTGTTGGTTATAATGTATATTTTGATAAGTTGTGATTTGCTTTCAATTTAGTAACTTTGCTCCATAAGGAACAGCAGTTGAGAGTACCGATATGAGTTTCTGTCTGTTGTGATTTGCTTTCAATTTAGTAACTTTGCTCCATAAGGAACAGCCAAACGCTGTCATTTTTCCAATATAGAACAGTTGTGATTTGCTTTCAATTTAGTAACTTTGCTCCATAAGGAACAGCGGAAAGCGTGCAGCGCAAGGCTTTACAGGGTTGTGATTTGCTTTCAATTTAGTAACTTTGCTCCATAAGGAACAGCGGGAAAAGGGTTGTAACTAATACTGATTTAGTTGTGATTTGCTTTCAATTTAGTAACTTTGCTCCATAAGGAACAGCATAGTCCTAAATATGAAGCATTCAAAGTTGGTTGTGATTTGCTTTCAATTTAGTAACTTTGCTCCATAAGGAACAGCAAACACCAAGAAATATGAAAAAGGTTATTTGTTGTGATTTGCTTTCAATTTAGTAACTTTGCTCCATAAGGAACAGCCTTTCATAATTATCTATATTATAATTACAGTTGTGATTTGCTTTCAATTTAGTAACTTTGCTCCATAAGGAACAGCGTTTGTGAAATTATTTGTATACATTTATATGTTGTGATTTGCTTTCAATTTAGTAACTTTGCTCCATAAGGAACAGCATTTTATATAATTTATTATGTTAATATATGTTGTGATTTGCTTTCAATTTAGTAACTTTGCTCCATAAGGAACAGCTGAAGTAGTATTATGAAAAAAGATAACTTAGTTGTGATTTGCTTTCAATTTAGTAACTTTGCTCCATAAGGAACAGCATGTATCGCTTTTTGCTCCACTTCCCGGTAGTTGTGATTTGCTTTCAATTTAGTAACTTTGCTCCATAAGGAACAGCTTTATATATTTTAGATACATATTTATTATCGTTGTGATTTGCTTTCAATTTAGTAACTTTGCTCCATAAGGAACAGCAATGTGTTGAAAATTAATTATGTTGTATATGTTGTGATTTGCTTTCAATTTAGTAACTTTGCTCCATAAGGAACAGCTTATATCTTTATATTGTGTTAATTAGATATGTTGTGATTTGCTTTCAATTTAGTAACTTTGCTCCATAAGGAACAGCATTATGTTTTATGTGATTAGTCCTATTTACGTTGTGATTTGCTTTCAATTTAGTAACTTTGCTCCATAAGGAACAGCTTTTATGATATAATTTATATAATACTCTTGTTGTGATTTGCTTTCAATTTAGTAACTTTGCTCCATAAGGAACAGCAATCTTTGTTGTTTGCCAGCCATAGGGCAAGTTGTGATTTGCTTTCAATTTAGTAACTTTGCTCCATAAGGAACAGCTTTATGTTTGGTGTATGTGCCTTAAACCAGGTTGTGATTTGCTTTCAATTTAGTAACTTTGCTCCATAAGGAACAGCTATATTATAAATTTATCATTTCATTTAACTGTTGTGATTTGCTTTCAATTTAGTAACTTTGCTCCATAAGGAACAGCTTTTTGTTTTATATATTATTATTTTTTGATGTTGTGATTTGCTTTCAATTTAGTAACTTTGCTCCATAAGGAACAGCTTTTCCTGACTTGCTTATCTTATTATTTTCGTTGTGATTTGCTTTCAATTTAGTAACTTTGCTCCATAAGGAACAGCAATGATTGATTATTTGTATGATATATTTGCGTTGTGATTTGCTTTCAATTTAGTAACTTTGCTCCATAAGGAACAGCTATTTGTATTTTATATATTGTTTTTATGTAGTTGTGATTTGCTTTCAATTTAGTAACTTTGCTCCATAAGGAACAGCTTTTTCTTTCTATTATAGTTATATCGGTTTGTTGTGATTTGCTTTCAATTTAGTAACTTTGCTCCATAAGGAACAGCAACTTATTTATTTAATTGCAATAAATATAGGTTGTGATTTGCTTTCAATTTAGTAACTTTGCTCCATAAGGAACAGCTATAGTACTATATAAATTGAAATAATTAGTGTTGTGATTTGCTTTCAATTTAGTAACTTTGCTCCATAAGGAACAGCCTTTTAGTTGTTATACATGAGAATAAGGGAGTTGTGATTTGCTTTCAATTTAGTAACTTTGCTCCATAAGGAACAGCACATTCCACATAAACCAATGTGAATCACTTCCTTATAGCAAAATTTAGAAAAAGAAAAAGAATTGTTCCTAACAAGAAATCCCGCTCAAAAAAGTGGGATTTCTTGTTTCTAAAATAATTCCAATTGCTGCCCTGGTGCATTAGTCTTTTTTTCCTTCTTACCATAAAACAATTCTATCTGACCAAATTGCTTATCTGTAATACACATAATACCCACATGACCATATTCTGGCAAAAATGATTTAACCCTTTTTATGTGTACTGATGCATTCTCCATACTTGCACAATGACGAATGTACATGGAAAGCTGAAACATAGTAAAGCCATCTTTCTGAAGGTTTTTACGAAAAAGAGCATGAGCTTTCTTATCTTTCTTTGTTTCTGTAGGTAAATCAAAAAATACAAGGACCCACATAATGCGATATTCACTAAAACGATCCATTCTAAAATTATTTTTCCGGATAAACAATACGACGAAGTTCACCGCAAAAACATTTATATAAAGAAGCAGAGGTTTGGCTGGCTGCCACCATCAGTGGACTGCGTTTACCTCCAATTATAACTTCAATCGTAGGTATAGAAAGAAGTGCTCCTTTTACCTCCTTAGTCAATTCACATCCATTCTTATATTTTTCCACCAACTGAAATACCAATTCATCTACATAAGGACGATATGGTTCCATAATATCATCAGCCAAACAGTAGGCATTATACCTATTGTGATGATGAATACCTAATGTGGGCAACAAGCCTGTTGAGACTAAAGCCCTCGCAATAACTGCACGCAATATAGCATACCCATAATTTAGCAAGTTATTCGGGAACACCCCTTCCCTATCGCGGGTAAAACCTTCAACATGAGCAAAAAGATTCTTCCAGTAATAAGCAGCAGCTCTTGCCTCCAGATTATCCGAATCTCCACTTCGAACCTCATCAGCCCAAATATACATGCAATTACTCTTCTCTTTCAGACAACTTTTAAGAACGGCAGCCTGATTAGAAATCTTCACCTTAACAGTCTGCTGCCACAATTGTTTTTTGAGAGGGAGTGATGCGTCCAGCTGTTTTCTAAACCTTTCATTCTGCACGGTATTACCTGACAGAGGAAGCAATAACCCAACAGGCATACTTTTACTGTCGCAAGTAACCACACTGCTGTTATTCTCTAAAAGAGCATCCAGTACCCCTGCTGTAATCGTTATCTGTTTATGATCCAACACTACCAAGCCTATATCTTCTATCGGTCTGGTTACAATTGATTTTTCTTTAAAGTTTTCCGGAAGTGAAGCATTACGCTCCACTTCCGGAATTTTGATAACCAGCTGATTATTACGTAAAGACAAATAGACAGGATTACCAAAATATAGTGTTTTCTTAATCATAGTATTTATTGATAAAAGACTATTTAAAACTTATATTGCCTAAACGATCCACTTTGATGGGAATACAGGTTTCTTTTATCATCTCACCTGTCCAAGCACACTGCGCCTTATTATTGCTTCCGAGTTCTGTTGTTTGCAAGATTGGAGCCGCAACAAAACATGGAATAAAATGACATTCTCCTCCTGTACAACTCACCATTTTATAAATCCGCTCCTTATTTATAGGCAAAGAAACCTGGTTGCTCTTATGTTCTTCTTCTGTAGGTAGATACACTAAATCATTAGGGGACAATACAAATATCGGCAATTTACCGTTTTCATCTTCGGGTGCTGAAGAAAGTCCTTTTTTCTGTCGATCTATTACTACGTTTAACGGAATGCTGGCATAATTTCGTTTACGAATGACCTCTCCAGTCTTCTTATCTATAATTTCTGATTCATAAACTGCAAAGAAAAGATTAGTGCCTTTAGCCGCTTCTACATATTTTCTACCTTTATTTCCTGCCGTTCCAACAGCAAACTTATCTGCTTTTTCATATACCCTTACCTTATAGATAGGCTGATGCCACTTCCCGCCATTTAAATCACTTATTTTCTGATTCATACGTTCTATACCATCAGGAGAAAAAGCGACATTGGCATCATTATCATTTTTCAACAAATGATTCAACAATATTTTCTGGATACCAGTATCAGTAACCTCCTCTGTTATTTTCTTTTGAGTGAAACTTGTATCCAATGGTTTACGAGTTGCAAAGTAACGGTCGTTTGTGTCCTTGGTAAAGTAATATACTTCTATCTTTTTCAGATTGATTCCTTGCCATTCGGTCTGATGCTCCTCAAAATAGCGACTGACAGCCTTTTGGTCGAATCCCACATGAAGCAATTCCATTAATTTCCTTTTTAAGACTTTATCAACTATCATCACAGGGTTCTTCATGGCTTCCTTCAAAGAAAGCGTCTTTATCTTACGTAAATTCACTTCCCCATGCACCGTATCCTTATGCATCGGCTTACGAATAGCCCAACTATCTCCTTTTTCTTGGGATTGAAGGGTTTTCTTTCCATCTTCGTCATAACGCCAATAATGATTTGTTGTGCGGTTAATTACACGAAGATTCTGTTTGAAGCTAACCACTATATTTTGGAGTGTAGCATATACATCTTGTGTAAATGTATCCCAAGGCTTACGGATAATCCACTTATAATTCCCTTTTTCATCGGTCTTCACCTTATCACACAGCATACGCTGAAGGTCATAACGAGAAATCTTTTCCCCTTTTCTTGCTGAAGCATTATTCAAGTAATTCACAATATTCCGATTAGCACAAGCTATCACAATTGCATCCATCGCATGATGACGATGATCTATTCGTTTTTTACTGAACCCCCGCTGTAAATGTAAAGGCATGGCTGGAATCACATTGCCACACGCACTTACTGCCGTATAATCAGAAGAATCACTTAATGTATTCAAGCGCAAAAAACGAGGTAAAATAATGCGATTCCACACATCTTGTACTCCCCAATCTTTTTTAAGTCGGTCTGTCACACCTCCGGTGCATACAATTACATTCTTTGAAATTGCATCTTGTTCTCCTTCTTCACGAACGATATTCGACAACAAAGATTTCACCACTTTACTGATATAGCGACTGTCATTCAACTGACGTTCTATAAATCCATCAGGAATATCTTCAAGTAGTAAATGCTCTTTTTTCTTTCGGTTATTTACATAAAATTCTTTTACAAATTGTTCGTATTCTTCCACTGTAAATATGGAAACAGTATTACCATTTCCTAACTCCACTATCTCTCCAGAATGTTGCTTAATGAATTCATATCCCAACAAATTATCTTTCTTCTTATTTACAGCTGCCTCACAAATAACTTTGTTACTGAAAGAATCATCAAAATAACGAGATTGAGGTATAACATGTTCTATTTCATAGGCAGGAGTAAACAGCTTTCCAAGCGGTATCATTTTTCCCGTATAAGGTGAACGGTATCTCTGCTCCAACCATAACTTATAACGCAATACTTCCGAATGAGAGGGATGTTTTTTTACATCTGTTTCTCTAAATTTTTTCAGTATATCTGAAATATCGTCCAACTCTTTTTCTGAAGCACTATTCAATGCTCCTTCTTCATAGATACGTAGTATATCCTGTTGGCTGGGTGAATAAGGGCGTACATTTTCTATCTCAAACTCCGGATTTATAAATTCCATCAACAAGGCTTTGATTCTTAAATTAGTATCTTCATTTTTAAGAGAACGACGAGTCATCTGCTCGCGTTTATCAGCTGGATTTTTCATTTCACGCCCCAACTCCACATGAATCTCATCGATACTTCCTTCTTGCTTCCATATGTCACGGACCGTACGCAATGTTTCTGTGATTACCTGCTCCACTATCGGATTACGCAGTGAATGCTGCCTAAACTTACTTAAGAACAAATCAATATCCTTTGGGCTTTCCCATTTGGTTATATCCTTAGCCTCAGCATGGCGATCATAAACCACATAACATGCCAGCCACAGAGGAAGTCCCCTAAAGGAGGATAACTCTGTAAGGTGCATGGATTTCTCACGAACACGCCTGCGAATCGTTTCATCACATTCCCCGGTTAGAAGTTTCTCAATACGGTTTAACGTTTGATCATCTATCGCCTCTTTACACCAATATTTTCCCATACGCATTAAGGGAAGCAGTTTTTTTATAGCCTTTAAAGAGTACGCTGCATATTCATTTTCAAACGGAGGTATCTTTGCAAAAGCTTCTACAAAAGTATCATCCAAGTTATTTTTCACAGCAAAAGTTTTTAACGCTTTTACCAACTCCTCTTTGTCAGAAATAGAATATAAAATATGCCATAAAGCTGTTTCTTTTTCCCCTGTCAGAAACTCTTTAGCCACACCAGCTTTTGCCAATCGGCTACTAATTGAATATCGAGTTTCATTACAAGGGTAGGACTTATTTTCTACATAATTCCATCGGTAAGCAACCTGATTTTTTTTATTAAGACCAAAAGGTTTGTAAGCCAAGAACGCTTTTTGATCAACACTCTTTCTATCATTCATCCAGTCAAACAGTGCAACATAGTCGGCCTCACTCTGCAGAAAATCTCCTGTCACATCTACATCCGATTTTAAAGAACCATCTACCATCTTTTCACGCTGATAGATACGCAAATTAGATATGAACTGCCACAAACGGAACTCCTGAAACAAAGGGTGTGACTTTGATACACATTTCAACGGAGTGTTTAATAGATTTCCGTCCTTTTTATAGATATGCGATTCATAAGGACAGTCATCAATCAACGATTTCTTGCTCTTAAGCGGGCGCTGATAAAACAAAATATCCTCTACAAATAAATGAGCAAAGTCTTGGCTTAATAAAATATTCCGATGCGCTTCATTTTGTGGATAAAGTTCTACCGCACAATCCTTCAAGAGAGAAGCATCGCGCAACTCGGCATGAAACTCAGTCTGTTTAGTCAATATCTTATAAAGCTCTTCCTTATAATATTTGCGTTCAATTGTACGAACCAATTTTCCTCTTATCTTCTGATCTGGGACATGAAGAAGCGTGTCATAAATATATGCCCCGACCGTTTTTCCGCTTTCATCAATCGATTCCTGAGTCTTGGTTTTAAGCAATCCCCAGTCATCTTCTTTCGGAGAACGAAATGAACGTTTCACCTCTCCATCTTTATCTTTTTTAGGATTTCCATTCTCATCCAAATCTGTCGTTACTACAAATTCTTTCACCTTACCGACCCAATCCAAAGGCACACTGCTCGCCCTTCGATATTTCCATCCGTTTTCCAGAAACACATTATACCAGATGTCTTTCCCTTTATGTTCTCCCGAGTCTTCTACCGAAACCACTTTCAAAGCATAATACTTTACTTCCTTCTTTGCATCTTCTTGTTCGTCCTCTCCGCGCAACTGATAATATCCACGTTTCTGATTAAAGCTCAACAGAATCCAAGCCAACTCCTCTTTGCTTACCTTTTGAGTCAGTGCCTTCTTCCGAAGATAATACAAGGTCCAGTCGTATGGCACTTTTTTTCCTTTTTCCAGCAGTTCAGGATGAAACATCTGAAAATCCGACAACATCTCTTGAAAAGAATCTTGAAATAAAAATGTGTATTTCCCATCAGGAGTCTTATACCATGCCAACTTGGGTTCTGCATCTGAAATAAATTTTCCATATCGGTCTAATTGAGAGGCATAATGTTGGGGAAGAAATCCCATGACCGACAATACCCGAAGTAAACGTTCTCTACGAAGCAAACTCCGCTCCAGCAATCTGCGTACACCGCGAAGCCGCGTACGTTCTGCCGTTTGTGATTTTGAGTTTCCTTTATCAAAGTCACCCAGTGTAGCTGCATCCATTGGAATAATTCTACTCCCTGAAGAAGATATCTCAAGCAAGCTTTCATTACCATCTCTATCTATATCAGAATGAACAACAGCCCAACCGATACTGTTTGTTCCTAAATCTAAACCTAATATTTTTTTCATCGTTTTTTATTTCTCGTTTTCCCAAAGTTAGAAAAAAACAATCATAAAAGATACCTATATTCAAAATAATTTTCTATATTTGCATTATATTAAATTGAAGCAAGTCACAATAAGGATTATTCCGTTGTGAAAACATTTAAAGCGGTCTTGAAAAAGGTCGCTTTCTTTATTTTTGCACATCAAGCCTTACTGAGGAAATAATTTCATTCCTTCCCCTCATTCTTCCTTCTTCAGCACATAAACCCGATGCGAGCCACGCCCTTTCACATCCAGACCTGAGCTTGGATCATGGTAAAGCTTGCGTAATTCTCTGCCTGCCGTAGTCTGGCTCAGCCCGGTTAAGTCAGCATAATCGGATATGGTCATTACGGCATGCGAAGCTAAAAAGCCCTGTGCCAGTTTCAGGCGTTCGTCAAAAGAATAGGGCGATATGCACCGCATAAATTTTCCCGAAGTACGCTCTAACCGACAATGCTGATTTACCTCACTAACCAACGACTTATCGGGACGGAAAGTAACATTTCCCACACGGATGCTCTCAGCATTGCGCCTCATCCCATTGCCATCGACTGCCTCTCTCTCCTTGCCTTCTTTCAGTTCAAGCGTAGGTGTGAAAACTCCTACCCCCTCTATCTTTACTGAGTAACCTCTTGCCATCTGCCATGCCATTTGCTTCCAAAGTTCCTGAAACATCCCGATAACTTCACCCTCACTGAAAGAGGTCACTTCTGCCACCTCGCGTGCCAGTTCATCGCTCTCGCAACAGTGCTCAATAATCATTCTCGGATAAAGCAGAGTCTTGCCCTCATGGTGCAAGTCATTCATTTCTTGCATTGTATAACGTGCCATAGATTAAAATTTAAATGTTTGGTATATAAAAATCAATTCGATGAAAAACATAATTCATATTCCTGTATAAAAAAGTGAAAACCGCAGTGTGAATTATACAAATCACACTGCGGTTTGTACAGGTCACACTGTGATTTCTACAAACCACACTGTGACTTTGACTTTTCTTGCGTATAAAGATAGGTTGTCTTGCCTACATCCGCAAGTTTTAGCCGCCATTTCTTTGGTTTTATCCAAAGAAAAAAGCCAGAAGCACACTCAGCAAGACAACAAGCCAAAAGCCATCATAAACCGATACCCACAAGCGGTCGGTTTCATTGGCAAGATACGACTGTGGACCTGCCATCTCACCTACCCCGACGGCTCCGTAATAATTTTCACTGGCATGAACCAGTATCACAAGGAAGCACGCAAATACGCGTACATAATCCAAAAACACAATACGTTTCATTCTGATTTAAAGTTTTAATTCGGATAAATATAGAGCTATTTTTATATTCGTTTGCGGACTTATGACAAAATGAAAAATGATAAGCACAAACAGGAAAAACTTTTTCTTTTGCCGTATATAAAAATTATCGTATTTTTGAGCCCAAAATAAAGAAACTATGAGCGTAGTAATAGGGATAGACGTTGGAGGAAGCACCACGAAAGTGGTGGGAATACGAAACGGACAAATCTGTAATCCACAGTTTGTCCGTGCCACCGACTCGGTAGCCTCGCTGTTCGGAGCTTTCGGAAAATATTTATACGATAATGATATTCCGCTGAATGAAGTGGAAAAGATTATACTGACGGGAGTGGGAAGTGCCTATATCACTCAGCCTTTATACGGACTGCCTACAGCCCGCGTGGATGAATTCCTTGCCAACGGACTGGGAGCGCAATATATGACGAAGCTGAACAAACTGATTGTAGTCAGCATGGGAACCGGCACTTCGTTTGTCAGAGTAGACGGGAACAACGTGCATCATATAGGTGGCATCGGTATCGGAGGAGGAACGATTCTCGGTCTGTCCCGACTCATGCTGAAAACGCAAGATTTCAATCAGATTATCGATCTGGCACAACGCGGCTCGCTCTCTTCCATCGACCTGCAAATCCAGGACATCTGCAACCATCCGCTTCCGGGATTGCCCTTGGATGCCACTGCCTCCATTTTCGGAAAAGCTGCAACCAATGCTGCTACCGAGGATATTGCAGCCGGCATTGTCCATATGGTGCTGCAAAGCATCGGACAGGCAGCTATCTTGTCTTCCTTAAATTCGGATGTTGACGACTTTATCCTGATAGGAAATCTTACCCGTATGCCTCAGTGTGCAGAAACGTTTCCAGCCCTTGAAAAGATGTATG
This sequence comes from uncultured Phocaeicola sp., assembly GCA_958434805.1. Next base: position 26,170 of record CAUBDX010000010.1, read on the forward strand.
GAAAGCGTTTCCATATTCCGAAATATGCCGAATACCGGACTGCCATCGGAGCTGCTCTCTCATACATACAGAATCATTCATGTGAGGATATTTAAAATGAAGAAGGCTATAAGGCAACCCGTCAGAACGTTGCCTTATAGCCTTAACTTAAATGAATCCTTCTCCTTTTATTATTCTATAAACTTCTTGAATTTCTTATAGTTTTCACGGATGTCCATACAGTAAACATCTACGAAAGAATTCAATCCGTCTTTCATTTCTTTCACTACTGTTTTAAAGTTGCCGCTGCATTCCTCATCTACCAAGCCGGTGTCATACAGTTTCTTCAGTTCAGGCAACAATTCTTCTGCATGCAAGTCCAGTATAAAACCGGTTATCATTCCTATAAGCGAGCCGTCGCAGCATTGGCGGGTTTCCAGCTTCCCGTCGTAAAACACAAGTAAAGTCCGGAACCACTCTATGATTTCTGCACGGCGCTCGGGATGTTGAACAGCCAACCAAGTCATCATCTCCGGCACACAGATACGGGCATCAGCTCTTCAAAATTCTGTTCGCCTATACTGAAATACCAGTAACTATCTTTCACTCCCAAGCAAAAAGTATCTATCAGATAAACACCCACGGTATAAGTATGCTGCGGGTGAAGCCGTACCACACACGCCACGGCTTCTCCACATTCTTGCCAATCGGAAGTTACATAACAGTCACCCAACGGAAGCGTACGAGCCCGCTGCGAATATACTCTTGAGGAGAACATTGTTTCTGCTCTGCCTGTTTTTTCTTTTTTGCCATATTCCACCAATTTTATTTATCGATAAACTTTCAGTAAACCATCCGTCACTGTTACCAACATTACTCTTGCAAATATACACATTATTTAATACAATACAACACCGCCCGCAAGTCTCAACTATGAGAAACCTGCGGGCGGATTATTTTATAACAGACTGAAAAGCGGAGGATTACTTATATTCATCCCAGCTCTTGATGGCAATGTCATCGATGGTCATAGTGCAGAACGCATGGATAAAGGCACTTGCCAGACGGGCATTCGTTACCAGAGGAATATTCAAATCGACAGCTGCACGGCGGATTTTATATCCGTTATCCAGCTCGCCTTCCGACAAGTCGCGCGGGATATTCACCACCATATCGATTTCCTTCTTGTGAAGCATATCCAATGCTTGCGGATGTCCTTCTTCACTCGGCCAGAACACACGGGTGTTTTCCACTCCGTTCTCGGCAAGGAACTTGGAAGTACCTCCGGTGGCAAAGATATTATAGCCTTTAGCCTTCAGTTCTTGAGCTGCCTTCAGCATTTCTACTTTCTGCTTCGGAGTTCCGGTTGACATCAGAATATTCTTTTCCGGGATGCGGTAGCCTACTGACAGCATGGATTTCAATACGGCACAAGAAGTGTCTTCGCCGATACATCCCACCTCACCGGTACTTGCCATATCTACACCCAATACCGGGTCGGCTTTCTGCAAACGGTTGAATGAGAACTGGCTCGCCTTGATTCCTACATAATCAAGCTCAAACAAGTTCTTCTCCGGTTTTTCTACCGGCAATCCCAGCATAACCTTCGTAGCCAGCTCGATGAAGTTTATCTTCAACACTTTACTTACAAACGGGAACGAACGGCTGGCGCGGAGGTTACATTCAATTACCTTGATGTCGTTTTCACGGGCAAGGAACTGGATATTAAACGGACCGGAAATGTTCAGTTCTTTTGCAATCTGACGGCTGATGCGCTTGATGCGGCGAACCGTTTCCACATAAAGTTTCTGCGGCGGAAACTGAATAGTAGCATCACCTGAGTGTACACCGGCAAACTCAATATGCTCGGAAATGGCATACGCTACAATCTCTCCGTTCTGTGCCACTGCATCCATTTCTACTTCCTTGGCATGCTCAATAAACTGACTTACCACCACCGGATGTTTCTTTGATACATTAGCTGCCAGTTGCAGGAAGCGTTCCAGCTCTTCCTGATTAGAACATACATTCATGGCTGCCCCTGAAAGTACATACGACGGACGAACCAAAACGGGGAATCCCACCTTTTCTATGAACGCATTGATGTCTTCCATCGAAGTCAGTGCACTCCATTCCGGCTGGTCCACTCCGATGCGGTCAAGCATAGCCGAGAACTTATCACGGTCTTCTGCATTGTCAATGCTCTTGGCTGAAGTTCCCAGAATATTGATTTGCTGACCATCCAGACGGAGAGCCAGGTTATTAGGAATCTGTCCACCGGTAGAGACGATGACACCATGCGGATTTTCCAAGTCGAGAATATCCATGACACGTTCAAAGGTCAGCTCGTCAAAGTACAGACGGTCACACATATCATAGTCGGTCGATACGGTTTCCGGATTATAGTTAATCATAACCGAGCGGTAACCTTCCTTGCGGATGGTATTCAAAGCCTGCACGCCACACCAGTCGAACTCAACCGACGAACCGATGCGGTAGGCACCTGAGCCCAATACCACGATACTCTTGCGGTCGCCCAAGTAATGCACATCATTCGCTACTCCACTGTAAGTAAGATACAGATAGTTGGTCTGTGCAGGATATTCGGCAGCCAGCGTATCAATTTGTTTTACCACCGGCACGATGCCCTGGCTCTTACGGTAGTTACGTACTTCAAGGATTCCATCTTCCATATCGCCTTGGTAGCCGATGGCACGCGCAATCTGGAAATCAGAAAATCCCTGACGCTTGGCTGTATAAAGCAATTCCTTAGGAAGCTGTGCGATTTGTGTATGATTATTTCCCCAACCATGGAGTTCCTTAGAGGTTTCCATGATATTCATCAGTTTATCGAGAAACCATTTATCAATCTTGGTCAGTTCATGAATCTGGTCAACGGTATAGCCGGCACGCATAGCCTTGGAGATAACAAAAATACGCTTGTCGGTCGGCTCGCGCAGCGCCTTGTCAATATCTTCAATCACCAGTTCTTTGTTTTCCACGAAGCCGTGCATACCTTGCCCGATCATGCGCAAACCTTTCTGGATGGCTTCTTCAAACGTACGGCCAATAGCCATTACCTCACCTACCGACTTCATGGAGGAGCCCAGTTCGCGGTCTACTCCGTGGAATTTACCTAAGTCCCAGCGAGGAATCTTACAAACCACATAATCCAACGCCGGTTCAAAGAAAGCCGAAGTAGTTTTGGTTACCGAGTTTTTCAAGTCGAACAAGCCGTAACCCAAGCCCAATTTCGCAGCCACAAAAGCCAGCGGATATCCGGTAGCCTTCGAAGCCAAAGCCGAAGAACGGCTCAAGCGGGCATTCACCTCGATGACACGGTAATCTTCTGACTCAGGGTCGAAAGCATACTGCACGTTACACTCACCCACGATGCCGATGTGGCGGATGATACGGATAGCCAGTTCGCGCAGTTTATGATATTCGCTGTTCGTCAGCGTCTGAGAAGGAGCAATCACGATTGACTCACCGGTATGAATGCCCAGCGGGTCGAAGTTTTCCATATTACATACAGTAATACAGTTGTCGAAGCGGTCGCGTACCACCTCATATTCCACTTCCTTCCATCCCTTCAGACTTTTTTCTACCAGTACCTGCGGAGAGAAAGAAAACGCTTTTTCAGCCAGCACATTCAGTTCTTCTTCATTATCGCAGAAACCGGAACCCAGTCCCCCCAACGCATAAGCAGCACGGATAATAACCGGATAGCCCAGTTCCTTGGCAGCGCGGCGAGCTTCTTCAATGGTTTCAACAGCCTCACTCTTGATGGTTTTCACGTTGATTTCATCCAGCTTCTGAACAAAGAGTTCACGGTCTTCTGTATCCATGATGGCCTGCACCGGAGTACCGAGTACCTGTGCATTGTATTTCTCAAATACTCCTGACTTGTAAAGAGCTACCCCACAGTTCAATGCAGTCTGTCCGCCGAATGACAGCAATACCCCGTCCGGACGTTCCTTTGCAATCACTTTCTCCACGAAATAAGGCGTTACGGGCAAGAAGTAGATTTTATCAGCCACTCCTTCCGAAGTCTGTACGGTGGCAATGTTAGGGTTGATAAGGATGGTTTCAATACCTTCTTCCTTCAAGGCTTTCAGCGCCTGCGAACCAGAGTAATCAAACTCTCCGGCTTCGCCGATTTTCAAGGCTCCGGAACCAAGCAATAATACTTTCTTTATATTTTCTTTCATGTAATGTCAGTTTTTAAGTTGTTGAGTTTTTAAGTTTTTCAAGCGGTTAAATACCGTTTAAAGTAATTTCACGAACTCATCAAACAAGAATTCGGTATCAGTAGGTCCGCTGGCAGCTTCCGGATGGAACTGTGCAGAAAACCAAGGATTGTTTTTATGGCGGATACCTTCATTCGAGCCATCATTCATATTGATAAACAAAGGTTCCCAATCGGCTCCCAACGTATTATTGTCGACCGCATAACCGTGATTCTGTGAGGTAATGAAGCAACGCTCTGTTCCCACCATACGCACCGGCTGGTTATGACTTCGGTGTCCGTATTTCAACTTATATATCTTTGCACCACCTGCCTTAGAAAGCAACTGGTTACCCATACAGATACCAAAAATAGGAAGTTGCTCGTTCTGCATTGCCTTACGGATGTTTTGCACGGCTGCATCACAAGTATCAGGGTCGCCCGGACCGTTCGAAATAAACAGACCGTCGAACGAAAGTGAATTGAAATCGTAATTCCAAGGAACGCGGATGATTTCCACATCTCGCTTCAGCAGACAGCGGATGATGTTCGATTTCACACCACAATCCACCAGCACTACCTTTTTCTTTCCTTCGCCTTCATTGTAACGAATCACTTCCTTGCAGGAAACCTTATCCACATAATTCACTCCGGCATAAGCAGCTTCCGGAATATGATCGGGCTCATCATCAAATACAATCTTACCCATCATCACTCCGTGTTCACGAAGCACTTTGGTCAGTTCACGCGTATCAATGCCTGTAATGCCCGGAACCTGTTCACGCTTCAGCCAGTCTGCCAAGCTTTCCACTGCATTCCAATGGCTGTATTGCTCGCTGTAATCGCTGACAATAATAGCCTCAGCGTGGATTTTCTCACTCTCCATGAAAGTGGGAACCCTGTTTTCTTCCACCGTAAACGGAGGAACACCATAATTACCAACCAATGGATAAGTCAGCGTCATGAGCTGACCTGCATACGAAGGATCGGTCAAACTTTCCGGATAACCAGTCATCGCAGTGTTAAACACAACTTCACCTGCCACCGGTTTCTCATAACCGAACGACTTGCCATGGAAACGGCTCCCGTCGTCAAGGATTAACGTTACATTTCTCATTACCTTATATATATACCCTAATATTGTTTTATTAAATAGTCTCGTATTCTCAGTCTGTCTGTCTTAAACTGCAAAGGCTTCTCTTTTTCTGAGATTAGACCGGACACATGAAAAGCTCCGGACTCTACATTATAAAAAACACCCGGATTTGCCGAAAAGCAATTCCGGGTGTTTATACTATATCGTATGTCTTTTTTTCTTTTTGTAAACTATACATTTCTTTCCCAATTATGGCACTTCACAATTCGGGATGCAAATATAAGCATTTTCATAAAAACTACATACTCCCGAAGAAAACTTTCTGTAATTTTTGAAAGAATCTTCCTTAAACCTGTTTAAATATGCATTTTATTTTTTGCGATTCAACCAAAGCTGATTCATTTCTTCCAAAGTCTTGCCTTTGGTTTCAGGAACCCATTTCCATACAAACACGGCTGCCGCCAAACAGATAACGCCATAAATGGAATAGGCAAAGAACGGACTGAATTCATACATCACCGGGAAGGTGGATGAAACCAAATAGTTGAATATCCACTGGAAAGCAACGGCTATGGCAACAGCTTTTCCACGGATGGTGTTCGGGAATATCTCTGAAATCAATACCCAGCATATAGGTCCCCATGACATCATGAACGATGCAGCGTAAACAATGATACACAGTACCGCAATCATGCCTCCTGCCTGAAGTTCATCGCAGGCAGCTGTTCCCAATGCACCGAATGCCATGCCTAACGAGCCGATTATCAAAAGAGGTTTTCTTCCGATTTTCTCAACCGTAAAAATGGCAACCAAAGTAAATATAATATTAACAACACCCATAATGACGGTCTGCATCATGCCATCGCCTCCGCCCCCAATCTTTTCGAAAATACGTGGAGCATAATATAATACGGCGTTGATGCCAATGGCTTGCTGGAACACGGAAAGAAGGATACCGATTACTATAACGGCAACACCATAGGCGAACAGCTTTTCCGTTTTTTCACCAGTTACCGCCTTTATGTCTGCCAAAATCTGCACAGCCTTTTCTTTTCCGTTGATACGCTCCAATACGTTCATGGCCTTCTCGTCATTTCCTTCCATCACCAGGTAACGGGGGGTCTTGGGCACAAAGAACAGCAAAATGCCAAACAAGGCAGCCGGAACGGCTTCGGATACGAACATATAGCGCCAGCCATCGGATACCAGCGTTTCTGCCGGCATACCGTCTTTTATCAGGTAATTTACAAAATAAACCACCAGCATTCCGAAGATAATGGCAAACTGGTTACAGGATACTAATTTCCCGCGGATTTCAGAAGGAGCTATTTCAGCAATATACATCGGGCAGACTGCCGAAGCCAAGCCGACTCCCACCCCACCGATAATACGATACAGATTAAATGTAAGTATCAGTGAAAATGAAGTGTCTCCTTTTTCGAAGAATAAAAACTCAGGATAATAAGAACCTAAGGCCGAAACAAAGAACAAGGCAGCTGCCAGCCGGAGCGAGTTGCGCCGCCCTAAACGGGAAGCGCATATTCCCGATATGGCTCCACCTATCACACATCCTACCAAGGCACTGGAGGCGGTTACACCATGCCAAAAAGAATTAAGTCCCAAATGTTTCTGCAAAGCCTGTTCGGCTCCCGAAATTACTGCGGTGTCATACCCAAACAACAAACCGCCCAGAATGGCAACGAATACCAAACTTACAAGATACAAATTAGTGGTTTTCATTATATTAAACTTATAGTTTTCGTACTAACGACGAAAATACAAAATACAATCATATGCCGTATTTTTTCTTAAGTCTTTTTCACATAATAGCAAAGATTTCTCTACGGAAGCCACTTTTTTCTTTCCCTGCCTGTTCTTTTGAACCCCACCGGCATACACCGGTTTTCCATCACCATCGCCTACCGTCAACACCCCGTCCGGCATTCGGCAATTCTTCCTCCCGGATATAGGAATCAAGTTCGTTTACAAGGGTATCACATCTGGCTTATCCCCTGAAAGGCAACAAAAAAAACAAACAATTCAATGTTTGGAATATAAAAACAAATACACTATATTTGCCTTCCGTAATCAAAAAAAAGAGACAAAGCATGCCCATGAAAAAACTTGAAAAATCAGATCTAATTCCCGCAGGAGCCGACATGATGGCCGGAATAGACCTGTATGGTAAATTCAAGCAGCTATTCAAGTTTCCCATACCCTCTCCGGGATGCATTTTTTTGTTGTGCGTCAGAGGTACCTGTACACTGACCATTCATCTTACCCAGTATCAGATGAAGGCCAATTCGATTGCGATTATTTTCCCCGACCTTTATGTCCAACTCACCGAACAAAGTCCGGATTGCCGTTTCATTTTTGTAGGATTCTCACAAAAACTCATCCGCAGTTCCCGTCTGTTTTCACACACCATTGAATATACTCCGTATATATTCGAAAAGCCGGTATTAAAGCTGGAACCACCGATGGCAGAAATCTTCTACAACACATTTATGCTCCAAATCAAATCATTGAGATATGGAAACGGATTCATGAGTGAAACCCAGATGAGCCTGGCATACAGCATGCTTATCCTGAATCTGGGATATATTTATAAACAAAAGCCGAATCTTGAACCAGCCCGGTATAACCGCAACCAAGAAATCGTAAAAGAACTGGTGCGCATCGTTATCCAATATTACAAAACAGAACGAAACGTTTCTTTTTATGCCGAGAAGATGCACCTTTCTCCACAGCACTTGAGTACTACCATAAAAAAAATAACCGGTAAAACTCTAACCGACATCATTTCCTCATTCATCATCCATGACGCACAAGCCAAGCTGCGCTCTACTGAAATGACCATTCAGGAAATTGCTTATTCGCTGAACTTTCCGGACATTTCTTTCTTTGGAAAGTACTTCAAGCGATATACGGGAATGTCGCCTAAACAATATAGAAACACACACTGAAAAAACGACCTTGCGCTTCGTGAAAAACGCAAGGTCGTTTCCGTTTAAACGCCCGGACAATTCAGTTGAAACATCAAGGCGTATTCTATCCCCTCAGTTCACCTGTGAAGTGCAACCTTAAGCGACTCTTTACATAGCCCGTTTAAACCACATTCAGCGCATTTAGGCGAACGGGCTGTACAAATATAACGCCCGTGAAGAATCAGCCAATGATGTGCCTTGGCTACCTGACTTTCAGGAATATATTTCACCAAATACTTTTCAGTAGCCAAGGGGGTCTTACAAGTAGACGGCACCAGACCGATGCGGTGGCTCACCCGGAACACATGCGTATCAACCGCCATAGCCGCCTTGTTAAACACCACGCTCTGAATGACATTCGCCGTTTTACGCCCCACCCCGGGAAGCTTTACCAACTGCTCTAACGTATCGGGCACTTCACTCTGAAAATCACTTACCAGCATTTTTGCCATGCCCACCAAATGACGAGCCTTGTTATTAGGATAGCTCACACTGCGAATATACTCAAAAACCACTTCAGGTGTGGCCGATGCCAAAATTTCGGGAGCCGGAAAAGCCTCGAATAAAGCCGGAGTCACCATATTGACCCGCTTATCGGTACACTGGGCACTTAAAATAACAGCCACCAACAGCTGATATGGATTTTCATAATGAAGTTCGGTTTCAGCTATCGGCATCGCCTCCTGAAAATATTCAATCACCTTGGCATATAAATCTCGCTTTTTCATCGTTCTTTTCTATTAATACCATTTCTTACGTTTAAAATACACATAAGCTCCCAGCCCCAGTACCAGCATCAATATCCATGCAAAAAGATAACCGTGTTTCCATGTCAACTCAGGCATCCACTGAAAATTCATGCCCCAAATGCCTGCCAGAAAAGTCAGTGGAATAAAAATGGTGGAAACCACCGTCAGCTGTTTCATGATATTGTTCATCCGCTGGTCATTATTCGACAAATAAAGGTCTACCAACGCTACAATCATATCCCTACAGCCGTCGAGTGTCTGCAAGACAAACTGAAGATGGTCATTCACATCACTGAAAAACGGACGGTTTTCTTCATGCAGCAAAACATTATCCATATGGAAGAGCTTGCTGAACTGTTCTTTCAAGGGAATAATGCTCTTTTTTATCAACCGTACGTTACGCCGGTAAGGCTGTATCTCCTCCAGACTTGAACCCGACAGTTTTTCCTGTGAAAGAAGTGCTTCTTCGAGGTCTTCTAATTCATCTTCCTGCTTTGACAAGATCGATATAAAGCTTACCATCACACTATTCAGTATCACACTAAGCAAAAAATCAGACTGCCGGTTGCGTACTTTCAATACATTGTTTTTTATAGCCCCGTGTATTTCATTCAAAAAATCGGTTTCGCGCTCAAGAAACGTCAGAACAAAATGCTTGCCTTGGATAATACAAAACTGCTGAGGAGAATAGACATTCTCTCCATCGGGAACCAGCTGCTTCAAAATAACCACATTATAAGCCTCATGCTCTTCAATCTTAGTCAAATGCTTGGAGTTTAAGATGTCTTGCGTGGTCAGGAAGTCTATGCCGAAATAACGGCATACCTGCTCCACCATCCCTGCATTCTGCAGCCCGTGAACTTGTACCCAGTTAATGCACTCCTCGTCTAAATGAGACACTAACTCATCCATACTCTTGGCAGCATAAAAGTCTGCCTTCTCTGCATTATAAGTGCAAAGATGCAAATGAGTAGGTGTCTTGCTTGCCCCAATATAACTGAACTGCTCGCTCAACAAGTTATTCTGTGCCATATTTTCAAAATCAAATTACACAAATATACAAGTTTCTTTGTTATCCGACAAATTCTGTCTATCTTTGCAGCCGATAAAAAAATAACATGCGATGCCGTGAATAGCGGCCGTGTATTCCAGAACACCACGTATAAAAACAGGAACGATGAAAAAAGAAAATCTCGTATCAGTACCTTTCATGGTTTTAGGTATTGTGTTTTGTGTTTGCCTGATTGCTGCAAACTTGTTAGAAACCAAAGTCGTACAATTAGGTCCTATCGCTGTAACTGCCGGACTGATTGTCTTTCCCATTTCCTACATTATCAATGACTGCATCGCCGAAGTATGGGGATTCCGTAAAGCGCGCCTGATTATCTGGATGGGCTTTCTGATGAACTTCATGGTGGTAGCCATGGGGCAACTGGCAGTTGCTCTTCCTGCTGCTCCTTTTTGGGAGGGCGAAGAAGGATTTAACTTTGTCTTCGGTATGGCCCCACGCATTGCAGCTGCCAGCCTGACAGCTTTTCTGGCCGGCTCCTTTATCAATGCTTATGTAATGAGCCGCATGAAAGTGGCATCACACGGAAAACACTTTTCTGCACGTGCCATCCTTTCAACTGTAGCCGGAGAAAGTGCAGACTCTCTTATTTTCTTCCCCTTGGCTTTCGGAGGATTGATGCCTGCCACCGAACTGGCTCAAATGATGCTGGTGCAAGTGGTTCTTAAAACCTTGTATGAAATAATCATTCTTCCAGTCACCATCCGGGTGGTAAATTACATCAAACAGATAGACGACTGTGACGTGTACGATGAGCATATTTCCTACAATGTTTTAAAAATCAAAGACATTTAATATCTCTTTTAATCCAACAAAAAACCAAGCCCGTATCATAGCCTCAGCCATCGTACGGCAATACGCGGCTTCTTTCAAATTCAAGAAATATGAATAATGATTCAGCCCTTGTGGTATTCAGTGGTGGACAAGATTCTACCACCTGCTTGTTTTGGGCAAAAAAACGCTTTAAAAACGTATATGCTCTCAGCTTTATTTACGGTCAGAAGCACGTAAAAGAGGTAGAACTGGCGAAAGAAATCGCCCGAAAAGCCAATGTGGATTTTTATGCGACGGACGTTTCTTTCATCGGTCATCTGGGTAAGAACTCACTGACCGACTCATCTATTTGCATGGATGAGGAAAAGCCCGAAAATACATTCCCCAATACGTTTGTTCCCGGACGCAACTTGTTTTTCTTGAGCATTGCGGCAGTATACGCACGCGAAAAAGGTATCAATCACATTGTTACCGGAGTATCGCAAACCGACTTTAGCGGCTATCCGGACTGTCGGGATGCTTTCATCAAATCATTAAATGTCACGTTAAACTTAGCCATGGATGACCAGTTTGTTATTCATACTCCGCTTATGTGGATTGATAAGGCACAGACATGGAAGATGGCTGACCAGTTAGGGGTTTTAGATTTAATCCGGAAGGAAACGCTGACTTGCTACAATGGTATTCCCGGAGACGGATGTGGGCATTGCCCGGCATGCAAACTCCGTAAGGAAGGGTTGGAAAAATACTTGGCAACCCTAAAATAAAAGCGCAGCTTGAGTAAAGAAGCGGCAGCTTCTGTCTGCCTTAAGGCAATTCGCTAATTAAAATAAAATAAATTGGACATAATGGAAAGAAAAGACGAACTGACTATATTAGGAAAAACAACATCCTACAAGCAAGATTATGCACCTGAAGTGCTGGAAGCTTTCATAAACAAACATCCCGAAAATGATTATTGGGTACGATTCAACTGCCCGGAATTTACCAGTTTATGCCCGATTACCGGACAGCCTGATTTCGCAGAAATACGTATCAGTTATCTCCCTGATATCAAGATGGTGGAAAGCAAAAGTTTAAAACTGTATTTGTTCAGCTTCCGTAATCATGGCGATTTCCATGAGGACTGTGTGAATATTATCATGAAAGACCTGATTAAACTGATGGACCCGAAATATATTGAAGTTACAGGCATCTTTACTCCACGGGGAGGTATTTCAATTTATCCTTATTGCAACTACGGACGGAAAGGAACAAAATATGAGAAGTTGGCGGAATACCGTATGCAAAATCACGACCTGTAACTTTACGGTGTATTAACAAGCGGTCATTAAAAACCAAAATACCGGCTTGTTCTGAAAAGAAATCTACGGGATATGCTCAGACTGTCTCATCCGAAACGATGGCATGTGAAATGATTTTCATTATTCATTTACACATGCCATCGTTTCTTATTTTATATCTCAGGCCCAGACTTCATACCGGAGAATATGCTGTCAAAGGATTTACCGATAAAGGCTTATCACTCCTATCACGTTGTGCCGCAAGAGCAAGCCTCTATGAAAGTTCCAGACCTAAAGCTTCCTTCAGCTTCAGCAAACCCGGATTTTTCTTGCTCATCATCTGAAAGCGTTCTACATGGCTGTAAGCTCTTACATTCTCATTGGCAGCACTAACCCGTACAGTCATGGTTATTTTATGGTTATGAAGCTGCGTACGCAAATGATTTTCAATCTGAGGAGCTAACTGCTGCATATATTTCTGGACAATTTCATTATCAACTACCACTTCAAATGTTGACTTATCATCTTGCAGCAGAGGCTTCATATTCATCATACGCCCGGCATTGGCTGCTTCTTCCTTAGGCAAACGTGCCGCAAACTCATGCCAATAGTATACCAAGTCTTTTTCATTGAAAACATAATCCTCCCATGCAGCCTCTACTTGAACTGCTGCTTGAACCGGCTTCGGAGTTTTCTCCTGAGGATGCAGCACTTGCTGGGCTCTACGGATAGACATGCCTAAGCTTTGCATTTTAACTACCGGAGTCTTTTTCTCCGTAGAAGACAAGGGCAACTGACTTGGACGTTCTTCGGCTGCTGCTGAAACTTTATAGCCTGCTTTTCCCTCTTGGGCAACTTCCCCACCAATAGGCTGAGCCGGATAAGGCTTGTTCGGTGTATGCTGAGGCTGAGCCTTCGGCACTTGTCCCTGAACGGCAGACACCGGTGGCTGCGATGCAGAAGCAGATTGCTTTTGATTAAAAACCGGAGCTAAAATCTTCTTAGGGCTACGCCCCCCCAACTCGTCATCAACAGGAGAGGTCAGTTGGGCAAGTTGTATCAAGGTCAATTCTACCAGCAGACGTTTATTCTTGCTCAACCGGTAATTCAAATCACAATCGTTACAAAGTTTCATGGCCTTATAAAGAAACTGAGGGGTACATTTCTGTGACTGGGCCTGATAACGCTCCCGAATGGATGCACCTACCTCAAGCAAAACAAGGGTTGCCGCATCTCGGCTAACAAGTAAATCGCGGAAGTGAGAACTTAATCCTGTAATAAAATGATTACCGTCAAATCCTTTTTTCAATACATCATTAAACAACAGCAAGCAGTCTTCTACCCGGTTCTCAAGAAAGCAGTCGGTCAGTTTAAAATAATATTCATAATCTAACACATTTAAGTTTTCTATCACACTCTGGTAGGTAATATGTCCGTTAGTAAAACTTACCACCTGATCAAATATCGAAAGAGCATCACGCATCCCTCCGTCTGCTTTTTGGGCAATGATGTTTAATGCTTCCGGCTCAACCTCTATATGCTCCTTCTTTGCTACATTTTCCAAATGCTCCACCGTATCCATCACATTGATACGGTTGAAGTCATAAATCTGACAACGGCTCAAGATAGTTGGCAGTATTTTATGCTTTTCTGTTGTCGCCAAAATAAACAGAGCATGGCGTGGAGGCTCTTCCAGTGTCTTCAAGAAAGCATTAAATGCGGCTTGCGATAACATATGAACCTCGTCAATGATATATACTTTATACTTCCCTATCTGAGGCGGAATACGCACTTGCTCAATTAACGAACGAATGTCTTCAACTGAGTTGTTTGAAGCAGCATCAAGTTCATGAATGTTATACGAACGTTGTTCATTGAAGGCTTTGCAAGACTCACATTCATTACATGCCTCCCCCTCTGTGGTGGGATGCAGACAGTTTATGGTCTTGGCAAAAATACGCGCACAGGTTGTTTTTCCCACGCCACGAGGTCCACAAAACAAATAAGCATGTGCCAGCTTCTGGCTGGCAATGGCATTCTTCAGAGTTGTGGTCAAGGCACGCTGACCTACCACGGTATCAAAGGTTGACGGGCGGTATTTACGCGCTGATACAATATAGTTTTCTTCCATGAACGAATTCGTTTTTACGATTGGTTATCTATGCAAATGTACATAAAATCTCCGTTTCTACATGGTGAACGGCGAAATATTTCTTTCCTACGCTCCGTCAAAACTCAATTCTTCCAAACGGCACTTTACCTGAACACCAACCTCCATAAGGCTTTATTCCTACTTTTCACTATCTTTAGATAAGATAGGATGCGGTTCGGCAGTACTTTCGCTCAAAAGCAAGCTTTTGGCTTGGTACTGCTCTCACCTTTCACTATCTTTGTAGCGATTAATAGAGAAATGTTCATATGACAAAATTAAAAACAGCTTGGCACATAGTGGGTAAATATAAGTATTGGGCTACCTTAGGGGCTTTTATTCTAATTATCGGGGTATTGGACGAAAACAACCTGATACGCCGCTTTGCCCATCAAAGAGAAATCAGTCGGTTGAAGTCGGAAATAGAACGCTATCGAAAGCAATATGAGGAAGATAGCAAAACTCTGAAGGAAATTACGACAAATCGGGAAGAACTCGAAAAAGTGGCCCGAGAGAAATATTTTATGAAAAAAGAAAATGAAGATGTCTTTATCTTTGAAGAAGATTTAAAATGATGAATAAATTTCAGAATATCATAGCTGTCATAGGAACAGTTAGCTTGTTCATCGGACTCATGCTTCAATTTGTCCGCTTTGAGTTTGCTCCTTATATTTATCTGACTGGGGCTGTCTTATTTGCCTATGCACAAATAAAATCACAAAACCATGGAGAAAATATAATTATACGCCGCTTGCAAAGGCAGCAAATGATAGGTGCAATGGTGTTAGTACTAACAGGAGTAATGATGATTTTATGGCATCATAATGAATGGATTGCCGGACTGACCATCGCAGCCGTACTTGAACTTTACACAGCTTTCCGCATTCCGCAAGAAGAAGCAAAGGAAAACATGAAAAACAGATAATCCTAACGGGAGAACATGGTCAAGGATATGCCCGGTATGTGGTGCAGAGCTTAACTCTATCGTTAATAATTCAGCCGCAAAGGAGATAAAAGTCTTACTTTACGGCTGTTTCTATAAAACAGTTTCTACAGCATAAATAGTTTGTTCCTGTATATCAAACGATAGGAGTCATCAAGTACAGCAGCATTCGAGAATACAATGCCATCTTGTTCTGTTATTCCATGCGATTCATGGGCATGACCAAACAAATGATAGCGAGGCTTGACTTCATAAATCCGTTTCCGTAAAAGGGCATTTCCCCAATGGGTACCAGATGACTGATCAAGTATCATTACGGGTGGTTCATGAGTAACCAGCACGTCTACTCCCTCCGGTATGAGTTCTTCTGGATGATTGTATGCCAAACCGAAGAATCTTATACCCTCTATCTCACATCCACGGTCTTGCAGAAAATACATGTTTTCTGGTAAGTTTTCTATTCGCTCTGCATCCCATAGGCAGAGGTCATGGTTACCGATGACGAAAACCTTATGCCTGTACGGGAGTTCACTGAACCAATTCAGAAAGTCAAGAGTTTCCTCTTCTGTTCCATAGTCCGTAAAATCACCACAATGCACTATCACGTCAGCCGGACACAAGTTTGTCAGTTGCCGATGTCTGTTATGAGTGTCAGAGAGTTGTAAGATTTTCATATCCAGTTTCTGAGAATCCGATATCTTATTCACTTAGGGAAGCTTACAGGTATAGGATTCATCAAATCTGAAAGATTAAACTAATGATACCATACCAACTTCTTAGCCTAAAAAGAATCACCCCTGCTACAGTCTCTGCAACAAGGGGTGAACTTTAATTTAATTATCTTTTATATACTTCTCATAGTTCATTGCATTAAACAATGCCTTGAGCCATCATTGCATTGGCAACTTTCATAAATCCGGCTACATTAGCACCTTTCACGTAATTGATATAGCCATCGGCTTCGGTGCCATATTTAACACATGCTTCATGAATATTTTTCATAATGCTTTTCAGTTTCTCATCAACTTCTTCCTGGCTCCAGCTCAATTTAATTGAGTTCTGAGTCATTTCCAGACCAGAGACTGACACTCCTCCTGCATTGGCAGCTTTTCCCGGAGCATATAGAATCTTAGCTTCCTGGAATATACGGATTGCTTCAGGAGTAGAAGGCATATTTGCTCCTTCAGATACAGCCATTACACCATTTGCAACTAAAGCTGCAGCATCGTCTCCACTGATTTCATTTTGTGTAGCCGAAGGCAATGCAATATCTGCTTTCTCATTCCAAGGACGCGCACCTGCTACATATTTGCAACCATATTTTTCTGCATATTCACGAATACGTCCACGATACAAGTTCTTCAGTTCCATGATATAATCCAACTTTTCGCGGTCGATACCGTCCGGATCATAAATATAGCCGTCAGAATCAGACATCGTAACAACTTTGGCTCCCAACTGTATCAATTTTTCAACTGTATATTGTGCTACATTTCCTGAACCTGAAACCAGACAAGTCTTTCCCTTGATATCTACATTACGGGTCTTCAACATTTCAAGCAAGAAGTAGATATTACCGTATCCGGTAGCCTCAGGGCGAATCAGCGAACCGCCAAACTCACGTCCCTTACCTGTCAGCACTCCGGTAAACTCATGCGACAGCTTCTTATACATACCAAACATATAGCCTACTTCACGGCCACCAACACCAATATCACCTGCAGGAACATCGGTTTCAGGACCGATATGGCGCCACAACTCCAACATGAATGCCTGACAAAAACGCATCACTTCTGCATTCGACTTACCACGCGGTGAGAAATCGGAACCACCTTTACCACCACCCATAGGCAATGTGGTCAATGAGTTCTTAAAAGTCTGCTCAAAAGCCAGGAACTTCAAAATGCCCAAATTTACTGAACTATGGAAACGAATACCACCTTTATAAGGACCTATCGCATTATTATGTTGTACACGATAACCCATGTTGGTTTGAACATTGCCTTTATCGTCCATCCATGTCACACGGAACTGATAAACACGATCAGGAATACAAAGACGCTCTATGAGGTTAACTTTATCGAATTCAGGATGTTTGTTATACTCTTCTTCAATAGTACCTAATACCTCTTCAACCGCCTGATGATACTCAGGTTCATTGGGGAATCTTCTTTTCAGATCTTCCAGAACTTTTGCTGCATTCATAATAATTTCTCGTTTTTAATTATTGGACTATCTCATTTAGTTTGATGTGACAAAAATATAGATTATTTTTTATTCACACAACATTTAAGCAATAAAAATCAAACAAAAGAATCAAAATAACAAAATAAGCATTTAAAACATAATTAAATGTCTAAGGCTTTCTTCTCTTCATTGACTTTATGACAGGAATAAAAACCAATGCTCCTGAAATAATAATCATCACGACCAACGGACCATCTATTTTAGGAGAGGAAGTAAGTACTAAAAAACAAAGTGCAGCCCAAAGTAAAGTCAGCACAACAGATTGTGCCTGAGTTAACGGTTTTCGCATTTTTCTTCAGTTTTAGATAATAGATTACTCGAAATATATATAATATATAAAGGTGTGCTTTTAAGCGAAATAAAAAACAGGGAGATGAGACATATCCCATCTCCCTGTTTCATTCATGGTTTTATTCATTGCATTTCATTTTCTTTGCAACGATTGCATCAATACAGGCAATAGCCGTAATATTCACGATGTCACGAACCGAACTTTCAATATCGGTAAAATGAACCGGTTTATTCAATCCCATCTGAATAGGGCCAATTACTTCTGTTTCACTCATATTCTGAATAAGCTGGTAAGTAGCATTGGCGGAGCTAAGGTTCGGGAACACCAGCGTATTCACCTCTTTTCCTTTCAAGCGAGTGAAGGGGTATTTTTCGTCACGTAAGGCATTATCAAGGGCAAATTTAACCTGCATTTCTCCATCGACAGCCAGCTCCGGATAGTTTTCATGCATATAAGCGACAGCTTCATGTACCTTAGCCGGACTACCGATATTGTCTGAACCAAAATTTGAATAAGACAACATTGCCATTACCGGTTCCTGATTAAAGAATCGGACTGCTTTCGCCGATAACTTTGCTATATCAATCAATGTATCTGTATCGGGATGACGATTAATCAAGGTGTCGGCAATGAAATAAGTACCTTTTTTCGAGTTTAAGATATGCATGGTACCGAAATGCTTATATTCCGGCTGAATACCAATCACTTCTTTCGCAACCTTGATTGTGTTTGAGTATTTGGTGTAAAGTCCGGTTACAAACGCATCAGCCTCTCCGGTTTCAACCATCATCATGCCGAAATAGTTTCGCTCGAACATTTTATCGTTTGCTTCCTGCAGGTTTGCTCCTTCACGCGCACGTTTCTCGCAAAGGATACGCGCATAACGCTCACGGCGTTCTGCCTCGCGGTCATGGCGCAAGTTCACGATTTCTATACCTTCAAGGTTTAAGTCGAACTCTTTCGCCAACTTTTCGATACGTTCCTCATTGCCCAAGATAATCGGATGGCAGATACCTTCAGCCTTCGCTTCAACGGCAGCCTTCAACATATTGGGATGCGTACCTTCAGCAAATACAACGCGCTGAGGACAACGGCGTGCAGTTTCATACAGCTGACGGGTTAATTTATTTTCCTGTCCCATCAGTTCACGCAAGCGGTTTTTATATTCATCCCAATCGGTTATCTGCTTACGGGCAACTCCCGAATCCATGGCAGCTTTTGCCACCGCCATTGATACTTCGGTAATCAAGCGCGGATCGACTGGCTTCGGAATGAAATACTCAGGTCCGAAAGTCAGGTTATTGACATGATATGCTTCGTTCACCACATCAGGCACCGGCTTCTTAGCCAAGCCTGCAATGGCACGCACTGCAGCCAGTTTCATTTCTTCATTAATCGCCTTAGCCCGTGTATCGAGCGCACCGCGGAAAATATAAGGGAATCCGATTACGTTATTAATCTGGTTGGGATAATCCGAACGGCCTGTCGACATCAACACATCCGGACGTGAAGCCATAGCGTCTTCGTATGAAATTTCCGGAGTAGGATTTGCCAGTGCAAACACAATAGGATAATCAGCCATGCTGCGCACCATATCCTGAGTAAGCACATTACCTCTTGACAAGCCCAAGAATACGTCTGCCCCTTTTATCGCCTCAGCCAAGGTATGAATATCTGTACGGTCGGTTGCAAAAAATCTTTTCTGCTCATTCAAGTCTGTACGCTGCTTTGAAATTACTCCCTTGCTATCCAGCATGACAATATTCTCCAGACGAGCGCCCAACGAAACATAGAGTTTGGTACATGATACAGCCGATGCTCCTGCTCCGTTTACTACAATCCGCACATCTTCTATCTTCTTGCCTGCTACCTCAAGCGCATTCAACAGACCTGCACTTGAAATAATCGCTGTACCATGCTGGTCATCATGCATCACAGGGATATCAAGCTCTTCCTTCAACCGCTGTTCTATCTTAAAGCACTCAGGAGCCTTTATATCTTCCAAGTTGATACCTCCGAATGTGGGAGCGATAGCTTTTACTGCTTCAATAAACTTATCGGGGTCTTTTTCATTAACTTCGATATCGAACACATCAATTCCGGCATAGATTTTAAACAGCAATCCTTTACCTTCCATAACCGGCTTCCCGCTTTCAGCACCAATATCGCCTAAGCCCAATACGGCTGTACCATTTGATATGACAGCCACCAGGTTTCCTTTAGCGGTATAATCATAGGCTGTTTCCGGATTTTTCTGAATTTCCAGACAAGGTTCGGCTACTCCCGGAGAATAAGCCAATGAAAGATCACGTTGCGTCTGATAGGGTTTAGTGGGAACTACTTCTATTTTTCCCGGCTTGCCTTGCGAGTGATACAGCAAGGCTGCTTCTTTTGTTATTTTAGTCATAATACTTTCATTTTTTCATATACAAAGACAAATATACGACTATTTTTCTGCTTGTTCGCTATTTTGATGACTTGTTTTCATAAAAATAGCATTTTCCGGTTTCGTATCCGCCTTAAGAAGCGAAATCTGCTTGTTTTTTATAAATTTCACCTCGAAAAACGCTACACACACAGACCTTATATCTCTTTTCACTGCCAGCCTGACCAACAACCCCAACCCGGGGATGTAAAGCCGGCTCTGTTATTTCGGCGGTTCAGTCCATGTTGCACCGGCTGAGCTTAAAATTAAAAAAGCCTTGACACTCCTCTTTCCTGAAGAATATCAAGGCTAAATTTATCTATCAGAGTCCTCTGACGGTATTATTTTTTCTTCATTTTCTGCATCATGCCAGCCATCTTGCTGCCTGTAACCATTTTCATCATTTTGCGAGTCTGGTCAAACTGCTTCAACAGGCGGTTTACCTCTTGAATGGTAGTACCACTACCTTTAGCGATACGCGTACGGCGGCTGCCATTCAGTATTTCAGGATGCGTACGTTCTTCGGGAGTCATTGAGTAGATGATAGCTTCAATACTTTTGAAAGCATTGTCATCAATATCAATATCCTTGATTGCTTTACCTACACCCGGAATCATTGAAGCAAGTTCTTTCAGGTTACCCATCTTCTTGATTTGGTGAATCTGAGTCAAGAAGTCATTAAAATCGAACTGATTCTTCTGAATCTTCTTTTGAAGACGTTTCGCTTCTTCTTCATCGTATTGTTCCTGAGCGCGCTCCACCAATGAAACGATATCACCCATCCCCAAGATACGGTCGGCCATACGTGCCGGGTGGAACTGGTCAATGGCATCCAGTTTTTCACCCGTACCCACAAACTTAATCGGTTTTTTCACCACCGTACGGATAGAAAGTGCCGCACCACCACGGGTGTCACCATCCAGCTTAGTCAGAACAACTCCGTTGAAATCGAGACGTTCGTTAAACTCACGGGCTGTATTTACCGCATCCTGACCAGTCATTGAGTCAACCACGAACAGGGTTTCATCCGGATTGATGGCACGCTTGATTGCTTCGATTTCATTCATCATCTGCTCATCAACGGCCAGACGTCCGGCTGTATCGACGATTACCAAGTCATAGCCTTTTGCCTTTGCTTCCTGAATTGCATTCTGAGCGATTTTCACCGGGTCTTTGCTGTCCAGTTCACTGTAAACAGGCACATCAATCTGCTGTCCCAGCACCTTCAGCTGCTCGATAGCCGCCGGACGGTAAACGTCACAAGCCACCAGCAACGGCTTACGGTTTTTCTTTGCCTTCAGCATACGTGCCAGTTTTCCCGAGAAAGTGGTTTTACCAGAACCCTGCAAACCCGACATAAGAATCACAGCCGGACGGTTTTTCAGTTCAACCTCGGCCGTTTCACCTCCCATCAGTTCTGTCAGCTCATCGTGAACAATTTTAACCATTAACTGACTTGGTTTCACTGCAGTCAGCACATTCTGCCCAAGAGCTTTCTCCTTTACTGTATCTGTAAAGGTTTTTGCCACTTTATAGTTAACGTCGGCATCCAATAAAGCACGACGCACATCTTTTAAGGTCTCAGCAACATTGATTTCGGTGATTTTACCTTCACCTTTCAATATTTTAAACGACCGTTCCAGTCTTTCACTTAAATTGTCGAACATATATTATAAGTCTTATCTTAAATTCTTCTTTTACAACGAGGTGCAAAATTACAAAAAAATCGGCACGCTCAAATCTTTTTATTCTGCCATTTTGCTTTTTTCAGATAAATGAGGCTGAAAGTAAGCATCAAAGTATAATAAATGACCTCTGTGGTATAGCAAACATCTACCGGAGCCTGCATAATCATACCCACTACAATAATATATAAGGCATAGAACACTTGCACGCCTACCTCAAGCACAAGGGCTGCCTGCGTGTTACCCGTACCCGATATGCCGTTAAAATACACATTGGCCATCGAAGAAATCAGCATGGCTCCGCAAACCACATACAGAGCCGATATTGATTCACGAAGCAAGGCTTCCTCGCCGGTATAGACTGACAAGATTCCTTCGGGATAAACCACACAAAGCGCCACGCATATCAGCATAATGAAGAAAGACATGTTTGCTATTTTCCTCAGCAAACGGACAACTTGTGACGAACCTCCGGAACCGATAAGGTTACTCACCAGCGTATTGGCAGTGGTAGATAGCGCCTGAACTGGTATCAGCAATACGATATACACACTCCGTACGATATTCGCTATAGCCAGCTGGCGCTGCCCCAAACGTTCCAGTGCCATGAAAAAGACGAACCAGATAGCCATCGACAAGAAGTATTGAACCATCGTAAAACAAGATATCCGCAAAATACGCATCACCATTGCGGGGTCAAAACTGCCGAAATGATTCAGCCTGTATTTCTTACGGTCTACTTTAGTATAAGTATATATAAAGAAGAAAAGAGTGGATGCCGCTTCGGCTATGACAGATGCCAGCGCTGCTCCTCTTACTCCCATTTCGGGAAATCCCAACTCGCCGAAGACCAAAACATAATCAAGAAACACGTTGATAACAGCCATCACTACCGCATTCAGTGTCAGCGTCTTCGTGCGGGTTATCCCGATGTAAAGCGCCCGAAACATCACATTTACGAAAGCAAACAGAAAGCCCCATATACGCCAGGTGAAAAACTCATACGTCGCATGATAAATGGTATCCGAAGTTATAAGCATACGAATCAGCGGACCCGCTGAGAAATACATTCCAGCCAATAATGCCACAGCCATGGCAAAACTGAAGGCTGTGCCCTGCCACATCACGGGTCCGATGGCATGATAGTTACCTTCCCCGTTACGGCGGGCTATCAAAATCTGCGAACCAATGCTAAATCCGAAAGCAATGGTATAAACGCATATATATAATAGGCCACCCATGGCAGCCGCCCCTAAAGCCACTTCGCCCACATGACCCAAAAAAGCCGTATCGGTTACATTAATTACATTTTGCGCCAAAAGCCCCAAGAAAATAGGATAAGTTACATTCCAGATTTCTTTATTGGTGTACATAAAATAAATTTTGGTGATTAGTGAGTAAAAAAAGATATGCAAAGATACGTTTTTTCTCCTTGTTATCCTAATCAGCATCCTCATACCCCTTGAATTTCCCTGCCTAAGACCCTGCCGGCAGGAGTTACCAATCTCTACACGAGGTGGTTTCAACTGCTCTCAAGCCACCGCCAAAACGCCTTGACATTCAAAAGAAAACGCTCTGGCATTTAAAACCAGACGAATAGGCGTCTTTCATAAAATACCTTGTTGTTTTCTGTCACTTCCCCTGTGCCATCCTACCGGTACTTTCCACAAGCACATCCACCCGTTAAACCTGCTGTTTGATTGGCTGAAAAAACTCCGGAAAACACGTTTCAAAACACATCGTTTCACTTAAAACAATTTCAAATAAATCGTTTTAACGCAAAATACAACACAAAAGTTTGGAACATGTGCATTTTAGACCTATCTTTGCGCAAAATTTTATTAAGAAAATCAACAAATGAAAAAAAAGCTACTCATTGGTGCAACGGCACTAATCGTTTCATTACCAACTTTTGCAGGAGACTATTTGACAAACACGAATCAAAATGCTGCATTCTTACGTATGGTGGCACGTGGTGCTTCTATTGACGTAGATGGAGTTTACAGCAATCCGGCCGGACTTGCCTTCTTGCCTAAAGACGGCTTTTATTTATCACTTACCGGACAAAGTGCTTACCAGACACGTGAAATTACTGCAACGACTAAACTTTGGACCATGGACAAAGAAACTTCTCAATATTTCAAAGGTACTGCATCTGCACCTATCATTCCTTCTTTCCATGGATTATATAAAAGAGGAGACTGGACTATCTCTACTTCTTTTGCCATTAACGGAGGAGGAGGAAAAGCTTCGTTCGACAACGGTCTGCCGATGTTTAACGCACTGGCTATCGGGGCTATCACCAAATCCACAAAAGGTCAATTGAATCCTTCTATGTACGACCTTAATACTGCCATGGACGGAAAACAATATATTTACGGCGTACAATTAGGATTAACTTACAAAATCAATGACTGGCTGAGTGCCTTCGTGGGAGGACGTATGAATTACGTAAAAAGTGGATATGAAGGTTATCTGACAGCTACGGTAAAAAAAGAAATTCCCCAGCTGGGCGGAACACAAATCATAGACTTGGCACTTGACTGCGACCAGAGCGGATGGGGTATCACTCCGATAATCGGTATCGATGCAAAACTGGGCAAATGGAACTTTGCTGCCAAATATGAATTCCTGACCAACTTGAACATCGAAAACAAAACAGAAACCTTGAAGGCTCCGGAAGAAGCTAAACCGATGCTGAAACCTTATGCCGACGGAGAACAGACCCCGAATGATATCCCGGCATTCTTAAGCGTGGCTGCAAGCTATTCATTCCTGCCTTGCTTGCGCGCATCTGTAGAGTATCACTTCTTCGATGATAAACATGCAGGCATGTTAAACGACCGCCAAAAAACATTGAAACACGGTACTCATGAGTATCTTGCCGGACTGGAATGGGATATTGACAAACACCTCACCATCAGTGGAGGATTCCAAAAAACCAATTACGGATTAAGCGACCGATTCCAGACCGATACCAGCTTCTACTGCGACTCTTACTCAATAGGTGTGGGTGCACGCATCAACTTGAACGAAGCGTGGAGTATGGATGCCGGATACTTCTGGACAAAATACAGCGATTATGAGAAAAAGTCGGAAAGCTATAACAATACAGGAATTCCGGGAACCGACCTTTACAGCCGCAGCAATAAAGTATTCGGACTGAGCTTGAATTACCGCTTCTAAAATAATGCAATCTCTCCTCTTTCATAATGTAAGACACTATTTTTTTTAATTACATGCAAGTGTTAGCTTAACCCAGCTCCGGTCTTTCGGTTTTCACAAACCGGATTACCGGAGCTTTTTCTTTTTATACACAAACAATTCGGGATAACCCGTCTGCCTGTTTCTCGCCAGCAACTTCCTAAGCCTTCCCTTTTAACCGAAAATAACAAAGCCTGCGAAAATAACCCTTTCTTTTTCCTTTGCTTCTCATTTTTTTCTTAACTTTGCGCTGCAACTTAAGAAACAACAAAAAAAACAATTTAAACATACTTAAAACAGTAAGATTATGATGACTATTGACAAATTCAACTTTGCCGGCAAAAAGGCAATCGTTCGTGTGGACTTCAATGTACCCTTGAATGAAGAAGGTAAAATTACTGACGATACTCGTATCCGCGGTGCTCTGCCTACTTTGAAAAAAGTATTGGCTGACGGTGGTGCCTTGATTATCATGTCACACATGGGTAAACCTAAAGGCAAAGTAAACGCAAAATATTCTTTGAGCCAGATTGTTGACGCTGTATCTGCTGCACTGGGTGTTGCTGTTCAGTTCGCACCAGACTGTGCTAAAGCTCAGGAAGCTGCCGCTGCTTTGAAACCGGGCGAAGTTTTGTTGCTTGAAAACCTTCGTTTCTATCCTGAAGAAGAAGGAAAACCTGTAGGTATCGACAAAGAAGATCCTGCTTACGAAGATGCTAAGAAAGCAATGAAAGCTTCTCAGAAAGAATTTGCTAAAACTTTGGCTTCATACGCTGACTGCTACGTAATGGATGCATTCGGTACTGCTCACCGTAAACATGCTTCTACAGCTGTTATCGCTGACTACTTCGATGCAGACCACAAGATGTTGGGCTACCTGATGGAAAAAGAAGTTCTGGCTGTTGACAACGTATTGAAAGACATCAAACGTCCGTTTACTGCTATCATGGGTGGTTCTAAAGTTTCTACTAAGATTGGTATCATTGAAAACTTGATGGACAAAGTAGACAACTTGATTCTTTGCGGTGGTATGGCATTTACTTTCGCTAAAGCTCAGGGTGGTAAAATCGGTAACTCATTGGTAGAAGACGATAAATTACAGTTGGCTTTGGACATCATCGCTAAAGCAAAAGCTAAAGGTGTAAACTTGGTATTGGGTTGCGACTGTGTTGCTGCCGATAAGTTTGCTAACGATGCAAACACTCAGGTTTGTCCGGACAGCAATATTCCTGACGGATGGATGGGTCTGGATGCAGGTCCTAAGACTCAGGAAGAATTCAAAGCCGCTATCAAGGGAGCTAAGACTATCTTGTGGAATGGCCCTGCTGGTGTATTTGAGATGGATAACTTCGCTGCTGGTTCAAAAGCTATCGCAGAAGCAATCGCTGAAGCAACTAAAGAAGGTGCTTTCTCTTTGATCGGTGGTGGTGACTCTGTAGCTTGTATCAATAAGTTCGGTATGGCTGACCAAGTTTCTTATATCTCAACTGGTGGTGGTGCTTTATTGGAAGCTATCGAAGGTAAGATTCTTCCGGGTATCGCTGCTATCCGTGGTGACAAATAAGAATAACCATTCGAAATAAAACCATATGAAGGAGGTGTGTCTAAACAAGACATATCTCCTTTTTTCATACTCATAAGCCATCCCTTCCCTACCTTCCCGTTTCTCTCAATAAAAAAGAAGAGAGTAAACTGCCTGATGCAATATTCCGGCAGTTTACTCTCTTCCTTATTTCAATATCTGCTTTTACTCGGCTACATCCGGAGTCATATCTCCTTCAATTACCAGACGCGTAATTTCATTTGCTCCATTCGTACGCAAAGTAATTGTTTTACGGAAATGACCGGGAAACTTCCCCGTTCCATCATAAGTTACCGTAACCTCTCCACCTTCACCCGGTCTGATCGGTTCTTTAGGATATTGAGGAACCGTACATCCACAGGAAGCAATAGCCTGGTGAATTACCAAAGGACCGTCACCGGTATTCTTGAATTTAAACTTACAAGTTACCTTCGGACTCTTTTCTGAAAAAGCCCCAAAGTTATGACTGGTCTTATCAAAAGTAATTTCAGCTGTACCCTGAGCCAAAATGGTCAGCACATTTACCATCATAAACAGCGTAGCAAAAAAAATCTTTTTCATCATTTCTCTTTTATTTTTAAAAGCCTATTTTACAAAGATAGGCTATTTTATTGAAAACCCTGTCAATCAATTAGCATTATTAACATTAGCCCCGGTTCACCTGCTTTACTCCTTTCACTGTTTTAATTTTCTTAATCAATGACTCCAGCTTGGAAGTATCATCAACCATCACCGTCAACATACCGGAGAACAAACCATCATGAGAATCAATGCTGATAGAACGTAAAGAAATATCACTTTCCTTATTAATAATTGAAGTGATATTTGTCACAATACCAATATCGTCATGCCCCACAATGCGCAAAGTAATAGGATACTGCTTTCCCTGACTCTTGCCAGCCCAACGCGCCCTCACGATACGGTAAGGGAAGCGCGACTTCATTTCCTTGGCATTCGGACAATCACACCGATGAATCTTAATGCCTCCGGAAATGGTTACAAAGCCAAACACTTCGTCCCCATAAATCGGATTACAACACTTAGCCAAGTTAAAGTCGAGCCCTTTCAGATTCTGGTCAATCACCAGCACATCATCTTTATAATAATCCTTCGCATCGGCACTTGCCTGCATATTATAAGCCTCGGCACTGCGGTAAACCACATCTTCACGCTGTTCGTTTTCCCGCTTTTGCATATCCAGATACTTATCAATCACCCCGTTAATATCGGCAGATTCATCGGCTATGCTCTGATAGAAATCGGTAACAGTTTTAAAACCCAGCTTACGTATCAGGCGCATCAGGATAGCCTCATCGTATTCCAACTTCCGGTTTTTGAACTTCCGTTCCAGCGTCTCCCGAGCAAACTGCGTCTGACGGGCAGCAATTTCCTTAAGAGCCTGACGGATTTTATTACGAGCCTTTGAGGTCGTAACAAAGTTCAGCCAGTCACGCTTGGGAGTCTGTGTATTCGAAGTCATGATTTCCACCTGATCTCCACTATTCAAACGCTGCTTCAGCTGCACGTTTTTACCGTTCACCCGCGCCCCGATACACCGGCATCCCAAGTTCGAATGAATGGAAAAAGCAAAGTCAAGCACAGTAGCCCCCTGTGGCAATTTATACAAATCCCCCTTCGGAGTAAAGACAAAAACCTCATCTTTATACAAGTCAAGCTTAAACTGATCCATGACCTCCAGGTCACTATCTGCATTTTCAAGCGTTTCACGGATGGTATTCAACCATTCATCCAATCCGCTCTCCCCCTTAACACCTTTATAACGCCAGTGAGCCGCCAGTCCCTTCTCAGCTATTTCATCCATACGCTCCGTACGAATCTGCACTTCCACCCATTTACCTTCCGGTCCCATCACAGTGATGTGAAGCGACTCATAACCATTGCTTTTGGGAACAGAAAGCCAGTCTCGCAAACGCTTCGGATTCGGCAAATACATATCAGTGACAATCGAATATGCCTGCCAACACTCCTGTTTTTCTTTTTCCAGCGGAGCATCCAGGATAATACGAATGGCAAATAAATCGTACACCCCCTCAAACGGGCATCCCTGTTTTTTCATCTTCTGATAAATCGAATGGATAGACTTGGTACGCCCTTTGATATGAAAGGTCAGTCCTGCCTCTTCCAACTTCACTCGCACAGGCTCAATAAAAGCTTCAATATAACGGTCGCGTGCCGCTTTTGTGGCATTCAGTTTATCTTTAATATGATAATACACATCATGCTGAGTATATTTCAGCGAAAGATCTTCCAGTTCTGACTTCAGCTTATATAATCCCAGCTTATGCGCCAGCGGGGCATACAAATAAGCTGCCTCATTTGCTACCTGCAGCCGGGCCTCCTTATTCGGATTATCTTTAATCTGCCGCATCAAGTTAACACGGTCGGCTATGATTATCAAGATAACCCGCATATCTTCGGCAAAAGACAACAGCAAATTACGGAAGTTTTCCGATTCAATAGTCGGACTTTTAGAATAAAGGTCATTAATCCGCACCAGCCCTCGGATAATCCCGGCAACATCTTCCCCATATTCACAGCGAACAGCATCCAATGTACACAAATTATATTTCACCGATTCATGAAGCATAATGCCAAGAATAGAAGCCCGACGCATTCCTATTTCTTCAGCCACAATCACAGCCGTCTGCATATCCTTGATTATAGGATTCATCCCAAAAACATTACGGGGAATCCCTCCTCCAGCCGTTGCTTTAATCAAGTGCGCCTTCAGCTTTCTGCAATCATCACGCTGCAAGGTATCTTTCGACAGCAGCAACAATCTTTTATATAGCGAAAACAACTCTGTCCGTTCCTCCCGAGTAAAAAAAACATTACCTTCCATTGCCTTTATATTTTATCTTTGCTGGTAAAGATAGTTTTTTTCTTCTGCTTTAGCACATACTTTCAGTATTTTTTATAATTTTGGGTATCATTACCTTAAAGTGAATGAATTAAACAACCAAAATATACGTAATATGTTAACACACGAAGACAAAGAATTATTAGCAAAAAAAGGTATTTCTGAAACACAAATCGCAGAACAACTGGAGTGTTTTAAGAAAGGCTTTCCCTTTTTGAAGCTTGCAGCCGCAGCATCAGTAGACAATGGCGGTATCTTGATACCCGGAAAAGAAGAACAAGATGCTTATTTACATGCTTGGGATACCTACAAGCAAGGGAATAAGAAAATTGTAAAATTTGTTCCTGCATCGGGTGCAGCAAGCCGCATGTTTAAAAACCTGTTTGAGTTTTTAGGCGCCGACTACAACGTGCCCACCACCGACTTTGAAAAAAAATTCTTCGACCACATCCATAGCTTTGCTTTTTTCAACGACTTAAATGCAGCATGTCTGGATAACACAGGAAAGAATATTGACGCACTGCTTTCGGAACAGAACTATAAAGCCGTGGTATCTAACCTGCTTGAATCGGCGGGACTGAATTACGGAGCACTCCCCAAAGGATTGCTTAAATTCCACCGTTATGCCGACGGAGTACGCACCCCGCTAGAAGAACACTTGGTAGAAGGTGCACTCTACGCAGCCGGAAAAACCGGAGAAGTAAACGTACACTTCACCGTATCGACCGAACACCGCCAGCTTTTCCAAAAACTCGTTGATGCAAAGACTTGTGAATACGCATCTAAATACGGAATCAATTACCACATCAGTTTTTCTGAACAGAAACCCAGTACCGACACCGTAGCTGCCGACATGGAAAACAATCCATTCCGCGATAAAGACGGCAAACTGTTGTTCCGTCCGGGAGGACACGGTGCGCTTATCGAAAACTTGAACGATTTAGACGCCGACATTGTATTTATCAAAAATATTGACAATGTGGTACCCGACCGCTTGAAAGACGATACCGTAACTTACAAGAAATTACTTGCCGGTGTTTTGGTTACCTTACAGAAACAAGCATTCAGTTACCTTGAGTTACTAGACGGAGGTCACTACAGTCATGCAGAACTGGAAGAAATTATCCGCTTCGTACAACAGAAGCTACACTGCAGAAACCAAGAAATCAAGAATCTGGAAGACGCCGAACTCGTTATTTATCTCCGCAAAAAACTGAACCGTCCGATGCGCGTATGCGGAATGGTTAAAAACGTAGGAGAACCGGGAGGAGGTCCGTTCTTAGCTTACAATGCCGACAACACTGTTTCACTACAAATTCTTGAAAGTTCACAAATCGACATGAACGACCCGGAAAAGAAAGCTATGTTTGAAAAAGGAACCCACTTTAATCCGGTTGACCTAGTATGTGCAATCCGTGACTATAAAGGAAACAAATTCAACCTGCTGAAACACGTAGACAAAGCTACCGGTTTCATCTCCTACAAATCGAAAAACGGAAAAGACCTGAAAGCACTTGAACTTCCCGGTTTATGGAACGGTTCAATGAGCGACTGGAGCACTGTCTTCGTAGAAGTTCCGTTAAGTACCTTCAATCCGGTGAAGACCGTTAACGACCTGCTACGCGAACAGCATCAGTAATCTCTAAGAGCTTGAGTTTCTAAGTTTTTAGTTTCTGCCAGTAAAAACAGCAAACTTAAAAACTTAGAAACTTAAAGCTCCATTCCCATTATATAATCATTCATATAAAAGCCAGCTCCTATAGGGAAATCCCCTTCCCGTACTTTCTTCATACCCATGTGCTCATAAAAGCCCAAAGCCGGATTCCGGCGGTTTACATTCAGCTCCATGCGGCAAGGCTCCGGATGCAATTCCTTTATAGCCGCCACAGCCCGTTCAAACAAAACCTTTCCCAAGTGCGTTTTCTGACAGCAAGGCTTTATATAAATCTTCTCCAGATGAAACAAATCATCTGCCTCTTGCCTCACTGAAACATAGCCCACAGCTTCACCCGCTTCACAGGCTAAAAAATACACATGACCTTCGTTTTCCATTTGACTACGCAAATTTTCATACGAATACATCCATTCCATCATATACTCTATATTTGTTCCTCAGTCAATATATTCTGGTATGTTGCAGGAAATACTTCCCAAGCCAACTTATTAATCAGTGGAATATCCCCCACCGTAGCTTTCCGAATAACCCTCATTTTATTTATGCTTAAAACATACTGCAAATATACCGTTTCAGCATATCAGCCGGTAAAAAGGAATAAATTATTTTGTTAAAAAGAGCAAGAAACAAGTACTATGCTATACAAGGTATTCATTTAATACATACATTTGTGCCATACAAATAAACACTGGAAACCAAATGAATGTAGATAACGTAAAATCCCAAATGCGAAAAGGAATGCTGGAATACTGCATCCTTTTACTATTGCACCGAGAGCCGGCTTACGCTTCCGACATTATCCAAAAGCTTAAAACGGCCAAGCTCATCGTAGTAGAAGGCACACTCTATCCCCTGCTTACCCGACTGAAAAACGATGAATTGCTATCATATGAATGGGTAGAGTCCACCCAAGGACCTCCCCGGAAATACTATCGGCTAACCCCTCAGGGAGAAGAATTTCTTGCCGAACTTGAAACAGCATGGGACGAGCTTTCAAATACAGTAAATCACTTAAAACTAAAACTTCTAACAACTACCCACGATGAAAAAGACACTGACTGTTAACTTAGGAGGCACGGTTTATCATATTGATGAAGATGCCTATATATTATTAGACAACTACCTGAACAATCTCCGGTATCATTTCCGCAAGAGTCAAGGTGCGGAAGAAATCGTACACGACATGGAGATCCGTATTGCAGAACTGTTTGATGAATACATCCAGGAAGGCAAACAAGTGATAACCATTGAATACGTAGAAGCCGTTATCGCCCGAATGGGTAAACCCGAAGAACTTAATGATGATTTCGACAAAGAAGAAGATACTCAAAAAAACAGCTCCGCCCAAGATCAACAAACCACGCGCCGCATCTTCCGCAACCCGGATGACCGCATTTTAGGAGGAGTAGTATCCGGACTGGCTGCCTACCTTGGATGGGATGTTACCTGGCTGCGCGTGGGCTTCATCGTAGCTGGAGTTGCATTTCAAGGACTCATACTCTTCTACCTCATTGCATGGATTGTATTCCCTATAGCCCATACCGCTACCGAAAAGTTACAAATGCGGGGAGAACCCATTAACGTAGAAAACATCGGACGCACAGTTACCGATGGATTCGAACGCGCCAACGAATACGTACACTCCGAAAAGCCGCGTTCTTTTCTCCAGCGTCTGGGAAATGCTTTCGTAGCCATCGTAGGCTTTCTTCTGAAAGTATTCCTCGTGGTAGTAGCCATTTGCTGCGCCCCCGCCCTGTTAGTCGGCCTCATCGTACTCTTTGCCCTGTTCATGGCAGCTACAGGCATTTTAGTCAGCTTCCCGGCAGCCTTTTACAGTGCCTTACCCGGCATAGACTGGAATATAGTAAGTACCACACCGGGAATCGGCATAGCCCTCTCGGTATGCGGACTGTTAGCAGCCGGAATCCCCATCGTAGGATTATTGCAACTCATCATGCAAGCTTTCGGTGTATGGAGACCCATGTCCACCGCCACCAAAATCATCCTCATCTTTGTATGGATGATTGCCGTAGCCTGCGGATTTATCTTCATGCTACAAGCCCCTTTCATTGAATATTTTGCCAGTCCCCTATAATTAAAGCAAATTTTAATACTCAAAAAAGATGAAAAATCTTATCTTTGCAGCAATGAGTATAAAAACTTTAAAACGAATATGACTAAGAAGATTCTTTTGTTAGGCTCTGGTGAGTTAGGTAAGGAATTCACCATTGCTGCACAGCGTTTGGGACAATATGTAATAGCGTGTGATTCTTATGCAGGAGCTCCTGCCATGCAGGTGGCCGATGCTTGTGAAGTATTCAGCATGTTGGACGGAGAAGCACTTGACCATGTGGTTGAAAAATATCATCCCGATATTATCATCCCCGAAATTGAAGCCATCCGCACCGAGCGTCTTTATCACTTAGAGAAAGAAGGTATCCAAGTGGTGCCAAGCGCACGTGCTGTGAATTACACCATGAACCGTAAAGCCATCCGCGACTTGGCAGCGAAAGAACTGGGACTGAAAACAGCAAAATATTTCTATGCCACTTCTTATGAAGAACTGAAAGAAGCAGCCGACAAAATCGGATATCCCTGCGTAATCAAGCCATTAATGTCATCTTCAGGAAAAGGACAATCAGTAGCCAAAAGCCCGGAAGACTTAAAATACTCTTGGGAATACGGATGCAGCGGAAGCCGGGGCGACATCAAAGAACTGATTGTGGAAGAGTTCATCAAATTCGACAGTGAAATTACCCTGCTTACCGTTACACAGAAAAACGGCCCTACCCTATTCTGCCCGCCTATCGGACACGTACAGAAAGGCGGCGACTATCGCGAAAGTTTCCAGCCCGCCCACATCGCTCCCGAACACTTGGCTGAAGCACAACGCATGGCAGCTAAAGTAACCGAAGCCTTGACCGGATACGGACTATGGGGGGTAGAATTCTTCTTAAGCCATGAAAACGGAGTTTACTTCTCTGAGTTATCTCCCCGCCCGCATGACACGGGTATGGTAACCCTTGCCAATACACAGAATCTCAACGAATTCGAACTGCACCTGTACGCTGTACTTGGCCTGCCTATTCCGGGCATCACACAAGAGCATATCGGAGCAAGTGCTGTTATCCTTTCACCGATAGCCAGCCAGGAAGCCCCGCGCTACCGAGGTGAAGAGTTGGTATGCTCACAACCCAATACTTACTTGCGTATTTTCGGAAAACCATATACCAAGATGAACCGGCGCATGGGAGTTGTGGTATGTTATGACAAGAACGACGGTGATCTTGACGCACTGCGCGACAAGTGCAAATCACTGGCAGACAAGGTGGAAGTCTATTAAAATAAAATCTATTTTACCTTCATAAAAAACGCTTTGATGTTTTAGAAAAAACATCAAAGCGTTTTTTTATTTCGTCTTGACGTTTATCTCAAAACATCAAAACGTTTTCTTCTGTATCTTATACAATCATAACTCCACTATTCTAATCAGAGCCAAGCATCAACAAGTTCCCCCTAAGAAACTCTAAAGACAAAGTTTTCAAGGCCGTATTCCGACAGCAATAAACGGTCTGCTCAAGCCATCAGCTCCACAAATCCAACTTATTCTTCCGAGATTCTTCCAATGAAGCAGTTTTCACCACGCGCGTCTGATTTTTTTCACGCAGCTCCTCATAGCTTTCTTCCAGTTCCTTCACAAAAGCCGGACGCAGTTCCGGATTCAGCAACTTGGCCAACACCGAAGCATTTTGAGAAGCATCACGCATATAAACCACCGGAGCATGATAAACCGGAGCAATTTTCAAAGCCGTGTGAAGCTTTGAAGTGGTAGCCCCGCCAATCATTACAGGAATGTCAAGCCCGGCACGCTGCAACTCGCCCACCACATGAACCATCTCCTCAAGTGAAGGCGTAATCAGTCCGCTGAGTCCTACAACATCTACCTTTTCCCGGATAGCCGTTTCTACAATCTTTTCGGCAGGAACCATAACTCCCAAGTCAATGATTTCATATCCGTTGCAAGCCATAACCACCGAAACGATATTCTTTCCGATGTCGTGTACGTCGCCCTTCACCGTAGCCACCAGCACTTTGCCGGCACTCTTTGCGCCCTCTTTCTTTTCAGCCTCAATATAAGGCTGAAGGAATGCCACAGCTTTCTTCATGGTACGCGCAGTTTTGACTACTTGCGGCAAAAACATTTTACCCGAGCCAAACAAGTCGCCCACATGGTTCATGCCCGCCATCAAAGGTCCTTCTATTATGCTGACCGCATTCGGATAACGCTGAAGTGCTTCACTCAAGTCCTGCTCCAGATAATCACTGATACCTTTTACCAAAGCATATTGCAAACGCTCTTCCACGGTTTGAAGCGAACGGAATCCTTCGGCAGCCGAAGATTTTCCATCTGCCGGTTGGTTTTCAGCCTGCTGCTTTAAGCCTTCTGCCGTTTCAATCAGCCGTTCTGCCGCATCCGGACGGCGGTTTAATACCACATCTTCAATCCGTTCCAACACATCAGCCGGAATATCTGTATAAAGCACCGAAGTACCCGGATTCACAATACCCATATCCATTCCTTCGCGGATAGCATGATACAGGAATACCGCGTGCATCGCCTCGCGGATATAATTATTTCCACGGAACGAAAAAGAAAGATTGCTTACTCCGCCGCTTATATGTGCCCCGGGAAGATTCCGCCGGATCCATCCGGTAGCCTTAATAAAATCAACCGCATAATTATTATGTTCCTCGATTCCCGTAGCCAGGGCAAGCACGTTAGGGTCAAATATAATATCGTTCGGATTAAAGCCAACCTGCTCGGTAAGGATGCGGTAGGCACGGGCACAAACCTCTATTTTACGTTCATACGTATCTGCCTGCCCCTGCTCATCGAATGCCATTACAATCACCGCCGCACCATACTGCTTAACCGTACGTGCATGCTCAATGAATACGGTCTCACCCTCTTTCAGTGAAATCGAATTTACCACGCACTTGCCCTGAAGGCATTTCAGTCCGGCAAGAATCACTTCCCATTTTGACGAGTCAATCATAATCGGCACACGCGAAATTTCCGGTTCCGAAGCAATCAGATTCAAGAACGTGGTCATCTCTTCTGCCGCATCCAGCAATCCGTCGTCCATATTGACATCGATAATGAGTGCCCCGTCTTCCACCTGCTTGCGGGCTATGGAAAGCGCCTCTTCATATTTCTTTTCATTAACAAGACGCAAGAATTTGCGCGAACCTGCCACATTACAGCGTTCACCCACGTTGACAAAGTTAATCTGCGGGGTTACCTCAAGCAATTCCAGCCCCGACAACCAAAGGCAACCGGGTTTAGCAGCAGGCACATGAGGAGCAGCTCCTTTTACCATTTCCTGAAACCGCGCGATGTAAGCTTCCGTCGTACCGCAACATCCTCCAATGATATTCACCAACCCCTCATTAATATATTCCTGAACTTCTTCTGCCATTTCTTCCGGAGTCTGGTCATACTGACCTAAGCTGTTAGGCAAACCGGCATTCGGATAAGCACTGATATAATAAGGAGCCCGCTTGGCAAGCTGTTCAAGAAAAGGCTTCAGCTGACGCGCCCCGAAAGAACAGTTCAGACCGATGGAAAAAATATCAGCATGCTGTACAGATGCCAGGAAAGCCTCTAAGGTTTGTCCGGAAAGCGTTCTTCCCCCTGTATCGGAAACCGTCACCGAAAGCATCAGCGGAACCCTTCGCCCCACCCGCTCCATCGATAGTTCAGCTGCGCGGATGGCAGCTTTGGCATTAAGCGTATCGAAAATGGTTTCTATCAAGATGGCATCCACTCCCCCCTCAAGCAACGCTTCCATCTGCTCACAGTAAGCCGCTTGAAGCATATCGAAAGTCAAGGCGCGGAAAGCCGGATTGTTCACATCCGGACTCATGGAACAAGTTTTGTTGGTAGGTCCCACAGCCCCTGCAACAAAGCGGGGTTTTTCCGGAGTACGGAGCGTATATTCATCGGCGAGCTTACGCGCCAAACGCACCGCAGCCAGATTGATTTCCCGGCAATAAGCCTCCATGTGGTAATCTTCCATAGAAATGGAAGTGGCATTAAAAGTATTGGTTTCAATTATATCGGCACCCGCTTCCAGGTATTTCCGGTGAATTTCTTCAATCACATCAGGACGAGTTAGACAAAGCAAATCATTGTTGCCTTTCAGCTGACCCTGAATATCTTTAAAACGCTCTCCCCGGAAATCGGCCTCCGAAAGTCCATAACGCTGTATCATGGTTCCCATAGCCCCATCGAGCACGAGAATCCGCTCTTGTATTTGTTTTTGCATAAGTCTTTGTTAGTTTTTGAGTTTGTCAGTTCTTGAGTTTTTGAGTGTGTATATTTCACGAATCACTTCGTTTTACGGTTCATGCCACAACCGGCGGGCAAAATATGCTATTCCCAAGTGAAAGAGTCAGCAAGCCTGCCTAAGCTCAAGAACCCAAGCTTTAAAAACGAAGGACCCGGAAGCTCAAAAACTCAAAACTTATTTCCTATCTCTTGAACATCCGGTCCATCATGCGTTTGTCTTCCTTCTCCTTCAGCGACTGGCGCTTATCATACTGCTTCTTACCCTTAGCCAATGCGATAACCACCTTAGCAAGTCCCTTTTCATTGATATACAGACGTGTGGGTACAATGGTAAATCCCGGTTCATCGGAAGTACGCTCTAACTTGCGCAATTCTTTATGAGTCAATAATAACTTCCGGTCACGGCGGGCAGCATGATTATTATAAGAGCCGTAAAAGTATTCGGCTATATGCATGTTTTTTACCCACAACTCACCGCGTGAGAAAAAACAGAACGTATCAACCAAGCTGGCTTTGCCCTGACGGATGGATTTAATTTCTGTACCGGTCAGTACAATACCTGCAGTATATGTATCGATAAATTCATAATCAAACGATGCCCGTTTGTTTTTTATATTGATATTATTATTCGTTGTAGTTTTCATCAGTTCAGTATCACAGTCAATTTATTAAAAATAGATTCAATCACAGCCGGAGACAACAAGATAAACAAAGTCGACACCAAGGTATAGGAAGTCAACCTGGCTTCCGGGACACGTAAAAAGCGACGGGCACCTTCAAAGACTACAAACAAGGTGTACAGTTGCAGTATCCAGTGAAGAATGGCTATAGGAAAAAAGCTGCTCACCATGTCAAGCACAAAGGTAACCACCATGGAGTAGCCCACGAAGGTATGAAGCATGGGTCTGGAATAAGCGGTCGCAAACCAGCGCTTGCCCACAGCCTCTATCAGGTAAACAGCCAGAAAAAAACCTCCGAACAACGCTACTGCCAGGGCACAGCAACTGCGAAGGGCATTCTGAAAAACATCAGGAGTGATGTCACGTCCCAAAAATGCCCCGATAAATTCAGCCATGCTACATAAGCCAATCAAAGGGTAAACAAAGTTACCCAAAATGTTTCGTTCTTCACCGCCTTCACTGATTTCGGTCCAAGTCTTTCCCGGCGATGACAACAAGGCTATAATCTTATGGAATAATTTTCTGTAATCCATCTGTTTCCTCCTTTTTCTTTAAGTTTCGCAAGCATCCGTATTTTCAGCCGAAGGTCTCATCACCCTACAACTTCTAAAAAGGCTTGCGAATTTTGAGTTATTTATAGAATGAAACGCAAATGTATAAAAAAAGGAGACATGTGTTAGCATGTCTCCCGATTAGTTTATTATAAATTAGCAATGTTGCTTATTTAGATTCCTTGAAATATTTCGAATAAGGGATAGAAAGCGATGTTGACACATCTTTTGCTTTGTCATAGTCAAGCATATCGTCGCCCGACGCACTTCCCGGAACTTTCCACTTAATAATCAAGTTATCAGGTAAAGCACCTTCCTTCACTCCTTTATACCAGTTCAATGCATCCGACAAAGAAAAGTGAACATACTCAAATCCGTTTGTTGACTTACGGTCTTTATTTGTGCTCAAATCATTTACCTTATGATGAACATAAAGCACCAGGCTGTTTCCACTGATTGACTCTTTTTCTGTTTTTGCGCAATACAAGCTAAACTGATGAGCTTCGGTCTGCGAATCAGAAGCATCTACCTTACCGTCTGAACCGGTTTTCACATAATACTGAACACCCAGAAACAGGTTATTTTTATCATAATAAGGGAAAGCAGCCAGTCCAGCCAGATAAATCGGTGCATTCGCCCAGTCCGCATCTCCCACAGAATATTGTGCCTCTTTTACCGCAGCCATTCCCTGCAACGTAATCGGCAAACGTTTTGAATTCTCCTTAATTGAATCCGGACTGTATTGATACTGAATAATTACATAAGGAGTGGTAACAGAAGTCTCTGCCCATTGTTTCTGATTGCTCGGTTCCAGTGACAAGCCTGCCGAGTTTTGAAAACGATAATATCCGGGCATTCCTGCATTTTTCACATACTCCATTCCTGTAGCAATGTTATTGGTATCCCCGTCCAAGCAAGAGCTAAGCCCCAGCATTGCCACCACTGCGGCAAACATAGCCGCCAATTTAATCTTCTTCATGTTTTATGATATTTTATTTAAGTTTTTATTCTATTTCTATCCCACTGCGCTAAGTAAATGAACACTCTATAAGAAGACTGCATCGCTTTTGATTATTTAACAAATATAAACACAAACGCCATGCCATCATCGTTTTCCTACAACCGGGTCATCTGCTCTCCTTCACACAATTTCGGCAAACTGTTCCAGATGCTCATCCACATAACGGGCTATCTGCTCAGTCACCTCCTCTTCCATTTCCATGAAAGCCTCCTCTATATCATCGAAAGCCTCATATTGCTCATACATCGCCATAAACTCATCATCCGTACGCTCACGTTCCAAGTCATCACGATGCGCATCATAAATCTTTTTCGCTTCGTAAATCAGCTTGGCAAACTCCTTTGCTCCGAACAAGCGCATAGCCTTCGCAAAAGGATTGTCAAAAATGTAAGGACCATACCCGTTCTGAATCAACTGAATAAATCCCCCCTCAAGCACTTCTTCCCGGAAAAAATGATAACCTAACAAGGAATGCTGATAGCCATTAAGCAAAGGCATCGTCTCTGCACATACCCTACCCGATGTAACCTCAAGATATTTATCAATAAACACCTTCAAAAAGCCATCCATACCCTCTGCGGCTCCGGCACGTAATGCCTCATCGGTCACTGTAATCTTCATTTCATCCATATCGTTCCTGTTTTTGAGTTCTTAAGTTAGGCAATCAGATTTCAGACAACAAGCCGGCAACACTTTAAAATTCTCAGCCCATCAGTCGCCTGAAAACAATAACGTGGCAAAGATAAAGCAAAAATATTATAAAAAGCGAAGAAAAAGTTTGGTTTATTCGGTTGCATAACAAAATAAAACGACTAACTTTGCCGATGTATTAAGGAATTCCCTCCTTAATAGAAAAAGGTTATGATACCTATTTTTTATTACCAACTAATAAAACGTAACGAATATGACTTATTCACACGAAGTTGAACACATGTGTGTTGTAAAAAAAGGACCTAATCATGGTCCGGCTCCAATTCCTGAAGAAGGAAAATGGGTTAAATCAAAAGAAATTAAAGACATTTCCGGTTTGACTCACGGTATCGGTTGGTGTGCTCCTCAGCAGGGTGCTTGTAAACTGACCCTTAACGTTAAAGAAGGTGTTATCCAGGAAGCTTTGGTTGAAACTATCGGTTGCTCAGGTATGACTCACTCAGCAGCTATGGCTTCAGAAATCCTGCCGGGTAAAACTGTTTTGGAAGCCCTGAACACTGACTTGGTTTGTGATGCTATCAACACTGCTATGCGTGAATTATTCTTGCAGATTGTTTACGGACGTACTCAGTCAGCTTTCTCTGAAGGCGGTTTGATGATTGGTGCTGGTCTGGAAGACTTGGGTAAAGGTCTGCGCAGCCAGGTAGGTACTCTGTACGGAACATTGGCTAAAGGTCCTCGCTACTTGGAAATGGCAGAAGGTTATATCAAGACTATCGCTTTGGATGAAAACGATGAAATCTGCGGATATGAATTCGTTCATCTGGGCAAGTTCATGGATGAAATCAAAAAAGGAACAGACGCTAACGAAGCATTGAAGAAAGTAACCGGTACTTACGGACGCTTCACAGCAGAACAAGGCGCAGTTAAACATATCGACCCACGTCACGAATAATTAAGGAGGAAAGAACATATGATTAGAGAAGTAAAATTTGAAAGCCAGGACCGTCGTATCAAACAGATTCTTGCTGCTTTGAACGCTAACGGTATCAAAGACATCGAAGAAGCTAACGCTATCTGCGAACAATATGGTCTTGATCCTTATAAAACTTGTGAAGAAACTCAGCCTATCTGCTTCGAAAATGCAAAATGGGCTTACGTCGTAGGTTGTGCTATCGCTATCAAGAAAGGCTGCACCAATGCTGCTGAAGCTGCTGAAGCAATCGGTATCGGTTTGCAGGCATTCTGTATCCCGGGTTCAGTAGCCGACGACCGTAAGGTTGGTATCGGTCACGGTAACTTGGCTGCAATGTTGCTGCGCGAAGAAACTAAATGTTTCGCTTTCTTGGCAGGTCACGAATCATTCGCTGCTGCTGAAGGTGCTATCAAAATCGCTGCAAAAGCAGACAAAGTTCGTAAAGAACCTTTGCGTTGTATCTTGAACGGTTTGGGTAAAGACGCTGCCCAGATCATCTCTCGTATCAACGGATTTACTTACGTTCAGACTCAGTTTGACTACTATACTGGCGAATTGAACGTAGTTCGTGAAATCGCTTACTCAAACGGTCCTCGTGCTAAAGTAAAATGCTATGGCGCTGACGACGTTCGTGAAGGTGTAGCTATCATGTGGAAAGAAGGTGTAGACGTATCAATCACTGGTAACTCTACTAACCCGACTCGTTTCCAGCACCCGGTTGCAGGTACTTACAAGAAAGAACGTGTTCTTGCAGGTAAACCTTATTTCTCAGTAGCTTCAGGTGGTGGTACAGGTCGTACACTTCACCCGGATAACATGGCTGCAGGTCCTGCTTCTTACGGTATGACCGACACTATGGGTCGTATGCACTCTGACGCTCAGTTCGCTGGTTCTTCATCAGTTCCTGCTCACGTAGAAATGATGGGATTCCTGGGTATCGGTAACAACCCGATGGTAGGATGTACAGTGGCTTGTGCTGTAGACGTTGCTACTGCTTTGGCTAAGTAATTTAAGCTACTTAATATATAAACTCCTGTAATCTAAATGATTGCAGGAGTTTTTTTGTTTGCCGTAATTTATAGTTTAGGGATATTCTAATAGCCTCATCTTTGACAGTCTCATCTTATTAAGGAAGAAGAAAAATGATACTGTAATAACCTAAAATTGTCGGCCGAGATCGTTTTGAGTATATTCTCGACAAGCATAATCTCAAGGTCCGCAAGAAAAAAACATAAACCGAGGACTACGGATTCACGTCACGGACTTCCGAGCTATCTCAATCAGGCAAAGTCATATATACCGACTCAAGCTAACAGGCTTTGGATAAGTAATATAACTTATATACCCATACATCTCAATGAAAGCAAGCATATATTCTGCTATCT
>CAUBDX010000011.1 GCA_958434805.1 uncultured Phocaeicola sp.
CCGCGACCCTCAGCTTGGAAGGCTAATGCTCTATCAACTGAGCTACTTCCGCAAAAAACCAAAGACCTTTCAAGTCTTAAGAATGTGGGCAAAGATGGATTCGAACCACCGAAGTCGAAAGACAGCAGATTTACAGTCTGCCCCATTTGGCCACTCTGGTATTTGCCCAACTTACTTTCAAAGAACAACAGCTTCTCAGCATCTTTTCTTGAGCCTCTTGTCGGATTCGAACCAACGACCCCGAGATTACAAATCACGTGCTCTGGCCAACTGAGCTAAAGAGGCTTGTCATATCTAACTTCGCAACCATTCCGCCTTGAATGGTTAAGCGGCTGCAAAGTTAGATATTTATTTTAAATCTCAAAAACTTTCGGTGTTTTTTTTTATTTACCGCGTAGTTTTTCTTTATATTTTGTCAATTGCTTAGAAAGCGCATCTACGCATACATCAACCGACTCTTCAAATGTATCACTCACCTTTTCTGCAAAAAATTCACCATTAGGCACCAGCACTTTTATACTAACCTCCTTATTCATCGCAGTTTCAGGCTTTACAACTTTTAATGACACCTCCACTTTATTTATATCGTCACAATACTTTTCTAACTTAGCAGTTTTCTTCTGAATAAAATCCTGAAGTTTTTCTGTTGCATCGAAATGAATGGCTTGAATTCTAACTTCCATAAATACCTCCTTTTTTACGCTCTTGGATGAGCTTGTTCATAAACTTTTTTAAGTTCCTCAAAAGTCGTATGCGTATAAATTTCCGTTGTAGTCAGACTACTATGGCCCAGTAATTCCTTCACTGCGCCCAACTCTGCCTCATTATTCAACATAGTAGTTGCAAAAGTATGTCTCAACACATGCGGACTTCTTTTTTTTAACGACACCACTTTTGACAGGTTCCGTTTCACTAAAAGATACACCTTTCCAGGATACATCCGTTTTCCGTTTTTTAGGACGAAAAACGCCTCTGCCTTTCCAGGCAACACTTCATTTCTTATTTTCAGATAAACAGACATCGCCCTTCGCAATTCTTCTCCAAAAGGAATTAAACGCTGTTTATTTCTCTTTCCCGTTACTTTTATCAGAAACGCAGAAAAATCGACATCCACATCATTCAGCCCTATCAACTCGGAAAGCCGCATGCCTGTAGCATAAAACATTTCCAACACCATTCTATCCCGACAACCTGTAAAATCCTCCTTAAAAGGAACATCATCCAAGAGTCGGTCCATTTCACGTTCTTTCAGAAATACAGGAAGAGGTTTCTTATTTTTCGGTCCAATGATTTTCAACATCGGATCCTCCTCTATCACACCTTTCTTTAGAAGGAAACGATAAAACGACCGGAGTGAACTCAGTTTTCGGTTTACAGAAGCAGATGTATATCCATTCTCCATCAGGTTCATCACCCAACCACGAACCAAATCAGCATCTACCGTTGTAAAATCGACTTTCTCGTCTTTCCCCTTGAAGTATTCTTCGAACTTGGTCAAATCTATTCCATAACTAACTATTGTTTTTTCAGAATAGTTTTTTTCAAATCGAAGATAATCCAAAAAAGAGTCTGTCATCATAAGAAACGTCGCTTATCAATTCAGCAACGAATATATGAAAAAGAATTCAATTATTCAAAGAATGTGCGAGTTTTTAATTATTCTTCTACTTGCTGAAGTTTCTGAACATAGATAGCACGTTCTCTTTTCAGCCTGTTCAATACAGACGGCTTGTCGAACTGCTGTCTAGCTCTTAGTTCTTTTACAACACCT
The DNA here is from genome assembly GCA_958434805.1 of uncultured Phocaeicola sp. Next base: position 1,772 of record CAUBDX010000011.1, read on the forward strand.
GTTTTCTCAAATTTTCTTTTGAACTTCTTCAGCGCTTTTTCAATGTTTTCGCCTTCTTTTACTGGTACTACAATCATTGTTTTTAATTATTAAATTATATTGTTACTAAATTTTTCTATAGTCAAATTGCGGCGCAAAATTACACATACTTTCTTTATTTACAAAACTTTCCGCAATTATTTATTTAAAATAATCTAGAAATCGTATCTTTGCTTTCTAGTACAAACCATTATAAACCTATTAAAATGAAATCGGAAATTATAAATAGAATAGCTAGTCTGCGCAATTTCATGCGTAAACACAAGCTTTCAGCCTTTATTATTCCCAGTACGGATCCCCATTCGGGAGAGTATATCCCCAAACATTGGGAAGCACGTAAATGGATATCAGGTTTCACAGGTTCGGCAGGTACGGTTGTCGTAACACTGGATAAAGCCGGACTTTGGACAGATTCACGCTATTTTCTTCAAGCGGCCGAACAATTGGAAAACACAGGTATTACTTTATTCAAGGAACGATTACCGGAAACTCCTTCCATTGTAGAGTGGTTGGGCTGTGTATTGAATGCAGAAGACAATGTGGGTATAGACGGCTGGGTGAACAGCTATCAAGAAACAAGCAACTTACAGAAAGAATTAGAAAAAAAACAGATACACTTAACCCTTGCTCCCGATCCATTCAATGAATTATGGACAGATCGGCCTGCATTGCCCGATAACAAAGTGTTTATACATGAATTGAAATATGCCGGTCTCAGTTGCAAGGATAAAATCACTCAAATACGAGAAGCAATCCGTCGTAACAGTTGCACAGGCATTTTAATTTCCGCACTGGATGAAGTGGCATGGACCCTAAACTTACGGGGAAGTGACGTACACTGCAATCCGGTATTTGTAAGTTACCTTCTCATCACGGAATATAGTTCTACCTTATATATAATAGAGAATAAACTGTCAGATGAAGTAAAAGACTATCTAACAGAAAACGAAATTAAAGTAAGGCCTTATTCAACAATTGAAAAAGATTTAAAAGATTTTACCGGCAAGCTCCTGTTGTCAGCTAATATCAATGCCGCTGTCCATGCAGCAGCCTGCGCCCATTCCTTAATAGAAATAGCTCCTTCGCCTGTACTTTTTTTAAAAGCGATAAAGAATGAGACAGAAATAGAAGGCTTCCATCGCGCAATGAAACGCGACGGAGTAGCCATGGTTAAATTTCTCCGCTGGCTGAAAGCAGCTGTTTCTACTGGAAATGAAACCGAAATAAGTATAGATAAGAAATTATACGAATTCCGCGCCGGACAACCCCACTTCAATGGTATCAGTTTTGACACCATTGCCGGATATAAAGCTCATGGCGCTATTGTTCACTATGAAGCAACCCCCGAAACCGATATTCCCTTAAAACCTGAAGGCATGCTGCTGCTGGACAGTGGAGCACAATATTTGGACGGAACAACTGATATTACTCGTACTATCGTTTTAGGAGCACTCACGAAAGAAGAAAAAACAGATTACACATTAGTCTTAAAAGGATTTATCCAACTCTCAATGGCTCAATTTCCACATGGAACTTGCGGAACACAACTAGATGCGCTGGCTCGCCTCCCTATGTGGAAAGCCGGAATCAATTACCTGCATGGAACAGGCCACGGTGTAGGTTGTTTTCTGAATGTACACGAAGGTCCTCACCAATTCCGCATGAACCACATGCCGGCCTTACTTGTTCCAGGCATGACAGTAACCAACGAGCCCGGTATATATAAAACCGGACGCCATGGAGTACGTACGGAAAATACCATGTTAATTGTTCCGTCACAAGAGACAGAATTCGGCACTTACTATAAATTCGAGCCACTTACCCTCTGCCCTATTGACAAAGAAGCCATCCTGACAGATATGCTGAGCGATGAAGAAATAACATGGTTCAACCAATATCATGAAAAAGTTTACAATTGTTTGAATCCGGAATTGAACAACGAGGAACGCGAGTGGTTAAAAGAAGTAACATCTCCTTTAAAACGGTAGAAATTAATTATGGCACTTATAAAATCAGTGAGAGGATTCACTCCAAAAATCGGCGAGAACTGTTATTTAGCCGATAATGCCACTATTATTGGCGATGTTGTAATTGGAAAAGATTGCAGCATTTGGTTTAACGCCGTATTACGCGGCGATGTTAATGCTATCCGCATAGGTAACCGCGTAAATATCCAGGACGGCAGTGTAGTACATACATTATATCAAAAATCAGTTGTCGAAATCGGGAATGATGTTTCTGTAGGACATAATGTAACCATACATGGTGCGACTATAAAAGACGGCGCTCTAATTGGAATGGGCTCTACCATACTAGACCATGCGGTCGTAGGTGAAGGAGCTATTGTAGCTGCCGGAGCGCTGGTACTCAGTAACACCGTCATCGAACCTGGAAGCCTATGGGCAGGAGTTCCAGCCAAATTTATCAAAAAGATTCCCGAGGCACAAAGCAAAGAACTCAATCAGAAAATAGCCAATGGATATTTAATGTATGCTTCCTGGTTTAAGGAGGAAGAAAAATAATTCTACATATAAAGAAAAGTTAGTATTCATTTAAAATGAGTGATTATGAAAAAAATTATTATTGCCGCATGCATGGCACTTTTAGGTTGTGGTTCTGTTTTTGCACAACAAGGGAAACAAGCTATTGGTGGAAATCTAAGTTATGGAACTGAAATAGAGAGCGTTGGTATTGGTCTGAAATATCAATATAATATTACTGATCAAATCAGAATAGAGCCGTCTATGAATTACTTCTTTAAAAATGATGGACTTAGCATGTTTGACATCAACGCAAATATCCACTACCTTTTTCCCATAGCAAGCAATATTAGTCTATATCCATTAGCAGGATTTACATACACTAACTGGCATTTGGATTTAGGGAAAGCAGGCGATTACGATGTCAGTGGAAGTGATGGAAAATTTGGAGTTAATTTAGGAGCAGGTATGGAGTTTGACTTAGACAAAAACTGGAGTTTAAACTTTGATATTAAATACCAATTAATCAGCGACCTAGACCAAGCCGTATTCAATCTTGGCGTAGCCTATAATTTCTAGTTAATAGCCAAAGAAGGATAAAGTTGTTTTTAAATGCACCTTTATCCTTCTCCACCTTACAAAGAACATACCTGCTCTACCTATTTTTACACTAATCTACAATATGGCATACCATGAATAACATACGACAACTCACAAAAGATGAATACCCAAAAGCCATCGAACTATCTTGGCAAGTTTTCACCATCACCGGCAAAGAAGATTTCAACAATGAGGGATTGGAATTTTTCAAAAGCTTTATTTATAACAAAAAATGTATAAACGAAATCATATTTTATGGTAGTTTTGACAATGAATGAGGGCGGTAATTTAGCTGCATCAAAGATTCGTAATCTGGAATGTCCCAGTTACGAAATCTGTCTAATAGATTATGGATGCGGCAAATTTAACAGAAAAATACATATTATGGAGCAATATCCTTGATCTTCGTTCACGGGGAATCAACATTGCGCGGACAGCCCGTCGTCTTGGTGTGTCCCGTAATACGGTACGACATCTTCAATCCCTAAGCTTGGAGGAAGTCCTCCAGCACAAAGAACGGCATTACAAACTCCATGCCTACGAGCAGGCCGTCGCATCCCTCCTTACCAGTTTTCCCTCCATTTCCAGCAGCCGCATTGGCGACTACTTGCGGAAACATTATCCGGACTTTCCGCACGTCTGCGAGAAGACCGTCCACAATTATGTCCAGTTCGTCCGGAAGAAGCACCATATTCCTCCGGCCAGATAATCACCGGTCCCATTCTCCCAAGGAGTGGGAGCCCGGTCCGTCATATACATAATTCTTAACAGTAAACATTATACATTATCATATATGAATACCCAAAGCTTTACAAACGGAACAAGCCGCCGCCTGTCACGGGCTGTACGGCGCCAGGAATGCGGAACACATCCTTGCTATGAGCTCAGCACTTCCCAATTTTCTGACATGAAAGTCAGAAGACTCACCCGCCAATACGGTTTTTCCGGTTACAGCATTTACCGGTATCTCGTAAACGAGACACTCCACAACGGGAGCTACCTCCTGCTGTGGTGCGAGGAAACGGCGCAGGCGGTGGCCTCTTACTGGAATGCCTCTTTGGAAGATGTCACAAGAATTGTCAACGGCTGCATACAAGTCGGACTTTTCAACGGTGAGCTATACGAAAAACACCGCATCCTGACTTCCGCTGACATACAGCGGAACTATATGGATCATGTCAGATCCTGCGGTCTGCTCTCCCGATATCCCGACATTCCCAAGGAGTTCGAGCTTTCGGCCAGCTGATGTATTATCCACTTTAAATATAAAGCTTATGCCAAAAACAGCTAAAAAGGGTTTCACCTATTTCAGGTTCGAAACCGATCATTTCTATGATCCGAAAGTAAAGAGACTAAAAAATAAATTTGGAATGGAAGGCTGGGGTGTGTTCCATTTCATTGTAAACGAGATCTACCGTGTCGAGGGATGCTATATGGTTATGGATGCCGACGGTCTGTTCGACATCTCGGACTATTCCCGTATGGATGAGAAAAAGGTTTCGGACATCATCGACTACTGCGCCGAACTGGGCCTTTTCAACAAAGAACTGTGGCAGGACAAACAGATTCTGACCAGTGAGGAGATACAGGAACTGTATGTAGGCATCTGCAAGGCCATCCACCGCAAGCCCGGCATTCCGGAAAGCATCCTTCTGCTGGAAACGGAACCGTCACCGGAGTCCGCCACCATACCGCATGCCACTTGTGAACAGCAGGACACCCCGGCACATGAATGCGGATCTCCGGCTTCCCTTCCGGAGGATGGGAAGGAAATCCGGCAGGCTGTGACTCGCATACGCACATTGTTCGCAGCTGAAAAGGAACTTCGCGAAGAAGCGGACAAAACTCGCGAAAATAAACCGTATAAAATAAAAGAAAATAAAATATCCTCCCCAACCCCTCCGGCACAAGCCTCCGGTGAAGGGGAGAAGGATGAGGACAGGGATTCTCTTCCGGGAAAGCTCAAGTATCTGGGAGTGGACGAGTATTATACCGGCTGGATATACCGGCTTTCGGCCTGTTATCCCGAATTCCCGGTCGGAAAGGCGATCGAGGATATCCTGCAGAGTGATTTCCACCTGACCAAGGGGAACTACCTGTATCCTCTCGTTGAAAACTATATCGCCAAATACAACGCCGAGTACGGAGAGGCCGACCGGCAGAGGAGGCAGGAGGAAACCATGCGCAACCGCCGCAAGACGCTCGAGCTTCTGGGGGTCGCGGTGAGGGACCAGCAGGAGATCCTGCAGCTCGCCTCCGTGGCGCCCATGGTGCTGGACACCGCCCTGAAGGAAACCTGGGGGAACAAGAGGATCAAGAGCCCCACCAGGTTTATCCTGAGCCGTATGAGGCAGGCAGTTTCCGCATAGAAGCCGGAAACGCCGTGTTGACAATATGATGGAATTACCCTGAAAAGCTGTCCGCGAGGATGGCGGGAATAAATTTATAAATTTAAAGAACTCATCCTGCCCATCCGTGAGGACCGGCAGGAATCAAACGGAAAATACCATTAAAGCGACATAACCATGACATCACAGGAAGCCAATTCAATCCCGTTGGGAGACATCCTCTCCCATTACGGTTACGAGCCGTCCAGACGGTATGGCGGCTATGACATGTACCGTTCCCCCTTCCGTTCCGATACTTCCCCGAGCTTCAAGGTTTTCAGGGAGGAGAACCGCTGGTATGATTTTGGGGACGGTACGTATGGCAGGGCGGTGGATCTGGTCATGCGTGTGGAAAACTGCTCCTTTCCGCAGGCCATGAAGGAACTCGGAAGGATGAGGACCTCCCCGCAGCTTTCCATGCCTTCGATACGGAAACCGGAAACGGTGTCAGGAAGGCTTCCGGCAGCCGCCCCGATGACCGTCCTGAAGGTCATTCCCGTTCAGAACAGGCATCTGCTTGACTACGCCGCCTCACGTGGCATTGACGGGGAGATTGTCCGTAAATACTGTGTAGAGGTCCACTACTGTTTCGAGAGGAATCCGCGTGAGAAATACGCGCTCGGATTCGCCAACGACCACCGGGGTTTCGAATTGCGGAACAGCATGTTCAAGGGGTGCGCCTACGCCAAGGATATTACCTGCATCAGTGAAGGCAACAGGTCCTGCGCCGTTTTCGAGGGCTTTTTTGACCTTCTCAGTTTCAAGCAGTACGCAAGGGAGCATCCGGAGATGCCCGCACTTGGAAAGCTGGACGTGTGCGTATTGAACTCCACGGCCATTGTGGACCGTTCAAAGGATTTCCTTTCAAAGTATGAGAAGGTGCACGCCTTTCTCGACAACGACGCCCCGGGACGCGGGGCACTGGGAAAGATACGGAGCTTCCTTCCTGAAGACGTGATACTGGTGAACGAGTCGGAACGCCTGTACCCCAGGTGCAATGATTTTAACGAATTCCTGCAGAAGACCGGGTGTCCGGCAGCGGGACATGAAATATGAAGAGCAAAAAAACAGAACGATGAAAACATTTGAGGAAATATACCGGGATGCGGCAGTCCGGAACGGCTGCAATGCCGGGAAAACGTTTGCGAGGGTCATGTTCGAGGAGGGCATGAGCCAGAACCTTGAGCGTTGCATGGACAGGGCCGCCGGTTCCCATACGGACCTCATGGCCTTTGCCGGATGGTTCGGAAAGCGTCTGGCCAGGGAATCTGTCAGGTGCAATGCCGCCCGCGTGAACTTCTCCCAGGACATAACTATAGAAGGCAGGAAATACGCCACCCGGTTCGGTACGGTCACTTTCTGCACGGAGGAAAAGAAAAGCCTTGAGGAACGTGCGGAAGAGATTGCCGGAAGACTGCTGTCATCCGGCCTGTCAGATGACCTGAAAACGTTGTTGAAAGAAGCCGTACTGACCGGCTACGATTTACAGAAGGATGATTTTGATGAGGATTAAACGATCAAGCATGAAACAGAACAATGACATACCGGATAAAACCATGGAACGTATCCGCAAGCTGATGCGTCTGAAGGAGTCCACCACTTCCGAAGGTGAGGCACGGGAAACCGCCCTAACATGCTGCCATGACGCGCTTATTGACAAGTACCTGGAAAAAATAGGAGCCGGCACTTCAAAGGCACATCCGAGAAAGACCGGAACCGACCGCTCCGCGTATTACTCAGGCATGGGTGACGGCAGGAACATCAGTCTGAACCGGCAGATAAAAGGAGGTGGTATATGACAGTATTGTGGATATCATTTGCGGCCCTGTATGCACTGGGCATGCTGTGGCTTGCGTATCAGATCAGGACCGCCCCCAGTGATCTGGATTTATGGGGCGAGGAAATAGAATAAACCGTTAAAATCATAATAGTATGTACTTTATACATTATATACAGACTTATGCGTCGGTCAATAGGAAAGGCAGCGAGCTCCAGAGCCATATCCTGAAGTTTAAGGACTGCCTGCTCAAGGACCGGAACGCACTGGATGATCTGAAAGAGGAGATTCATTGCCGGATAGAAGAACTGGATGCCAGGTATCCGCGTACCCAACCCCTGCATTTCGATGCGGGAAACGATTCCGGAAGGTGGTACATCCATGTGAAAGGAAAGCCGGACAATCTTGTATGCATCATCTCCATTGCAAAAGTGAGGAACCTGCTGGGAAAAGGCACAGTTTCCTTTCCCGGGAAAGACAAGGACGGAGAGAAAGGATGAGGAACACATACTGGTTTGCCGTGGACTATAACGGTACGGGACATCTTTTCACCTGTCCTCCCGAAAGGGACACGGGGATGTGGACCGGCGAGGAAGCCCTTTACATCCCCAAAGGACAGTTCGGAGAGATGTTTCCGCGAATCACCTGGCAGGACGCGCCGGTGGTGGTGACCCTGGAGGTGCTTCCCTGCGTGGAGACCCGGCGGCTGCGTCTTGTCAAGCGCTGCCTCCATCTTCTGCGGAGGCATACCGGCAGGAATCAGTCAAAGGATATGGAGGATTCACAATAACTCCCCCTGATGGTAGATGTATTAAGAAAGTTGAAGCTATTAAATTGGATTTAATACAATAAGACCTATGGAAGCATTAACGGCATTACAATGAGCAAAAGAGGGTTATGTACCTAACGCTGATGCGGTAGGTGAAGAACGTTGGACTAATTGTTTTCACGGGCAGAAAGCAACATACTACAAAGACAACGAAGTTCACAAAGACTCTGAAACTGCAAAGGACATGCTTAGAGCTAAACGAAAAGAGCACAAAAAAGCATCAGATAAAAGGGACGAGAAGCGAAAAAAAAACATGGCTTATCGAGAGAACATGAAAACAGAATGGCAGTGGCTCCAGGAAGGTAGGATACCGAATCCGAATGCACGGTGGGAATATGGCGAGATTCTGAACAATACATTCAACGTGTGCAGTTACGGCAGCAAATATTGCTATTGTCATATTGATGAAACACATATACCCAAAGATAGTGAAGAGCTACAGAAAGCCATTTTTGATTTTCAACGGAAATAGCTGGATATGACTATAAACGATATAGAAAGGAATGAATTATGAATAAAAGAACAATTCAAATAGATGTTATCGGTACGATAGAAGAAACTGAATTAATGAAATGTAAATTGTATGTTGATGGTCGTGTGTGTGTAATCGGAATGTCACGATATGACTATGAAGAGTTAATGCGAGAAAAAGTGTTTATCCGGGATGGTAAGAGCGTTGATTCTGCTGGTGTGATAAACACGACTAACACTTTCGTTGAAGATGATTAATATTAAATTAAGAATGAGTATAGAACAAATTATATTCAACCTTCTCAATAAGAACGCTCATACATGGGTTAGATATTGGCAACAAAAGGAGATGTCAGGTTTAACAATGCCCGGAGAATATATTGAGATAAGGACTTTTTTCTTATCAGGCATCGAACTTTCTGATTTTTTAGAAGCCGGATTCAAAATCAATAAAATACAATCTCAAAAAATAGATGCAGATGCCTATTGTGACATTCTGCTAAATAAAACCGATTAAAAATGGAAATACAAGGAAAAGTTATCGCCGTACTTCCCATAAAGGATGGGGTCGGCAAAACTTCCGGCAACGAGTGGAAGAGCCGGGAGTTTGTCCTCGAGACGGAGGAAAGCAGACCGCAGAGCCTGTGCCTGCAGCTGATGAACGCCAACATCGACCGGTATGCGGTTGAAGCCGGCCAGACTGTGCATGTGAAATTTGACTGTTCCGCCCGCCAGTGGGAGAACCGGTGGTTCAATACCCTGACGGCCTGGGAGGTGACCGTCATCAAAGCAAAGGAGGCATGAGAATGAATACGGGAAAAAAGCTGTTTCTGTGTGCGGGACTGCTGGCATTCTTCCTGTCGGTATCGGCACAGTCCTACTCATTGCGTACCAATGTGATCGGTCTGGCAACGACCAACCTGAATCTGGAGGCTTCCATGACGCTGAACCGTAAATGGTCACTGCACCTGCCCGTGCAGTACAACCCGTTCAAGTTCGGCCGCAACCGGCAGTTCCGCAATTTCTATGCGGCCCCCGGAGTACGCTACTGGCTGCTGGAAAGCTACATGGGCGGATTCATCGGCATGTACGGTACGGCCGGCACCTACAGCGTGGGGAACCTATTCGGCAACAAGTACCGCTACGAGGGGGAAGGCTACGGAGTAGGTTTAAGTATCGGGAAGGCCTACCAGATAGGCAGGCGCTGGAACCTTGAATGGGAAGCCGGTGCGGGTGCCGTATGGCTGGCTTATGACAAATATCTGTGCAAACGCTGCGGGGACCTTGTCGGACAGGAGTACGGCTGGCATTTTCTTCCGACCCGTGCAGCTCTCAATGTCGTGTATCTTTTTTAAGCGGGAAGGATGAGGACTACAAAACGTATCATACCGTTTGCACTGCTCTCGGGCCTGCTCCTTTCCTGCGGATCGGAGCACCGTCTGGCACGCGTGCGCATTTCGCAGCCCGGGGTGAGGGAGGCGACAACGGATACGGCCTGCAAGGTGCCGGAACAGATAGCATGGACAGACGACAAGGGTGAGCGGCATATCGTCACGCGGGCCGAGAAAGACAGCGTGACCGGTGAGGAGATCACTTCCGTGGAACTGTCCGAAATTACCGTTATGGCCAGAAGCAAGCAGGTGGCTGAACGCAACGGGAAGATAAACCTGGATTTTGTCGTAACGGTTCCGGGAGAATTGGTCAGCAACAAGTGGCAACTCCAGCTGGCCCCGGTGGCCTACAAGCCTTCGGATACGTTATACCTGGACAGGATCTTCCTTTCAGGGGCTGACTTTGCCAAGATGCAGAAAAGAGGCTATATGCGCTACCAGGCGTTCATCAACTCCATTATACCCGACAGCCTGTACCTGCAGAAACTGTTCGATGGGAAAGGCTACAGGAAGGCGCTGGCCGAACTGGAAGAGGAATACTTCCAGGCCTGGAAGCACGAGGTGCTGCAGAAAGAACGCTGGATTGACTGGTCGGACAAGGCCAATGCCCGGTTTGCCCTGTTCAACTGGCGTGTCGAGCAGAACCGGAGAGCCATCGCCGGCTACAATTCAATCCTGGAGCATCTTCCCGCCTACTGGATGACCAGGGAGCTTGAAGGGAAATATATCCCTTCCAGATGGAGGATGTTTGCCGAAGGCGGATATAAGATCCGTACCCGGAGCATCTCCCCTGAAGATTCCGCCGTCATCACGAGGCGTTTCACCGATTACGGCAAGATGGCGGAGAACCAGAAGAGAAAGGAACAGGCCGGTGCCATGTATGACAAATATGTGCGTTTTCCGTATGAGCCGGCCCGTCTGGATACGGTCATCCGGGAAGGGAACAAGTTCGTCTATTACTACAAGCAGGAGCTCCCGGCCACGGAAAACACGAAAAGGATAGATCTGACGCTTGACGGACTGATCCTTTCCAAGGACGAGACACGTACCCCGCTTCCGCCGTCGGACACGATCACCTATTTCATATCGAGCATGGTGCAGTTCCTTGACCGGACTCCCCGCTATAAAAAGAAGATTGTCACCCGCAAGGACGAGGTAAGCCTGCGCGCATACGTGGCCTATAAGACAGGCAGTACCGAGTTCCGGGAGGAAACCGGAAACAACAGGTCGGAAATCGACAAGGTGTTCAAGGCGATACGGAGCATAAACTATACAGGAGAGTTCCTCATAGACAGCGTGCTGATGACCGCGACCTCATCTCCGGAGGGTGATGCGGGGATGAATCTGTTCCTGTCCAGGGGACGTGCGACGGAACTGAAGAAGTACCTTGCAAGACGTACGGAGGATGCGGAAGGCGTTGACACCATCTTCCGCCCTGCATGGCGGGGGGAAGACTGGGAAAGGCTGCGCGGACTTGTCGCAAAAGACGACACCCTGAGACACCGGCCGGAACTGCTCCGGATCATGGAGGAAACAAGGAATCCGGACATCCGTGAGCACGCCCTGAGAAAATATCCGGAGGATTACAGGAGAATCCGGGAAAAGCATTATCCTCTCCTGCGCGGAGTGGAATTCCTGTTCCATCTCCACCGGCGGGACATGATTCAGGACACGGTTGTGATGCCGGTCATCGACAGCACCTATATGGCTGCCGTGCGGATGATAGAGGACAGGAGGTACAAACAGGCTCTTGCCCTGCTGGACGAGCACTACCCGGCAGACTATAATACCGCTGTCTGCCTCATGTCGCTCGGCTATGACGCCCGTGCGCTTGAGATCATGCGGGAACAGCGGGACACATCAGACCGGAACTACCTGCTCGCCATCCTGTACAGCCGCCTGGGGCGCAAGGAGGATGCCGTCAAGTCATATGTCAGGTCATGCGACCAGGATGCCGGCAAGATATGGCGCGGACGGCTGGACCCCGAAATAAACACGCTTATTGAAACTTATAATTTATACAAAGATGAATATTGACAGAAAAGTACTGGTACTTGCGTCATTCCCCGCAATAATGCTCGGCGGCTGCAATTTCAATGAGGACTTCTGCATCCGGGAAGGAGAACTTGTAGCCTGGTGCGATTTCAGCGGAATAAAGGAAAAGCCGCCTGTCCCCCAGGAAAGACACGTCATCCCTTTCGGAACGGATGTGCCGTATTCCGAAGGAACAACGTTCACACAGGATACACTCCGCTGGAGCCTGCCCCAGGGGGCATACAGGTTCCTGTTCTATACGGGGAACTATGAACTGCTGGACAGGAATGACTATCATGAGACGCGTCTGTCCGTCCGGACTGACACCATTGACGGGGAGGCGCACATTTCAGAGGTACAGAAATTCTGCTGTTCCTCGGCCTTCAGTGAAAGGCTTGAATACCGGAATCCCAAACGGGTAAGGATACAGCCTGCGGCTTTTGTCCAGAAACTGAACATAAAGATTAACGTGTCCGGCAACACCGTACCGTTGTCCGGCTTGAACTGTACCCTTTCGGGAATCTCTACGGCCAGGTATCTGGCCTCCCGTGAAAGGACCGGAACCGCAAGTGCGACCGCCTCCTTCGCAAAGAAGGCCGACAATGTATGGACGGCGGGCCTTTATGTGTTCGGATTCAGTCCGGCGGCAGAGAACATTCTTGCCGTAGAGGTTCTGATGAAGGAGGAGGACTCCGTATTCAATGAACGGCAGTCAGTTGACCTGACCCCGTATCTGCGGGGATTCGACGGTGACGAGATCTCGCTGGAGCTGGACCTGCACATCGGCAGGGAACTGGAGATTGGCGGGCCGGTCATCATCCCGGACTGGGAGGACACCCCCGAAACGGAATTTCCATAAGACTATAATTATAACAAAACCAAATCAACAAGAAAAATGAAAACAAGAATTATGATTTCGGCAGCGGTAATTGCCGCCGGGATGCTGGCTTCATGCAGCAACAAGGAAATAGTGGACGAACAACCGGAAACAGACGGGGTTTCAGCCTCCGTACTGAATATTGTGCCGACAGTCGGCACGGACACGAGGGCCGGCTTCGTGCCGAAAACCGAATGGGCGGTAAATGACGCCATGGGGCTGTTCATGTACAAGGCCACCGGATGGGGGGACGCCTATCCGCGTTATGACGCGCAGAACAACAAGTCCACAAAAACAGCGGCCGGATGGAGCCAGGCAAAACCCGTCTATCTTCTTTCGGACAAGGCGACGATATGGGCGTATTACCCATACAACCAGGCCGTCGCTGACGGTACCAAAGTCCCCGTTCCCATCAATGCGGGAACCTCTGTCGACTACATGTGGGGAAAGAGCACAAACCAGGTGTCGGTCATTGAAACGGATGCCGTCATTCCCATGAAACATGCATTGTCCCAGCTCGTCATCCGTCTGAAAGTTTCTCCGGAATATCATAATGACGGCAACCTGACATCCGCGAAACTGAAATCCAAGGCGGCCAAGTTCGGAACCTCGGGGACAATGAACCTGAACGAAAACGGAAGGATCATCTTCTCCCCGACATCCACGGAACTCTCATGGACTCCCAACACGACCATTCCGGCACAGGGGAACCCGTCGGTAGACTTCGCCGCCGCAATCTATCCCATGAGCCTGGCATCCGGAGAAGTCAGCATGGAGGTCGTCATCGACGGGGCAACCTATACCTATTCCATTCCCCAGATAAGCTGGGAAGCCGGAAAGAGATATATCTATTCGATAACGATGCGCTCCAATGACGCGGAAATCGGAGGCGAGAACGGACAGTCCGTAACCATCGAGCCATGGGGTTCAAGCGAATCCGACGTAACGCTTGTACCGGTCAAATAAATTACAGAACAACAGGGGACTCCGGTCCCCGTCCTAAAAAAACAATCATGGTAAAATCAATAACAACGATAATCTGCGGCTTCCTTGTCCTGCTGTCCGTATCCTCCTGCCGGAAGGAACAGGAGGAGCCATGCCCGGAAAACGGCCGTGTCACCTTTACCGTCGCCCAAACGCGTGCCACCCAGGAAGGCACGTTCGAAAAGGGAAACTCCATAGGCGTATTTGCCATCGAGCCCAAGACCGGCGTGTACTGGGCCACAAATAACAAATACACCTATGACGGCCGGGCATTCAAACCCGCAACGGAAGAGGACAACATCATTGTGACGGTGGGGACCGATCTTGACTTCTATGTATATTATCCTTTCAAGGAGGGGCAGACAGACATCACCGCCATATCCCATGCCATAGGAGACCAGCAGGAAAAGTCCGGATGGCTTTCAGCCGATTTCCTGACAGCGTCCTATACGGACGTAATACAGGACTATACGATACCGCTGCATTTCGAGCACCGGCTGTCGACCGTGGAGGTCCGGGTGGAAGGAAGCGACCGCGTGGACGGCGCCCGTATGGAAAATGTGAAATACGGCAGCCGGTTCAACCTGCTTACCGGAAAAACCGTTACGGACGAGACCAGGGGAAGCTATGCTATGTACAGGTACAGTTCCGGGAACCTCACCACGGTATTCCGGATGACCATACCCGCCCAGACCCTTACGACAACCTCCAATTACATAACCCTCACAGGAACCCCGGACATGAAGCTGCGCGGCACTTCCGACATGACCACCGAACCCGGCAGAATCCACAACTACCGGATAGATTACAAGATACGGATAACCGTCCTTGACTATCCGCAGGGTGGAAGCACCACAGGTGCGGGCCTGTACGACATGGGAAGCACCTGCACGGTCACCGCGTCCGTGAACGGCGGTTATGAGTTCGCAGGATGGTACGAGGACGGCAGGATCGTGTCGAATGACACACGGTACAGTTTCGAGGTACTGTCGGACCGTACACTCGAGCCCAGGTACCGTAATTATGGCGGCTGGTCGGTCACCCTGACGGCAAATCCCTCCGTCATCGGCTGGCAGGGCGGCAGATCTTCCCTTGTGGCGGGAGCCTCACGCGGAGTGTTCGTCAACGGAGTGGCAGAAAACACACAGACGGCTGTCCCCTCCCTCAGCGGAGGAGCAGAAGGATTCCTCCTTTCAGGGAATACGGTGACAGTGTCGGAAAACCCGTCAGGCTCATCCCGGAGCTGTGTGTTTACGGCAAGTCACGGAGGAAGCTCGGCCACGGCCACAATCACCCAGGAGGGATCTCCGGTAAGCTATTATTTCAGCTATGCGGATGGCGGAACCAGCCATACCGAATATCCGGACGACTCATCGGCCGGCTCATTCATTTTGGACATAACAAGTTACAAGAAGACGGGCAACTCTACAAAAGCCCTTTCCTGGAACGCATCCGGTGACAGCTGGATTCATGTGAACGGCTCATCGGTAAGCTATGACGAGAATCCGGCAAAGGAAAGGAGGACCGGTCTTGTGACCCTCAAACAGGATGAAAGCGGCAAAACGCTGTCATTGAAAATTGTACAGCCGGGAAAGACTTCCATTGACATCGAACAATAACAAAAAATCAATTGAATGCGGTTATGAAAATAGACATATACAAACCGGTTGTCCTGTTCCTGCTACCGGCAGTCCTTGCGGGCTGCTCGGGTGAACGGGAGCCCTTCCCGCAGGGCGGGAAGGCCGGACTGAGGATAGAGAGCTGCTCCAGCCGTGGCGGAACTGACGGAAGTCCCACCCTTGTGAAAGATTTCGGAATGGTGCTGCTTGACGATACGGGCGGCGGTTATGCCGGAGCCGTAAACCCGCTGCATGTAACATACGGGGAAGGCTGGATCTTTCCGGAGGTCACACTCACGGAGACCCCCTGCAGGCTGTTCGCATTCTCCCCTTTCGCCGCCATCCCGGGAAAGGAGCTGCCCCTGAGCCTGGTCCCCCAGACCGACTACCTGGCATCCGGGGAGATACGCCTGGACTGGCAGAACCGGTCAGCGGACATAGGGATGGAACACCTGCTCTGCCTGCTGGAATTCACCATAGAGGGCAGCAGCGCGTGCACTCTGAGTGTGGAGGGGGTTCCTACAGGCGGCACTTATGACCTTGCCGGCGGCAAACTCTCGGCAGGGGAAAAAGGAACGGTCCCCTCGGATGGGAACACCGTCCTTCTGCTGCCGGGCAAGGCGGGAAACAACAGGGTCGTGATCCGTTTTCAGGAGAACACATACGGCTGGCTGCTGCCGGCCGTCACCCTGGAGGCCGGAAAAAGATACGGATATGCATTGTCCCTGGGCAAAGAAGGGGGACTCATTCTCTCCGGTGTAAGTGTCCGTCCCTGGCAGGAAGGAGAAGACTATAACGGAACTATCAAACCTAACAAATAATAACAAAATGAGAAATTTTACAGAAAAAAAATTGTTTCTGACTGTCATGTCTGCATCATATACACTCCGGGGATTCGCCCAGGATGCCCGGGGAGCGATCAATGATGTCCTGGACAGTTTTACACTGCCCGTGTTCGGCGGTTTTATGCTTGGAGGTATCATTCTGGGCCTTATCCAGCAATGGGACAATATCATCGACAAGGAGAACAGGGGCACGCGAAAGGAAGGATTCGTCGCACTGGGCTGGTATGTCGGCTTTGCATTGCTGGCCGCAGTCGTGGTGTCCGCCGTAAAGAGTGCCATTTCCGGTATCAGCCTGTCGATATGAGATACAGGATCAGAAAAGGACTGGAGAGCCCCTGCATGATACGGGGGCTTCTTTCCGGGGACTACTGGATATTCGTCGGCTGTTGTTCCGCCGCTTTCGTCCTGTTCTTCCTCGGCATCCGTGCGGGGATATCCGCAGGCAACTGGAACCTGCCGGTCCTGGTGCTCGTCATCTCGCTGCCCACCCTGCCGCTGCTTCTATACAAGCTGAAAAGAAAGGCACGGCCCCAAAAGTTCAAGGAGACGGGAAAAGAGATAAACATCAGTAATCTGGACATAAACAGGGTATTAACAAAAAAGGAGCATAATGAAATCAGAAGAGGCATACAGCATACTTGACATTGTCAGTGAATCGGAGGGACAGGGCGTCGTCCTGACCCGCAGCGGCAGCATATGCGTTTCTTTCGAACTCCGGGAACCGGAATGCTATTCCCTGACTCCGGAGGATATCGACAGGAGGGACGGCATGTTCCGGGAAGCCTTCAAGTTTCTCCCGGACGGCACATATGTGCACAAACAGGATGTGTTCCTCAAGGAAAGGTACTGTCCGGACATTGCCGGCGGTTCTTTCCTTGACCGGGCCGATGCGCGGCATTTCCGGGGACGACTGTATGTCAGCCATACCTGCGTCATGCACTTTGTACTTTCCGGACTCAAAAGTCTTGAGAAGGCCTACATATCCTCGCCCCTGTCCTATAAGGAGAACCTCCATAAGGAGGACCTCGCCAGGCTCGATGAATTCCTCGAGGGAGTTGACAACGCCGTCGGCATCATCCGGAGCATGCGTGATACGGAGATAGCCCCGATGTCAGGGCAGGAAATGCGGGACTTCACGGCCGGATACACCACCCTGTTCGACGCCCCGGGGGCGGTTGTGGACATACATGCCGACACGGAACTCCGCACAGGAAAGAAACGGGCACGCTGTTTCGCCGTCTGCGATGAGATCTTTCTCCCTGACGGCAGCCTGGATTCCTGTGTACGGGACGACTCCCTTCCTCCCGCCGGCTCCCTGCTGTACCATCCGATGCTGGAGCGGCTTGGGATGTACCTGCCGTACAACCACATCGTGAACCAGGTGGTTTTCTTTGAGGGGAACGGACGGCTGCGCGAGCGGATCGCCCGCAATATCGACATTTATGGAAGCAATTCCGGCATGAGCAGGTCCATCAAGGTACAGTACCAGAAACTGGACGAGCTCCAGCAGGAAATCCTTGAGGAGAACGAGACACTGGTACGCAGCTTCTTCTCGGTCTGTGTGTTCGACGAGTCGGAGGCCGAACTGGAGAAGGCCGACAAAAAGATCAGGGAGACGCTCAACCTGGCCCGTCTCGGGTATTATATTCCCGGATATGAGAACCTGGCTGCGGTGCATTTCGCCTGCGTCCCCGGCCAGATCCACCTGATGCCGCGGAAATACCTGTTCCTGACCACCCTGCCCATAGCATTGTGCTTCTTTCTCCAGTGCGGCAGTTTCAGGAATGACAGCGAGGGCATCTATGTGCATGACAGGATGTACCAGGTCCCTCTGAGAAAGGACATCTGGGATGCGGGCAAGAAGAGGGTCAACGCCCGTAACGGGATGGTCATAGCCGGAACCGGCGGCGGCAAGTCCGCCTTTACCCTGAACCTTACCCAGCAGCTCATCGAGCAGGACTATACGGTCGTGGTGGTCGAGTTCGGAAAGAGCTTCAGCCAGCTCTGCAGGCTCTATCCGGACATCTCCCTGCACGTGGACTACGACGGCAGGACGGCGCTGGGCATCAACCCCTTCGACCTGCAGGGGGAGGAACTGGACAACGGAAGCATCGAGATGCTCTCGGGGGTCGTGCAGAAATACTGGAGGCACATGTTCACAAAGGACGAGTCGGAGAAGGAGGTGGCCCTCACCCGTTTCATCCAGGACTATTACGAGAATGTCCGTGAAGGGCACAATTTCGAGAGTTTCTACAACCACGTGACGGAACATTACCCCGAGATTCTGGCAAGGAAGCACATCCCCAAAGATTATTTCTCCCTGGAGTCCTTCAGCCTGAACTGCGGCGAGTTCCTGCCCGGCAGACGCTACGAGAACGTATGCAAGGATACGGGAACGGACTTCTCGGGAAAGAGGTTCATCGTGTTCGAACTGACGCAGATCAAGCAGGACAGGTTTCTGAGCAACCTCGTGATGGGCATGATATTCACCGTCATACAGAAGAAGCTGCTCAGTGACCGGAGGAAACGGGGCGTCCTGATCTTTGACGAGTACGGCGAGACCGCGCAGATGGTCGATACGGCCACGGGAACCGGGATACACAGCTCCGTGGCCTTCTGCTATCAGAAGATCAGGAAGGAGAACGGGGCGGTGTACACCATCATCCAGAATCCCGACCAGCTGCCGGAGAACGAGCACACAAAGAACATCATAGCCAATACGGACATGCTGTTCGTGCTCCCCACCAAGGAGGTCATCTACCAGTCCGTCATAGACAGGTTCAGGCTGACCCATCCCGGACAGATAGCCCTGATGAAGTCCATGAGGAACAATTTTTCGGGACAACGGCCCTATTCGGAGTGTTTCATGCGGCTGGGGGAACATTACGCCACCGTCACCCGCCTGGAGTTCTCAAGGGAGAAATTCCTTGCGTTCCAGACGGAGGGGGAGATATGGTCGGACCTTGAGGAGAAGAACCGGAGGATGTCCATGGAGGACGCCATAGAGGAATATATAAGGGAACATCAATAAGAAATAAGAAACAACAAAAACAAGAACAAATGAAGAAACTACTTTTATCCATGCTCGTGCTGATGACAGCGGCAACCGCATCCGCACAATGGGCGGTGGCGGACGCGCCCAACCTTGCACAGAACGTCAAGAACTTCTCGGAACTGCAGAAACAGGTGGGCTACCTGAAGGAGCAGAAAGACCGGCTGGACGAGACACTGGACATGATGCGCAAGGTCAACTCCGTCATCTCCAGCTGTGAGACCGCCAAATCAATCATAGAGAGACAGGGAAGACTGTCAGAGAAGTGCATAGACCTGGTGACGAACAAAAAACTGGGCACGTCAACCCTGCAGACGCTCACATCCAGCCTTGACCTGGTCATGCTCAACAACACACGGCTCATCAGCCTGTCAAGGACCATACTTTCCACAAGCGTGAAGATGAACGACTCCGAGCGGCTGGCCGTCCTGCAGGAGATAGAGAGACAGACCATCGAGCAGGAAAGGAAGGTCTCGAAGGTATCCCGGATCATATCCCAGTATGAAAGACTGAAAAGAGCCCTGAGATAATATGGAAGAGGCATACAGCAATCTGAACAACGCATACCTGCAGATCAAGGGGATGATAGTGGTGGAGGGATTCTATGCCCTTGTTGCCGGATTTGTGATTACCACCTTTGTATTCAAGCTTGCGGGTATCATCAAGGAGATGGTTCACGAAGGCAAGGGATTCAATGCAAAACAGTTTTATGAGCTGGGCAGGGAGTACATCCTCTGCATAGCCCTCATCTGCATCATGCCCGTGTTGCTGGACACGCTTGAGACCGTACTTGCATACGCCGCGGACAGGCTGATGGAGTCGCTCGCCGCCGGAGGGGTCTACAATCCGGACAATATCTGGAAGAAGCCGATCGAGCAGCTCTTCGACGACCTGATGAACAGTGACATCATCGACATAGCGGTCAACGGGCTGGACACGGCCTTCGACTCCCTGCTGGCGGGAGCGGTGGGCAGTTTCGGGGGAGTCGCATACGACTACCTCATGCTGGTGTTCCTGTGCACGCGCTACCTTATCCTGATACTGCTCGAGGTCATATCGCCCCTGGCGATAGCCTGCCTGTACAACAGCGACACCCGCAGTTCCTTCTACACATGGGCCAGACAGATGGTCGGGTGCTACATGCTGTATCCGGGATTCATCATCGCCAGCGTGTTTTCTGATCTGATTGTAGTGAACTATGTACAGCAGCGCCCCTGGTCAGTAACGCTCATGGTGATATTTTCCTTCCTGCTGAAACTGGCGATGCTCGCCACGGTGAAAGCAACGGTTAACAAATGGTTATAGCTGATATGATGGACATAAAGAACATACTTAAAGATTTCTCCCGCCTGGCGGAAGCCAGAAAGAACCATACGTTCCGCACCAGGCTGGTATTCATATTCTGCGCCGCCACAATAGCGATGGTGCTGTTTTTCAGCTACAGGGTGGTGAACAGCGCGATGGACAAGATCCTGGTCGTCAATGAAGGCGGGGAACTGCTCCGCTTCAAGGCCATGCAGCAGGATCTGCTGTATGAATCCCTTTTAAAGAACCACTGCTACCATACGGCCTATTATCTGAACAGTTTCGACAGGCTCTCCCTGCAGGAGAACCGGGCACGCGCCCTGTTCCTGGTCAACAAGCCGGACGCGAACACCATATTCGCCAAATACCAGGCTGACAGGGGGTATGGCGACGCCCTGGAACTCGGAGTGGTCTACAGGACGGAGTTCGAGAAGATGCTCTCGGTATCCGTCAGCGGGGAGGAGTATCACGTCACCTTCTCGTCAGTCCTGAGCATCATCAACGGAAATGATGTCAGAAAGATACGGATTCTCAGCGAGGGCACCGTCATACGTACCACGCCACGTTTTCCGGAGAACACTTCCGGATTTTTCTTCCGGACATACAACCAGCAATACGAGATGCCATGACAAAAACTGAAAGGAGCAGAATAGTGGCGCTGGGGGGTATAGGAGCCGTGATCATCCTGCTGGTATGGGGGATCATCGCCACATTACCGAAAAAAGAGGACGGCAGGGAGGGAGAAGTGAGGCTGCGCTCTGAAATCAAGGACAATTTCACGCTCAAGGACATGCTCGGGAGTGTGGAAAAGGAAATGGAGAACCGGAGAGAAACCCCCATGCCCGGTGGAGGAAATTACGGAATGGATGAACCGGAGGACACCGTTTCCCCGGAAAGCGAGATACAGCGCATCCGGGAACTGATCAGACGCAACGAGCAGACCCTCGGAAGCGCTCCGCTTTCCGGGACGGAACAGCCCGCCCCCTCCCCCTTCAGGGAGAAGGAGGAAACGGACGGTGAGGAGGAGAAACCGGGGAAGACGGAACCGGAGGACACGGTCCCCGAAGAGACTCCCCGGAGAGGATTCAACAGCGTGCGCCTTGTCCGGCAGGACGAGAGGAACGTCATACGGGCATTCGTACATTCCACACAGACGGTCATGGTCGGAGCGACGCTGAAGATGCAGCTGGCGGAGAACTGCCTTACGGACGACGGACAGCGCATCCGCAAGGGGACACCGGTGTTCGGGGAGGTGACCGGAATCGACGGGGAACGGGTGCTGGTCAAAATCACCTCGGTGAATCTGGCAGGGAACATACTTCCCTTTGAAAAGGAGGTGTATTCCGAGGATGCCATGGAAGGCATATACGTTCCGGGAAATGCCAAGGCGGAAACCATCAAGGAGGCGGAAGCCGCGGGTGTCAGCGGGACGAACACAAGCATTTCCGGGGGACTTGACATGGGAAGCCAGATAGTGGCGGGCGCGGCGAACAGCGTCATCAACGCGACCAAGTCGGCCGCAAGCAAGAATATCCGAAAGATAAAGGTGACCATCAAGACGAACTACCGGATACTGCTGAAGGATGCGAAAAAATAGAAATACAGATTAAATAGGAAAGGATAAGGACAATGGCGAAAGTATATGTGGCAAGCAGCTGGAGCAACGAATACCAGCCACGGATCGTGGCTTTTTTAAGAGAACGGGGGCATGAGGTGTACGACTTCAGGAACCCTGAAAGAAAAACAGACTTCCGCTGGTCGCAGATCAGCGGGAACTGGGAGAAGATGGAGACAGACGAGTACCTGGACGCGCTGGAGCATCCGCTGGCAGAAGCGGGATTCAGGTCGGACTTCGATGCCATGCGGCAGGCCGACGTATGTGTGCTTGTGCTCCCCTGCGGGGCTTCAGCACATTCCGAAGCGGGATGGATGAAGGGGGCCGGAAAGAAAGTGATAGTATATCGGAACCGGCCGCAGAGACCGGAACTGATGTACAAGCTCTTTGACGGGATATTCCCAACGGCTGCGGATGTGGCACGCTTCCTGAAGGAGTTTGATGAAATGAATAATCATGCAGTTGTATGACATGGAAAAATTCTGGTACTATGCACTTTCTGCCCTTCTGGTTATCTGCCTGAATGGATATATCCTACTCCTGTTCTCAGGGAAACTGGAAAATTTCATTCTCAGTATCGGGACTTTTGTAAAGAAGGCCATGCGAAAAATTAAAAAGTATTTAAAGGGGAAAAGGCATCCGCTAATCAGGAAGTGAAGTGCCTGTAAACTATTATAAACGGACTCTGAAAGCGACAATAACGAATGATGAAAAAAAATATATGAAATGAAAGAATTTTGGAACAAACCAGAAGGGTGGGAATATATTCTCCCCATTCTTTTCGGAATCTGCTTAAACGTATTCATTATGCTCTTTTTTACAGGAAGGCTGGAAGACATCCTAATAAAATGTTTGGAATATCTAGAAGCACTTAAATGGAAAATAAAAAGAAAAATGAAAAGACATTAGTAATAGATTTCATTTTTAGAAATCTTTTTCTCTTTGAAAGCGGCTATTGCCCCTGTGATAATGAGAAACAGATATTCTAAAAACAGTACTATGCATAATGATGCTAGCGGAGAAAAAAAATCCACCGATAAATATATAAAAATACATATCACAATGGCACAGGTTAACAATATCATGGGAGTATAAAAACAGGCAGGATATCTGACAGGTCCCATAATGGAGAATGGAAGTCCAAGACCCAGGTATAGGGCAGAACTGCCTAATGTGAAAAAGATCTGTTCATATACGGAGAGCTCCCGAAAAAAATGGGTGAAATAACACAAAAATGGATACAACATGAAAGTACATCCCAAAAAGCAAATAAGGATCTTGACATAAACGGAACCTATTTCAAGATCTTTCAGTAACTGGTTGTAATTTGTAGACATGACGGTTGCTTTTAATTAATAACTGAATTGCAAAAGTAATAAAATCCCGGCAAACTGCTTTTATAGGCTATTTGACTGGGGATAATATTTAGTAAGAATGAGACAAAACCAAGTTTACATCACAGGGATACTTCTCCTGATTCTTCTTTCAGGGAAAGCCCAGAGGATCAAGGAGCTTCCGGCAGTGCTTCTGCCGATTGGATGCGGAGAGTCCTCATGTCCATGTGACGGGACATGCCCTGATAATTAGCTACTCCGGTAAAAGACAAGGACTTGGCAAGCCTTGTGTACCTGTAAGCCATTATAAACGGACTCTGAAAGTGACAATAACGAATGATGAAAAAAATGTATGATATGGAAGAATTCTTATCGAAAAACGGCTCTGTGACCATCTTACTTTTCTGCTTTCTTCTCACCCTTAATATTGTTTCCCACATTTTGGGCTTTTGGAAGAGTTACTATGAATATTCAAGGAAAAAAGAAGAAGGCGTCAGGAAGGGACCGGACAGATGCAAAGAAGCGTCCATGAAATAGATTTGCATGATATCAGGGAGAGGAAAGCCCGGTTGACGGCGTGACACGCTTCCTGAAAGAGTTTGACAGATTGAATAACTTAAAAACTGTATGACATGGAAGAACTTTGGAACAAGCTTGGGGCTTGGGGATATGCTGTCCCTATCCTTATGTTACTCTGTTTAAATATACTCTTGTTTACTGACATCTTTGAAAAGATTATAATAAGATGTTGGGTATATCTGGAGAATATCATAAGGAAAAGAAAAATGAAACATCCATGAAATAAATTGCATGATATCAGGGAGAGGAAAGACCAGCCGTCGATGTGGCACGGTTCCTGAAAGAGTCTGATCAAATAAAGAATTAAAAAAACGATGTGATATGGGAATTATTTGGGAAAAAGCAGATTACCTGATCCGACTATTATTCATCATAGTATTAGGAATTGCATGTATACTTATAGTGATAGCCCCTCTTTATGGGGCACGGAACAATCAGCCGGAATCTGGGTAGGAAGGCGGAACCGGAGGACTGCCTGAAGAGGACAAGGGAAAAATGAGAAAGAAAAAGAATGAAAATGAAAATAAAAACTAAAGCAAAATGGAAAACCTGTTGAGCCATGCCGGCATTTTCTTCACAATGGCTGCCGTACTGACATTTGAGGCAATCCTTCTCCGTCTGGCTTCAGAACCGGAAGGCGGGCGGGAAGTGAAGGCACGGAAAGGGGAAAGCCACCTGGGGGCATTCATACGTGAGAACTGGTACTGGCTGCTGTTGCTGTTTTGTGCGCTAGGAGCGCTTTGCTGTGCAATACTGAGATCCTGCATGATATGAATCAACAGGATACCTTCATTGCTTTTTGGTGGCTGACTGTGTGCTTATGGGCTTCTCCGCTTTCTTGCAAACAGTATATGAATACGCGGATTTTATAAGGGAGTCAGTAATGTGCATTGTCTTTCTCTCCTTTCTTTTCCTTGAGTATGGAAATGCCACCCGCAATGAACTGCAGCAGATACATTACCGACAGAACGGTTGAGAATAGCTTGAAACGGTTGCACTCCTCATTCAGAAAAAATAAACAAATGAAAAGACTTATCATTACTGAAGAGGAAAGCATCGCCAAAGGGGTATAGAGTATCCTTGGATACTTTACCGGACTTATCGCTGAAAGAAGAATTCCGACCCCCGTATACAAAGCGGAACTGCCCGATGTGAAAAGTACCTGTTCGTATACAGGAAGTTCCCGGAAAAAACAGGTGAAGTGAAAAAAGGTCGGGTACAGCATAAAAGTACACCCCAAGAGGCAAATAAGGATCTTGACATAAGCGGGACCTATTTCAAGATCCTTGAGCAACTGATTGAGATTTGTATTCATAAACAAACAACTTTAAAATTAGCATACAAAGATATAGAATTGAAAGAAAACCATGAAACCGAACAGAATTTACATAACAGGACTGTTCCTGTCCGTTTTCCTTTCAGGGAAAGCCCAGAGGATCGAGGAGCTTCCGGCAGTGCCCCTTCAGATCGGGTACGAGAAGACCCTGCACCTGATATTCCCTACCGAGGTGAAGTATTACAGTATCGGCGGTGACTATGTCATCGGTGAGAAAGTCGGGAACTGCCCGGAGATCATACGCCTGAAAGCGGCCGAGGAGAATTTCCCGGGTGAGACTACCCTGTCGGTGGTGACAGCCGACACGAAGTTCTACTCCTATGCCATCAGCTATAACGCCCACCCGGTGGAGAGCTATGTGCGTGTGGACGGCCAGGCACCCGCGCCCCATACACTGCCGGTGGGAAAGGACAGGCAGATGTTCCTCATTTTCCCGGCCGGAATCACCTATGTGGACTATGGCAGTACAAATGTGGAGGTTGAAAAGGCCGAGGGAGTGGACAACATCCTGGCAGTGAAAGCCACCGGAGAGTTTACGGAAGACACGAACATCTCGGCAGTGGTCGAAGGGGGGAAATTCTACACTTTCAATCTCCATTATGCCCCTTTCCCGGAACGTTTCAGCTTTGTCATTGACAAGGAAAAGACGCAAAGGGTGGCCATCCTTGACGAGAGGGAACGGTCAAGCGAACAGAAGGAAAGGATCAGGCAGGCAATCTCGAAGAGGATTCCCCTGGACCTGGGACTGAAGGACAAGAACGCCGGCATGGAGTTCGAGGTCGGAAACATCTTCATCGACGGGGACATCCTGCTGCTGCGAATGACGCTGACAAACCGCACACAGATAGGCTATACGACGGATTTCATGCGGTTCTATATCCAGGATGCAAAGATTCACAAGAAGACGGCGGTGCAGCAGATCGAGCAGAACATCCTGTTCGCTTTCGACTACCCGGAGGAGATACCTGCACATGAGAGCCGGACGTTCACGGTGGCCATGAACAAGTTTACCATTCCTGACAAGAAAAGGCTCATCATCGAGATCCAGGAGAGAAACGGCGGCCGGCACTTTCTGTACAAACTTAAAAACAAGTCACTTCTGGGAGCGGAGGAAGTGTTCAGAAGCCTGCAGGAGCAGAAAACGGAAGATGAAGCGGACAGGATATTAAGGAGGATATCCAGATGAAACTGCTGATGCTCATATTGTTCTTCCCCTTTTCTTTCGAGGGGGAAAACGGAAGGGAACTGCTCGATACGGCACTGGAAAAATGCAGCCGTCTGGAAAGCCTGGAAGCTTGCCGGGACATACTTTACCGGTACGGGGTGGCAGACAGGCTCCCTCTGTCATGTCCCCTGAAAGACAAGTTCAGGATAAGCAGCCCGTATGGAGGCAGGATTCATCCCATAACGGGAAAACATAGTTTTCATTCGGGAGTCGATATGGCGGTGGAGCTGGCCGCACCGGTCCATGCCACCGCTTCCGGTACGGTCGTTTTCGCAGGAAGGAAGGGAGGCTATGGAAGATGCGTCATCATACGGCATTCCTACGGCTTTGAAACGCTTTACGCACATCTGGCAGCTTACTATACGACGGAGGGCAAAAAGCTCGGGAAAGGGGCTGTTATCGGCTTTGCCGGGAGCACGGGCAGAAGCACAGGCTATCATCTGCATTATGAGATAAGAAAGAACGGTAGAACTATAAAACCATACTGGTATGGATATGACAATTCAGGAAGAGATTGAACAGCTTGTATTAAGATGCATCGCCGCCGACGGGCTGAAGGCATGCCCGAAGGATATTTCCTTTCTTGAGAAATACAGGCTGAAGAACCTGTACTTCCTCTCCGTGAGGTATCGGATGGAAGGAACTGACTGCCCGGAACTTGACCGGAGGGCGGAGGGGCTGATCAGATGGAACATTTATTCCACGGATTTCCCGCTCCTTCGCCGGGTGTATGCCAGGGAGGGAAAGGAGGCGTTGATGAGATGCCTGTACCTGGAGGAGGGGTATTTCCGCAGATTCCTGGAACAGACCGGACTGGAGGAGAGGATATGACGAGCCTTTCCGTTGTCAGCTACATAGAACGGATCAACCGGATGTACAGGCTGATCCGAAAGGAAAGTACCGGCAGCCGTGCGGAACTGGCCGGCAGGATGCGGGTGAGTGAACGGACCGTCAGCAACTACCTGGAGGAACTCCGGCTGATGGGGGCTGACATAAGGTTCAGCAAGACACGCAATACTTATTATTTTTTCAACCGGTTCGTGCTTTATGCGACGTTCGAAGCCCGCATCGATGCCGACGTGCTGGACGATAAGAAAAAGAAATGATACATACAATTATAATAAACCTTTAAAAAAGAATGAAGTATGAAACAAGTTAAATTTTTACTGTTGGCGGCGTTCGTGGCCATGTTCACAGGCTGCCAGAATGAGGAGATAATGGAACAGGATTCTGAAAAGGACGAACCGGTCCCTACCGGTGATACACGTATCATCATCGAAGGCGAGGGGATGCTGGAAACCTCAGCCCGCTCTTCAGACGGAAGGGTTGATTTTACCGGGGGGTATGCCACTGGAGCAGGACTGTATGACGGACGCAAAAATGTTCCTGTTGAAGCCCATCCTGATGCAGGATATGAGGTGAACTATTTTTATGGAGGGCCGGCTAATCAACCTAAGAAATACGATTATGCACAATCCGGGACTTCAGAGTTCGATGTTGACTTAGGAGGTCAGGACCATACTTTCCATTGTGGATTCAAGGAAAAAAAACGCACACTGACGATCAATGCAGGTGAAGGCGGAACAACTAATCCGAAAGGAACAATGGAATATCAGGTGGAAAAGCCGATCAGTATTACGGCTACTCCGGAGAGTGAGTATGAATTTACAGGCTGGACAATTATAGGTGGTGATGTAACTATCGAAAATCCAGGCAGTTCAACCACTACCGCCACCCTGCATGGTTCCAACAGTACTATTACAGCCAATTTCAAGCAATCCATAAGAAGTATCACGATTAATTTGGATAGTTTTTACAGCTCAACTTCAAGTACGAACAGTGGTAAAAGTTATGAATATTTGACCGTGTCATCCACAGATTGTTCCGGTATAGTATGCAGGATATATGGACAGACCAAAAATGACATGGACAATATGGATGAAGTAAGCTATCCTGTGCAAATAGAGCAGAACCAAAAGGTTATGTATGCATATTCAGAATGGGAAACGATTAACCAGGATGGAGATACACGAGAGAAGAGTGCCACTCCGCAGTCTTTTGATATTATAATAGACAATGCTGTGGTTCTTTCAAACGTCAAATCACCATCAGGCAAGCAAACTCTTGATTTCAGTGAGTTTGATGGTAAGGAAATATCAGGTATTGGATATAAGATAACTTTCCAATTCACTCCCCATTGGGAATAGAAACAATAAAGAGAATGGAACAAAACCGAATATCCGAGAAAGTGAAGGATTATAATAGATAAATATGAAATAGCCCTGTCATTACTCTAAATGAGAGTGTGGCAAGGCTATTCTCATTGCAGACGAAAAGGAGTAAAAATCGGATTGGAAGAACTTTTAGAGATTTTATTGATAAAAACATCTTTAAACTCCTTATGCAAATAAATAACAGAATCTTTTTCTACCAGGCGAGGCACATTATTATAAGATGTTATAATAATACATTTTGATAGTATAACTTTTCTATACTATCATTAATAATCACATATCTTAGCCGATCTGCCATTTCTTTTGGTACAACTGGGCAGTTATGAGCTTTCTACAGAGTCTGCTGATTATTCTCCATAGACTTTCCTGTGCGAAGCTTAGGCGGCAACACTGGCCATAAATCGTACGGTCCTAGCGGTAATTACCGACTTTTCGTTACACTAAGCCATGTCGTAGCAAAAAGCCTTTGATAAGGGATTTCGTCTTGCACAGGTTATCTTGAAGCAGATATACGGAGGAAGTGCTTGCTGGAATCGCCTGTTTACGTGAAGCATATCATCGGAGGAAATACTATTCGGATTCGTTGTAGGGAAATAGGAAAGAGATTCGCTTCAAATGAGAATCGGAGCGGTTTTTTGTAGCAGACAGTGACCGGATATTTTATCCAACTACTGCCACAGTCCGTAAAAAAGAAGTATGGGTGCAATCTTCTGAGGTACTCCATCCCGTAGCTATGCACTATAATTGGGCAGGTACTACTCACAATAACCTTTTTCCTAGGTTCGGTCTGCTAGTGACTCCTTTTCGCACCGACCATTGGCAGAAACAGGGAACAGAAGACTCAGATTAAAAGCGCATGAAGAGCACAAAGAACGGAAGATTATCTCGGATAAATTTCAAGGCTAAGGTAATCTGACGTTCCACGGCTTTTTCTGTTATGGCACACTGTTCTGCTATCTGCTTATTGCTTAGGTGCAGTTCGCGGCTCATGCGGAAAATACGTTGCCGATTAGCAGGTAGTTGGACTACTAGCTTATCAATATACCTCTTTAAATCCCGTGCATCCAGTTCTTCTTCTATACTATAACCTTCTTCCATGCTTTGCAATACAGTCATTTTAAAATTGAGTTCATTAAAATAACGCCTTGAATAATTAAATATGATGTTGCGGGTAATAATAAAGAGATAACCGTCAAAATTCTTGCTGTTGTCAAAGGTTTCTCTTGCCTCCCAAACATGCAGAAAAACGTCTTGCACAGCTTCTGAGATTTCGGAAGAAGAGGTCAAATAGAGCCGAGCAAAATGATAAACCTTTTGCCAATAATGGTTATACAGCCAGGCAAATGCTTCTTCATCACCTGCCTTCATTCTATTTAGTATCACTTTCTCTTTCATTTATTTAGGAATACAACCACAAAGTTATAAAAATTAATTAATTAAAAAATGATTAATTAAAAAAAACTTAAGCCTTTTATTTGACTAAACGGTAAAAAGGCACGTTTACGTTCTTTTTTTCAAGTGGTGTTAAAAACAACTACTTTTTTTGATTTTATAAGCGCAATGACATATAGATATTTATAAAATTCTAATCAGAAAAATATTTTTTTCAAATCCGATGTGGGGGGAAAAGGGTTTCAGGTGTATTTATTATAGATGCACGTAAAAAGATATTTATAGGTATGAAAATTGATAATAGAAAAACGTTCATAAAAAGATTGCTCTCAGGGACGATGTCCAAAGAGCAACGCAAGATATTTATCCAATTGGATGAGATAGATTTTCAGCTTAGAAAACAATGGGACGAAGCGGGCAATGAGTCCATTGATTGGCAAATGAAAGAGCAAATTTGGAGAAACATCAAAAATAAACAAGATAATAAAAACCGAAGATTCTTTCAAATGTTTCCCAAATGGCAAATGATAGCTGCAACGGTGACCCTCTTGTTGATCACGTCTGCTGGATTGTGGTTTGCCAAACAACAAGCCGGTTGTGTGAATGACTTTATTGAAGTGACTGCACAGGAATCCCAACTGTACACATTGCCAGACAGTTCGAAAGTATGGATGCAGAAAGGAAGTAGTCTGCGATATGCCAAGGCATTTCTCAAGGACCGAAAAGTCTGGCTGAAGGGGAATTCATTCTTTGAGGTAATGCGTCAGAATGGGGTTCCATTTCAAGTCTACATTAATCAGGGCATGATAGAAGTAAAAGGAACCAGCTTTGATATTCACCAGAATCAAAACCAGCAGACAAATGAAATTATTTTGTTTTGTGGAAAGGTGGATTTTACAGCGGAAAATCATGAAACCATTGAAATGCAACCATTTCAAAAATTAACATATTATATTAAGAAGGATAATATAACAAAGGAATGGTTGAGAAATATTAAATACAAAAATGGCAGTCTTCAGTTTACGAATCTTCCCTTGAAACAATTGATTGAGACAATCAACAGCAGGTATAACAGTAACATCAAGTTGGAAGGAATCAACCTTAAACAACAGTCTGCCTTTACAGGAAAAATCCGCTTAGAAGAATCACTGAAAGATGTCTTACAGAAAATTTGTTATAGTCTTAGTCTCGAAATGAAAGCAAATGGTAATGAGATAATTATTTATAAAAACAATCATTAAAACAAGTAAACCTAATGTTAAACTTTAAAAAAAACAGAATGAAGAAACACACTTTTTGTCGTTTTTCGATACTGTTAAGTATCATCCTTGTTTTTCTTCTTTATCCCATGTCCAGTATGGGAGCACAGAAATATATTTCTGTAAAAGGAGAAGACATGACCATTAAACAGGCTATTCAGCTGATTGAAAAAAACAGTGAATACACGTTCTTTTATAATGCGTCAGATTTGGAAAACAACACGAAACGCGATTATAACAGCACGGGAAATATTGAAAAAGTTCTAAAAGATGTATTTGAGGGCAGCAACGTAAGCTACGTTATTAAAGGAAAAGAAGTTATTCTAAAAGTGACTAAGACTGAAAATACGCAGCAAGTTAAAAAACGTACCATAATCGGTGTTGTAACTGCCAGCGACATCAAAGAACCGATCATCGGAGCCAGTATCTGGCTTAAGAACAGTTCTATCGGGGTTATTACCGATGTGGATGGTAAATATTCCATCGTTATTGAAGGAGTTGGGGGGGTATTAGAGTTTTCGTACATCGGTTACAAAAAACAGGAAATTGCCCTTGCTAATCAGGAAGTAATCAATGTGGTGTTGGAACCTGACACCGAAGTGCTTGATGAAGTGGTAGTTGTAGGGTACGGTAGTCAGAAGAAAGAAAGTGTGGTAGGAGCAATTTCTACACTTGACATGCGTAAACTCAATGTACCGGGTGCTTCCATTTCTAATGTATTAGCAGGTCAACTTTCTGGTGTAGTAGCCATGAGCCGTTCAGGTGAACCGGGTAAAAACAGCTCGGCCGATTTCTATATCCGAGGTGTTTCATCATTCAAGGGTACTTCTACGCCGCTGGTGTTAGTTGATGGTATTGAGCGTGATCTGGATTTGGTGGATACAGATGACATTGCTACCTTTTCTATTTTGAAAGATGCCTCTGCTTCAGCCGTATATGGTGTTAGGGGCGCAAATGGTGTTATTTTGATTACTACCAAGAAAGGGCAGGAAGGAAAACCGGCTATCAATGTCCGCACAGAATTCGGCTTTACTGCTCCCACCAAACGACCGGAAATGATTAACTCGGCGCAATGGGCAGAACTTTACAATGAAGCCAGTGGTACCAACTACTACTCTCCGGAAGTGATTCAGAAATATCGCGACCACAGCGATCCAGATCTTTATCCGGATGTGGATTGGTTTGATGCCCTGTTTGATGACATGGCAGAGAACCAGCGTGTGAACTTGAGTGTGACTGGTGGTGGTGACAACATTAAGTATTATGTGTCCGGTTCGTTCTACAATGAAAGTTCTATCTATAAAAACGCTGGTAATATCTATGGTTACAACTCAGCCATCCGTTATAACAAGTTCAATTTCCGTGCCAATGTCGATTTGAATGTGACTAAGAGTACCACGTTGAATGTCAACCTAGCCAATATCTATGAAAAGTCGTTCGGTCCTGGCTTCGGCGATAATGATAACGATATTTGGAGCTATACCTTTAATGCTTCTCCGAATGCATTTCCGGTACAGTATTCCGATGGTACTTTGTCCGGTCCGTCTACCGACTCCGGCCACAATCCGTGGAATATGCTGGTACACTCAGGTTATCGTGAACAATTTTGGAATTCGGCTCAATCTTTGATTGGCTTGACTCAAGACTTCGGTAAGATTTGGGAACCGCTGGAAGGTCTAACTGCTAATATCAAATTCTCTTGGGATGCTTGGAATACCACGCTGCAACGTCGCTCCAAATCACCCAGCTTCTACCATGCACGCGGACGTGATGCGGAAGGTCGACTGATGTACGATGACAACAACAATGATGGAGAATGGGACCCTGTACACACTGGCAGTGAATCATTAGGTTATGAAATTGGACGCCAAGGTACTATGACCCGTTATCTGGAAGGTTCGTTGAACTATAATCGCTTATTTGGTAACCATCGCGTGGGAGCTCTTTTCCTTTATAATCAGAAAATCCATACCAACACCCAGGCTGCCGACGGCAATGCAGCATTACCTTATAAGAACCAAGGCTTGGCTGGTCGCGTGACGTATGCTTTTCGAGATACTTATTTTGCCGAAGTGAACATGGGATACAACGGATCTGAAAACTTTGCCCGCGGACATCGCTTCGGTTTCTTCCCGGCTTTTGCTTTGGGATGGATGGTATCGAACGAAAAATGGTTTGAACCGCTCACCAAGACCATTGATATGTTGAAACTGAAAGGTTCTTATGGTAAAGTAGGTAACGATGATATCGGCGGACAAAGACGTTGGGTTTATGAATCTACAATTGTGGGCACTGGCGATCAAGGCTGGTGGTTCGGCCAAAGCGGTAATCAAGGGGGAGCAGGTATCCGCGTAGGGGAAATAGAAAATTTGTATGCTTCCTGGGAAGAGGCTACCAAACTCAATTTGGGTGTGGAATTCTCTCTGTTCAATAAGGTAAAGGTGCAGGCTGACTACTTCCGTGAAGAGCGTCAAGGCATTTTCCTGCAACGCGCCGGTTTGCCAGCCATTGTCGGTTTATCCACCATTCCGTATGTTAATATAGGTAGAACACTCAACAAGGGATTTGATGCCAATGTAGAGTACAATCACCAGATTGGAAAAGTATTTCTAACTGCCCGCGGTAACTTTACTTTCAGCCGCAACAAGCTGCTTGATAACGACGAACCCGATTGGGAATACAAATACCAAAATCGCATAGGCAAGCCGTTCGGATCTGACGGTCAGATGCAGCCTTTCGGTCTTGTAGCCCTAGGTCTATTCCAAAGTCAGGAAGAAATTGACAACAGCCCGCGTCAGACTTTCGGTGAATACCGTGTAGGAGATATCAAATATCAGGATATCAATGGCGACGGCATCATCGATACACAAGATGAGGTGGCGATCGGTTATACCAACCTGCCGGAAATCATGTACGGTTTCGGTTTGGGTGCACAATGGAAAAACTGGGATATCAACGCCTTCTTCCAAGGTTCTGCTCATACTTCTTTCTTTCTAGATGGTGTATCGGTAAAGAGTCCGTTCTCCAGTGGTAACATGGAACGTGCGGCTATCAATAAAGACCTGTGGGGCAAAGTGTGGATGTCTACTAATTCGCCTGAACAGAATGCTCATGTCACCTATCCGCGCCTAAGCAATGGTAGCGGGGGTGCCGGCGCTTCCAACAACAACAAGAATTCCACCTGGTGGTTGCGCAATGGCTCCTTTTTACGTCTGAAAAACATTGAAATCGGATATACTTTACCTAAAGAATTTGTCACTAAAACATTTATTAAATCGTTGAGATTTTATGTATCCGGAAACAATTTACTTACATTCAGCTCTTTCAAATTATGGGATCCTGAAAAAGCCAAAGGCTCATCAGATGGCTCAGGCTATCCGCTGAATCGTGTTGTTACTGTCGGATTCAATGCTAACTTTTAAATTATACCAAATATGAAATATAAAAATTACTTCAAATCCATAATATACTTAGCACTTGGAGCTTTTACCTTGGGCTCATGCGAAGATTTTCTTGATAGACAAGAAGACGAAAAACTGACTTTTGATAAAATCTGGGAATCCAGAAACACTACCCAGCAATATTGGCTAAATGCCATGTCTTTCTTGCCCAATGAAAATGGAAGCTTGCAGGGTGATACTGAACCGTATTTAGGAGCATCGGACGAATGTACCATTGCGTATGACCGTCAGTACCGTTGGATAAACTTTGGTACCTGGAACCCCTCACAGGTTCCTTATTATAAGATGGATCACTATTATAAAGGTATCCGCGAATGTAATATTTTCCTGCAAAATGTGTACAAATGCAGCGACCCGTTAGTCACTAAAGATCAGTTGGACGAATGGTACTGGCAGACTCGTTTTGCCCGTGCTTACTATTATTTTCTGATGATGCGTGACTATGGTCCGGTATTTCTGTTAGGCGATGATTTGCTGGATTTCACCGCCAGCACAGAAGAACTGTATCGCCCGCGCAATACCTGGGATCAATGTGTTAACTACGTGGTCAGCGAAATGACGCAGTGTGCTGAAAGTGGCGTTGTTCTTCAACAGTCCGATTTGCCGGCGGCGAAGTGGGGATTGGCTACGGTAGGTACTTGCCATGCCGTGATCTCCCGACTACTGCTATATTCGGCCCGCCCGCTGTTCAATGGTAATAAACTCTATAGCACGGTGAAGAATCCCGATGCACCCGACTTCCCTGAACTGTCAGGTGTTAAGCTCTTCCCTGAGCTTGATAATACCAAATGGCAGAAAGCTGCTGAAGCAGCCAAGAAACTGATTGATAATCCCTGCTACGAACTTTACCGAGCTGGTAACGATAACCCGTATGAAGATTATTATGGAGTGACACACGAAACTTGGAATAAAGAGCTGATTTGGACTGACCGTTATAACGGACTGTTTTCTTGGGGAGTAGGTACTGTGCCCACCGGCGTGGCTGGTACGGCTTATGGGGCAGTAGGCCCTACTCAAGCTTTGGTGGATGCGTATGCCATGAATACCGGTTGGTATCCTATCACAGGATATGAAGCAGATGGAACACCTATCGTAGAGCCCTTATCTGGCTATGAACTGGCTTCCGAACTGGAGAAATCATCTTGGATATATCCGTCTGGTGGTTGGAGCAACAAGGCTGATTTTGAAATCGAAGCTCCCAATATGTATAAGGATCGGGAACCCCGCTTCTATGTCACCGTATTCTTTGGCGGAAACCAGTGGTTGCACGGCAATAGCGCTACTTCCATCTCTTTTGCGAAAGGCGGTAACGGTAATAAGAGTCACGACTATCCAAAGAGTGGCTACCTCTGCAACCGTTTCTATGACCATAAACTCAATTCGTCCGAAGGACAGTGGGGTAATATAACTTTCCCGGTATTTCGTTTGGGAGAAATCTACCTAAATTTCATTGAAGCCGTGCTCGAGTGCAAGAAGAATGGGGTGGCACTAGATCCCAGCTATGAAGCCCTAGCCATGGAAAAATGGGCCGACCTACGGAAACGCGCGGGATTGGACCCCATCACAAGTATCTACGGACAAGTTTCTACAGAAGAGTTGATTCAGCTCTGCAGAAAAGAACGTCAGATAGAATTGGCTTTCGAACGCCATCGCTATTTCGATACCCGTACATGGATGATTGCTACTCAAACTGACAACGGCAAGATGTATGGTATGAACACTTCCTGTCCGCTTGATGCTGGTATGAAGGGAACTGAAACCCCCGACGGTTTCTGGGAGAGAACGGCTTTTGAAACCCGTGTCTTCCAAAACAAGCATTATCTCTATCCTTTCTCTCAGCGAGAACTGGATCGCAACAAGTTGTTGACACAAAATTATGGTTGGTAATGCCCCCGGTATGTATAATTTAACAAAATCAGTTGTATGAAAAACAAATTATTAACTATAGCCCTGACAGCAGCCTGCTGCCTAACCTATATTGCTTGCGATGATAATAAGGATGAGTTTTTGGATGAATTCAGCACCATTCTATCCTTCCGAAACTGTGATGAGATTGAAGTGGAAGTATATAATACAGGTGAAAACGGAGAATACCAGTTGATTGTTAACAAATCAGGCGCTCAACTGGGTACAGTCACCCGAGCTTCCATTGATGTTATGGATAAAGCGTTGCTGGAAATCTACAATGAACAAAACGGAAAAGACTATCAATTATACCCGGAAGATTGTTACGTATTTAATGGAGATAAACAGATAGAATTCGGTCCTAACGATACTTACCAGACCAGATCCGTTACATTGATTACGGATAAGATCCTAGAAAGCAACCAGCAAGAGGGGAATTTTGTGATTCCATTTATCTTGCAAAATAGTGCGGATTCCATCAATGCCGAGCGTAAATATGTGTTTCTGAAGCCCGCTGTAATTGTACCTAATGTTGCATTTGAGAAAACAGGATATAATCTGAATATCATTTCAGATGCTATGGATGCAAATGAAATCGAGCTGAATCTGCCTGCGGTCTTTTCGGTAGACAATAAGTGGAATTTTAGCTGTACACTGGAGCCAGACGAGAGTCTGTTGACCGAGTATAATGAAAAGAACGGGGTGGATTACACCATGCTGTCGGAAGAAGCTTATACGCTGAGCAACGAAGGAAAGATTTTGTTTACAGCTGGCAGTAAATCAGCTAGCTTAACCGTAACCGTGAAACGAAATAAATTGAGTTATGGTAACTATGTGCTACCTTTGAAAATGACACAATGTAGCTCGCCTTACTTTGAAATCAATCCTAATAAACAGTCGTGTCTCTTCGGCATCTCCTATGTGCCTGATGAATCGAAACTGCATCCGGTCACTCTGTCACGTGGTATGACAGCCATCCATCCTAACCGTGAAGTGGAAGGAAAAATTGACTATATGTTCGACGGTAATCCAGATACCTACTACCATTCCGATTATTTGGAAGAACCGGGGTTGCCGCACTGGATACAGTTGAATTTAGATGAACCACACACGGCTTTGATGTTTGAATACCAAGTACGTCACAATAACAACAACGGGGCACCGCAGCGTATCAGTGTGCTAGGCAGTATGGACGGTATCACATTTAGTAAAATAATGACGATTATGGAAGGATTCCCCACTGCTACAAAAGGCACCTATAAATCACCGGTTCTGGTGGGCAAAGAGTTCAAGCACATCCGCCTGGTGGTAGAATCTACTCCAGCAGGTAACAGTTTCGCGCTGGCCGAATTGAAGTTGCATGTAAATTAATCAGTCAGCTTAATATATCTTATATTAGGAAGAGATAATATCTAAGAAAATACCCTACATATTATCTCTTCTTTTAACTTACTTCTATAACACTAATTTATGAAAATATTACCAACCCTTTTATTGATGCTTTTGCCCTTCTATGTATTTGGCGTCTATGGATGCAGCGATGATAATTCCGGGGATGAACAGATCCAAAAATTCACTCTTGCAGAAGTAGATTTACAACAGAATTTTACCAAGGAAAAGGGAGAGCTATCTATACCGGTCAGCACTACCCTCGATGCAAGTCGGTGGGATGTGGCTTCTAACCAAGATTGGTGTATTGCGGCTAAAGATTTGTCTACTTCGAAGCCGAGCATTAAGATTTTGGTGAAGGCGAGTGAGGAGCCTGAGATACGTGAAGCCGTGGTGACGGTAAAGTCACTGGTGAAGAATTATGAAATTCATGTCAAACAATTGGGTTACGGTCCGGCTCTGCTCGTCAAGAGTTCGGTTTCTACGCTCGAGGCCGAGGGCGGCGAGGTAATTGTTACAGTCACTTCCAACATAGAATATGCGGTGGAGAAGTCGGCCGAAGGCGACTGGTTGCAGGCAGTGGAAGCGCCGGCTACCCGTGCCCTAGTATCGAAGAATTATCCTTATCATGCCGCCGCCAATCCCTTGTACGAAGCTCGTACCGTAACCTTGACCTTTACTGCGTATAAAGATAGTCTGCTGCAGGAAACCTTGACCTTGACACAGAAAAAGAAAGCGTCGGAATCATCGGATGTAGAAGTGGAAGGTGATGTGAAGTTGACCCCTATTTCGGCTGTAGCCAGTGAATTGCAGCCAGGTTATGGCATTGAACATACCTACGACGGGAAATTCGATGAGAAACATTATCACTCGCCCTGGGGACAGGAAGCCCACTTCCCAGTGACACTGGAGTATGAGTTCGATGGCACCCGGGATTTAGATTACATCCTCTACCATTCGCGTAGCGGCAACGGTAACTTCGGCAAGCTGAAGATTTACACTGCTTCAG
The DNA here is from genome assembly GCA_958434805.1 of uncultured Phocaeicola sp. Next base: position 41,200 of record CAUBDX010000011.1, read on the forward strand.
TCGAAATGCCCGAGTATCAGTTGCAAGGCAATTATGATTTTCAAATGCAGAACAACGCCAGCCGCGTGGTATTCAGCCAGAGAGTGAAAAAAGTCACCAAAGTGAAGTTCGCTGTAGAATCGGGAGCAGGTAATTTTGTGAGCTGTTCGGAGATGGAGTTTTTTCAAAAGAATCCGGACAACAAGCTCGAACAACAACTGCTGGCGGTGTTTACAGACATTACCTGTAGTGAACTGAAGCCAGAAGCCACCTTAGAACAGATCAATCAGTTGCCGGGCTACTTTGTCAACCTTGCCACGCAGTTGAAAAACGGTACCTACGATGCCTGGGAGAAAGAATTCCGTATCCAGGATTATCAGGCTTATAGCGACATCAACGTGTGGGCCGATAGGCTGATGACCAAACACTACAGTTGTCTGGATAATCTTACCGGTATCGCGGTCGAGGCGAACGATGAAATTATTGTCCTAGTGGGCAATACTCACGGCTACCCTGTCGCGCTGCAGTGTATCGGGGAGGAAACCACAAGCTTCGGCGAAGAGAAGAATTATGTGCAGACAGCAGCTTCAGGCGATATTTATTTTCTCAAAGAAGGAGTGAATAAAATCACCATCCGCAACCGCGGCCAGCTGTTTGTGATGTATACGGCTGACCTCCAGTCGAATCCTACCTCCATCCGTATTCATATTCCGCTAGGTAGCGGACAGGTGACCGGCTATTTCGATCTGCAGCGTCATCAGACCAATGAGAAGTACGCTGAACTGCTTTCCAAAGCTACCGATAAATACTTCGGAGTGAAAGGTGAAAAGATGATTTTCTACTTCCATCGCTCGGAGATGCTGAAACATGTGCGCACCGAGATTCTTTCGGCCATCCACCTTTGGGATAATATCGTGGAGTGGGAACAAAGCCTGATGGGTATTGACAAAATGCATGCTAACCAGTTCAATAACCACCTCTTTGCTATCTCGCCGGAGGGAGCGTATATGTGGGCATCCGATTACCGAATAGCTTTTGTCTATACCTATTTGGACAACATCCTCTTATATGATAAGGTGATGTTAGCTGAGGACAATGCTTGGGGACCGGCTCACGAAATAGGTCATGTGCATCAGCTGGCTATTGACTGGATGGGATCTACGGAGTCGAGCAACAATCTCTTCTCTAACTACATCATCTACCAGTTGGGCAAATACAAATCACGTGGCCGGGGCTTGGATTACCTGGCGGAATGTGTCTATGGACAGAATCAGGCTTGGTATAACATGGGTAGTGCTACGCACCAAGGCGAAGATACGGAGATCCACATGCGCATGAATTGGCAGTTGTGGCTTTACTACGAACTATGTAAAGGACACGACAAGAAACCCATGGTATGGCCGAAGATTTTCGAGCTGATGCGCACCACGTATCAGCATGTGCCTACCCATCAGCCGGGACAGAGGCAGATGGCCTTTGTCAAAGCAGTGTGTGATGCCACACAGGAGGACCTTACCGAGTTCTTTGAAACCTGGGGATTCTTCAAGGCGGTTGATGCCCCCATTGAGCAGTATGGCCAAGCACAATATACAGTGACCGAACAAATGATATGTGAAACCAAGGCATACATTCAAAACAAGAAGTATCCGAAGGCGGCACCCATTCAGTACATCGAAGACCGGAAGCGTGATTTCTTCCCGTCGAGCGATCCTCGTGCGCAAGAGTCAGGTGATGTAGGTTACTACGAGGTGTTTAAGAATCATACCAAGATTTCGAAGGTGCCCACCTACACTCTCAGTTCTTCACATCAAGGTGCTACTATCCGTGTGAGTGACGGTGAAGAAGCGGTGGCTTTTGAGGTGCGTGAAAACGAAGCAAACAGCCGCCTGCTGTATTTCTCCAACTCTTTCACCTTTACAGTGCCATCTAAGGTATATCAAAGCAGTGCCAAGGTGTATGCTGTACAGGCTGATGGACAGCGCATCCTGTTGACAGCCCGCTAAGCGTTTGTCTGCAGTTCATTATACGACCTTCCTGTCGCTTCTGAAAAGAGGCTCAGGCGGCAGGGAGGTCAAACGAATCAATCACAGAGCCTCGCCCGCTCAACCATTTATTTGGTAAAAAAAATAGTAGTATGAAACTGAAAAAGCTTTTGTTATCTGTCTTGATGTTGCTGTCTATTAGCGGCCTTCAGGCGCAATCACTGTCCCCCTCTACCCAAATCCATTGGGATAAGGGAACCCTTGTAATAGAAACCCCTGAGCGGCCGACCGACCAACAGCATGTGCTCGGTCTTACCGCTCCGAAGATGGAAACCGTGCGTGTGGCTTTTGTGGGCTTGGGTATGCGCGGCCCTTGGGCGGTGTGGCGCTTCTGCAACATCCCAGGTGTAGAAGTCGTGGCACTATGCGACTACGAAGAAGACCGTGCAGAGGCATCCCAGAAATACCTACGTGATGCCAGCTTGATTCCGGCCGATATCTATTCAGGTGAGAAAGGGTATGAAACCCTTTGTCAACGTCCAGACATCGATCTGGTGTATATTGCCACTGACTGGAATCACCACTTCCCTGTGGCTAAGTATGCCATGAAACATGGCAAGCACGTGGCTATAGAAGTGCCATCGGCCATGAACCTAGAGCAATGCTGGAGCTTGATTGATCTCTCTGAACAGACACGCCTGCACTGCTTCATCCTAGAGAACTGCTGCTATGACTATTATGAGATGAATGCCTTGGCCATGGCTAAGGATGGAGTATTCGGCGAAATCATTCGGGCTGAAGGCGCTTACATCCACGAACTGTCGGCTTTTTGGAAGTCGTACTGGCAAGATCCTAACGACAACGATACCGACAACTTGCATTGGCGCATGAAGTATAATATGGAGAACCGCGGTGATGTGTATGCCACCCATGGTCTGGGTCCAGTGGCTCAATGTATGGACATTCACCGCGGAGACCGCTTCACTACCTTGGTAGCTATGGATACCGAAAGTTTTGTGGGTAAGCAATATGTCGAGAACCTCACCGGCAAGGAACCAAAGGAATTCCGCAACGGTGACCACACTACTACGCTGATGCGCACAGCTCGTGGCAAGGTAGTGGAAATTCAACACAACGTCATGACACCGCAGCCATACAACCGCCTGTTTAAGCTGACCGGAACTAAAGGCTACGCCACCAAGTACCCCACACCCGAATATGCCTTGTCGGGCGATGTCATGAAAGATACTGCGCCCAACATGGACGATATCAATGCCCACAGTTTTCTGAATGACGCTCAGAAGGAGGCCCTTGAAAAGAAATATTATCACCCTATCCTCACCAAGTTTGGCGAAAAGGGGCGTGCCATGGGGCATGGTGGCATGGATTACATCATGGATGCTCGCCTGGTGTACTGCTTGCAAAACGGTTTGCCGCTTGATATGGATGTCTATGATCTAGCCGAATGGTGCTGTCTCTCGGAATTGGGCGCTCTGTCGATGGATAACAACTGTGCAGCTGTGACTTTCCCCGATTTTACCCGCGGTCATTGGGATGAAATGAAGGGGTATAAGCACGCCTATGCTTCGGCAGAAGAAGAAGAAGCTACCGAAGCCAAGGCCGAAGCATATACCATCGCCCAGAAAGAGGTAGCTGCTGCTGCCAATCTCTGGACACTCTATGATAACGTAAAAAATGCAGCCGATGAGAAAGCCCAGGACAAAGCTCTGAAAATCTACCAACGCGCCAAAGCCAAAGCTCATCAGCAGCTGGCTAAAAAGCTGAAAGTAAAAAAGTAAGTCTCGCAGAAGGATTTAAGAAACTGAATATTTTTTTTCTGAAGCGGATTTAAAACAGTTCCTAAGTCAAAATATGAGAAAATAGGGGCACAGGATATTATTCAATGAATAAATTGGGAAATAGTTGAATCAAAGTGCAACAGATGGAGTTTTAATTTATGATATCGTAATAAGAAAACAAATCCCCGGTGCATCACTGCAGCGGGGATTTTCCACCTTAAATTCATCTTATGTCATTTCAATGAATTATATTTCAATTTCTTTATTTGGGTTATTTGCCTAAATTTTAATGCCAACTTTGTGGCATGACTTTCACATAATTCGTCGTTTCATCCCATATATAATCTCCTGTATAATTGCAGTTGAACAGATAATCCGCATCACAACGAAGTAATATCCACTCATTGGAATTTTCAGCTCTCCAATATAAATGTAAGACTGGAATGGCATATTTTACTCCATCATGTCGGGGAGCAAGTCTTTTAACTGGGAATTTACAACTCATAATACCCTTCCAGAAACGTGTTCCTGTCGGAATGTCCACAGAATCCTTACCGATTTCATCTTTCCATTCCTCATCGTTTACTGCTCCTTTCTTTTTGGTACTTGGACTATATGAATTGGACTTCAGCTTGAACTCACGTTCCCAGACCGCTTTTATTTCGCCCCTTAGCGCCTTTTCCCCCCGGTTGGATAAAGTATATACCAGATTCCACGGATCATCATCAGGGACCGGATATGCAAGAATAGAGGTATATCCCTGTCCTTCCACTTCCATCATGCGCAATGCCGGCAGGTCATCCGATGCAGGTGCTTTCACCTCATACAGCCATTCCTCGTCTGTACTGCCATAGGAATATCCCACTGCCCTGCACCACATCGTTTCTCCTTTCTTGCGGAATAACGGCACAAGCTGGTATGTACCGGGAGCGGAAGTCACATAGCACTGGATACGTTTTCCATCCCATGCCCCATTCGTCTTGATGTCTATCGGCTGGAACTGCTCCACAATCTCATTCGTACCCGGCCTCATAAATACAAACCGTAACTCTCCCTCGCCGTTATCGCAATAGGGATTGTAAAAGGTTCCGAACACCTTGCCTTCATTCTGATAGCAGTCATAGCCGTATTCGGTATAATTGGGCCATACCTTGAAAGGATAGTCGTCCGGATTCGGGTTGAGTATAATCTGGTCCGTCTTGCCATACCGGCTCCAGTACTCCACATCGATGTCCACCTGCTCCATGTTGACCGGGGAGTTGTAGTTTCCCGTCATTTTCAGTGTATAGGTGTATTTCATTCCCGCCTCCCATTCATGGTCCCTGTGGAACTCATAGGGATATTCCTTTCCGTCAATGGTAAAACAGACTGTCGCTTTCTGGTCATAACCGTAGACAGGGGGAAGAATTGTCTCCACTACCACCGGATCTGCATCGTTCAGATGATAGTTGCCGCCAGCTTGCAGGCTCCCCCTGCTTGAGAAATCGAATATCAGGGGGGAGTTGGTTTCCCGCCTGATGTCAAGCGTCATCCTTGTGATCACATTGTCAAACCTTATATTTGAAACAATGCCTTCTCCCATATATTCATTTTTCAGAATTTTGATGCGCACCAGGCTCATGGCATGTTTCATCTCAATATCCGCTGTCGGAATGTCCCTGGTGACCGTTGTCCTTCCATACAGGATGTCGTGCTGGTCCGCCAGTTCAAAAGGGATGAGCCTGTCCCCTGATGCCTGTCCGTTGTACGGCAGATAAGCGGCCACCTCCGAATCACCCTCTACCGGAGCGTCCCCGCCGGCATTCCATTTTTTACCGTCAAAGGCATAAGGCACATTATATACATATGGAGAGCCGGTGTCAGTAGTACAGATAAACACCCCCATCTCATGTCCCGGCAGGAATGCCTCTATGATTCCTTTTGTCTGCATCGCCTGCAACGATGCGGTTATTCCGAGCCGTATCTTTTCTTCCTCCTCCTTTCCCGGATCATCCCCCGGGGTGACAACCGGCGGTTCAGGTTCCGGCAGGATCTCATCCTTTTCACATGCGGATAATGCACATGTGAGTGAGGCCAACAATATATACCTTAAAATTTTCATTGTATTACTTCTTTCAGTTTATAAGTATCTTACTTTGAAATATTATTTACTTCAAAAGTAATATAAAACTTTACTTCTTTACGTATTCTTTCCAGAACTGCTCCAACCTGTCGCGGTCCAATGTCCCGTCCTCCCTGAGAAAGCAGCCTATCATCGCTTCTATGACAGTCTTTACCCCTCTGTAACGGTGGTCCGCGGCAAATGTCCTCAGTTCCCATACCAGATCCTCGGTCAGGACAATGGTCTGGTTATACGCCTTTCCCGGTGTCCTCGCCATTTTTTTTTCTTTCATGGGGTCTGCTCCCACCATATTTTCCAAGGAAATCCCTTTCGACTTGAATTCTTTCATATTCCTTCTCCTTTATTATTTGTTCATTTTCCTGATCCTTTTAAGGAATTCCTCAGTCAGACTCCGGTAATCCCTTGCCCCGTTTGACGAGGGTGCATAATCGAAAATGCTCCGTGCATTGTACTGCGCCTCTCCCAGCGCCACGTTGTTCCGTATGGTTGTCTCGAACACGCTCTCCCCCAATGTTTCTATCAGACTCTCCCTGATGTCCACGTCCAGCTTTCTTCCCGCATTGTATTTTGTCATGAAGTAACCGAGAATCCTGACCTCCGCGCCGAGTTTCCTTCTGAGCAGGCCGATGATATAATGTATCTTCTCGATTCCTTTCATGGCGAAATAGTTCCCGTCCGTGGGTATGATCACAAAATCACTCGCCATAAGCGCGTTCTGTGTGATGATGCCCAATGAGGGAGGACAGTCTATCAGAATATGGTCATATTTCTTTTCCAGGCCTCTTATTATTTCCCTGAAAAGAAATTCCCTCCCGGGGGTGGTATTCATGATCACTTCCGTGGCCGCCAGGTCCAAGGACGCCGGCAGCACATCCACCCTGTCCAACCACGTGAGAGGCTTCAGCTCCAGGGGTCTGTCCTGCATGATTTCCTGCAGCACACTCTCGAGCATGACATCCTGGGGAAGACTTGCCATTTCCTCCCCGAACGCCGCCATCGTCGTGTTCGCCTGCGGGTCCGCATCTATGATACATACCTTCTTTCCGTGCAGCCGTGCGATTCCGGCCGCCAGATTCAGCAGCGAAGTGGTCTTTGCCACACCGCCCTTGTGGTTTACACATGCTGTCGTAATTGTTTTCATGATTTGTCTATCTCCTTGATTATTACGATGTAAAGATACGCATTTTTGAAATGTTTACCAAATATTTTTCTACATATTTACTTTATTAGTATTATACTTTAAATATATTTCACATTACATACTTAAATATGAAAATATACATAATCATGTATATTACTTATTTACTTTAATATATAAATAAGTATACTTTCCATAGAAACAAACGTGTTTTTCTGAAAATAAAAGTCATGCTGCAACGAAATTGCAGCCTTGTAGTATATCTTGCAGCCTTAAAGACGCAAAGCCTGTCACATATACGCATAATAAAAAAAGATCTGCGGGGATTTTTATATGGGAAGTAAAGTAAAAAAGCCCCCGGCCTGTTAAAAAGTAACGCCAATCACTTATTAACTACACGAGCGAAGCCACGCGACCGGGGGCAAATACCCTCTGTCGTGGCTTCGTTTTTTTGTGTTTAATAAATGATTGGCTCTGCAAAGATAGAAAAATATTTGCTATGACACTGTTTGAGATCCTAAATTTTAATAGGGAGCTTCTGGAGCGTCTGGCCGGGACAGGTTACAAGCCGGACGACTACAAATATATCGACCTGTACAAGGAGTACGAACAAATGCGCCGCAAAGGTGAAAAGGTGACGTATTGTGTGGCCTTTCTCTCGGCCAGACATGGCGTTTCCGAAAGAAAGGTGTATGAGATTCTCGGGCGGTTCAAAAAAGAATGTACGTTCCATGCAGTATGAAAAGAGTGGAATTTTTGCTTTCATGGGGAGAAGAAATGAACTTTGTATCCGAAACATAAACACTCTTACACGACAGAATGATTACAGCAATGAAAAAGTACCACTACAGTCAGGCCCCGCTTCCTTTTGTGGGACAGAAACGCATGTTCGCATCGGAATTCAGAAAAGTCTTGAAGCGTTTCAGTGACAGGACAGTGTTCGTCGATCTGTTCGGCGGTTCCGGACTGCTCTCGCACATCACCAAGCGGGAAAGACCCGATGCAACCGTAATCTACAATGACCACGACAACTACCGCGAGCGTCTGGAGAACATCAGCCGGACGAACGCCCTGCTTTCCGACCTCCCCCGCCTCTCAGAAGGAATCCCCCGCCACAGGATGCTCTCCAAGAAGATGCACGGTATGTTCCTGGAACGTATCCGCCGGGAGGAAAGCACCGGCTTTGTGGACTATCTCACCATCTCTTCCTCCCTGCTGTTCTCCGGCAAATATGCCAGGAACATCGGGGAGCTCGGAAAACTGAATTTCTACAACAATATGCGCCTGAGCGACTACTGCTGCGAGGGCTATCTTGACGGACTCGAGGTGGTATGCTGTGACTACAGGGAGCTGGTGGACAGGTACAGGGACTCCCCGGATGTGGTCTTTCTGATAGATCCCCCCTACATGGCGACGGACATCAGCACATACAGGATGGACTGGAAACTTACGGACTATCTGGATGTCCTGCTGGTACTGGAAGGACACCCTTTCATCTATTTCACTTCCGGCAAATCCCCCATACTGGATTTCTGCCGGTGGATGGAGGAACATCCTGAAACCGGCAATCCTTTCAAGGGGGCCGGCATATCCACCCTCACGGCCAGAATGAACTACAGTTCGTCCTATACGGACATCATGCTGTACAAGGAAATGACTGAAGCGGCCTGAAACGGCCACACCACCTTAAATTCCACTTGAAGGTGTGCAAAATGCACACCTTCTTTCATTTGGCAGATGCATTCATTGCAAGCGTCCTTTCATTAAATATCATAATTGAAACCAAAGCGGCCTGATCATAATATTTGCGACCAAAGTACATGTTACCTTTTTTATCGGTATTTATTGACAGAATTTAAATAAAGAAAAAAACGAACCATATAGTTTATTCGTTAATATCCGTTCTTTTTATTTATTAAAAAAATATTAAAGCCAAATTTAGATTGAACTTTCTATCAGAAAATATGTTTATATAAAAATAACAAGCTGTGTTAACTCGCTTCCACCAAATTATTTTTGTCTTTCCCGCTTGTGATAAGCCGGAAGTTCGGAAGTTTTATTTATAGATGTTAGATCAGCATGCCGCGAGGCACATGTGCCGGTATTGCAAGAGAGCTTACCTGTACCGTGATATGGAAAGGGATTGTCTGGACTATATGTTTCAGACAGTTTCCCTTTCTTGTATCAAAGACTGGTGTATAAATTATAATTTGGATATGGTATCTGGCCGTTATGTGACTGAAAAAACATATGATGAACAATACGGGCATGAACTCGTTATCCAATAGAGGATACGGTACGGAAACAATTTATACCTAATGTTATCAGTCTCAAATATCATGCGTATATAGCCGTATCCTATTCCTATAATGAGAATATGCCTTTTCTGGTCCGTGACGGTCCGGAAAGGCATTTTTTCATATAATATTATACCTGCCATACGGAATGCTCATTCTTCGGTAATAATTTTATAAACCTGTGCAATTTCTGTGATTTTATTATATATTTATATGTATATAAAAACGTGCGGATGAAATGTTGCTATTATTCGGACAGGGATGCGGTCAACCTATGCAGCAAATGCGGGAAGGGCTTATGCATGGAGTGTGTATGTGGATCCCCTCCCGGTTTGCCGGGAGGGTTATCAGAGTCAGCCGGGGAGGATGCTTTGGAGAAAACTTACCTGTCTGTTTGTATTCATCTGCCTGTTCTTTGCAGGTGTCGTTTTCGGGCTGTCGTCCGTATACGTTCAAGGCGGTAATAGGATTTCTACAATGTTTTCCGCCCTTACTGTTAGAAACATAATGCCAGGCGTTCCTTCCGGCTGTTTCACCGGTTCTTTTTGGTATGGTGGAATACAGTGCACGGTATTCCATTTTTTACAGACATTCTTATTGTCGGGGCACACGCTGCCTTATCTTCCTGAGTGAACTTATGGGCCCGGCTTTGTCAGACCTTTCACTACTCCTTTCCAGGCGGTTGCGAACCTTCGGATTATATGGATATGTTGCCGCTTCCTTCTGCCGTGAAGGAAGCTCCCGTATTGCAGGAAGAATATATTCCATTATCTTCTTGTTAAAATATATAAAACATCCCGTGTTTCAAAACAATTCGATCCTTTATTTTGTTTTTTTTTGTTAAACTGTACTTTTGATGTGTCTGTATGTTTCTGTTGAAGTGACCGCAGTATTTCATTTTCCCTTTCAGGCCTGTGAAGGTCCGATTGATGTTATTCAAAGATGTCATATGAACATGCCGTGAGGCACATGTACAGGTTCAAGGGCTGACCCCTTCCTGCACTATTGCAACGTAAAGGACTGCAGAATACAGAAACGGGACTGAATACATCTTTTCTGTCTTTTTTCATATGTGAAGAAACAGGAGAAAAGTGCATCCCATGTCGTCCTGACAGTGTATGATAGGGTTTCATCATGTTGTTACCATTAGGAATAAGGGCGTATGGGGATTTTCCCTTATGACTCCCTGGCTTGTGATAAGCTGGGGAGTTTTTGTGTTTTCCTACTGTGCATTTCTTTTCGGATAAGCTGTTGTGAACAAATCCACCATTGTTTTGTTCTTGAGAAATAAAGTAGATTGTCAAAACGTAACTAATCTGAACCGTTCCGGCTTGTGACAAGTAGGAGCGGTTTTTTAGTTTGATGTTTTTAGAATAAAGATCTCACATGAATTATGTGCTTCTTCATCTTTGTATGCTGTTGACATCAACTTTGAATGGTCCAATATTCACTCCAATGGGCTTCCAGAAGAAATGTATATAAACAAGTACTGCCCAGAAATTATCAATGGAGTGACAGTTCCTGCATCGTTCTCGCCCCCTGACTCGCTCAATATCCATGCAATGTTTTTGGATGGCGAGCTACAATACCGGAAGAGTCCCCAAACAGTCCCCGTCCAGTTTAATCCTGAAGCAATGACCCTGACAGGTGGTCAAGAATATTAGTACAAACTTCAATAAGACATGTTATCAAATTTGTTATAATCCATAATGGGGACCAACTTTCCGGATACTTATATAATTGTATAATTTCCATTTCAACTCAAACTTTTTCATCTGTTATTGCGTCTCTTTAAAAATTATTATATATTTGCGACGTTAATTTAAATCAAATTGAAATTATAGTTATTAAAATTTTAAATATCTATAGTTTTAATAAACCTCAAAACTCAATATTATGTTAAAAAGACTGCAATCTGTTAGTATGGTATTATTCCTTGGAACTTTATTCTCCGGAACAATTTCTACAGCTACGGCCTCTGGAGCAAATTCTTTTGCGACCACACAGCAAGCGGGAATATGCAAAGGACTTGTGAAAGATGCTACCGGAGAGTCTGTTATTGGAGCCTCTGTTGTAGTAAAAGGTACCACTAACGGAACAATTACCGATTTTGATGGTAATTTTAGCCTCGATGGGATTAAGAAAGGAGATGTGATTGTAATCTCTTATGTGGGATATCAGACACAAGAGATTAAATGGAACGGCAGCCCGCTGAATGTTATCTTGAAAGAAGATTCAAAGACTCTAAGTGAGGTTGTGGTAGTAGGTTATGGCACACAGAAAAAGGCGAATCTTTCAGGTTCTGTTGCTATGGTAGACAGCAAAGAGTTGGAGAATCGTCCTATTCAGAATGTATCCAGTGGTTTGCAAGGTTTGATGCCGGGTGTTGCTATTACAGGAACCAACGGGGCACCGGGGCAGGATGCCGGCAAAATCCGTGTTCGTGGGATCGGCACATTGAATGAAGCGGGACCTTATATTTTAGTGGATGGCATTGAAACCGGTACATTGAGTGCGGTCGACCCTAATGACATAGAAAGCATTTCTGTATTGAAGGATGCTGCTTCGGCAGCAATTTATGGTTCTAAAGCTGCCAACGGTGTTGTTTTGATAACTACCAAACGCGGCAAGACCGGACAGACTAAAATTTCCTACAGTGGTTATCTAAGTTTCCAGAATGCAACGAATATGATTGAGCGTATGGGGTCATACGAATACGCATCCCTGCTGAATCAGGCATTGGAGGCTGAAGGTATGTCGAAGCGTTTCAATGATACCGAGCTGCAAAAGTTTAAAGACGGGAATGACCCGCTCTATCCGGATACCGACTGGTATGACCTGGCATATAAGACGGGTGTTCAACATCGCCATAATGTCAATATCAACGGTGGTTCTGAAAATGTAAAATATATGGCCTCGCTGGGATATTTGAACCAAACAGGTATTTTGCCTAACGCAGGGCGTGAACAGTTTAATGCGCGTACCAATCTGGACATGAAGATTAATAAACGTTTGAGTGCGCGCATGAACCTGTCTTTCATTAAAAATGATTACAGTGACGCCAGTTCCGCCTACTACGGGGGTAGCTCGGATCAGATCATCAGGCAGTTGAATTTGATCGCTCCTTGGATTGTAGCCCGCTATGATGACGGCACTTGGGGCACAATTTCAGACGGCAGTCCCATTGCCTGGTTAGATTCGGGCATGAAGGTGAACCGTGACAATTATAATTTTTCGGGGATGGCCGCTGTAGACTATGAAATATTTGATGGCTTAAAATTAACCTTGCAAGGTGCTTACGTCAACAATTTACAAAATTACAATTATTTCCAAAAATATATAAAGTATAATGAGAATAAAGAATCTGATCCCAGTCAGTTGGACGAGCGTTTTTATAAATGGGACCGCACAAACTATGACGCCTTATTGAACTACAATAAAAATTTCGGCAAGCATAATATTAAGGGTCTGTTGGGATGGCATACGGAAAAATATAATTATAAATATCAGAAAGCCGTCCGCAAGAAATTCCCTAATAATGAATTGACGGATATGAATGCCGGTGATGCTTCTACCCAAAGCAATGAAGGGTATACAGCTGAATTGGCAATGATTTCATGGTTTGCCCGTATTAACTATGATTTTGCAGGTAAATATCTCTTGGAAGCCAACATTCGTGCGGACGCCTCTTCCCGTTTTGCGGAAGGTCACCGTTGGGGATATTTTCCTTCTTTCTCGGGTGCATGGCGCATCAGCGAGGAAGCATTTATGGAAAGTGCAAAAGACAGCTGGTTGTCCGGACTGAAAATTCGAGCTTCTTGGGGGCAGCTGGGTAATCAGGATGCATTGAGTGGCAGTAATAATGACTATTATCCTGCCTTGAACACGTATAATCTCGATTCCAAATATGCATTTGGAGGCTCTTTGAATTCTGGTTATTATCAACGGAAATATCGTCTGGAAACCATTTCATGGGAAAAAGCCTCTACTTGGGGAGTCGGCGTTGACTTTACTTTATTCAATAAACTGAATGGTTCTCTGGATTATTATAATCGGAAGACTACTGGTATAATTATGGATGTGACAGTCCCTAAAGAATTTGCTTTGGATGCCTATAAGGATAATGTAGGCTCTATGAGAAACAGTGGTATAGAAATAAATTTAAGCTACAATACAAAAATAGGTCAGGTTGATTTCGGAATTGCGGGCAATTTCTCTTACAATAAGAATGAAATTCTGGATCTGGGAGGCGGCGACCCTAACAAGTACCTGGATGCTACTGATGGTTACAGCCAGCGTAATAAGGTAGGTGAAGCAATGAATTCCTATTATATTTATAGGGCGGATGGATTTTTTAATTCTCAAGAAGAAGCTGATGCATATACGGCCAAATACGGTAATCCTTTCGGTAAAACTTTCAAGGCAGGCGATTTGCGTTATGTGGATACAAATAAAGATGGTAAACTGACAGCTGATGACCGTGAATATTGTGGAAGTTCCGATCCTAAAATTATTTACGGATTCAATATAAATGCGGGCTGGAAAGGAATTGACTTATCATTGATGTTCAATGGTGCGGCGGGTGTGAAACGCCTGTTTGACGGATACGAGGTGTATGGTAATTTCTCGGGTGACGCTGCTCATCCGGCTACTATTTGGAGAGATGCCTGGACACCCGATAACCATGATGCCTCCATGCCACGTATTTTTTACGATACAAACTCGGCCAGTAGCAGCCGTTCGGTACAATCGGATTTTTGGTTACAAGATACAAGTTATTTGCGTCTGAAAAATTTGCAGTTGGGATATACTTTGCCGAAAGGCTGGTTGAATTCGGTTGGTGTTGAGAATATCCGTATTTACTATTCTGTAGAGAATCTATTGACTTTTGATAAGATGAAGATCAATATAGACCCTGAATCCACAAGCCAACGGCTGTCTTCCTATCCTCTATTACGTACTCATGCATTCGGCGTTAATGTTACATTCTAAATTGTTATAGACTAAAAAAAATGGAATTATGAAATACTTGAAACAATATATGATCATAGGAGCGGTGACAATGATTACATCTTGCTCTGATTTTCTAGATACAGCTCCATTGGATGCCCTGTCTCCTGCCACTACGTGGAAAACCGAGGATGATGCCCAAAAATTTGCTATCGGGTGTTATGGCGGTAATAACTACGATACTTCCAGCTGGGAAGATGGTGGCAATATCTTATATCTCGACTGCGGGTCGGATTTTGGATATAACAACTTTGAATGGGAAAACTATAAGACCATTGGCAACGGTACAATGACTCCGTCAGGGGCTGTTGCAAGCTTTTATGATTTCTCAGTCATCCGCCGTTGTAACACATTCCTAGAAAAGGTAAAGGAGATCCCATTTTCCAATGAGCAGACCAAAAACGATTTGATCGGTCAGGTCCGTACTATTCGCGCTTATCGCTATTTTGTTATGAACTGGTGGTATGGAGGAGTGCCTGTGATTGACAACTATAACTCAGCAGATGAAGCTAAAGTTCCCCGCAAGTCGGAGGAGGAAGTGAAAAATTACGTCAATACAGAATTGGACACAGCCATCGGTGAACTGAATGCATCTCCCTCTGAAAGGGGACGGATCGCAAAGGGCGCTGCTATGGCAATCCGAATGCGCAGCGCACTGTATTATGGTGATTATGTGAAAGCAAAAGAAATGGCCGAGGCCATCATGAATTTGAAACAGTACGATCTGGAACCGGACTACAGTAATTTGTTCAAAGTTGCCGGTCAGGACTCAAAAGAGATTATTTTGGCTGTTCAATATGTGAATTCCACTTTGGAATTGGGCACAATAGGCCAGATGTATAATAATGGTGACGGTGGCTGGTCCTCCATTGTTCCGACTCAGAACCTGGTGGATACTTATGAAATGGCTGACGGCTTGACCAAAGAGGAATCCGGCTCTTATGACCCAAACCATCCGTTTGCCGGTCGCGATCCACGTATGGCCATGACCATTATATACCCAGGAATGGACTGGAATGGCACTGTAGTCAATACACTGGACAAGACAATCAATGGTAAGGATAATGCAAACTATCCTCCTTCTGCGAACAATGCTTCAAAGACCGCCTTAACCTGGAGAAAATATTTGGATGAACAATATGCTAATGGTATTTGGAACACGAATGCCTGCCCTATTGTAATCCGCTATGCAGAAGTGTTGCTTACTTATGCGGAAGCAGTCAATGAACTTTCTGGTCCGTCTGCAGATGTTTATGACAAACTGGATCTGATTCGTGGACGTGTAGGAATGCCGAAAGTGGATCGTGAGAAGTATGCTTCAAAGGAAACATTACGCCGGCTGATCCGCCGTGAACGTGGGGTGGAATTGGCCGGGGAAGGTGTGCGTCGGGCTGATATTCTGCGCTGGAAAGATGATAATGGAAAGATGGTTGCAGAAACAGTCCTGAATGGTGTTTTGGAAAGGGTTGTCGGAACTGTAAATTATGCCGAGACTGATCCGACGAAACGTGCGGAGATTGACACGAACGCCCCTGCTACTGACAAGAAGATTGAAGACCGTGTATTCAAAGTGCATAATCGATACAATCCAATTCCTCAGGGAGCTATTGATAATAACCCGAATCTTGAGCAAAACCCCGGGTATTAATACAATGACAGTATCGGTCTTTTGTAATTAGAATGGAAATCCAATAAAAAAATGGAAGGTGTGTCGTAATACACGATGCACCTTCTTAATTTTTATTAAGCGCAATACAATTGCAGTGTATTCTCCTATCATTGTATCCGAAATATAACATAAAAAAGAAACTACCATGCCAAATGAAAACAACCTGTTGCCGGAACATGCACAACTTGCAGCAGTTCTGGACAATCCGGACGCAATCCAAAGGATCAAAGAGCCGACAGAAAAAGTACAGATTGCCGCCGTACAGAAAAAGCCGGAACTTGTCCGGCTGTTCACCAACACTACGGAAAAAGTACAGCTTTCCGCCGTAATTGCCTCTCCTGAAAGTGTCCTTCTCATGCAGGCCCCATCCCCCCTGGCCTGCTTCACGGCCGTGGAAAGGATGTTCAAGGCGGACCTGCCGCCCACAACCGGTATTCTGGCCGCAGCCCGGAGGCTGGTATTCCGGATGAAGGGGAACAGGAAACTCGGAGAACCGGATACGGAAGCCGTAAAGGAGTTTTTTGATGAAGTCAAATCCTTTAAACATTGAAAGCCATGCCTACAATCCTGGAACACCTTGCCGCGCTGTTCGACAAGGACATGAGGGCGGTATTGAGCAATCCCCGCGCCATCAGCATGATCGCCAACCCTTCCGCCCGTGTCCAGATGGCCGCGGTCAGAAGGGACAGAAGTGTCATCTGCTTTATTGAGAAACCGACGGAAAAGGTACAGCTGACAGCTGTCAGAAACGCACCGCACAACATCCATTTCATCACTTCGCCAAGTGAGAGGGTACAGCTGACGGTCATAGGCATCAGGCCTTCCTATGTCGGCTTCATCCCAAACCCTACGGAAAAAGTACAGCTGAAAGCCGTCGAGAAGAGACCGGAATGCATCTTCCTGCTGCAGAAGCCCGCAGAAAAGGTACAGCTGACGGCCGTCCTGAAAGATCCCCGGTATCTCTCGGCAATCAGGGAGCCGACAGAAAAAGTACAGCTGGCAGCCGTACAGAAAAATCCGGAATGCATCCGTCATATAGCGGAACCGACGGAGAAGGTGCAGCATATGGCCGTCCAGAGAAGTCCGGATATCTTCCGGCAGATCAGGCAGCCTGAGGAAAGCGTGCGGCTGGCGGCGGTGCAGGCCAAGGGAGAGAACATCAGATACGTGTCCGCCCCGTCCGAGGCTGTACAACTGGCGGCTGTCAGAAACGATCCGATGAATATCCGGTATATAGAAAACCCTACGGAAAAGGTGCAGTCTGTCGTTCTGAACGCAGACCGGGATGCGGCACCGTTTATCAGTTCGCCTACAGAAGAGATCAAAAGACTGGCGATGGAAATGTACGGCCTCAGACTGGAAAATGCCGCCGGCAAGGAGGCGGCAGCGGCCCGGACATCCGAAACCTCCGGAGACTCCGGAAAGAAAGCGGCGGAGGACGTGGCAAAGAAACCTTCGGCAAAGCAGGTCAGAGAGGCGGTGGAAAAACTGGATAGCGAGATCAGGGAAATAAACAGGGAGTACTTCCAGGCCACTTACGAGGCGCAGTACTCGGACAACGCCGCGGAACGGGAAAGCGAGGTCTCGGCTGCCGGGAAAAACAGGGAGAAGAAGCTTGTCAAAGCTTATGAAAAATTCAACTCGGCAGCCGTTCCGGAAAGGAAGGAATGCAATGTGGGGAAGATTGTCAAGGAACTACGCAAGGAAAGGGTGGCCGTGGAAAACATGAAAGCCGGGGAATGGCACTCCCTGATGAAGGGGAAGGCCGTACAGCCGCCCCTTGTTTCCGGCGCATCCGGAGCCGCAGGAAAAGGAAGCGCACTGATGCTTGCCAGAACACCCGCGGGATATGCACTGAAGGCGGCAGGCACCATAAACCAGGCAAGCCGGCAGGCCAATGCGGAAATGTAAGTAACATTTGCATTCTACATATATCACTTGTTTACTTATTTACTTTAAATTTCGGAAATGTAAATAAGTAAACAAGTTTTTTGCTGATAAAACTCTTTATGACTTTATGAACAAGGTATCATATTAAGCCGGCAAACAATGACACATACTTCCGATAAACATGTCACGGACGAAGAACTGGAACTTGTCACACGTGGCAAGGCGGACGGCATATACATGAAAGCTCCGAACGGCAGTCCGACTTCCCTGAATGAGAGGCAGTGGGTCCAAGTGCGCACCAGAGCATTCAAGAACTGGTTTGGAAACTGGGAAAATGTACCGGAGGCAGCTTCAAGGATTGTCGATGAGAATGGCGAGCCTCTGGTTGTCCACCATGGAACACCTTTGCGCAGAGACCAGATTACTCCCGAGAGGGGATGGCAGAGGGACGGGATCACTTATATACCCCAAAAGGCTCCGTTCCACACATTCAAGGGCGGTGAATATTCCGGCCTGATTTTCACCTCCGTCGATGCGGAAAAGGCAAGAGGTATTGCAGAGACGCGTGCAATGAGCATTCCTGATGACAAATATGGCAATGAACAATGGACGGAAGAAGGATACGTGTATGACCTGTATGTAAATTCAAGAAACCCTTTTGACCCGAAAGACGGGCAGGCCGTAAAAAAAATCCTGCAGTCATTGGGCAGCGAGATACCTGTCCTGTCTTTTTATGGAGGAAAAGGAGGTACGGTATCCCCGGAGAAAGCGCTGGAGCTGGCATCAAGCAAAAGAAACTGCTGGATGCTGACGGAAACCCCGGAGTTTTTGTCCAAAATCAGGGAGGCGGGCTATGACGGGCTTGTCGGTTACGACGAGGGAGTGAAATACATAGCCGTGATGTCTCCCGGACAGTTGAAGGACGCTTATGAAAACACGGGCGCGTTTTCCACATCAAATGACAACATCCGCTTCCGTCAGGTCTATCACGGCAGTCCGGCCTCCTTCGGGCATTTCGACCATGCCTTTACCGGAACCGGTGAAGGGGCGCAGGCCTACGGATGGGGGACATACGTGACGGAAGTGAAAGGAATCGCCCGCAAATATGCGGCCATCGGTATAAAGCGGGGAAACCACATCACCTATGACGGGGAGCCTTTATCCCCGGTGCTTGACAACGAATATTATTTTGATGAGGTATGGAGAATATGGAAACGCCAGATCCTTTCTTCCACCGATGTGGACAGTTTGAAACGGAACATTTCTTCCGTGTATATGGACGGGCGTATCGCAAGCGCACACAGCGGACGGAGGAAGGCATTCGAGCGGCAGAAGCAGGAGCTGCTTTCCGACATAGATGCGGGCAGGATACGCATTGAGCCGCCGCGCCACCTCTATACGGTGGAAATTCCGGAAGACAACGGGATGAACTATCTGTACTGGGACAGGCCGGTATCCGCGGAGCAGCAGGGAAAGATATTCCTGCAGCTCCGCAAGGAACGTTTCTTCTTTCCGGAAGCCACGGCGGAGTTCTGGAGCGGCAGGTCGCATGTATGGAACAGCGGGAAAGAGTTCTACGGCTTTTTGGACCATATGTTCATGAATCCGGACCGGGATACCGATTCACAGCGGCTTGCCAGCGGGTTTCTTTCGCGGGCGGGTTTTACCGGGATTGACTATCCGGCGGAGTGTTCAACCGGCGGCCGGGCTGACGGCGCGCGGAACTATGTCATTTTCAGCGAGGCCGACCTGAAGATAACCGCACATGAACGTTTCCGCTTCATCGGAGAGAAAGGGGCCTCCAGACTTGACCGGTCTGAAGGGGCCTCCCTGCGGCTGGAGAACCTCGCCGTCGCCCGCGAAATGGAAAAGTCCGGCAAGGATGCCGGAACAATAAAGGCGGCGACAGGCTGGGAACGCGGGGCTGATAGCAAGTGGCGTTATGAGACGGCGGATTTCGAATACCATCCGGCCGGAGATCTGGGCTATTCACGACTGCTGGAAAAACAGTCCTGGCATGGGGAGCTTGAAAATCTTCTTGACCGGCAGATAGAGGGCGAAACACTCTCTGAAGCGGAGTGGAAACGGTTTGAGGAACTGACGGAGCTGGCAGCCGGACTGAAGGAACAGGACGAGCTGCGTGAACGGATCTATCTTGATGACTATGTGAAAGACGATGAACTGTTCCAGGCCTATCCTGAAATGAAACGGACCCGGCTGGAATTTGTGGACCTGCCGTCGGCCGACTATTGCGGGGGCTACCTCCATCCGGACAACAGAATCGTGATAAACATCTCCCGGACTGATGATGTGAGGTCTGTCCTGGCCCATGAGATACAGCACGCAATACAGACCATGGAGGGCTTTGCGCGGGGAAGCAATCCCGGGGAGTTTAAAAACACGGTGGAGAATGTGATCCTGGACATCGTGCGGGCCACTGACGGAAGGATTCTGGAGGGCGGCGGTTTCGACAATACCCCCAAAGGCATATTTGCCGCACTTGACCGGAAAGTGCCCTACGGGACAATACTGAGACATTATGACTATCCCCTCAGCCTCGTGGCTGAGAAGTACGGATATAAGAACATCTTTGACCTGGTGAATGACATCGGCCGGTTTAAAAGCGGCATACAGGAATACCGTTCCACTGCCGGGGAGGTGGAAGCGCGCAATGTGGAAAGCAGGCTGGATTTTACTTCCGCCCAAAGACGGAACACGCTTGCCGTTTCCACCGAGGATATCGCCCGGGACGGGCAGATATTCCTTTCAAGGGACGTCCGGATGGACGAGCTCGCACGTCATGTGTCTTTTCTGGCCGGGAAACTGCATATTCCGGTGGAAGTGATCCGTCATGCCGACGAGGCAGGCTCTCCCGACATACGCGACCTGCTCTCCTGCGGGAAAGACATCCGGGGCTGGTATGACATCCCCTCGCAACGTATCTGCCTGTATCTTCCACATGCCCGGGGGAAAGCGGACGTCGAGCGTACCCTGCTGCATGAGGGTGTGGCACATTACGGCCTCAGAAAGCTTGCAGGTCCCAAGCATATGGATGCTTTTCTGGATGACATCTTCAACGGATGCGGAGAAAAAGTACGGGATGAGATTCTCCGGATGGCGGCTGCAGACAAGACGGACATACGTGTCGCAACGGAAGAGTATCTGGCCCGGATGGCCGAGGCCGGTACGGACCAATCCTTATGGGACAGGATTGTCACCGCCTTCCGGAATCTCCTCCGAAAGCTGGGCTTCTGCCTGGAAATCGGCACAAGGGAACTGAGGGGCATACTCGCCGCCAGCCGGAAAAATCTCACCGGAATTGCGGAACCGGCCGTAATACAGACGGCAAGAGGAGACCTTGAACTCTCCTGCGGATACGGGCGGGCGGTTCTCAGGCGGCAAGGGGTCGAAACGGATGCGACCTCCCTTCTGGAACGGATGAGAAAAGCGGGGATCAGCCCCGCCTCTCTCGGGCAGGAGGACTGGAAAGCCGTCTTTAACGGCGGCATCATCCTTCCCGACGGCAGGAAGCTCATGGCCGTAAGGGAACCGGCCGGATACGGGATGAGGATATCCGGTGTGTCACCGGGGAGTGCAAGAGAGTCGGGAATGGAAATGTAAAACAGGATACGGAAAAATAAGATATGGACGAGTGCGGTGAAAAAAACACTATAAGCCTTTCATGGGGAAGGCGGGAAATCCGGATTTCCGGAGAAGGGGCCACCCTGTATGTGAACGGTGTCCCCCATGACATGACCATGATGCTGGAGACTATCCGTGGAGCCGGCGCGAGGCCGGAAAGGATATCCCCGGCCAGATGGATCTCCCTGTTGAGGGGACGGCCTACCGTGCTGCCGGGATGTGAAAGCCCCCTGGTCATGGTACGGGTCCCTTCCGGATATACGGTCAGGTGTCTGTTTCCGGCCGGGGAAAAGGGACACTCCTTCCAGGCGGAAATGCAGTAATTGGACCGGATTACTTATAAAGTATGATATTAATAAAGTAAATAGCTGTAAAAACTAAAAAAGTACAATGGAACATTACATTTTCTATTGCAAGCTGTCGCTTCTGGCAGTGCTGTCACTGATAACGGCCTGCTGCATGCTGAGCCGGAGATGGTATGTCAACCTGGTCGCATTTCTTGCATGCCTCTCGGGCGAGACCTTTCTGGCCCACCTGTTCTTCCCCGGATACATGCTGTGTCCGGCGGCCGCCTCGTTCATAATCCTCTTCCTTTCCCGGATATGGGACCTGTCCAGAACCCCGGCAAAGGGGAACGGGGCTGATCCCATCCGGCTGCCGGTCAGGTCAGGAATCCGGGAGTCCCGGCTCGAATTCTATTACCATTACTCCAACTTCCTGGTTTACGGAGGGGCCGGTTCCGGAAAGACGAAAAGTATCGGAAAATGGCTTCTGAGCGAATACATGCGGCTGGGATTCGCCGGATTCATCTATGACTTCAAGGATACGGACTATACCCGTACCGCCTACAACCTCATTAAAAGGCACAGGTATCCGCACAAGTTCTACTATGTCAGTTTCGACAGGCCTGAACGGTCGTACCGGTTCAACCCGCTCAAGGTGGTGAGGGACCGCACGGAACTGATCCAGCTGATGGAGGACGTGCTGCTCGCGCTGCTTCCCAAGAAGGAACAGCAGAACGAATGGGTCGCCGGAGGTCTGGGCATCCTCCGCGGCGTGGCGTTCCGGTTCTGGGACGAGTTCCCCGAGCATTGCACGCTGCCGCATATACTGGCCTTCATCATGACCGCCTCGGCAAGGCAGCTCTCCCTGTTCCTGCAGCAGAACCTCGTGTCGGAAATGCTGGCCGGCGCCTATCTGAAGGCGGAAGGTTCCGAGAAGACCCAGGCATCCTATCTCTCCACGCTGTGTAACAATCTGGCCACCGTTTCACAGAACGAGGAGATCGCCTATGTCCTTTCAGGGGACGATTTCGATTTCAACCTGATCGATCCGGAAAATCCGAAACTTTTTGCCATCAGCAACAACTTCTCCAAGAACTCGGTCTATGCTCCGGTCATCGGCATGCTCATGACCATATCTTCCCGGCAGTTCACCATGCGGAACAAGGTTCCTTTCGTCTATTTCCTGGACGAGATGACGACAGTCAATATCAAAAACTTTGAGACGCTGCCTTCCGTCCTGCGTGAGTATCTTTGCGCCTTTGTTCTTTTAACACAGTCCGGTTCCAAGGTGGAGAACCAGTATGGCAGGCTCGACCGTTCATCCGTGGAAGCCAACTTCGGGAACCAGTTTTTCGGACGGACCAAAGACGTGGAGTCATTGAAATATTATCCCATGATGTTCGGAAAGGAGGAAAAGGAACGGAGATCCCGCAGCGCGGGAAAAAGCGGGGGAAGCACGAACAGGAGCGTGACCGTATCGTCCCAGAAAGAGGACATCTATCAGGGAAAGGATTTTGCGGATCTGGAACCCGGGGAGTTCATCGGTTCCGCCACGCGTGCCAACGTCAGCTACTTCAAGGTAAAGCTGGAGATGTATGACGACAGGAACGAGGAGCCCCTGCCCGATGTTCGGGTCCTTGAGCCGGGAGAGCTGGGCAGGAACTTCGCAAGGATTCTTGAGGAGGTACGGGAGCTGTTCCCGTGTGAGTGAACGGACCGGCCCTCATCTTTCCCTTCCGGTCAGAAGATCGGTCCCCAGCCTTTTCAGTTCCTGGATGATGGCCTTCCTGGGATTCACCACGAACCGGTACAGACGGCAGACATTCATGTACAGCCGCCTTTCCTCCCTGAACTCCCCGTGCAGGATCTCACGCTTGATTCTCGATACAGTCTCGTTCCGCAACTCGTTCCTTACCTTCCATTCCCCGGAATATTCCTTCAGGCCCTCATCCTTGGACCGGCAGTAAGGGAAGTAGCCATACAGCCGGTTGAACCTGGAGGCGCACCGGGCGGACCACTGGGAACGGTCAAAGCCGACCACCACATCCCTGCCGTCGAGAACCTGCCGGTTTCCCCTGCTCTTGGACAGCGGGGAAAGGGACACGGTCTGGGATCTGTCCATGCGGGAGACGATAATATGCACATGCAGCTGCAGTCCCGGCTTCCTTTCACCGGCTTTTGCCTTGCCGGCTTTCACCTCGGGATCATCGCCTTTATAGTGGCGTTCTGTTTCCACACGCCCATACCATACCAGATCGTCACCGGACCTGATCTTCTCCCGGTAAAAATTACGGGCATATTCATCCATGCACTCACGGGTGAGCCGTTTCATTTCAGCCAGGACTTCTTTCTGCTGCTCCGGGGAGAGCTCCGGGAATTCACCGGTCTTTTCCCCGGTCACTTTTTCAATGAGGTGCTGCTGCTCCTCACCGCTGGGATTGATGGTGAGCATATAGAACTTGTCGTCGTTCCGTTTCAGTGTCCTGTGGTTGTTGTCCATATGATGCATGACGGTCAGAGGGGTCACATAGTCCTCTTTCTGTGAAAAAAAATTATCATAATAAGGACGTTCCTCCTTCAGCTCCTTGCTGAGATATTCCACCAGCTGCACGCATTTTCCCTTGTTGTCCGACACGCCCGGAGTATTTACAGGCCGGTGGACTTTACAGTACATATTCCTCGTTGATCTTCTTGATGAGCAGCTGCAGGGTGCTGACGGGAACCTTGACATCATCATTGAATTTCACCTTCGGGAACTTGTCCGGATTGAGCTGGAATTTTATCAGTTCTGCCAGCCTGCGGAGCTTCTCCCGTTCTTTTTCCACATCCGCCGGGGAGCCCTCCCCGTACTCCGCCAGCTGTTGCTGGAGCTTCCTGTTCCTTTCCTGCAGATCATGCATCTCATTCATCAGCCTTGCATAGTCCGGGGATTCATGGAGGCCGCCTCCCATGCCGACCAGTTTATCAAGAATGGGCTTGAAGATGTCACGTTCCTGGGACTTTATGATCTTAATAAGATCCTCAATTCTTTTCTCCACCAAGGCTGTCGGATTTTTGGATGCGTAACGGGGGTTGAATCCCGTTATTTCAAAAAAAGTAATCATTCTGTCCACACAGACACTGACCGTATCGCTTCCCTTAAAGGTGTCCAGACGGGCTTTTACCGTGGGAGTAAGCCTGACCGACTTTATTGAATGTTCTTTCATGTTGTATGCGTTTTAGTTATACATGTAAATAGCTGTCACAAAGCTACTTGTTTTTGTTTTCTCCTGCAAGCGCCACCTGTCGCAGAGAGGTAAAAGTTTTATAACTTGCTGAAAATTAGTAAAATATCGGACACGCATACGGAGATGCCCACAACTTAACCCACTGCGAACCAGAGAGAAAGGAGAAAAGGTGCATACAAATGTATGCGCGACCTGTAACATTGCATATAATTAAACTATTGTATATCAACGCTATGCGTCGATTCATGTTCACGTGTGCGGGAACACCTCTTGCTCTTCCTTATTAGGAATTCACTAAGGGGATGAACCCCTTAGCCCCCCGGTAAGGAAGGGCAGCGTGGCATGTCCGGAACAAGGCGTTTTTAGGGGAGGTCCATCCCATGAAAAGAAATGACATGCAGAAAAGGGGAAAACGTATGGAGGAAATGACGGGCATGTGGAAAAATCCCCATGAAAGAAGGAAAAACGGCTCACAGAAATACCGGATACAACTTTTAGCAGAAGCAAAACAAAGCTAACACGCTGATAAATAGCATGATAAAACTTGGATATTCGAAGAAAAATCATTACCTTTGATATGTGATAATAAAGGAGATAACATCTTATGAATGAACAAATTAGAACCATTTTAGCCGAGGACGGTACAAAGACCTCGAAAATCCGAAAACTTCTGCTGCTCGGACTCACCCACCGTGAAATTGCCGATCTTGTAACCCGTGGAAACCGTGGGTTTGTATGGAATGTCTACAAGAGAATGAGGGACGAGGGGCTGATCGTATCCGCAGGGACTCCCACCGCCACCACCACACCCGAACTTGATTATTCTTTCAGAAGGAAATTCGGTGTCGAGATAGAAGCCTATAACTGCACATGCCAGCGGCTCGTACGCGAGCTGACGGAAGCGGGAATCGAGGTGGCTTCGGAAAGATACAACCATGACCTCCGTCCGCACTGGAAACTGGTAACGGACAGCAGTCTGAACGGGAATGACACATTCGAACTCGTAAGCCCCATACTGGAGGGAGAGGACGGACTGGAGAAGCTGGAGAGGGTCTGCTGGGTGCTGGACTCCTGTAATGTCAAGATTAATGGAAGCTGCGGATTGCATGTGCACATGAATGCGGAGGACTTCAACATCACTACATGGCGGAACCTGCTGCTTTCCTACAAGCATGCCGAAGCGGAAATAGACAAGTTCATGCCAGCCTCGCGCAGGGGCGGCAGCAACACTTACTGTGGCTCCCTCATCCAGTTTCCCGATGAGCGGATACGCTCGGCACGAAACATCAGGGAACTTCAGGGGCTGTTCCCCAGCAGGTATATGAAAGTGAACCTTCAAGCCTATTCACGCCACAGGACGGTAGAGTTCCGCCAGCATTCGGGAACCATCAGTTTTACAAAAATAGAAAATTGGGTGTGTTTTCTCGACAGAATGATTACCTTTGCATCCGTGGGTTCTCTGCCTGCAGGAATCAGACTGGAAGATTTTCCTTTCCTGGGAGAGAAACAAAAGTTGTATTATAAATTAAGAACAAAAAAATTAGCCGTATGAATAATATGAACAAGAAGACATATATGTTGCCTGGTGACGAGCGTATCGTTGCCGGCAACGCCGAAGAGTTTGTGCATGAACTCCGTGTGGGCAGCTGGATGGATTCCGACTGTACCGACGAGCAGTATATGCACAATTTTGCCGAACGTTATGTGGTGCAGGCCGGGGTGAGGATTGCCACCGATACTCCGGAGAAATTCCTATCCGATCTCATACGGACAGGATATGCAAAAGAAATATAACGGACGGCTCTCCTTTATTATTACCGTGTCCCCATTTTCCTTTCAAGGGAAAGTGGGGATTTTTTGGGTCAGCGGATTTTCCTGGTTGGTAAGCTTTCTTTTAAGCGTATAGCCTAGCC
>CAUBDX010000012.1 GCA_958434805.1 uncultured Phocaeicola sp.
GCTAGGCTATACGCTTAAAAGAAAGCTTGCCAACCCGGAAAATCCGCTGACCCCAAAGATGGGCGTTTACTTCATGCCATCTATTACTTTTAGTATAGAATCGGGCTTTTCTACCATTCGCAATACAGAATCCGAATCAAATCCCATATATTCTATATAGGTTCGTATTAACTCATAATGCTCTTTGGCATATTTTGTATCTATCGCACGTGTAGCGTTGAAGCAGATAGGTTCATGATGTGCTATTCTGTTACGAAATTCACGGATGGCGGTCAATTGTTTGTAGATGTCTGTTTGTTTTAAGCCATGCGCTTTGTTGGGGAATATTTGAAGAAGTGTTTTTCCTCCTATGCGGTAATTGCGTCTTGTAAACAGATAAGTCCAGAAACCAAATGTAAAGGAAGCTACCATCTTATCGTTGTTGTACACCCCCATATTGGTATAAGTGCGCTGTATGTGTACTATTTCGGAAGCTTCCTGTTCAAGTAATCCATTGGGTCTTGCTTGGTTGATTATCCAATTATCATCATTGAAATATTGTTTGTAGTGAGTGTTTATGGCATTACGTAGCATTATCTCAAACATACCGATAACCCTATAAAAACGTTGGCTCAACTTGATGTTATATTGGTATAGACGCAAGGTCTTGGCTTTTTCATTGCCACTTGCTTGTGCGTATTTATTTAATCTTGCAGGGGAAAGTACTTGCAAACATTCGTCATATTTCATTTGATATAAGTTTAAAAATGAATTTTCTCTTGCAAATATAGAAATTAATGCCTATATTTGCAAACGTAAGACCCTGTTGTCCCTGCTGAACAAGCAAACCTCAGGGTTATTGTTTTTTATGCACACCTATGATAACGGCAGAACAGTTCGTTTGCTGACGAACTACGGGCTTTCAATTTGGTTATCATCTTTTTAGATTGTTAAAATGTTTAAAAAGAATAAGCGAGAATACATATTTTCTTCACGCCAATGTCAACACGAAGCAGCCAATAAGTCTTTCTTGGGCTTTAGGCGGGATATTAAAGAATCTACTATCTTTGGAGATTCAGCGATTTAAGGCTTCGTAAAAGAAAGGGGCGACTTTATGATTTAGGGGGGCTACAAATGCTGAGAATCGGTAAATTTTAAAATAAACACTCAACTTTACATTAATTGGCGTAAAACTTGGTAGTTTTCTTTTAGGATGAGATTCATCCTTTATTCTTGTCGTTATTTTGCTTTTTTAGCAATAAGAAAGCCCCACAGTAAACAGCAGGGCTTTCGTCATATGCTGGGATTAATATCCTGGATTTTGTGTCATTTGTGGATTTAAATTCATTTCACTGCTGGGGATAGGCCATAAAAGCTGATAAAGGTTGTCATGGCTTAGTCCCATAAAGGATTCACCCAATCCGTTCCTTCTGATGAAATTCATATAGCTGGGTGAGTTTATCTGGTAATGCAGTGAAGCAATGGCTTTCTGAACATCTGATTGGTCAACTGTGAGATTCTTATGCTCGCATACTTGATTGATGTATTCTTTAGCCTTAGGAGTGTTTCCTGTATGATATAGACATTCAGCAGCTGTTAGTATCACATCTTTGTAATCAAGGCAAGGATGACACGCTTCTCCGCTTCTTGTCTGTATATGATAGCCAAGAATGCATTCCGCATTGTTATTATATTCTGTCGCTTGTGAATATTCCAAGTGATAATCACCTCTTTTGATGACTTCTTCCAAAAGCGGCAGTGCCTTGTCGAATTTCTTTTGATTACAATAGACAAAGGCAAGCAATGTTCTTGCTACATCCTTAGAAACAAAAAGCATGCTGTTAGCATCTTGGAAAGCATCGTAACGATGTTCATCCAAGTCACTCATAGCATCAACCAGTATCTTCTCCACTTTTGAAAGAACTTCAGCTTCATCTGTTCGTGGTATGGAAATAAAGGGGGCGTTTTGACGTTCCATTATAAAAGGTACACCACTCCAGCGAGATGATAACTGATAGTATGCCAAAGCCAGATGTGTATTGATGAACGACTGGTAACAATTCAGTTGGTTTGCATCAACATCTCTAATCGTGAGCCACCGGTTGATTGCACTATAGTAATTTCCCCATGTTTTTTCAATTTTATCATCATAAGGGTAGAAAGGAACTGCTTCTTTAAAGTCTTCCTGATGAATATAATTATTTTGCAAATTAAGTTGCCCAGATACGGCATCTCTCATAACACTCATTATATATAATACAGCACTTTCTCCCTGTTCTCCTAATCTGACGGGGTCGTGTTTAACCCAATAGTTCTTGTCTCCCTGTTGTTTGATAGTCACAGTAGCGGCAACCTTGCCTCTTGCGTTATAGACCCTAAAGGTGGTGGATAAATCTTCTTTGAACTGTGCAGGCTCTATTCTTACGGTAATGACATTATTTTCGATGGCTTTATCAAACTTGATTGATGGAGTTGGTATGTTTGCACCAGGTTCATATAATCCCCCAAAGTATTCTTCTTCTGTGACATTGTCTTGGGGTAATTCTTGAAGACCAGAATCAGAGTCAGAATCAAAAGAAGGCGGATTTAAATAATAAGGCTTGTTAGATTCAATGGTAATGGTATATTCGCCTCCTTCTTTCGAAGCGTTTACTTCAGTTGTGCTGAGTGTAACAGATTCGGAATCATCCAGTTCATTTCCGGCAATACCATCATTGTCCCAGTCAAAATAATAAGCCAGGTCTTTGACTTTAACTTCTAATCCCAACTCTTGGTAGCGATTCTTTATGTTTTCAGAAATTCTATCCAATCTTGCATTCAGGTAGTTCTTACCGGATTGTATTCTTTTCTTTGTTTCTTGGCTAAAAGTACCTTCTGTGCCGAACTCATTGCTTAGAATGGATAAAAACTCTACAATTTCCGCATCAGATTTATCAGTTAGTACCAATGATGATATGGCTATTAATGCACCGGAAGCGTCATCACCGGAAGTAATTGAAAATTGGCTTGCATCTTTAGAGGCGTATTGCTGTAATCCGAATTGGGTAAGCAACTCCTTTTGGGCTTGTGCGTTAGCTTCCTTGAATGTCATGCCTTTGGTAGTAATCAAATGATGGATGCGCTTACTTTTCAAGTGAGTTAATACATTGACATTGATAGTACTATTGTCTTTTAAGTCCACAATAGCATCCAGCTTGATAGTTCCTTCTGACAATTCACCGTCCACTTCATTAAAAAAATAGCCGTCTGCTGTCAATTGGGCATACGGGCTGTTAATCTTGAGTGCGCCATAATTGAAATCACCCAAGTTGTTGTCGATGGTAGCAGAATAAAAGTTTCCAGTAGGGGTCATGTACTCATCCAAAGTTCGCATGTCTACATGAGAGCCACGAATCATCGGACCTTTTTCAACTTTACCCATTACGTTGAAGACAGTAGGCGTAAAATCGCCTTCAGTTTCATCG
The DNA here is from genome assembly GCA_958434805.1 of uncultured Phocaeicola sp. Next base: position 3,444 of record CAUBDX010000012.1, read on the forward strand.
TCATCGCTGCAAGAGCAAAGAGCAAAAGCAAGTGCAGCAGACAAATAAAAGTACTTATTGAATTTTATAGATGTATATATTTGATTGATGATTAACGATTTATATAACACTGAAAGCCACAAGCAGTTTTAATATACCCCAAATTGCCAGAAGGATACTAGGGATAATGATGTCCGCATAGTGGAAATCTATAAAGTTGGGAATGTGAGCTACGATAATCCACAGAAGCCAAATAATAAGAAACGCCCACCAATATTCTTCTCCAAATTCAATGTACGAATAAGCCAGTTCTTTCATACGATTTTCTCTTATGATTCCGTTCCTGAACCAAGTCTAATTAAACCACGAAGCGTGGAGCTGCAATGTCACGTCTCAATTTTGAAGGTCGTAGGAAACCCGAATGTACAGATATAACAATAACAGCCCACGCTATAGCGTGAGAACCACTATGCCATCCTTGTACATTCTTTTGAAAATTTCCTACGTTCTCAAAATTACAAGATGCGCATAACGCTTCTTTCTAAATATAATATGTCTTGGACAGAGTTCTCTCCATCCGCTTGCAAAGATAGTGAATTTTATTGAATTCCAATCAAATACTATCGGATTACATTTTGAATCCTCTGCTTCTTTTATCTGTCTGTACTGAGTTATATAAGCCTTGCTTTAATTTTTCCCATTGTTCCTTGAACCATTCACCTATTGGCTGTCGATTTATGGTCAGCATCAACTTGTGCCCATCAACCGGACTTTGCTCAATTTTGAAAGTGGCATTTTTTGTTTCAAATCTCCGTCTATACTCTTCGGAATAGATTTTTCCGCTGCACCTGATTGCTTCCCTTTTGTATAAAAGAGAATCAACCATCCCTTTGGTAAAGCCAATGACATAACATAATTTTTCCATTCTCAGCATTTCTTTGAGCAATGGGAACCAGCAGAATGCTTTTTCGAGAATGATATTCAATCGTGAAATTTCCTTGTCTTTGGCTTCAAGTTCTTGATTATGTATTCCTTGAAGATTACGAATTTGTCTGCTATGCTGCTCCTGTATTTGTTGCATCTGAACTTTTAAGTCATCAATGCTTTTGTCACGCTTGGAAATTTCATAGCGTAAACTTTCGTTGGCTTGTTCCATGGCGAGTCAACGTAACAACCTGAGGGATTTTGTATTTAAGCATATAATTTAGCAAGTCTATATAAGGAAAAAGTTTCCCCCTTGCCGTTCTATCAACGGATTTATAACAAGGTTACTTCGGGTCAACGTAACAATCTGAGGGATTTTATATTTAAGCATATAATTTAGCAAGTCTATATAAGAAAAAAGCTCTATCTCTTACTCTTCTGAACTGTGCTCTAAATGCTTTGATTTTAGCATTGAATGACTCAGCTTCGGCATTGGTTGCCCTCCTTTCAAAAAAATTGATTATATCCAGATAATGTGTTTGTATAGAACGTGCGACCCTTCCAAAGGTGAGGAACCCTGATTTATCTACTTCATCATACCACCTTGCCAGCCTTGTCAAAGCAATATCCTTAAACTTACACTGATGATAGATTAAGCCTAACCGCATAGACAGATAATATCCTTTCTTTATATCGGGATATTCCTTGAAAAGAATTTCAGCCCGTATTCTTTGAGACTGAGTCCATAAGGATTCCTTCTTGTAAAGCAGATAAATACTTCTCGCTAACAACTGCTTTCTTGTATCTCCATTAGCGAAAACAGGTGCATGATACATCTTTCCACAGGCCTTTGCATAAGCAATCTGAGTGGACTCTTCATCCAAAGCCTCCCAGCGAGCTTTTACCCGCATCTCCTGCACCGCTTCATAAGCTACCTTCTGTACGTGAAAGCGATCGGTAACACGTTTGGCCGCAGGAAAGCAGATGCGTGCAATCTGCTCCATGTTAGGAGCCATATCCAAAGTAATCTCGCGCACTTGGTAACGGCGGCGACGGGATAGCTTAAGCAGGACAGAAGTGACCGTATGAACGTCCGTACCTTTAATGATGGCAATCATACTACCTTTACCACCGTGAGCTTCTTTATTGGTCAGGACAGTATAGAGTTCCCCACGCGAGAGGGCTACCTCATCAATACAGATACAAGCACCGATATTCTTTTCGAATAGTAGCCAACTCTCTGCATGAACAAGTTGGTCCCAATGGAGATAACCACTTAGATGGTTACGGTATTGACGCTCCAATAAATCCCCGTCAACTCCATATAAAACACCTAAGAGCTTGCAACTGATCGGATAGCTATCAATATAGTTCTTTTAAAAAAGACGCAAAATCCTGCGTCATACGAGTACCTTCAGCCACCATACGCCAGTTACGAGAGATATACTCATTATGCTTCTTTAAGAGCCAGCGACGACGACGAATATTAAGGAAGACCTTCTTGCCACGAAGAGGAAAATCCTGAACAATAACAGGATCATAAAAGCCTTTACTCTCAGTATCCTGATCTGTATACTTCTCAGGAACGATATTTTTCTCCTCAAGATAGATCACAACTTCATTTACGCTTTCCTTCACATCAACAAGATCAAAGTAATCTAAAGTGCCTTCAGGAAGAAGAAGGCGATAACCGTTTAACTCCATAAGCTATGAATTTGGAAACAAAGATAACAATTTATAAATTTACCCCTCAGCTTTTTACATTGACCCAAGAAAAGGTGTACTTTAATAGTTTTCTTCCCCATATCTTTATGATTTCTTAACGCTTATCCTATCTTTATCTACCTTATTATTGCCGATGTTTTCGGGAAAAGTGAGATTCTTACCTTATATTTGTAGTAAGAACGTTTAAAGGCGCACGATTATGGAAAATCATATGGAAAACAATTTCAGAGAAATACAGAAGATATTAGATAGTTGTATAGTTCATGACTATAAAACTAAAGTAGATGCACTATTTTTAAAACGTGAATATTTGACGCAAGTTCAGCTAAAGGATTATTTGCGGCAAGAAATTTTCCGTGTGACTGAAAATATTGTAGCCATCCAACAAAAATACCGTGTCGTGCGTAACATTGTATTGGATATGGATATTCCCGATTTTTTGTGGGAAAGCGGTTATTGGAAAGGCTTTGTTTTTCAATCCGCTGTTTGAGTTGTTCCGGGTATTTGATGCGCCATTCAATAAGGCGTATTTCTGTGTTTAAAAGTCCTATCGCTTCATCAATTAGATGCAAATAGGGCATTTTTTTCTTGCTCAAACCGTACACGGTATGACTTAAGACGATATAAACCAAAAGAAAAATAGCGGAGTAATACACTATAATCTTGCTCGTTAATACTGAAATTGGCTACATGGATAGCTAATTCTTCAACAGCTTTTGTTAGTTCAGATGCAGAAACTTTGCGCTGTGAGTATTCCGATAGTAATCGAAAAAAACTCTGTTGTAATAATGCTTTCATCTATTAATATTTTTAATTTCATAATTAGTTAGTTCGTCTTTTATAGAATTTTACTTATATCATTGGGTGTCTTAAAATAATAGTCTGCACGTATAGGATTAGATACATTATTGCTCCATAAAACCAATCCGGAATCAACACCGGCATTGTTGGCACATTGAATATCATAAATACTATCACCAATATAGAGAGCGTTTTCGGGGCTTACATGGGCTTTAGCCAAATATGCTACTAAGGGTGCTGCTTGGGGCTTATGTTCATCAGTATCATCGGCACATACAATTGTGGAAAAATAGTCCGCTAACCCTAATGGCTCAAAATCAGAATAATATTCTTGATATGTTTTGGAGGTTACAATGCCTAAAATATAGCCTCTTGATAAAAGGGATTGCAAGCATTCTTTGATACCTTGAAAAGGTTGAATAGTGTGCTGGAGCAATTTCATATTCCTATCCCATCGTTTCAATGCATCTTCTATGTCAGGTATTTTGAGTAATTCCAACGCATTTCTTCCGGTAATGCCTAAAGCAAATTTCAGACTTTCATATTGAGGTGTGCGTCCTGTTATTTCTGTAATTGTTTTTATTAAAGAGTTGATGACTGCATATTCCGTATCTATCAATGTACCGTCTATGTCGAATACGATATGTTTATATTTCATGTGTTTGATTTATTAGTCAAATAATACTTGCCAGTTTCTATCGTAGTAAGCTGAAAAGCACATTTTTATTTGTTCTTCGTTATTTTTCTCTTTTGCAAGAATAGGTAATTCTTTCAATCCGAAATAAGCACTCTCATCCGTTTCAATATTGGGTCGGAAATATCCGCTTTCAATCTCACAAAGAACAAAAACTTTACAAACATTGTAGGCATAGAGGGGAATATTATGCAAATTTCTATCTTGTATAGCTATTATCCGGATAGCTTTTACATTTAATCCTGCTTCTTCTTTTACTTCTTTTTCTGTATTAGTCTTGATACTCTGATTTATATCGACCCAACCACCGGGTAAAGACCAAGTTCCATTTTTCTCTTTCACAAGCAGTATTTTATCATCTTTGAATATAGCAGCTCGTGTATCTAATTTAGGAGTTTGAAATCCTGTTTCATTGCAAAACAGATTCTTTACTTTTTCTATGGGTATTTCACTTTGCAGACTAAGCATTTCTGCTGCAATTTCTCTAATGCGTTCAAAGCGTTCTATATCAAATACATCTTTGGAGTATGTCAATCCCCCTTGGGCAATGAATTGTAGTTCTTTTGCCCATTCAAGCCATTGTGGTTGTACTGTTTTATTCATATAGTGAATGTTAGTATCGTTATATTGATTTACAAAGGTATGGAAAATGAAATTCTTTATTTTTGTCCTATGTTAAAAAATCATCGGCTTGACCGGATTCTGCTAAGAGAAGGTTGTGTTATTCCTAAAAAAGAGGCAATATGTCCTAAAGTCACTCGGTGGAAAATGCTGGGATATTCTTTTATCAACTTTTCATAACGTTCTTGGGCAGACAAGTTCAGCCGGGAAATATGAATGTCCTGTAAAAGTAGAAAATTTTCTTGCTGTAACACTCTCATCCAATTGGCAATGTCAATACGGGATTTATATAAATCATTCAACTTGTCTATAGAAATGGAGTAGGTTAAAGTTTCTTCTAAGGTTTCTACATATTCAAATCCTGCTTTGTGTCGATATAAATCCCATGAACCACAAGTCGCATCGCCTTCCATAGAAAACCATGTTGTTATTTCTTTTCCATTATGCAGGATATATGAACGTGTTATTCCTTTTTCTATGAAATAGACTTGATTGTCAAAACGACCAGCTTGTATGATGATAGTTTTAGCCGGAAAAGTCTGTTGTTTAAAACAGTACTTTAGCAGATGCAATGAATCATCCGAAACAGGATAGAGTTCTTGTATCTTTCTTATTATATTATCCATTATCAATGTCTTTGCTCTTTCTACAAAAATAATAAAACAGAAAGGGATAATATTGTTGCATTCATAGTTTAAAAAGGAATTTGACTATTTTTAGCAAGGTGGGATGAAAAGAGAACCACGATGTGGATATGTGATATAGGCAAAAGAAATAGGTGGTGCTAAACTATGTTTAGTTTATCCCTTTGTCTATATAGCCAAAACGAACTAAACCAATTTCTAGCAATCTTTTTCAGTCTTGATTTATCCTTAATAGTTTGAGGAAGAAATGAACTCTTTTATTTCTTCCTCGGTTGGAAGTTCTATCATGTACTTCTGTACGAAGATATTCGGATCTAATCCGGCAGTGGCATACTTTACTAATGTATCTCCCTTTTCCGTACAAAGTAGAATACCGATAGGTGGATTATCGTCCGGCTGCATTACTTCCGCTTTAAAGTAGTTAAGGTACATATTTAGTTGCGAGGCGTATTCATGGCGAAATTTGTCTATCTTCAATTCCACAATGATATGGCACTTCAAAATGCGGTGATAGAATACGAGGTCGGCAAAGAAATAATCTTCATCAATCAAGATACGTTTTTGCCGGGCTTCAAAGCAGAAACCATGTCCCATTTCCAACAGGAAGTGTTGCAGGTTATCAAGAATGGATTGTTCCAAATCGTTTTCCGTCACTAATGCACGTTCATTCAATCCTAAGAACTCTAAAGTAACAGGAGTGTTGATAACATCTTTGGGTTGCAATAAGGTTACTTGTTGCTGGACTAAAGCGGAGAGGGCTTCTTTGTTTTTGGATAGTCCGCTACGTTCGTAATATAAAGATGCGATTTGCCGCTCTAACTCTTTTACAGACCAGCATCCACGAATAGTTTCCATTTCATAGAAAGCACGTTTTATCGGGTTCTCAATTCCTGATATAGTATTTAAATGGGTGGAAGATAATCTGTTGAATAATCTATCAGCTGGAATCATCCATGTTTCGGTTTGTGGGTATTTTGTTGATAGCTTCCAAACGCCATTTTCAGATCCGGCGGTCACCAACCGCCGAATTGGTTCAGTGAATTCGGCGGTCAATGACTGCCGAATTTGGATTTGTGATGCAATATATTGTGTGACAGACTCTTTTAGCTGTGGATAAACAAGATATAACCGTCTAAACTCTCGGAATCTTCGTTCATTCAGACCTTTTGTTTTTAGCCGTTGTTCCAGCTTTTTCAACAATTGTTCACCGTAGGCGGCACGGTCTTCTCCGTTCTGTTCGAACTCCACGATATAGCAACCCATAAGCCAGTTACGGGAAGTAAGGGCAAGGTTTACAGCATGTGCGGCTTGTGCCTGCAACGTGTTCTGTATCGTGCTGATATGTTTTACTAATGCTTCAAAGTTCATAGTTACAAAGATAAGTCTTTTATGATTAAAACTTTAATTCGGGTAAGCTGTTTATAGCTTCCTCTTTCAATTTATCCACCGCACGGGTGTATTTCTCCGTATGCTTCAATCCACTATGCCCTAAAAGGCTGGCTACGGTTTTGATATTTGCCCCATTGTTCAAAATGTTCACGGCAAACGAATGCCGAGCACAATGCCAGCTTATATGTTTGTCTATCCCCGCTCTCTTTACCCAACGCTTTACTGATTTACAGCAGCTTTCGTATGTAGACAAATCGAATATCAAACAGTTCTTATCTGTCGGAACTTCACCAATGATAGACAATAGGCCGTCATTCAAAGGAATAACCACACCACTACTGGCAGAATGTCCCTTGGCCTTGCTTTGCTCGAACTTCAATAATCGGTTAGCATAATCCACATTTTTAAAAGTAAGATCTTTTACATTGCAGAAGCGCAGACCGCAATATAGGCAAAAGATAAACGCTTGTCTGACTGTAGGGTTTTCGTTGTCATAATGACAAGCCATCAGCTTTTGTACTTCTTTGGGCGAAAGCACATCTTTCCGAAGCATCTGACTATCCACTTTGCAGGTAATATCTTTGCAAGGGTCTTTCGATTCTTCCAAAGGAGAATTTCGCTTATGTGGTGTTACGGCTGATGTTGGCGGACATTCTTACATGAACTATCTGAAAGTTCCTGTTAAGGTGGATGAACTTTGTGCGATTCTGCAAAAGAAGCAAAAGAAAATGGGAACATTTCGGGAACAATACGAATTGAGCTTTAATGCTCACCTTAATTTAGTAACTATTCATCCGTGGGTGGACGGCGACGGAAGAACGGCTCGATTACTGATGAACTACATCCAGTTTTGTTATCACCTTTTTCCTACTAAGATATTCAAAGAGGATAGGGAAGAATATATCCTTTCTCTACGCCAATGTCAGGACGAAGAAACCAACCGGCCGTTTTTGTCGTTTATGGCAGGGCAGTTGAAGAAATCGCTTTCTTTGGAGATTGAAAGGTTTAAAGCTTCGCAAAAGAAAGTGTTCAGTTTTATGTTTTAGAAGTGTGAAAACCTGTATCTCTGTGATAAATGCTGAAAATCAGTAGATTACAAAATAGATACTCAGTTTTATATCCAATAATGTAAAGCTGGGTGTTTTTGTATTATTTAAGGTTTACTACTTTGGTTGTGATTATATCAATAGCCATGTTAAGTTGATTGTCTTTTCCTCTCAAAAAATCAATGAAATCCGATTTCACTTCTATGTCTGGTAATATTCCAGTGTCATTGAGTTGTGAGCCTTCGTTTGTAATATAAGCCTTTGCGCTTATCATAGCTTTATATCCATAAGGTAAATCGATGAACATAGGTTCCCCTATACAGCCAATAGTTGGTTCTCCAACAATAACGGCACGATTGTTTTCTTTCATTAGTTGCACAAAGTCTTCAGCTGCAGAGCCAACATATTGTCCAGACAAAATAGCCATAGGTTGGGTTAGCTTTAAAGAGTCAGGAACTCCGTTTTTGTAAGGTGGATAATAAATTTCTTCCATTGCTAGTCCCTTAAAGTATTCTTCAAACGTTTTGTCTGTTGAGCCATACCCTTTATACGAAGCTATATGTTTTCTGGTTACCCATTTCCCTTTATTTCGAAAATCTTTTCCGGGCATTGAACAATACGCCAGTAAATACCAAGCTTGGTCAGTTCCTCCCCGGTTTCCTCTGACATCAACAATAAGCCCTTTGCATTTCAATAGCTTTGGTAGATTTCGATAAAAGATTTGTTGGATTTCTCCAACTTTATTTCCAGCACAAGTTGATAAGTGTATATATACAATGTTGTTTTTCAGGTATTTGATTGTTATCGGAACACTGTAGGCTGTGTCAGCCATTATGAATTCCTTTTTGTTCTGTAAATAATTGCGTGTAAGTTCAATATCCTTTCTTTTACCTTTCGGCGTTTTTATTGAAAGATGAACTTTGGAATTAATTTTACCGTATAACATTTCAGTTACAGCTTTGTCGAATTTCCAATGCGCAGTGGATGCACCTATATATTGGTAAACCGAATCTTTTAGAAAATCCATTACTGGTATTCCATTTACTGCGGTTATTTCGCTTTTTATAGGTATTGATTTCAGCAATTTTTTATCTATGTTTTTTACGTAAATGTGTTCCCCGATGTTTGATGTTATGATAGGGGGCATATCATAAGGCAGCTTTTGAGGGGGGATGATACGTGTATGGGCTTCGTTCATATTTGCCATAAAAGAAGAAAGGATGCGGTAATATTCATATTCATCTTTTACATTTTCTATTTTAGGCAAATAATTTAAGTACAGGCTGTCTAATCTGTGCTTTTGAAAATAAGATGGAAAAGCAAAATTATATTCAAGTTCTTTCCAAATCATAGATAACGAATATATGCGTTCTTTTTTACTTGGAAGGTTGCTTTGAGGAAAGATATTCAGTGGAAATGTAATACATAATGCAAGTAATGTGGTTATAAGCTGTTGCTTCATAGATTCAAATGATTTATTAGATGAGATAATACATCACAAAAATAATAAAAGTAGAACTTATTAGCAATCAGAATTGTATTTTTATCTTACTGTAATTGGGGATGTATCCAAGGAATTCTTAAAAAACGTGAGCCACCTATGTCACGTTTAAGTGAAGGTCGTAGGAAACCTTTGAAGCATATGTAGCAATAGTCGTCCACGCTATATGCGTCAGAACCACTATGATGTCTCTTGTATCAGTCTGAAAATTTCCTACGTTTTCACTTATAAAATAAACATAACGTTTCTTCTTTTCTTTTATGTCTTGGAAAGAGTTGTCTCTATCCGAATACAAAATTCGGCTATTTAATTGATTTTTGTATATATAGAACGGAATTATAACTTGAATCCTCTGCTTCTTTCTTAGCTCTTCCGCAGACTGTCGCAAACCTTGCCTTAATTTCTCTCACTGCTCCTTAAACCATTCGCCTATTGGTTGCCTGTTTACTGTAAGCACTAATTTATTATCATCAACCGGACTTTTTCCCACTTTGAAAATGTCATTCTTGATTTCAAATTTTCGTCTATGTTCTTCGGGATAAAGTTTTCCGCTGCATCTGATAGCTTTCTTTTTTCAAAAGACTATTTACCATATCTTTGGTAAATTCGATGGCATAACACGGCTTTTCTGTTCTTAGTGCCTCTTTGTTTGTGTAACGGGAACCAACTGAATGCCTTTTCAAGGAAGGTGTTCAGCCGTAATATTTTCTTGTTTTTGGAAGCAAGTTTCTGGTGATGTATTAGTTTGAACAATGTCAGGACGAAGAAACCAACCAGCCGTTTTTGTCGTTTATGGCAGGGCAGTTGAAGAAATCGCTTTCTTTGGAGATTGAAAGGTTTAAAGTTTCGCAAAAGAAAGTGTTCAGTTTTATGTTTTAAGTATCATATAAATGGAGACACCAGTGTTGATAATAGCAGCTGTTCTGTTTGTATTGGGAATGCTCGTAAGGAAATATCCCAACCTCATAGCGGGCTATAACACAATGACTGCTGAGCAAAAAAAGAATGTGGATGTCAAAGGACTGTCTAACTTCATGTGTCGCTCGCTTTGCGTGATTGCTGTGCTTATGATTGTGTCATATTTCGTAATGGTTGCAAGGTCAGTAAACGAAAAAGCGGTGTCAGTTGTGTCGACAACGCTCATACCAATCATCGGTTCAATATATATGGTGGTAAAGGCGCAGCGATACGATAGAAACGGTAAATGAATAAAACGGGAATCGGGTCGATATGGGAAATCTGATATTCGTCTTTTGAGGTAAAAGGAACGACGGCATACCTGTCCTTCCGCCTGCAAGGGTGTAAATCAAGCATTGGGTTTATACCTTTTTTTACGTTCCAAAAATCAACTACAGGTTTAGTCTTTACTATGGGTAAACCTATTCACTCCCTTCTTTATATGTATTATATCTCCTCTTTTTTAGCTCCTGTAATCAAAACTACTCTACAGGGTAGTGGAGAAGTCTTCGGAAGTGTGGAACTTTGCTGCAGAAATCAAAAAAACATCGTACAATGAAAAATGTATTTTATATTGTAACAGTAATTTTCTTGACTGTCATAGGTTTGACAGTTAATGCAAAGCCACGTTGTCAAGGTTTCAACAATTACGACAACAAAGTAACCATCGTTTTCACGGACAATCAAGCCAAAGACAAATACACGGTTTCTGATGTAAAACTCATTCCGTCATCATGGAGTGAAAAAGAATATCCGGCAACATCCGTAGAAGTAACAGTAAAAAAGGGGGTGGCCACTGTCACACTCACATTTCCTCATGTCACGCAATTCTCAAATCCCCAAGTGACGCTCCGGATAAATGGAAAGAAAAGCAAATTCAAAGTGTGCCAATAGGATATATCAATGAAAAAGATGAAAATGTATTTGGTCATGCTTGTCGTGAGCATGTTGCTGCCGATGAGAGTGTCGGCACAAACCGTGAAGGGGAAACTTGTAGATGAAAGTAACCATCCGTTGCCATATGCCAATGTGGTGCTGCTGTTTCTGCCGGATTCGGCATTTGTAAGTGGAACCATCAGTGGTGAAGATGGTTTGTTTAAGCTGGAAGCTACATCGGTAAACCAGATAGTGAAAATATCCTCTATCGGATATAAGACAGTGTATAAACCGACTACTCCTGCCAATATGGGTATCGTGCAGCTCGTATCGGATGCACGGATGCTTGGAGAAGTGGTAGTAAAAGCCAATTTGCCTGTGACACGCATAAAGAATGATGCTCTGGAAACCAATGTGCAGGGTACAGTTCTCTCGAAAGCCGGAACAGCTGAAGATGTATTGGCGCATATACCCGGTTTACAAAAAAAGGCTGATGGATTTGAGGTGTTGGGTAAAGGTTCACCGCTTATCTATATCAACGGTAGAAAATTACGTGATATCGCTGAACTGGACCAACTGACATCGGAGGAAATTAAAAGCGTAGAAGTTGTTCGTAATCCCGGTGCCCGTTATGATGCAACGGTAGGGGCAGTTGTTCGTATCCGTACTGTCAAACGACAAGGAGATGGATTTGGAGTGAGTTTGCGAAGTTCCTATGATCAATCTCAAAATTCAGACTTTGTAGAGCAAGCCGATGTAAACTATCGGCATAACGGTCTTGATGTTTTCGCTATGGTCCGTTTTGATAAAACTACCTCCTTGCAAAACGATATTCTGGAGCAAACGGCCTTTACCGATACCATATGGACGCAAAAGAATTATCAGCACTCTAATACCGATTCTCGCAGTATAGACGGACGCATCGGATTCAATTATGATTTTAATGAGTATCATTCCATAGGTGTACGTTATGATTTGAGCAATGCCCTGCATACAGATATGTTTACCGCCTTCGATAGCGAGATTCAGGCAGATGGATTGCCTTACGATATTTTATATAGTACCATTGCTGCCGATGCAAAATCACAACCGGAACATCAGCTTAATATTTACTATGCAGGACAAATAGGCAAAGGAGAACTTACCTGGGATGCAGGCTATTACAGCAATACATACACGCAATATACCATTAATATGGAGAATAGTCAGGACCATGAAGACCGTACTGTCACTTCTGATAACAGGGTGGAAAATCAACTTACTGCCACCAAAGTTTCATACACTCATCCCTTATGGGGAGGAAGTATCTCTGTGGGAGGAGAATATACCTATACCAACCGGCATGATGATTATGTAAATCAGGAAGGATATGTACCTACAACCTATACCCGCATCCGTGAACAGAATCTTGCCGGCTATGCACAGTACAGCCATCCTTTACCATTCGGTCAGGTAAACATTGGCTTGCGATATGAGCATGTGGATTTTGATTATTTTGAAAATGCTACATTTGTACCCGGACAAAGCCGTGTATATGATAATATCTTTCCAAATATTTCTGTGAACGGGCAATTGGGGAAAGTACAATTCCAAGTCAGCTATGCTGCAAAAACACAGCGTCCCAACTACAGTCAGTTAAGAAATAATATCACTTATGCCAATAGGTTTACATGGCAAACGGGAAATCCACTCCTAAAACCAAGTGTTACGCATGATATAACCGCTGTTGGTGTATGGCGGTTCTTTCAGGCAATGGTAAGCTACAAAGTGGTTCGGGACTATATCCTTTATTGGGGAACACAGGTGGAAAATCAGTCGGCTACTACTTTAATAAACTATATCAATCACGACCGTTTACCGAGTCTGACAGTAATGCTGGCAGCTTCGCCTACTATTGGTATATGGAATCTTAATGCCAGCGCAATTGTGATGAAGCAGTGGTTCTCGTTGGATGCCGCCGGTCAGAGAAGGACCTATAACAATCCACTTTTTGTAGGTTCCTTAAACAATACTTTTACTCTTCCTGCAGGATTCCTTCTCTCTGCTGATTTTAATTATCAAAGTCGTGGTCAGGTTCAGAATATCACCCTTAAACGTCCACAATATACTTTGAACATAGGCTTACGCAAATCCCTTTTTAATGATGCCCTAAGTATAGAAGCGCGTGCAAATGACTTGTTGTTAGGTTGTAAGCAGGAAGCACTTCTTTATATGGAGAGTGCACAAATGAAGGATTTGTCTTGGAGTGATACACGCTCGTTCAGTCTTACAGTGCGCTACAAGTTTAATGCAGCCAAAAGCAAGTATAAAGGTACGGGAGCAGGACAGGATACAATAAACCGTATGTAAATTATGACAGCATCAATTTCCTATATAAATCTCTCATGGGCAGTTGTGGGCATCATCGACAAGGACGTCCGCAACGGCCTTCAATCCATGAAGCGTCCGGACGAACCGATAGAAGTTACCATCGAAAGGTATGTAATCGGTTATCTGGTCTTCTGGCATATTGCCTTTATTGATAAAGAAAAGATGAACAGATGTAACGATGAAAAGGTCATCGAACTTGGACGGAAGAAAATGGAGGAATACATATTCTCACATCCTCCTATAGCTACTTTGCCAAAGTTCTACATTGTGTTCCTAAATCAACCTCAGATTGGCTGCGATACCCACGGCCTCAGTGATGTTTTCTGCGTGTAGTTTCTCGAAGATTTTCTTCTTGTGAAACTTGACGGTATTGGCATCAATAAAGAGAGTTTCTCCAATCTCAGTGTTCGACAGTCCTTTGACGGAGAGCTGGAGAATCTCTTTTTCACGGTCGGAAAGAATTAGTTCCGGCTGTTTTCTCCATCGTCTGCCCTCGAATGAATAGATATAGTGGTCAGTACATGTATGGTCTGATATGACTACATCTCCGATGTTTTTCTCCGGTGAAAGTGAAACTGTACATAGAGCCAGCCATATATCTCCCTTGCCACTTAGCAAAACGGGTGTTAGTTTGTGGTGGATAAGGTGCGGATGCTTTTCTGATGTGTGGATATGAAAGTTATATTCGATAGACAAGTCAAGCCTTTTTTCTATAGGCTGGTCATAGTAGAACCGGAATCCAGCTTCGTTGATTTCCATAAGACGGTTTATCTCGTCAGACGGAACAACCTCAAAGTAGAAAGCATAACCTTTTTGTTGCACTTCTTCCGGTGAATGACCGCAGAGAAAAAGCGGGTTGGACGATACGTAAAGGAAATTCTTGCGGTGATAGTCTATGATATATAGGCTATGATTGGTATTGCGGGCCAAAGCATCAGCCATGACAATACATACATCGGTTTTTGCATACTCGCTATCTGGTATTTGTATGTCCGTATTTATAGGGCGAAAGAAATTGCTTATAATATTTTGTTGCATAATTGATGTTCTGATTTAGTATTGCAAAGTTATAAAAAGTACAGACCATAATAAAAATGGTCTGTACTTTTTAGTTTATATTCTGAGCCCTCTATTTTTTCTTGGCTCCTCCTCTGACTGTCGTAAACTTCGTCTTAACTTTTCCCATTGTTTAGAGGTTTTATCCCGATTTAGGTACTGTAGCCAGGTAATTATACTAAATAGTTGATTTTCTTTTATTTCCTGATATTACAAAGGTACAAAAGAAAATGAGATTTCAAAGTGTACTAAAAACGTACTGAATAATAGGAAACGGGCAAAATAGGGAAAAATGGAGAATATAGGAAATATGCAAATAGTTGATAATAAGGGAAATAAATACTTTTGTTATCCTATGATTTCTATGGCTTGTACCCGATATTTCACTTGGGTGAAAAGGGCTTTTCATCTGTGTGAATATCCGTTGTCACTAAAGTGGAATCACTGCTTCACATAGGTGAGGCAACAGTATATATTGGAAGTTAACGCAATGACATCCTATTAAATTAAATGAAAGCACGGCATGTCCTGTCAGATCCAATCTGATATCTGCGGCTCTTATACAAATAATGGGCGAATGTTTCCATCTCCATTGCCTACATACCGATTCAGGGACATTATGGATGTTTTTACACGGTAAATCGCTGGTAATGAGAGAGATGGTGTGATAGAAGAATTTTATGTTTTACATAAGACGAAATCACCTTTTCCTTTGGTTCTTATCCGGATTACTCTTGTTGGGCTCTTTCAGCCGCTTGGCTTCACTTCTATAAAGTAATACTAAATCAAAATCGAGCATTACTTTTTGAAACCAACAGCTTCTCCTGATGTAGTAACGTTTTACGTTCTTGCCTTGAATACAGGACTTGCTTTTTGTATCTCCGACTCAAAGCCGAACCAGTAGCCATGTTCCCCCTTTTCATCGGCAGGAAGGAAACACAGACGAAGGCTTTCTTTGTATTCTCCATAAATGATATTCCAAGTGGCAGGAGGGATTTGTCGTTTGGTCCATACTTTCTCGGCAGGGAGTTTTTTCAGTGACATGCCTGCTTCTATCCAGGCAATAGTAGCCTGTATCTGGTATTCGGGGTAGTTTTGTTTGCAGAACTCATACAGTATCAAGCCTCGTTTCTCCAGACTCATGGGCTGGTCTATCAGATTGACTTTTGTTAAATATGCAAGAAAACGATGGAGGAATTGTTTGTCATTCAAAATGAGTTCACGTGTCAGTGTCTGCCATGCCGGTGTGTTGTAAAATCCGTCCAACAAGCGTGAAAGTTGGCGGGCTGTCTGCAATTCACTGACACTGATCTCGTGGGTTTGTAGCACTTCGTATGGCGGCAGAGGGGAATATTTGATTCCTAACTCTTCCGCCCTCCGGCGCATTTCGGTTCCGGGAAGCAGCTTGAGTGACTCCAGTTGGATTTCTCCCGCAGCATATCCGGCAAGGGTACGGACATCTTCAAATATCTCATGAAGGTGATAAAGAGGCAGGCCGGCAATAAGGTCGGCGTGGGTTTCCATGTTGGGCAAGGCGCATAGGAATCTCAGACCATCCAGTGCATCAGATAGTTTGCCCATCCGGCGGCTTTTCTCAAGTACAGGTTCGCGCAGGCTCTGGATGCCGGCTTCCAGATGAAGCAGTCCTTTGGGCAGCAGGCTGAGTTCTTCTTTCAGCTCTTCTGACAACAGGGCGGGATGTATTTCCAGATGGAAGCGGATATCGGGATGGAATTCCAGAAAGAGCCGGAGTAGTTCTTTGGCTCTTCGAGGGTTGTAATTAAAAGTACGGTCTAATACGCGTACATTTTTGATGCCATGTGCATGGATGAGTTGTAGCCTTTCGCGGATGCTTTCGATGGAAAGGGTGCGTACCGGTTTTTCACCGCCGCTGACACAGAAGGCGCAGGTGTTGAAACATCCGCGTGTTGTTTCCAGTTGGACAAAGGGCTTGCTCCAGTTAAAGAAACGGCTTTGTTCTGGCGGGACGAGTCCGGCGAAATTCAGTACGCGGGCTATGCCGTTGTCTTTATATTCTTTGTTAGGAGTGAGGTAACAGAGTCCGGGCACGGTGTGCCATTGTTCCGGATGGTTCCAGCAGGTCAACCATTGTGGAAAGACTTCTTCTCCTTCTCCTCTGAAAACACAATCCACAAATGGATTTTTGCGGAGGAACTCTTCATTGTCTCCCAGAAATTCCGGACCGCCCAGCACCAGGCAGGCTTCGGGGAGCAATGCTTTTACTCTGGAAGCGACATGCATCAGTTGCTCATGGTTGAAAAGCCAGGTGGTTGCGGCAAGGATGTCGGGTCGGTGGCGGTAGATCTCATCGACAATCATTCCTGTATTTTCGTTGATGGTGGCAGATACGATTTCCCATTCTATAGAAGGGTCTGTCATGATTTGTGCATGTAGGGCTGGCAGTGCCAATGAGGAATGGGCATATGAACTGTTCAGGTCTATCCAGAGAATCTTCATGTTTCTTTTTCTTGTTTATTCGGTCGGCAAAGATAACTCTTTTTCGGTTAATGTCCGCTGGTAAGCGATGCGGGATGTGCCATTGTGGGTATAAATGATGCCACAACGCCGGAAACCGTACTTTTTCAGGATATTCTGCATCACAAGGTTGTCGTGGTGGGTATCTACCCGGATATTGTTGCAATGTTCGAAACACCATTTGAGGCAGGCGTCAGCTACTCCCTTCTGTTTGCCGTTGGTAGCCATGCGGTGAATGACGTAATATGGTTCGTTGTTCAGCCAGTTGCCGTCATCAATGCGGGCATACGTGGGGTCCTCTCCGGGAATAAAACAGAATGTGCCTATTATTTCTCCGTTTTCATTTTCGCAAACATAGTTGGTTCCGTTGGTTATTTCTCGCAGAATCAATTCAACGGAAGGATAACCGTTTATCCATTGGTTGGGGTTGCCATGCTCTTTCATGAACTGACGGGCATAGTGGAATATTTCTATAATTGCATCCAAATCTTTGGGCAATGAATGTCTGATTGTTATCATATTGAAATAGGAATGGGTTATTCTAAATTCATTCTGTACACATTGGTCTGCTTTTGTTCGAAGCCTAATTTTTGATATAGCTTGTTGGCTGCTATCCGTGTGGGGTTTGAAGTAAGCATAATAAGAGGTATGCCTTGTTCCTTCACAAACCGGACAGCGTGGGTGACCAGCTGTTTGCTGAGTCCTTGTCCCCGGTATTTTTCATCCACTACCACATCTTCAATCCACGCTTTGCCGCCTGTGGGGCTGTGATAGATGCCTACAGTCAGCATTCCCGCAATTTCCTGATCAGCCAGTAAGAAAAACAGATGGGTGTTTTCTTGGGATATGATCTCTCTGAGGGTTGTCCCGGTCAGTTTTACCGGGCGGTTTGTGAGCTGCTCCAGCAGTTTTTGTACTGCATCGGTGTAGGCTGGGATAAAGTCTTTTACTTCTACTATTTCTGTCATTTTTATAGCTGAAATTAGAATCGGCTGTAAATATAGTGATTATTCTCCAGATAACTGATTATTTTTTTATATCTTGCTTACGTTTTAATAATAGATATGACATTATGATTAGACGAGTGGAACTTCAGGATGCCAAAGCCATCACAACGATATACAATGAATATGTCGGGCACAGTGTGGCTACATTTGAAACGGAACCTTTGAGAGAGGAGGATATGCGTAACCGTATTGCCGGAATTGCCGTCCGTTTTCCCTATTTTGTGTATGAGGAAGAAGGGAAAGTAGTGGGTTATTGTTATGCCCATTTGTGGAAGGAGAGGGCTGCTTACAGGCATACGTTGGAAACAACGGTCTATTTAGCTCCCGGATACGAGGGGAAGGGCATAGGCAGGGAGTTGATGGAAAGATTGATTGAAGAATGTCGTAGGGACGGGTATCGTGCACTGATAGCCTGTGTCACAGAGGGAAATGCTGTCAGTGATGCTTTGCATTTGAGGCTGGGATTTAAAAAAGTTTCCCATTTTAAGAAGGTAGGACTGAAATTCGGACGATGGTTGGATGTAGTGGATTACGAGTTGCTGTTATCCTGAAACCACTGTCCGGAATGAACTTTTTAGGGTTATATGGAGTTATAAGCTTGTACCTAAATTAAAATAACCAACTATGACTCAAGTAAACATCAAGAGGGTTTATGATGAACCTTCTGAACAAGACGGCTATCGTGTTTTGGTAGACCGCCTGTGGCCCCGTGGCATGAAGCGGGAATATTTGAAATACGATTATTGGGCAAAAGAGGTCACTCCATCCAATGATTTAAGGAAATGGTTTCATGCGGATATAGAAAAAAGATGGGGGGCTTTTGCAGATATGTATCAAAAAGAATTGAAAGAATCGGATGCCGCTAAAGCGTTCATTGATAAGATAAAAGCTTATTCGAAAGTAACATTACTTTACGCTTCGAAAGAACAGGAGCGAAATCATGCTAATGTATTGAAACATTATTTAGACACACATTTGTAGTTTTTGTGCAAAAAACAAGTATCTTTGCAGCCAATTATGGCTCCCACTTCTAAAAAACAGGGAGTTTTCGTTAAATAATCAATACTAATGAGAGATGCCACCCATGTAAGATGTGTTCATGTATAATGAATGCATCTGTAATTTTGTGTGACATTTCGGGTAAAAAGAGAAAGATTATGATACAAAAGGTTCTAATTGCCAACCGTGGCGAGATAGCCGTGCGCGTTATGCGCTCTTGCAAAGAGATGGGTATCCGCACTGTGGCTGTTTTCTCGGAAGCCGACCGTACGGCGCGTCATGTGATGTATGCAGACGAAGCCTGTCTGATAGGGCCTGCCGCTTCCAAAGAAAGTTATCTGAATATAGATAATATCATTAAAGCTGCAAGGCAACATCATGCCGATGCCATTCATCCCGGTTATGGTTTTTTGTCCGAGAATGCTGATTTTGCCCGCCGGTGCAAAGAGGAGGGGATCATCTTTATCGGCCCTGCCGCCGAGACGATGGAAGCGATGGGTGACAAGATTGCCGCCCGTAAGCGTATGATTGCCGCAGGTGTTCCCGTGGTCCCCGGTACGGAACAGCCGTTGCAAAGTGCCGAAGAGGCGGT
Source organism: uncultured Phocaeicola sp. (assembly GCA_958434805.1). Next base: position 23,121 of record CAUBDX010000012.1, read on the forward strand.
ACGTATCTGTAATGAAATAGGCTATCCTGTCATGTTGAAGGCTTCTATGGGAGGCGGCGGTAAAGGGATGAGGCTGATACACAGTGAAGACGAAGTGGTGGAGGCATATAACACCGCCCGTTCCGAGTCCATGTCTTCTTTCGGGGATGATACGGTTTATCTGGAAAAATTTGTGGAGGAACCCCATCATATAGAATTTCAAATTCTGGGTGACAATCATGGCAATGTAATCCATCTGTTTGACCGCGAGTGTTCTGTTCAGCGTCGCAACCAAAAGATTGTAGAGGAGAGCCCGTCTCCGTTCCTTACTCCGGAACTCCGTCAGGAGATGGGGGAAAAGGCGGTGGCTGCTGCCAGGGCAGTGAACTATTCGGGAGCCGGGACTATCGAGTTTCTGGTGGACAAGAACCGCAATTTCTATTTTCTGGAGATGAATACCCGTCTCCAGGTGGAGCATCCCATTACCGAAGAAGTGGTGGGCGTGGACTTGGTGAAAGAGCAGATCCGCATTGCCAATGATGAAGTGCTGCATTTGAAACAGGAAGAGCTGTATCAGCGCGGTCATGCCATCGAATGTCGTATCTGTGCGGAAGACACGGAGAACAACTTCATGCCTTCGCCGGGTATTATCAAACAGCTGACGGAGCCTAACGGCATCGGCGTACGCATTGACAGCTACGTGTACGAAGGGTACGAGATTCCTGTCTTTTACGACCCGATGATAGGCAAGTTGATCGTGTGGGCCACAACCCGCCAGTATGCCATAGAGCGTATGCGCCGTGTGCTTTACGAGTACAAGATTACGGGCTTGAAGACCAACCTCAGTTATCTGAAACGCATTATGCATACCCCCGACTTTGTGAAGGGTGAGTATAATACCTTATTTATAGAGAAGAACTCCCGTATGCTGCTCCGTGGCAACGGCAACAATGAGGAGATTGAAAACATGGCCATGATCGCCTCTTATATTGACTATCTGATGAATCTGGAAGAGAACAAGAGTCCCCAGCTGTCTGATGCCCGTCCCATCAGCCGTTGGCGTGAGTTCGGCTTGCAGAAAGGAGTGTTGAGAATCTGATTCTTCATTTAATTAAGCAAAAGTATGGAAATACATATTGGAGACCGCGTAGCCGATGTGACGTTGGTGAGCAAGGAAGGAAACAAGGTACAGTTTATGATTGACGGAAAACCGTATGATGTGGATATCGTTATGGCCGAGAACGGAAGCTGTTCCATCCTGCACGATGGCAATTCCTTCAATGCCGAACTGATCCGTGGGGAGGGTGGAAAGAGTTATGATGTGAATATGTTCTACCGTTCCTATCATGTGGACATAGTGGACACCCAGACCAAGTATCTGCGTATGAAAAAGGGCGGCGAGGAGAGACAGGATGACAAGATTGTGGCTCCCATGCCCGGAAAGGTTGTGAAAATTCCCGTCCGGAAAGGCGACCGTCTGTCATCCGGGGATATTGTGGTAGTGCTGGAGGCCATGAAGATGCAGAGCAACTACAAAGTGACCTCGGACTGCACGGTAAGGGATATCCTGGTCAATGAAGGGGATTCCGTCAATGCTAACCAGGTATTAATAGTATTGGATATAATAAAAGAAGATTGATCATGACAAGAGAAGAAATATACAGCCGGTTTGAAGAGCTGGACAAACGCGCGTCGCTGGGCGGCGGTGTGGACAAGATCGAGAAACAACACGCCCAAGGGAAGATGACCGCTCGCGAGCGTATCGGAATGTTGCTGGACAAAGGTACGTTCAATGAACTGGACAAGCTGGTGAATCACCGTTGTACCAACTTCGGCATGGAGAAGAAGCAGATTGCCGGAGATGGTATGGTCACCGGTTACGGAAAGATAGACGGCCGTCCGGTGTTTGTCTATGCATACGATTTCACCGCGCACGGCGGTTCGCTGAGCGAGACCAATGCGGCCAAGATTGTAAAGGTTCAGCAACTGGCTTTGAAGACGGGAGCTCCCGTTATCGCTTTGAACGATTCGGGGGGTGCACGCATACAGGAAGGGGTGAACAGCTTGGCCGGATATGCCTCCATCTTTTATCAGAATACCATTGCATCAGGTGTTATTCCCCAGATTTCCGCCATTTTGGGGCCTTGTGCCGGAGGCGCCTGCTATTCCCCGGCACTGACCGACTTTATCTTTATGGTGAAGGAGCAGAGCCACATGTTTATCACGGGTCCGGATGTGGTGAAGACCGTGACTAACGAGGAGGTGGGCAAGGAGGAACTGGGCGGTGCCCAGACTCACAGCGGCAAAAGCGGTGTGACCCATTTTATGTGCGATAATGAGGAGGAAACGCTGATGAGTATCCGCGAATTGCTGAGTTTCCTGCCTTCCAACAATATGGAGGATGCGCCGCTGGTTCCCTGCAACGATGACATCCATCGTCAGGTGGAGGCGTTGCAGACTGTCATTCCCGAAGATCCGAACATGCCTTATGATATAAAGGATATCATCGAACCGGTGCTGGATAACCAGTATTTCTTCGAGGTGATGCCTCACTTTGCTAAAAATGTGGTGGTGGGGTTTGGTCGCCTGGGAGGTCGTTCCGTAGGTATTGTTGCCAATCAGCCCGCCTGGCTGGCCGGCGTCCTTGACATTGACGCCAGCGACAAGGCTGCCCGTTTTATCCGTTTCTGTGACTGCTTTAATATTCCTCTGATCACTTTCGAGGATGTTCCCGGCTTCCTGCCCGGAACGGTACAGGAACACAACGGCATCATCCGCCACGGTGCGAAGATAGTCTATGCATACGCTGAAGCTACAGTGCCCAAGGTTACTTTAATTACCCGTAAAGCTTATGGAGGTGCCTACATTGTCATGTCCAGCAAGCCGACGGGAGCCGATGTGAACCTGGCTTACCCACAGGCGGAAATAGCCGTCATGGGTGCAGAAGGGGCAGTGAATATCCTTTACCGCAAGTCTGCTCCGGAAGAGAAAGCTGAGATCATCAAGGAATACGAAGATAAATTCTCCAATCCTTATCGTGCGGCAGAACGTGGTCTGATTGATGAGGTGATTATGCCCCGTGACACTCGTTACAAACTTATTCAAGCTTTGGAAATGTGTCACAATAAAAACCAAAGCAATCCGCCTAAGAAACATGGCAATATGCCTTTATGATAAAATCAAGATTTCGTCACAGATTGCTCAGATTGACATCGGTCCAATTTAAACAGTGGGTCCTCAATGGAAATAACCGGTGACAATCTGCGTAACCTGTGGCGGAAAAGCTTTTTATCTCGTTTCTTTGCTATTCTTTATTCAGCCATGCATTGATTTGTGTCTTGATTTCTTCTTGTGTGTCGGTGTCAAAGCTGCCGATACGGGTGGTATGGCTGCCGCCGGGTAACACATAAACTTTTATGTTTTTCTTGTTCTTCAGCCAAGTGACACCCGAAGCTGTCCAAGGATCATCGCCGCCATAAATATAGATCATTTCGGGATCATTCTCTTTCAGGAATTTTACCACCTTATTATATAGTGTCTTGTCAAATTTGAGATTTGACAGTTCGGGCGGTAACATTACCTTATGAAGATAGTTACGGCTGCTCTTTATCGTCAGATACTTTTTGAAAGGTTTGATGTCATATCCGTAATACCCCAGTTCTTTGGCCGCTTGCACATTAAAGGAAGGGTAGGGAGATTGTTCGGAGAAATAATCCGGTTCACAAATAGCCATGAAATGCTTGAATAGCGTGTGGTCATCGGCATTTGTTTCCGGAATCTTATTTACAGGAGTTCCCCATTGCCATAGGGCAAATGAGTATTCCAATACATTGAAGTCGTATACTTCGGCTATAGGAATGCGGAAGGTATATCCTTTATCCGAGCAATATTTTTCGAACATCGGCAGCAGCCGGCTCTTGCGTTTAAGTACTTCCAGTTGAAAGTTTTCAACTCGTTTACGGTTTTCGGGAGTCGAAACTTTATTGGCAATGAACGGTTCGTGACGGCCGTCCTCCAATGATTGGTTGAGGGGGGCTACGTAAGGTACGGAGATATCCACATCATCGGGAAAGTAAGTGCGGTAGAACATCGTAGTCTGTCCGCCTTTGCTGATTCCGGTAGCTATCCATTTCTCATCGTATAGTTGTTTCAAGGTCGTGGTTACATGATGCAAATCATACAGTGAATTTTCAACCGTGAGATAATCCCAGTTACAGGGCTTCGGCATGGACTCACCAAAATAACGGTATTCCACGAATACCAGATTGGCGTTGAATAAGTTGGATAACTCTTCTTGATAACGCGGATGGGTGGCATAATGGGCGGCATAACCTTCGGTAACCAGTACGGTAGGGCGGTCAAAACCTACATGCGAGAGAATAACCCTTTGCTTGAAATTCCCTGCTTCGGGGTGATGCGGATCCAATAGTTGATTAATGAAGAATACATATTTCTCCGGATAGGCATCACTTTGCATTGGTCTAATGTCACTGATGTCCGGAAGATTTTGAAGTCTTTTCTGTAATTCAGTGGGAGGAGCTGCGGCCTGGGCCATTTGTAAAGGCAATAAGACAGCCAGTATTGCCCATACCATAAAAGAGAGTGTGTGTTTCATCGTTTATAAATGGTTTAATAACTAATGGGCAACAAAAATAGTATTTTATTTCGATATTGTCGGGTAATCTTTTATCTTTGTGTTACTTAATAAAGCTGAGAAATATGTTTTTTCTTCATCGTATATGGAATTGGTGCAGTCGCTTCCGTCACCGTTGTGGTTACGGAGTACACTCTCCGTCTGATTTTTTTCTGATTACTTCTGTTGTTTATGAAAAATATCACTACTATGCTTATCGGGTATTGAAGGAAAGGGGATTTCCTGCTTATTTGCCACATTATCGAAGGAAAGTGAACCGTTTGCTATTCCGGTTGGTTAATTATTTCAGACCAAAGTCGTTGATTGAAGTGGGGATTGGTAATGGGGCATCCATAGGATATATGCGGGCTGCGTGTCATACTATGGACTCCGTCACCTTGAAAGGCAGGGATTGGGCAAAGACTTCCCGGCAACTGGAGGAGAAACTGGCGGAGGTGCATACATTAGATTGTCTGCATATAGGGCATACTCCTTTTTATAAAGAAGTTTTTGAACTGGTACTTCCTTATGCCGGACCTCGTAGTTGCTTTATTGTCGGAGGAATTCATGAATCGAAGGAAAAACGGAAATGGTGGGAGCAAATTGTAGCCAGTGAGTCGACGGGTATCACTTTTGATTTGTATGACATAGGGTTGGTCTTTTTTGATAAAGCGAGATATAAACAGCATTATATTGTAAATTTTTTATAACCGGAACCATGAAGAAAAGCATGATATACACCAAAACAGGTGATAAGGGAACCACATCATTGGTAGGTGGTACCCGGGTGCCGAAAACGCATATACGGCTTGAAGCCTATGGCACAGTGGATGAATTGAACTCCTATTTGGGATTGTTGCAAACGTATTTGACGGATGAGGAGGATAAACAAATCATTTTTCGTATACAAAATAAATTATTCTCTGTCGGTTCGTATCTGGCAACGGATCAGACACAGACCAAGTTGCGTATGGAAAGTCGTATAGAGGATGAAGACATCCGGATGTTGGAGCAGGCAATTGACGTAATTGACAATGAACTTCCTCCTTTGAATGCTTTTATTCTGCCGGGGGGTGACCGTGGAGCAGCCGTTGGGCACATTTGCCGGACGGTGTGTCGCCGTGCCGAGCGACGTATTCTTGCATTGGCTGAAGAATGTGACATAGATGCCCGTGTAACAGCATTTGTCAACCGTTTATCTGATTATTTATTCATTTTGACCCGAAAGTTAAATCATTTAACTAAAACGGATGAAATTTTTTGGGATAAAAGTTGCAAATGAAATAATTTATTATACTTTTGCGGCTAAATAGAGACAGAAAGAAAAGTATTTACTTTAAAAATAAGATAACTATGTACTGGACATTAGAATTGGCCTCGAAGTTGGAAGATGCTCCCTGGCCTGCTACAAAGGATGAGTTGATTGACTATGCAATGCGTTCGGGCGCTCCGTTGGAAGTAATCGAAAACTTGCAAGAGATGGAAGATGAAGGCGAAATCTATGAAAGTATAGAAGATATTTGGCCGGATTATCCGAGCAAAGAGGATTTCTTTTTTAATGAGGAAGAATATTAGAAAGAGAACATGGCGGACAGAATAAAAAATTCTGTCCGTTTTTTGTTTGATATTTCTTCTTGGAAGGGGGGATTGGAAAGCGTAATGTAACTTTCCTGGGAGATTGAACATTATACATGGAAAAAGTGTTTATCTTTGTGGCGTAAACTAAAAATAGACAAACATGAAAAAGATTATTAGTGTATTAATGGTAGCTGTATGTTTGATGATGGCTGCTCCTGCTCAGGCTCAGTTGCACTTTGGAGTAAAAGGTGGTTTGAATATTTCAAAATTGAGTTTTTCAAAGGATGCTTTTAAAGGGGATAATAAGACTGGTTTTTTTGTGGGTCCGATGGCTGAATTCACCCTGCCTATTATCGGGATAGGGGCAGATGTTGCCGCTTTATATTCTCAGACAGACTTAGGGGCTGATGGAGAGAAAACAATGAAGTTAAAGACATTTGCAGTTCCTGTGAATTTGAAATGGTCCTTTGGCCTTGGTAGCATGTTGGGTGCTTATATTGCTGCAGGTCCCCAGTTTGATTTTAATATTGGCAATAAAACATGGACGCGTGAATTGTCATTGAAAAAATCTACAACCAGTTTCAATGTAGGAGCAGGTCTTAAATTGATACGTCATTTACAGTTAGGGGTTAATTATAATTTTGCTCTGAGCAAGACTGGTACTTATGAATATTATACAGAGGGTGGATCGGGTGATGGACACCATTCTGTTAATATAAAGAACAACACTTGGCAAGTTTCTTTGGCATACTTGTTCTAGACAACCTTATTTAATAAAAGATAAAAAGGAGGCATTCTTCACTGAATGCCTCCTTTTTTGTAATTTTGCACCATGAAAAAATTCGTAGATGTCATAGTTCCATTACCTATTGCCAACCAATACACTTATTCCCTTCCTCAGGAGATGGAAGAGATGGTACAGATTGGTTGTCGGGTGGTTGTTCCGTTTGGAAAGAAAAAGTTCTATACGGCAATAGTGACAAATGTACATTATGCGGCCCCGGAGGGGTATGAAACGAAGGATATAGCTGAAGTGCTGGATTCATCTCCGGTACTGTTACCGAAACAATATGAGTTCTGGCAATGGCTGGCGGAATATTATCTTTGTACATTAGGAGATGTGTACAAGGCGGCTATCCCTTCGGGTATGAAACTGGAAAGCGAAACGTTGGTGGAATATAATCCTGATTTTGAAGCCACTGCACCCTTACCGGAGAAAGAGCAGAAAATTCTGGATTTGTTGAGCCGGGATACAGAACAGTGTGTAACCCAGTTGGAAAAAAACAGCGGACTGAAAAATGTGTTGACTGTCATCAAGTCTTTGTTGGACAAAGAGGCCATCTTTGTCAAGGAGGAACTGAAACGTAATTACAAACCGCGTACTGAGGCAAGGGTGAGGTTGGTGAACGGAGAAGCGGATGAGGCTTACTTACAACGGCTGTTCAATGAATTGTCACGTGCTCCTAAACAATTGATGATATTAATGAAGTATGTGGAATTGTCCGGTTGGGTAGCCAGAGGGTATGCTTTAAAGGAAGTAACAAAGAAAGAGCTGCTTGAAAAGTCTGGAGGGTCTGCGGCCGTTTTTAACGGATTGGTCGAAAAGAAAGTCTTTGAGGTCTATCATCAGGAGATAGGACGTTTGGATAAAGGAATTTCGGATACCGGTGATATTAATCCGCTGAATATTGCGCAGCAACAGGCTTATGGCAACATTCTTCAATGCTTCAGAGAGAAAAATGTGTGTCTTCTGCATGGCGTTACATCCAGTGGCAAGACGGAAATTTATATCCACCTCATTCAGGAGGTGCTGAAAACAGGAAAGCAGGTCTTATATTTGCTTCCGGAAATTGCACTGACCACTCAGATAACTGAGCGTTTGAAAAGGGTGTTCGGACATCGGCTGGGTATTTATCATTCCAAGTTTCCGGACGCTGAACGGGTGGAGATATGGCAGAAACAGTTGGGAGAGAAGAGCTATGACGTGATTCTCGGAGTCCGTTCCTCTATTTTTCTGCCTTTTCGTAACTTGGGGCTGGTCATCATAGATGAGGAACACGAGAATACGTATAAACAGCAAGACCCTGCCCCACGTTACCATGCCCGTAGCTCAGCCATCATGCTGGCCTCTATGTTCAAGGCGAAAGTGCTGCTGGGGACGGCTACTCCTGGTGTGGAAACTTACTTTAATGCTACCTCGGGAAAGTATGGCTTGGTAGAATTGAAAGAAAGATATAAAGATATCCGGCTTCCTCATATAGAACTGGTTGACATCAAGGAACTGGCGCATCAGAAGCGGATGCAGGGCCCTTTCTCACCGGCGCTGGTCAAGCAGATAAAAGAGGCATTGGAGTGTAAGGAGCAGGTTATCCTGTTTCAGAACCGTCGCGGTTTCGCTCCGATGATAGAATGTCATACCTGCGGCTGGGTTCCTAAATGCAAGAACTGTGATGTGAGTCTGACGTATCATAAGGGGCTGAACCAGCTGACTTGCCATTACTGCGGATATACCTATCAAGTTCCCCGTTCCTGCCCGGCGTGCGGCGGAGTGGAATTGATGCATCGCGGTTTCGGTACAGAGCGTATAGAAGATGATATAAAACTGATATTTCCCGAGGCGAAAGTCGCCCGGATGGATTTGGATACCACTCGTACCCGTACCGCATACGAGAAAATTATCGCGGATTTTGAACAGGGCAAGACGGACATCCTGATTGGTACGCAGATGGTGTCCAAAGGATTGGACTTTGATCATGTCAGTGTGGTGGGGATTCTGAATGCGGATACGATGTTGAACTTCCCGGATTTCCGGAGCTATGAGCGTGCTTTCCAACTGATGGCCCAAGTAGCAGGACGTGCCGGGCGTAAAAATAAGCAAGGACTGGTTATCCTTCAGACCAAATCGCCCGATTTACCCGTTATTCATCAAGTGATGCATAATAACTATGAGCAGTTATATTATGACCAATTGGCAGAACGGCAGATGTTCAAATATCCTCCTTATTATCGTTTGATTTATGTATATCTGAAACACCGCAAAGAGGATATTCTGGATTTGGCGGCGGATACCATGGCGGCACAGCTTCGTTCCGGATTGGGCGACAGGGTATTGGGCCCGGACAAACCGCCGGTGGCCCGTATCCAGACCTTATTTATAAAAAAAATGATTGTGAAAGTGGAGCAGAATGCTTCTATAAAGAAAGTGCGTGATTATCTGCTTGCCGTACAACGTGCCATATTGGAAGATGAACGTTTCCGTTCGTTGTTAGTTTATTATGATGTAGATCCACAGTAACCGGTCCATGCACTGGACGATAATAGAAAAGATAAACGAAAATAAAGATGAAGATAGAATTAGACGTACATACCCATACCATTGCCAGCGGGCATGCATTCAGTACTTTACAAGAAATGGCGCAAGCTGCCGCCGATAAGGGATTGAAGGTTTTAGGGATAACGGAACATTCGCCCGGTGTTCCCGGTACTTGCCATCCTATTTATTTTAGAAACTTGCATGTGGTTCCCCGCCGGATGTATGGGGTGGAGCTGTTGTTGGGGGCTGAGATTAATATTCTGGATGGTAAAGGAAACCTCGATTTGGACGAGGATTATATGAAGATGCTTGATATCCGTATTGCGGGTATCCACTCTTTATGTTATGAATATGGAACGATAGAAGAAAACACCCATGGAATGGTACAGGTTATCAGCAATCCTTTTATTCATATTATCAGTCACCCCGGAGACGGTACGGCGGCGTTACATTTTGAACCGATGGTATTGGCAGCCAAAGAACACCATACTTTATTGGAAATAAATAACAGTTCTTTAAAACCCACCCGTAACAAACCCAATGCCCGTGAGAACAACCTCACCATTCTCCGTTTATGCAAGAAATATGAAGTTCCGGTCATTTTGGGAAGTGACGCGCATATTTCGTTTGATATAGCCCGTTACGATAATTTGTATGAATTGTTGCAGCTTACCGGGTTTCCTGAAGAGCTGATCATGAACCGTGATGTGAAATCATTTAAAGAATACCTTCATTTGTAGATTATATATGAAAAGAATACTTTTTGTCTGCCTCGGTAACATTTGCAGGTCTTCTTCGGCAGAAGAAGTGATGCGTACTCTCATAAAGAAAAAAGGACTGGAACACGAGATAGAGGTGGATTCTGCCGGAATCCTGAGTTATCATAGAGGGGAATTGCCCGACAGCCGTATGCGGATGCATGCTTCCCGCCGCGGTTATAATCTGACCCATCGTTCCCGTCCTGTCTGTACGGAGGATTTCTATCATTTTGATATGATCATCGGCATGGACGACCGTAATATAGAGGACCTGATGGAGCGTGCTCCCGATCTGGAAACGGAAAAGAAAATCCATCGCATGACGGATTATTGCCGCACCAAAGTGGCAGACTATGTTCCCGACCCTTACTATGGCGGTGCGCAAGGGTTCGAGAACGTGCTTGATATACTGGAAGATGCTTGTGCAGGATTGCTTACTTCCTTAGTTCCGGGTAACTGATTCGGGTGTGATACATCGTTTTCAGCTTTTCTTTAAACAGTGCTTTGACTGTTGCTATATCCTTGAACGTAATAGGGCATTCTTTGAAATACCCCTCAGATACCTGTGTGTCAATAATCTTATCTACCAGTGTGCTGATGCTTTCTTCCGTGTACTCCGGCAGGCTGCGTGAAGCCGCTTCTACAGAGTCGGCCATCATCAGGACGGCCTGTTCCTTGGTGAACGGGTTCGGACCGGGGTAGCGGAACTTTTCCTGATCCACTTCTTCGTCAGGATGTTCGTTTTTATATGAAATGTAGAAATACTTCGTCAGTCCCCGTCCATGATGGGTACTGATAAAGTCTTTGATCACTTTGGGCAGATTATGCTTTTCCGCCAGTTTCAGTCCGTCGGTGATATGACTGATGATAACCTGGGCGCTTTGTTCATAACTTAAACTCTTGTGCGGGTTGACTCCCGACTGGTTTTCTGTGAAAAAAGCCGGATTCACCATTTTACCGATGTCATGATATAATGCTCCCGTACGCACCAGCTGGCTTTTACCTCCAATCTTGTTTGCCGCCGCCGCAGCCAGGTTTGCCATCTGCAATGAGTGTTGGAAAGTGCCCGGAGCTACTTCGGACATTTCCCGAAGTAAGCTATTGTTGATATTTGACAGTTCCACCAAAGTCACATCTGAAGTAAAACCGAATATTTTCTCCAAAAGGAACAGTAACGGATAAGCGAACAGCAGTAAGATACCGTTGATCATAAAATAGATGTACATGCGCGTATTCAGCTTGGTCAAATCATCTTCATGAATCAGCTCGAAAGCAAAATATAATAAAGCGTAACTGATAAATACAACCAAAGCCGTCCGTAACAATTGCGACCGTTGGGACAATTCTCTCAAACTATAGATCGCCACCATTCCTGCCACTACCTGTAACAAGATAAACTCATGTGGAAAACGTAAAGTGATGGAGCAAAGCAAAATGATAGTGACATGTGCCATGAATGCCGTTCTTGAGTCAAGGAAAACACGGACTATAATCGGAATCATGGCAAATGGAACCACGTAAATACTTGACAAGTTCTGTTCCACCATAATGGAAGACAGGACGGGGAAGAACACAATCAGCGCAAATAGCAGGGTAAGTGTTCCTTTCCGTTCATAATAATCTGCCCGGAACAACTCCAGATAGGCCATGAAGCAGAACAGGAAGATTCCTACATATAATATTTGTCCGGCCAATGTCAGTCTTTTCTCTTGTACCGAGTCGCTACGTTTTTCCCATTCCTTGCGTAAGGATTCCAATATGTTGTAAGTCTGCTCATCAACAATTTCTCCACGGTCAATAATCTTTTGTCCGTTCAGCACAAAGCCGTTTGCCCATGAAATATTAGAGAGCAGGTCTTTTTGCGCCGCCTCGGACTTTTCTTCATCATAAACCAGATTAGGTGTAATGTAATCATTCAGATTACATTGTTGTAATATCTTCTTTTTGTAGTGGGTGGTATCCGCATTCAGCAAATATTCATAGGCTTCCTTCACGGTGTACAATTGGTCGATAAAACGGCTTGTCGCTACATTCTTGTCTACCAGCCGTATGGCAATGATACTGTCTTCCTCCATACGCTTCAAGTCATTTCCGGCAATGATTCCGTCCTCATACAGTGCCTTTAATGTGCGTTCAATATAACGCACATAGTCCGTGCCCGGCAGTGAATGGCGTAAGGTCTTGTTGTAATCCTCCCTTAATTTGGAAAGGACATTTTTTTCGGCTTCCTTGTCTATCTGGAAATAAGGTTGATAGTCTGCCAGGATGCTGTCCTGTTCCTTTTGTACTTGTATGTCGTTTTTGTAAATCGGAAAATCAAATGATGCCTGTAACAGTCCGTATTTCCAAGGCTTGTTTATATCAAATTGATAGTTGAACTTTCCTTCATTGGGTAAAAAGTAGACTATCACTGATACTGTGGCAATGAAAATAAGGCTTTTATAAATCAAATTTTTATATGAAAACCGTTGGTTGGTCTTGAAACTTCTCATAATCGTATATTTTTGCGCGCAAAATACGAAAAAATCGGGAAATTTAGATTAATTTTGCGGCGTATTTTATATAAAACAACAATGTCAGAAAGAAAAGTAAGAGTTCGTTTTGCTCCGAGCCCGACGGGAGCGTTGCATATCGGCGGTGTGCGCACAGCCTTGTATAACTATCTGTTTGCTCGCCAGCATGGTGGAGATTTAATTTTCCGTATAGAAGATACCGACTCAAATCGCTTTGTTCCGGGTGCGGAAGAATATATCATTGAGTCGTTTAAGTGGTTGGGGATAAACTTTGACGAAGGAGTCAGCTTTGGTGGTAACTACGGCCCCTACCGTCAGTCTGAACGTCGTGATATTTATAAGAAATATGTACAGGTGTTGCTTGACAGCGGTAAGGCGTATATTGCTTTCGATACTCCGGCGGAGTTGGACGCCAAACGTCAGGAAATCTCTAATTTCCAGTACGATGCTTCTACCCGTATGTCTATGCGTAACTCTTTGACTCTGCCGAAAGAAGAAGTGGATGCACTGATTGCCGATGGGAAGCAATATGTGGTACGTTTCAAGATTGAACCGAATGAAGATGTACACGTACATGATATTATCCGTGGCGAGGTAGTGATCAATTCTTCCATTTTGGATGATAAAGTTTTATATAAATCGGCGGATGAACTGCCTACTTATCATTTGGCAAACATTGTGGACGACCATTTGATGGAAGTTTCCCATGTAATCCGTGGTGAGGAATGGTTGCCTTCCGCTCCGTTGCATGTCCTGCTGTACCGGGCTTTCGGCTGGGCGGATACCATGCCCGAGTTCGCACATCTTCCCTTGTTGTTGAAACCGGATGGTAACGGTAAACTGAGCAAGCGTGATGGTGACCGTCTTGGCTTCCCTGTTTTCCCGTTGGAATGGCACGACCCCAAGACCGGTGAGGTGTCTTCCGGTTATCGTGAGTCGGGTTACCTGCCCGAAGCTGTTATCAATTTCCTTGCCCTGTTGGGATGGAATCCGGGAAATGACCAGGAACTGATGTCCTTGGATGAACTGGTGAAGCTTTTTGACCTGCACCGTTGCAGCAAAGCCGGGGCAAAATTCGACTTTGAAAAAGGAAAATGGTTTAACCATGAATATATATTGAAGAAAAGCAATGAGGAAGTAGCCGGGCTTTTCATGCCGATCTTGAAAGAGCATGGCATTGAAGCTCCTATGGATAAAGTGGTGACCGTGGTAGGCTTGATGAAAGATCGTGTAAGTTTTATCAAGGATTTGTGGGAAACTTGCAAATTCTTCTTCGTCGCTCCTACGGAATATGATGAGAAGACCCGTAAAAAACGTTGGAAAGAGGACTCTCCCGAACGTATGCTGGAGTTGGCGGACGTATTGGAGGCCTTGGACGACTTCTCGCTGGAGAATCAGGAGGCTGTGGTCATGAAATGGATAGAAGATAAAGGTTATCACTTGGGTAATATAATGAATGCTTTCCGTTTAACCTTGGTAGGCGAAGGTAAAGGCCCGCATATGTTTGATATTTCAGCCGTTTTAGGGAAAGAAGAAACATTGCGACGCATTCGTCGGGCTGTGGAAGTGCTCAAGTAATAGCCGGTAGTTATGATTTATAACCTAGTCATCTATATTTATCTATTCGGGGTGAAGGTTGCCGGCCTGTTCAGCGCCAAGCCCGCCAAAATGGTGAAAGGACACCGGGAAGTATTTGATATCTTGCGTAACAAGATAGACAAAAATGCCCGTTATATTTGGTTTCATGCAGCTTCATTGGGGGAGTTCGAACAGGGACGCCCTTTGATAGAACGTATCCGTAAGGAGCATCCCGAATATAAAATATTGCAGACTTTCTTTTCTCCCTCAGGGTATGAAGTGAGAAAGAACTACCAGGGGGCAGACCTTGTCTGCTATCTGCCTTTCGACACTCCGCGTAATGTCCGTCGGTTTGTAGAATTGGCTAATCCCTGTATGGTGTTTTTTATCAAGTACGAATTTTGGCAGAATTACTTGAATGAGTTGCATAGGAGAGGTATTCCCACCTATAGCGTATCTTCCATTTTCCGTCCCAATCAGATTTTTTTCCGTTGGTATGGGAAGAGATATAGTGAGGTGCTGAGGACTTTTGCTCATTTGTTTGTACAGAACGAAGTTTCCAAAGAATTGCTGGCGACAATTGGCGTGACCGATGTGACAGTTGTGGGCGATACTCGTTTTGACCGCGTGCTGGATATCTGCCATCAAGCCAAGCAGCTTCCGCTGGTGGAGAAGTTCAAAGGTGATTCGTTGACTTTTGTTGCAGGCAGCTCATGGGGACCGGATGAGGATATTTTTATCAAGTATTTCAATGAGCATCCTGAGATGAAGCTGGTTATTGCTCCTCATGTGGTGAGCGACAGTCATTTGAAGGAGATTTTAGATAAGGTGAAACGTCCGTGCATCCGCTATACCGAGGCTACGGAAGAAAATGTGACACAGGCCGATTGTTTGATTATCGACTGTTACGGACTGCTGTCCTCCATTTACCGATATGGTGAGATTTCGTATATTGGGGGTGGCTTTGGAGTTGGAATTCATAATGTGCTGGAAGCGGCTGTATATGGTATTCCTGTGATATTCGGACCTAACAACAAGAAATTCCGCGAGGCGCAACATTTGTTGGAGCAGAAAGGCGGTTTTGAAGTAACCGGTTATGATGATTTTAAACGGTTGATGGACAAATTCCTGTCGGATGAGGCTTATTTGCAACAAGCAGGGAAAGCTGCCGGAAATTATGTGAACCATAATGCCGGAGCATTAGAAAAGATAATGAAAGATATCACTCTCTGAATGTTTCAAGGTGCTTTGAGTATATGCAGGTTATAGAGAAGATTTGGCTCTATAACCTGTTTTTTTTCCTTCAAATCCTTCATTTTAAGATAATTTATTGTTAATCAGTTGGTTATAATGAACCATTTTCACTTTATTTCCTTCATCCGGATATAAATCCTTCAGCCTGCTGAAATGAGGGCTTGTCCGGCTTTTGGGTCAGCAGAAATTTAGTGGGGATTTTATTTCATGCGATTGTTTGTGATACCCTGTACGAGCGTTCGTAATTTTATGTATGGTTTGTATGGCAGGCAAAAGTAAGGATGGGGATTGCATATATGCCCTCACTTTAGCATTTCGACTTGTTGCTATATACCATACATGTAGTCAGATGTATATCTTCCTGCCCATATGCTGTTTCGCTTTTTTTAAAAGAAGGCTGTCTGGGGATTTTTCCTCCCTACGTAAGGAATGCGTAGCCTTGTAGTCAGCTTCATCCTTAAAAGATCTTATCCATATCTCTAACCCTTTCCCGCCGTATGGCTAAGGGTTTTCTTCCTGCCTGTTTTATCTCCGCAAGCCTTTGGAGTTGACTCCATAGTCTTGGGAGATAACTCCAAAGCTTATGGAGATAACTCCAAAGGCTATGGAGATAGAATACATCCGTATAAAAAGGTTTAATCAGGAGATAGAAAAGGTTTATGCAACAGGGCCCGATCTATTGTTATTTCCACAATAATCCCAAATGCTCCCGGACTTTTATAGTAGAACTTTTTAAAAAAGCTGGTTGGCGGTTTTCTCTTTGATGAAATAAAAAAAGTTAAAAGGATGAACTTTTCTTCTTTTAAAGCTAACATGAACTCTTTATAAGAGGAAATCTTCTGTTTTTCAGTTTGTTATGCTTCGCTTTTACATGAACCGATTTATATATCTCTTGATAAGAGATATATATTTTCTGTGCAAAAATAAGCAAAGTTTTGAGAACTAATACATTTTTGGCAAAAAAAATAGGAATTTATATAAAAAAATAGTTCTCTCATTTATTTATATTCTTCTTTATTTCGTTTCAACAGCTCTGTAATATGTTGATATAATGTGTGTTAATACCTTTTGTAGATCTCTTATCAAGAGATCTACAAAAATGTCGTTTTTAAGACCTTTTTATATATGGAATATATCTGGTCTTTGAAGCGGTATAATTAAATGAAAACAACATAAAGCAGATGGAATATCTATTTCTGAGACGTAAACGCACGACCGCTACTTCCGAGCGACAGAAGACTTTGCTTTTCAAGGCTGCCGAGCGGCAATGGAAAGAGGAGTTTGCCGGAAAGGAAACAGACATTCGCAAGGTGGATTGTAATATATATAAAGGTATATTGTACCAGCTTGAGATACGTCAGGTATTTCTTGACACCTCGCTTTCTCTGAAGAAACTGAGTGCACTGCTTGAAACAAACCAGACCTATCTGAGCAATGTGGTGAACAAATACTTCGGTTGTAATTTGAAGGAACTTGTGAACACGTATCGTGTGGAATATGCCAAAGAACTTCTCTGTTCCCGACGTTGTGCGCTGACTGAGCTGCCTTGCAGTTGTGGCTTTGCTTCGAAAAGTGCTTTCTACTCTGCTTTCAGCCGTATTGTCGGGGTATCACCTTTGTCATATCAGACTCAAGAAAGAAGGAGGCATCATTTGCAGGCAGTAAACTAGCTAAGCTATTAATAATGAACCAACAGAATATGTATAACCAATTTTAGTTTTTTAAATTTATAAATTTAAAGTTTTTCTATTATGAACAAAAAGTTTTTAAGTGCAATCCTGTTCGGAGCCTTAATGGTGACCTCGACAGGAACATTTGTGTCTTGTAAGGACTATGATGATGACATTGACCGCATCGACAAGGAATTGAGCGAAGTCAAGGAAACCATTGCAAGTCTTGACTCGGCAATTAAGGCAGGTAAATTCGTTCAGTCATGTAATGAGGTTACCGGTGGATATGAACTGGTTTTCACTGACGGTTCCAAAATTACTATCAAGAATGGTACGAATGGAACAGATGGAGCAGCCGGTACTACTGTTATCCCTGAATTCCGTGTGGAAGGCAATTACTGGCAGGTCAGCACAGATAAAGGTGCTACTTGGGTGGATGTGAAAGATACCGAAGGTAACAAAGTTCCGGCCAGAGGTCAGGATGGTGAAGCTGCCGGTTCAAACGTGTCTTGGGTGACAGTGGATGGTGTGGAATACATCAAGATCGGTGACAAAGTTACTGATTTGAAGCAGAACAATGAATTTCCTAACATTGCTGTAGATGCTGAAAGCAAGACTGTAATCGTGACTATCGACGGTCAGAACTATACTTTGCTGCAGGAAGGTTCTGCATTCAAAGGGTTACAGACTGTAGTTTACAGAAAACAGGCTGTTGATGATGCCAGTGATGTTTGTTATGCTTATAATGTATATAATACAGATAATGAATTGTTTGCAGCTGTTCCTGCTTATGCTTCTTTCAAGGTTTATCCAGGTGATTTCTCATTGGACAATGCTAAATTCTCGTTCGTTGATACATACAAATTGAGTCGTAGTGTAGAACCGGCTTTGGTATATATGGATGGTTCGGCTACTTTAGCAAACGGAGTATTGAAACTTGCCATGATACCTAATGAAGGAATAAGTGAAGGAACAGTAGTTGCAACTTCTTTAGATGTAACTATGTATGGTCAATACACTTCTGCTTCTGATTACTTTACAGTAGGAAGAACAAATGTTACTACTGATAATATCAAGAACGCATTCACTTCCACTACCGTAACAGGTAACAATTATCCGAAGATTATTACTGAAGGATGGAATGCTTATGATGGATATGATTTTGGTAAATTCAACTATCAAGGTACTTACAATGTAAATGATTCTATTGATGTTTATATTCAAAGTGCTAAGGTTTGGGTAAAAGAAACAGGTATTGTTTATGAAAAGGCTTTCAGACTGTTGGATCAGAATGAAGAATACACTTTTAAGGGTCAAACTATTAAGACTCATCAAGGTATCTTTGAACTGAAAGATAATGTCTTGTCTGTGAAATCAACTAACCAAGCTTCTGCTATTGATGAATATGCAGCTATTGAAGTAACTACTACTGTTAAGGCTCAAGAAGAAGGAATTAAAGATTATGAGATAAAGAATGTAGTATTTATCAAAGCAGTTCGTCCTGCTGTTAATCCTAACTTCTCAACTGTTGCTTTGAAACCGTTGAACGCTACAGACAACTTCACATTTACTTACAATAGTGCAAAATCTCAAGTTATCACTTTGGATGTTCGTGACTTTGAAAATGCTATCGAAGGACGTGATGTTGTTTCATATAACAATACGGTGTATTCTACTTTTGTTCAATTGTATATACCTGAATATGACACAGCCAACAAGTTGGTAGGTTATACTAACAAGTCTAGTCAATGTTTCAATTCCTTCTGGAATGTACGAAATCAAGATGTAACTGAAGTTGCTAAATATTTTGAAGATAATGCCATTGTAAATGAAGCTGTTCTCTACTATAAGAATGGTGGAAATAATGCAGATAAAGATTCTTTATTCTTAATTTTGACACCAGGTGCTGGTCAGAAACAAATCAAGAAGGCTAATTTGTTGATGGGGTCAATCTATTCATATAATAACTATGATTGGAACAGTGACTATGATATGGTGATGACCGATGGTATCAACACTCCTTACGGTGTTTACAACAAGTATGAGAATAAACTGTTCAAGGTTACAATCAACGACTTCTCTGTAACTTATACATTCGATTGTCCGATTAAGGATCAGTATAAGAACCGCATTATCATGGGTGAATGGGTTAAGAGTGGAGCAAATTACACAGACTTCATTATGCAATCTCAGGTATTTGACGAAATGTATGATGTTGTTCCTGAAGATGCTATAGTGAAATTTGATATGGCTTCAAAGAACCAGAACGCTTATGTTCAGGAAATGATGAAGAGTGGTGATATCAAGTGGGCTACTACTAACCAGATTGTATTTACTCCACGTGTAGATTTGGCTAAGGTTGGCAAACTGAAAGTTGATATTTACGATATTACAGCAGGTGATACTGATTCTAAACGTGTACTCTTCGATACAGAAGAATGGACTGTGCAAACACCGATCTTGGCATTCTCTGATGTTGTTGACTTGAAGTATAACAATCCTGCATTAGCAACTGGTGAACAAATTAATCTCTTTGATTTGATTAATGGCTTGAAAGTTGCTGCTGACAAGAAGAAATGGACAGATTTGACTTTGAAAGATGCTGTTGGTAATAAGTTGGTAGTATATGATGGAGCCAATGATCTTGCTAAAGCAGAACCTATTGCAGCTACATTGTATCAGAAGGACTCTGAATCTACAGGTGTTAAAGTTGATATCTCTGAAGCAGACAAGGCTGAATACAGCTATGCTAACGGTATCCTTACTTGGAATGGCGAACCTACAGGTACTGTTTATGAGCATGATGTTCAATTTATCATCACTTATACTCATGACTGGGGTGTTGTAACCAAGACATTCAAGGTAACTGTAACAAGAAAAGTACAGTAAACATTCGGGCTAAGATAGGAAGTATAGTTTAAATTTGATATGCTTTCTTCTTGATAACCTCAAGCGAGGAGGGGATATGAATCTGATAACAGAGGAATATCCTCTCCTTTTTTATTATAAAAATAGATTCTTGATATAATGACGAAATTAGTTCGATGCGGTATAAACTTTTATGCGGATGTAGATAATAAAAAAGCGGTAAATGATAGGGATGCCTTGCAGAACACTAAATTAATGGAACATTATACTCACCTTCTTGGTCAATTACAGTATGAAGGAGCTGGTATCTGGAGCCGTTTTAATATTATGTTCGGAATAAATGTTTCTTTATTCGGATTGGAAACCGTCTTGTTTAACTCTATATGTCAAACTTCTGAATATCTGACATTTATTATTGCATTTGGCGGATTGTCATTTTCAATATGGTCTATTTACGTAATGCAGAGATTATGGAGTTATCATGAGCACTGGAAGAATATGTTATGTGAAGCGGAAAAGGCTTTTCCGGATGAGTATGTGAAACTTTTCACAAAGATTCCTTCTAATTTGAAAAGAGAGAAAAAGTCTTGGGAGTTATGGCTGAAATCATACACCCAACCTTTTTTTGCCATATTGTCTCTTATTTGGTTGCTTATTATGGTGTTAAACCATGCTATTTATACTGATATGCTGAATAAGGAAAATATTATTCATCACGTGGGTGTGGTGAAAATACAACAGAATGAAAATTTAAACAATAATGAAGATGAAAAAGATGATGGATTCGACTACTGTGATTATTACTACAACAGATAATAGAGTATTGTTGCAAAAAAGAGATGAGAACCCGGATATAGAGTACTCCGGATATTATTCTCTTGTTTCTGGCTACCTTGAGGAGGAGGAAACCCCTCTAGATGGCATTATCAGAGAACTGAAGGAAGAATTTGAACACAAGAAATCCCAAAAGGTGCATTTTAGTTCTATAACCTATTTGGGGTCTGAGTATAGAGCAGACTATGATAGATGGGAATATATTCATCATACTTATTTGATGGACGATGCAGCGGATATCCGTATTTTGGAAGGTGAATCTTTTGTCTTGCTGGATATGGATGAGTGTTTGAGATTGGAGAACCTTGCTCCTCATCATAAGTTGTTTTTATTAAAATATCGTGCCGGATTATGTAAAATTGACGTGCGTGAGCAATCAAAAAAAATGTTTGATGAAATAACTGTCAGGGATTTGATAAGAGTGGAATCCGTAGGAGATGTGAAAAATTATAGCTTGCTGGAGGCGGGGACTGGTTTTGTAATTGGCGAGGATACTACTTTGAGTGCTTCAATTCCAGCGGTGGAAGCCGCTAAATATATAGGATTCTTGCAATTCGTCCCAAAGGTTCTTAGAGGCAATCATTATCATTTTAGAAAGGTGGAATATATGCTTATTTTACAGGGGCGTATGCATGCCACTTTTCAGAAATATGATGATAGTGAGGCTGTAATAGAAGAGATTTGGGAAAAGGGGGATTTGGTACGGACTTTACCGGGGTGCGTCCATACATTAACAGCTTTAGGAGAGTCGAATGTGTTGACTATTGAGTTTTCTCCACAGCCTTATGTTGCGAGGGATGTGTTGATGAATGATAAAAAATAGCTTGAGTATGGGAACCATTGCAGTAACGGGGGCTACCGGTTATTTGGCTGAGAAATTGATAGAACGGTTGATTACCCAAGGACATACTATTCATGCGATAGCCAGGAATGAAGGAAAACTGATTGCTCTGAGGGAGAAATTTAAAAGCGTTCAAATCTTTCCATGCCCCGTTGAAGATTATCTTTTATTGAAAAAGGCATTGAATGGTTGTGATGGGATATTTCATTTGGCTGCGTTTAAAGATGTCATTTTGGCAAAAGAACATCCTCTGAAAGCTGTTCAGACTAATATTCTTGGTACGTTGAATCTTCTTAAAATAACTGTTGAGGAACAGAACATAAAATTTATTCTGGCAACAAGCACTGATAAAGCTGTTCAAGTTTCAGGAACGTATGGGGCTACTAAATTGCTTATGGAGAATCTTTTTGGGGATTTTGAGCAAATAAACGGATCGAATTGCGCTTATAGGATAGTTCGTTATGGAAATGTATTGCATTCTACAGGGTCTGTTTTGGTAAAATGGAAGTATGCATTAGAAAATAGGAAGGAGCTTATATTGACAGATCCTGAAGCTACCCGGTTTTTTATTACGTGGGAACAGGCAATAGATGTTATTTTTTCCTGTTTAAATGACGCTCAAAGTGCGGAACCGTTTTATCCGCCTGATATGAAATCGATAAGCTTAGGAATTTTATTGGAACTCACAATAAGAAAGTATGCTAAAACTGTTCCTGACATCAGAGTTATCGGTTTACAAAAAGGGGAAAATAAGCACGAATGTATCACGGCAGACTTAAGCAGTGAATATGCTGAAAGATGGAATAATGAGGAATTATTAAACCTTATCTAGAAAATACTATGAATGATAGATAGTTAAATCTTTCTTTTAAGACGGGGAATTGCAGTATATTGATTACTTTTGTCCTGTATCATAACTTATTAAACCTCGGATAGATATGGGAACAGAAGGCATACAGGATAAATACATCAACCCTTATGCCGATTTCGGCTTCAAGTTGCTTTTCGGCACGGCAATGAACAAGGAACTTTTCGAGGCTGCCGAGATAGCTAAGTTCAATCCTAAGGAATTAGGCGAGTATTGGGAAAGTTTGAAGAATTTCCGTGATTGGTACAGTGTGATGTCCACCCAGTTGAAGAAGGTCTTGAGCAAGGTCGTAAGGAAGAATGCTTCAAGAATGCAAAAAAAATGAAACAGGCCGGTATTGCATTTGATGTAATTGCACAGGTTACCGGTCTGTCTATAGGGGAAATAGCGTCTTTGTAAGTCGTTTACAGCACCAGTCCGTCCAGCATCTCGATATAAAGCCTTATTGCTTCCTCAATTTCCGAAACCATGATATATTCATCAGCCGTATGTGAACGGGAGGACTTTCCCGGACCGATTTTGACAGACGGGAACTTCATCAACGCCTGATCGGACAAAGTAGGAGAGCCGAAAGGTACACGTCCTAGTTTTACCGCGCGTTTCACAAAGGGATGCTCGGCACTGATATGAGATGAGTTCAAGCGGAAAGAACGGGCTTTCGCCTCGCTTTTTAGACGGGCGCTTATTTCTTTGAATAGTTCTTCGTTAGAGTAACATTCATTACTGCGGATATCCACAACGAAAGTACAAGTATCGGGGATGACATTATGCTGCGTGCCGGCATTTATTTGTGTCACGCTCATTTTGACGGGGCCTAGCAGGGAGGATTCCTTCGGGAATTTATAATCACGGAACCACTGAATGTCTTCCAGTACTTTGTAAATAGCATTCACTCCTTCATTGCGTGCGGCATGTCCGGCTTTTCCGTATGCGGTAACATCCAGCACCATCAATCCCTTTTCGGCAATGGCAGGCTGCATTTCTGTCGGTTCACCCACTATGCCCAAGGTGATGGGAGGTAGTTGGGGCAATACGCTTTCTATTCCGTTTTTTCCGGAAACTTCTTCTTCACATGAGGCAAGAAAGATCAGATTGTATGCCTGCTCGGTTGTAGAGAGATGGCGGTACACCTGAAATAAGGATACTACACTGGCGCCGGCGTCATTACTTCCCAAACCGTAAATCTTTCCGTTTTCGGCTTTCGGAGTGAAAGGATGTTTCCGCCATCCGTTTACCGGTTTTACGGTATCGATGTGGGAATTTAGTAAAATAGTCGGTTTGTTGAGGTCGAACATCGGACTGATACACCAAATGTTGTTGCCCGAACGACCGGTCATGATACCTGTTTCTTCAATATAGTTCTGCAGAAAGTCGGCGGCAGCTTCTTCTTCCCGGCTCAATGAGGGGATACCGATTAACGAATTCAGCAATGTGGTTGCTTCGGAAGTGTAATATTCTATATCAATCATCTTGATTTTAATAATTTAATGTGTTGCAAAGATACTATTTTTGCGTGGTAAACGGTGATGAAAAAAGTAGGTAATTAAGTTAGATATGCAACTAAAACTTTCGGCTGATTTCTTCTAACTCTTTGACTGGTTGGGAAAATTAATGCCTGTTTATAGAGGATAATTCCAAATTAAACGATAACTTTGCCGATGAATTAAAAATAAATCTTTGGAATGAGTAGTTCTTTCTTATCTGTCCTGATACAACGTCAGGCAGGGAAATATGGTGATCGTGTAGCGTTGCGTTACCGCGATTATAAAACAGAAACATGGATTCCGGTTTCTTGGAACCAGTTTGCCGCAACTGTAAAAACAGTTTCGAATGCATTGATAGAATTAGGTATAGGCATACAGGAAAATATAGCAGTTTTTTCTCAAAATAAACCGGAATGTCTGTATGTGGACTTTGGAGCTTTTGGGGTACGGGCTGTTACTGTACCATTTTATGCTACCAGTTCCGAGGCGCAGGTACATTATATGGTAGGTGATGCCGAAATACGTTATATCTTTGTAGGTGAACAGTTGCAATATGATGTGGCGTTCCGGGTTATGCAACTGGGAAGCCAACTGAAACAGATTATAATTTTCGACAAGGATGTAAAACGTGATGAGCGGGACCAGACTTCCATTTATTTTGATGACTTTCTGAAATTGGGCGAGGCGCATCCGCATCAAGCTGAGGTAGACAAGCGTACTTCAGAGTCGGGTAATGGTGATCTTGCCAATATTCTTTATACCAGTGGAACAACCGGAGACAGCAAGGGGGTGATGTTGCATCATTCTTGCTATGAGGCGGCCATTCCGGCACACGATGAACGTTTCCCTCAATTGGGTGATCAGGATGTGATTATGAATTTCCTTCCTTTTACTCATGTGTTTGAGCGTGCATGGACTTGCTGGTGTCTTTCGATGGGGTGTACTTTGTCTATCAACTTGCGTCCTGCTGATATCCAGAAGACAATAAAGGAGATCCGTCCTACGGCTATGTGCAGTGTTCCCCGTTTCTGGGAGAAAGTGTATGCCGGCGTGCAAGAAAAAATCAATGAGACAACCGGATTGAAAAAGAAGTTGATGCTGGATGCTATTAAAGTGGGACGTGAACATAATTTGGAATATGTGTACAAAGGGCTGACTCCTCCGCCTGTATTGCACATGAAATATAAATTTTATGAGAAAACGATCTATAGCTTGTTGAAAAAGACTATTGGCATTGAAAACGGGCGTTTCTTCCCTACTGCCGGTGCGGCTATTCCGCCGGCTGTACAGGAGTTTGTTTTGTCGGTGGGAATTAATATGGTAGCCGGTTATGGATTGACGGAATCTACTGCAACGGTTGCTTGTGAGAATGATAATGACCATGTGGTTGGTTCGGTGGGGCGTATCATGCCTCATGTGCAGGTCAGAATAGGGGAGAATAACGAAATAATGCTACGTGGTGAGGGAATCACTCATGGCTATTATAAAAAGGAAGCTGCTACGAAAGCAGCGTTTACTGAAGACGGATGGTTCCATACCGGTGATGCGGGTTATATAAAAGATGGGCATTTGTTCCTTACAGAGCGTATCAAGGACTTGTTTAAAACTTCAAACGGGAAGTATATCGCTCCTCAAGCCATTGAAGCCAAATTGGTGGTAGACCGTTATATCGATCAGATTTCTATTATTGCCGATGAACGTAAATTTGTTTCTGCTTTGATAATTCCTGAATATAAACTGGTGAAAGAGTATGCCGCAAAAAAAGGTATTCGCTATGAAAGTATGGAGGAACTGTTGCAGAAACCGGAAATTATCGATTTGTTTAAAGAGCGGATTGATACACTGCAGCAGCAGTTTGCACATTATGAACAGATCAAGAGGTTTACCTTGTTGCCCCATCCTTTCAGTATGGAACGTGGTGAACTGACCAATACGTTGAAAATAAAACGTAATGTGCTGAACAAGAACTATGCTGCCGAAATAGAAAAGATGTACGAAGAATAATGGGAAAATGAATAGATTTCCACTATCTTTGCACCCTAAAATGCAAAAATTCTCAAGATGATAACAATAGAGCAACTGAAAGACGTAAAAGAACGTACTGCGGCACTTGAAAGATATCTGGACATAGAAAATAAACTGGTTCAGGTGGAAGAAGAACAACTGCGTACGCAGGCGCCCGGTTTTTGGGATGATGCCAAGAAAGCAGAAGCACAAATGAGGAAGGTGAAAGATCTGCAAAAATGGATCGACGGTTACCGTGAGGTAAAGACGATGGCAGATGAACTGGAATTGGCTTTTGACTTTTGTAAAGATGATTTGGTTACCGAAGAAGAAGTGGATGCAGCGTATCAAAAGGCTGTCACTGCGGTGGAGGCATTGGAACTGAAGAATATGCTTCGCCAGGAGGCCGACCAAATGGATTGTGTATTGAAAATTAATTGCGGTGCCGGTGGTACTGAAAGTCAGGATTGGGCTTCCATGCTGATGCGTATGTATATGCGTTGGGCGGAGACCAATGGCTATAAAGTGAGCGTGGCTAACCTTCAGGATGGGGATGAGGCCGGAATCAAGACGGTGACTATGAATATTGAGGGCAGTTTTGCATATGGTTATCTGAAAGGTGAGAATGGAGTCCACCGCTTGGTGCGCGTGTCTCCTTATAATGCTCAGGGGAAACGGATGACTTCTTTTGCTTCTGTGTTTGTAACGCCGTTGGTGGATGATAGTATTGAAGTGACAATTGAACCTGCCCGTATGTCTTGGGATACTTTCCGTTCGGGAGGGGCCGGCGGACAGAATGTGAACAAGGTGGAATCAGGAGTACGTCTGCGTTATCAATATAAAGATCCGTATACCGGTGAGGAAGAGGAAATCTTGATTGAGAATACTGAAACCCGTGACCAGCCGAAGAATAAGGAAAATGCGATGAGACAGTTGCGTTCAATTTTATATGATAAGGAATTGCAGCACCGCATGGAAGAACAGGCCAAGGTGGAGGCAGGCAAGAAGAAGATTGAATGGGGATCACAGATACGCAGTTATGTCTTTGATGACCGTCGTGTGAAGGATCATCGTACTAATTTTCAAACTTCGGATGTGAACGGAGTGATGGATGGAAAGATTGATGGCTTTATCAAGGCATACTTGATGGAGTTTTCCGGTTCGGAGAATTAGTAAATTCTTCGTAATTTATTTGTTTTCTTCTAGAAACTTTGTACTTTTGGGATATTCAAAAGAGATGGTTTAATCTTAAAAATGAAATACTTATGGGAAAGAATAAGAAAGCTGCTTATAGTAAGCGGGAAGAAGAGAAAGCAAATAGGATTGTAAAAGGTCTGTTCATCGGATTAATTGTATTAGCCCTTGTTATTATGGTAGGCTATGCCATGTATGGATAAAAACGGAAAATAAATAGTGAAGTCCTGCTGAGGTTATTCTCTGCGGGGCTTTTTTATATATTAAAACGCTATGGGACAAGAAATAGAACGAAAATTTTTAGTAAAGGACGACAGTTATAAACTAGAGGCTTATGCACATAGTCATATTGTGCAAGGTTATATCTGTAGTGCTCGTGGAAGAACTGTCCGGGTGCGTATTCGGGATAATAAAGGGTATCTTACTATCAAAGGGGCTTCCAATGACTCCGGTACAAGTCGTTATGAGTGGGAGAAGGAGATCAGTTTGCAAGAGGCCGAAGAGTTGATGAAACTGTGTGAGCCTGGGGTGATTGATAAAATCCGGTATTTGGTGAAAAGTGGAGAGCATATCTTTGAAGTGGATGAGTTTTATGGTGAGAATGAAGGCTTGACTGTAGCGGAAGTGGAATTGAATAGTGAGGACGAATTGTTCAAAAAGCCCCATTTCATCGAAAAAGAGGTAACGGGAGATATTCGTTATTATAATTCTTTTTTAATGAAGAATCCTTATACTCGCTGGTAGATAATATATAGGCTTCTTTAACGTCTGAAAATAAACTACTTGCTATCGTTTACCTACCTTTGCAACAAACACAAACTCATTATTGATATATGAAACACAACATTTTATGGGGCATTATCTTGCTTGTGGCAAGTTTGTCATTTACGGCGAAGGCGCAAAAGGCTGTCCAAGGCCAGTTCTCAGTCAAGGGAGTCTTATTAGATTCTTTGTCTAATGAAGGGGAACCGTATTCTACAATCCGTATTTCATTGAAGAACAATCCTGCAAAGCCGGTGAAACTGGCTGTGACAGGAGCGGACGGCAGGTTTGACGAACGGCTTGCCGTGCCGGGGACTTATCTCATTCATTTTACTTCTGTAGGAAAGTCTCCTGTACAGAAGGAGTTCTCGATATCGGCAAATCGTAGGAATGTTGATTTGGGTAAGATTCTGATAGCAGAAGCGACTGAAATGTTGAAAGGAGTGGAGGTGGTAGCGCAGAAACCTTTGGTAAAGGCGGAAATAGACAAAGTGACGTATAGTATAGAGGATGATCCGGATTCTAAAACCAATACGACTCTTGAAATGCTCCGTAAAGTTCCGCTGGTGACTGTAGATGGAGAGGATAAAATTCAAGTAAACGGTAGCAGTAAGTTTAAAGTGCATGTTAATGGCAAGCCGAATAACATGATGAGCAATAATCCTACCGAGGTATTGCGGAGTATGCCGGCCAATTCCATTAAATCTATAGAGGTTATCACCGAGCCTGGGGCTAAATATGACGCGGAAGGGGTGGCGGGCATCTTGAATATTATCACTATAGGAGCTGGAATGGAAGGATATACGGTGACATTGAATGGTGGTGCAAGCAATATGCGTGTGTATGGTGGCGGTTATGGTACGGTTCAGTCGGGCAAGTTCACTGTTACCGGTAATTATTCTTATAACTACCAGGGATCTCAAAAGGGATTTGAAGATTCATATCGTGAGGATTTCACGTCTCAGGAAAATAAATTTTTGGAGTCGCATCGAAGAAGCAAGAGCTATGGCAATTTTCAATTTGGCAGTCTGGAAGGAAGTTATGAGATTGACACTTTGAATCTGATTAGTTTTTCTATGAATCTGATGACTGGCAATTTTACGAATAAGAGGATTGGAAATACCCAGATGACGAATCATGCCGGTAATCCGGTTTACGGTTACGGTTCTTTGGGGAATAATGAATCGGGCTTTGGCGAAGTGGGAGGCAACATGGATTATCAGCATTCGTTTAAAAAGAAAGGGGAACTTCTTACTTTCTCTTATCGTTTTAGCCATTCCCCCAATAACAGTGAAGCGAATACGGATTATGAGGATACGTTGAATGTTCCTTATCTTTTGCAAAACCAATATTTTAAAAATGATGCCAGCACACAAGAGCATACGGCTCAATTGGACTATACCAATCCGATAAATTCGATACACAGCATTGAAACTGGTATAAAGTATATTTTTCGTAGAAGTAAAAGTGATGGTAAATATTATCTGGCCGATAAAACCGGAGAATATAAGTATGATCAGGATATGAGTACGCAATATGATCATAAGCAGGATATTCTGGC
This sequence comes from uncultured Phocaeicola sp., assembly GCA_958434805.1. The sequence continues at coordinate 52,813 of CAUBDX010000012.1, forward strand.
TGCTTATTTGGGCTATCAGCTGAAGTACAAAAAACTCGGTGGAAAGGCGGGAATTCGCTATGAGCATACATTTATGGATGCGGATTATAAAAATAAGGATGAGAAGTTTGATGCTCAGTTTGATGATTTGGTTCCATCCTTGATGTTCTCTTACCAATTGGCTCCTACTCAAAGTTTGAGGGCATCTTATAATATGCGTATCAGCCGGCCGGGTATTTGGTTTTTGAATCCGTTTACTGATACCAGCAACCCTACTGCGATCAGTTACGGTAATCCTGATTTGGAAAGTGAAAAGGCCCATTCGCTTAGTGTTACTTTCGGTAGTTTCTCGCAGAAATTTAATGTAAATGTCAGTGCTAATTATTCTTTTGTCAATAATGGTATAGAGCAATACTCTTTTATAAAAGATGGTGTGATGAATTCTACCTATGATAATATAGGAAAAAGTAAGAATATTAATTTGTCTTTGTTCTTGAACTGGAATATGTCTCCTAAAACCCGCTTTAATATCAATGGACGGGGAGCTTATGTGGATTATAGAAGTTCAGGGCTTGATTTAAAGAATCATGGCTGGGAAGGAAATGTCTTCGGAAGCTTCCAGCAGACTCTGCCTTGGGATCTGCGTCTGAGTCTGAACGGAGGGGGTGGTACTCCGCATATCTCTTTGCAAGGTAAAAGTTCCTCTTTCTATTATTATGCGATAGGGCTCAGTCGTTCTTTCTTGAAGGAAAAGAGGCTGACTATATCTCTTAACTCGTCCAATTTATTTAATAAATATATTACTTTTAAGAATAACATCAATACTCCTACTTTCTGCTCTTCTACTGCTACCAGAATTCCGATGCGTTATTATGGATTTAATATCAGTTGGCGTTTTGGGGAGTTGAAGGCTCAGGTAAAAAAAGCTGCGCGAAGCATTAATAATGATGATTTGAAAAGTGGAGGAGGTAATGCTGGAACCGGTGGAGGGATACCGGCTAATTAAAAGTTAAAACGAAACCACCTGTTAACTGTTAATTTAGGGGGTAAAAACTGTTATTTGATAGTTTATACTCCCTTTGTTGTTAGTTTTTCTGTCGTGACTTTTGCGAGAAGTCGTTAATATTGCAGCAGAAAGCAAAAACAGAAAATAACAATTTAAAAATAGATTAATATGAAGACAGTCGACTTTACACAGCATTTACTAAGTATACAAACCGAATTATTTCGCTTTGCATTTAAATTGACAGCTGACAGAGAAGAGGCTAATGATTTGTTGCAGGAAACTTCACTTAAAGCTTTGGACAACGAAGAGAAGTTTACTCCAGATACGAATTTTAAAGGATGGATGTACACCATCATGCGTAATATATTTATAAATAATTATCGTAAAACAGTGCGTGATCAGACTTTCGTCGATCAGACAGATAACTTGTTCCATTTGAATCTTCCACAGGACTCAGGATTCGATTCTACAGAAGGTGCTTATGATTTGAAAGAGATACATCGTATCGTGAATGCGTTGCCTAAAGATTACCGTGTGCCGTTTGCTATGTATGTATCAGGATTTAAATATAGGGAAATTGCCGAAAAACTGGGACTTCCGTTGGGAACAGTGAAAAGCCGTATCTTTTTCACTCGTCAGAGGTTGCAGAATGATCTGAAAGATTTCCGTTAAGTTGACTCTCTATCTTTATTATATAACTTTGACTTTTATCATCACGCCGACTGTTCGCGAAGAATCGTCGGCGTTTCTTTTTAGGATTTACGCCATATAAGGGGGCGAAGTAAGTAATATCCTATTAAGGCGGCTAGTCCGACTCCAATGCTGTTTGCCAGAAAATCCAGCCAGTCACCGCTGCGGGTATCTGTGCAATAAGCTTGCATCAGTTCGATACACCCGCTCATAGCTACAGGAGCTATGATGCCTCCCCATATTACATGATTCCAATTGATGGCCTTATGATTCCTCAGGTATTCTATCCATAAAATGAAACAGAGTCCTCCATACATGCATATATGCACTACTTTGTCTATGTAGGGGATTTCTTCCACATCTGTTTTAGGAGGAGTGAAAAAGGAAAGATAAAAGATGATAGCTACAATGATCAAGGATACCGGATATTTTCTAAAATAATATAGCATACTTTAATTTTTTTGTGATTCGTCGCAAAAGTACGATTAATTTTATACTTTTGCAGGCTAACCAGTGTTGATTTATAATAATTTGATAGTTTTTTATGCAAAAAAGCGAAAGAGTAAATTTCGGAAGTAAGATTGGGGCTGTTCTGGCGGCGGCAGGTTCGGCTGTAGGACTTGGTAATATATGGAGGTTTCCCTATGAAACGGGAAATCATGGAGGTGCGGCATTTATCTTAGTATACTTGGCGTGTGTTTTTATGTTGGGAATGCCTATTATGATTGCCGAATTCACAGTAGGTCGTCATTCAAAAGCAAGTACGGGACGTGCTTATAAGGTTTTGGCACCCGGAACTCATTGGAAGTGGTTGGGATATTTGGGGGTTTTGGCCGGTTTTCTTATTCTAGGATATTATTCGGTAGTGGCAGGATGGACTTTGGAATATATATTGGAAGCGGGAATGAATGGTTTTGCAGATAAGAAGCCGGAAGATTTTGTGGTTGCTTTCCAGAGTTTTTCGAAGGACCCTGTTCGTCCGCTTATCTGGCTGGTCATCTTTTTATTGGCCACCCATTTTGTTATAGTAAAGGGAGTGAAAGATGGAATAGAGAAATCTTCGAAGGTGCTGATGCCTGTTTTGTTTGTACTGATAGTAGTTTTGGTGGGGTGCTCATTGTCGCTTCCCAATGCGGAAAAAGGTTTGGAGTTTCTGCTGAAGCCTGATTTCAGTAAAGTGAACGGAGATGTTTTCTTAGGGGCTATGGGGCAGGCGTTCTTTTCCTTGAGTTTGGGAATGGGATGTCTTTCAACCTATGCTTCTTATTTTGGGAAAGAAACCAAACTGGGAAATACGGCTCTGAGTGTCGGTGTGATTGATACTTTTGTGGCTGTCTTGGCCGGATTGATTATTTTTCCGGCGGCCTTTTCTGTAGGTATCCAGCCGGATGCGGGACCATCATTAATTTTTATTACATTGCCTAATGTTTTTCAGCAAGCTTTTAGCGGTGTGCCGATATTAGCTTATATTTTCTCGGTGATGTTCTATGTCTTGTTGGCTTTGGCTGCATTGACTTCTACTATTTCTCTACATGAAGTGGTGACGGCTTTTCTGCACGAGGAATTCAATTTAACTCGTGGCCGTGCTGCTAGATTGGTCACTTTCGGGTGCATTATAATTGGAGTCATTTCTTCCTTGTCATTGGGAGTTATGCAGAAATATACGCTGTTTGATAAGGGATTCTTTGACTTACTTGATTTTGTCACTGCAAAAATAATGCTTCCTTTGGGTGGCTTGCTGGTATGTATCTTTGTAGGATGGTATTTGAAACGTTCCGTTTCTTATGAAGAATTGACCAATGGGGGAAAACTGAAAGCAGGTCTTTTCAATCTGTATATCTTCTTGTTGAGATACGTGGCACCTGTGGCTATCATTTTGATTTTTATCAATGAATTAGGGCTAATTTAGAATTGTAATGTGGAAAGACTTCTTCTATTTTTCGAAAAGCGAACGCAGAGCTATACTTTTTTTGTTGACTTTGCTTTTCATATTTATGTGTATATGGGTTCTGTTTCCAGTAAAGGAAGAGTCTTTGGAACAGGATCAAGAGGGGATAGAAGAAATAAAAAACTTTCTGGCCGGAGTACATGAGATGGAGGAGAAGGAATCTCTGCGATATTCCTATGATAAGCCTAAAAGAAGAGAGGTGGTATTGGCTGCTTTTGATCCAAATTCAGCCGATTCCATCGAATTTTTGCAACGTGGATTGCCTCCTTTTATTGCACATACTATTTTGCAATACCGGAGAGCCGGCGGTAAATTCAGGACAGCGGATGATTTCTCTCGTGTTTATGGCTTGTCGTCCGAGAAATTTAATATGTTAAAACCTTATATCCAGATATCAGAGGCTTTTCGGCGGAAACAGGATACATTGCACTTTATCAAAAAGGCGGAGAAAGATACGTTGGCGGTTTATAAATATCCGGAAGGAACTTTAGTCGATTTGAATGAAGCGGACACTACCGAGTTGAAAAAGATTCCGGGAATAGGCAGTGGCATTGCACGCATGATTGTGGCTTACCGGAAACGTTTGGGAGGTTTTTATGATATGGCTCAGTTGAAGGAAGTGAACTATGTAGATGAGGATATGTTGAGATGGTTTAAACTCGGAAATGCACCAATTCATCGGATAAATGCCAATAAGGCCGGGCTTGACAAACTTCGCTCTCATCCTTATATGAATTTTTATCAGGCAAAGGTAATTATAGAATATAGGAGGAAAAAGGGAAAATTAAAAAGTCTTTCCCAGTTATCCTTGTATGAGGAATTCACTGAGAAAGACTTGGAACGTTTGTCGCACTATCTTGCTTTTGATTAATTGTTGGGATAACCAGCAGCTTCTGCTATTTTTACCGGAATTTCGGTATTGTCAATGCGACCTTGGAATAGTTGGGCGCCGGCTCCGATAGCGAATACGGGTACATAACCTCCAGAGTGCCCACCACTGGTCCAACCTACCAGAGCGATGTCATCCAGAATTCTTTTGGCCTCAGCTGCCAAAGGTTCGTCTTGTTGATATTCACTTTTGGTCAAATCTATCTCTTTACCGCTAAATGATTCATCATATACTTTCTTCAGGGATGCTTCTTGCTTTTCATTCAATTGAATACTATCCCAAAATCCGAAATTATCCTTCAATGATTGCTTGATAACTTCCCAAGGTACTTGATTCTTGTATTTTTTTCTTAATTCGTTTACAATTTTAGTATATCCGCTTTCACTTACTTTTTGTGATTTTAAAGCTTGCAGGTTCAAAGTATACGGACCTTTTCCTAAAACGATTCCTCCGGTTTCGTGGTCGGCTGTTACTACAATCAGGGTTTCATCAGGATGTTGTTCATAGAATTCGTAAGCAACTTTTATGGCATTGTCCATATCCATTACTTCGTGGAATACGGTAGCGGCGTCGTTGCTGTGGCAAGCCCAGTCTATTTTACCTCCTTCAACCATCAGGAAGAACCCTTTTGATAGATCTTTAGACAGGAAATTGATTCCGGCACGGGTGATTTCAGTTAAAGTCATATCGCCTTTTTTTCGATCGATAGCATAGGGGATAGCACTATTGTCTGTTGCTGTCGCAGGTTGTAAGAGAATCAGTTTGTCCGATTTTTTTGCTTTTTTCTGATAGTCCTTGTAGCCACGGGCTATGGTATATCCGGCTTTGTCCACCAGTGTGTACAGACTTTCTGAATTTGAACCGGCGGCTTTTTTGTTGGTGGGATCTAAAAAGTCTGATCCTGCATAGAAATCGAAGTTGGCATCAATCAAATCCAGACCCACGTTGTAATAGCTGCTTCTTTGTCCTTGGTGTGCGTAAAAAGCAGCCGGTGTGGCATGGTCTACGCTGACACTGGTACTGATACCTACACGGCAACCTTTATTTTTTGCCCAAGAAGCAACACTGTTAACTTTGGTTTCCAGATCCTTTTTCACACCTAATGCGCCATTTTTTGTTTTGTTTCCCGTAGCAAGTGCTGTTCCTGCAGCGGCCGAATCTGTCACTCCGTTGGTTGCCGAGAAAGTAGTGGCTATGGTTGCATAAGGAAATTGGGTGAATAATAACGGAGTCACACCAATTTTGCCTTCCAACTCTCCACGATACATCTCTGTTCCTAAAACTTGGTTAACACCCATTCCATCTCCGATGAAATAAAATACATACTTTGCTTGCTGTGCCTGTACAAAAAGAATGGACAGGAATACAAATACAATAATAAACGATAGTTTTTTCATATTAATTGAGTTAATGACATTTTTTTCAGCCTAGCAAATATAGGGAAAAAAGACTTTTTATCGGTACTTCTTTCTTGAATAATTGAGATTTAATGGCCAAATACTTTTTTTGCAATAAGTTTGTAAATGAAATGTTTTTGGGGTGTAATATAAAAAATCTGTTTGGGAGTAGGGAAGCCCGTATTTTATACTATGCATCTGTTTGCTTTCGACATGGATATTGCATACAGATAATTGCTTCAATATTAGTGATTATTAATTATAAATCTTATATTTGTCTAATCTAGAGTCAGTAAATAAAGTATGGGAGAATTTATAAATGTATTAGTGTCAAAAGGGAAAAGCAATTTGATACCGGAAAAAGATAACCTGTATGGACAGTTTGTCGGTGAATGGGATTTTGAATGGGTTGATAACCAAGGTACAACAGGCGAAAGACATGTTCAGGGAGAGTGGATATTCGCTTGGGTGCTGGAAGGGACTGCAATTCAAGATGTGTTTATTTGCCCTTCGCGTAAGGCACGGATTAAAGATTATCAACCGGATGCAGCTTATGCGACTGCGGTACGTATGTATAATCCTAATACAGAGGCATGGGATATTTTATATACGGAATTAGGAGGGGCTACACAACTGGAAGGAAAAAGAGAAGGAAACAGGATTGTTCAGACGGAAATTAATGAGAAGAATATACAGTGGGTGTTTTCAGAAATTACAACGACTTCATTCCGTTGGCAACGTATGGTAAAACGTCCGGATGGTACTTGGGAAACTGAAGCTGAACTTTTTGCCGTTCGTCGATGATTAAGATGTATATTATATAAGTTTGAGAATATTGCAGCCTAAAATAGACTTGTTGTAGTAGAAGCTTAGAGGTGATTTGACGAGTTTATAAAGAATGTGTGAATGATAAACAACTTCAGAACCGCTTTCTTGCATTTAGCGGAGAAAATATATTCAAACTAAATCCTGCTAGCTATACGCAGGAAAAGATGTGGGCAGGTATATGGAATCTTTGCGTAAGAATCTTTTTGCTTATACTCTTGATGATGCTCCCGAAGATGTTCGGGAACTCTATAAAGATGAATTCATCCAGCTTTATGCTTCAAGTATAAAGTGTTTTTTTAATATGCATCAAATTGGGATTTATATCGGGAAGGAGTAGTTTTGCTCCAAGACTTAATCAAATATGGAGGCAGGTCAGAAGTGGATAAAGTTATAATCGAGCGGAAAGCTCGTATACCTCGTCATCCAGTCTATATTGCCGTATTTTGTGTTTTGTGAGAAAATAAAAATCCTGATTCCGGGAATCAGGATTTTACTGTCTTTTTTTCTTCAAGGTGGTGCTACCAGCAACCGAAAACGGGTTGTTATGACACTATCTTTCAGTAAGTTGTATCTTTGCTACGATGTAAGTCCCTTGAATAAGGTTTTCACAGCTTTGCACCGTTCAACACAAGTTTGTATCTTGGGTACGATTTCTGAATGCAAAGATAAGTATTATTATATGAAAGCAATATTTTGCTCTTCATAATTTGAATACGGTTATCGTTTTTTCTTCCAATAAGGTTTAGTCCAAAAAGAGTACCCTGAATTGCGATAGCTTCGTTCTGGAACAGCAGCCTGTAATATTCGATCCATATCATAAGAATTGAGATAATTGTCCTTTTTAGCTATGAAAGGATCAAGCCAATCAGCTTTCTCTCTAGCCCATTGTATCTTTGCTAGCAGTTCATCATCAGTTTCACCATCTTCAATTGCATGGTTCTCAAATGCATTAATATATTCTCTTAAAATATTAGTTTTTCGAAAACGTTCAGCAGAGTATAATAGGTCTTTAAAGTCTTCTAGCTCTTTTCTTTTCTCTTCTTCGAATTCTTCTCTTTTTCGTTCTTCTTCTTTACGTCGCTTTTCTCTCTCTTCTGCTTCAATACGTTCTGTCTTTCTATTATCTGCTTCAATCTCTAGGTATGCTACTATACTAATTATTTTATCTTCGATTTTAGTATAAGCCGTATCATGAACTAGTGTTGGGCTATGAAAGCTCGAACTATGATAAATATAAAACTGTAATTCGCCAGAAAAGATATTATTATTGTTATCACAGCGATTACTGCTATTAGGATTTTGCTTTTTTCTTTCAGTTAATCTTATTTGAATTTCCTCACCATCAACAATGGCATAGGTCTGATTGTCTTTGCATTTAATACTATGTCCTCTAAAAATTAAGCCTTTTATAATTGTATCAAAAATAGATAGTGCTCTATCTAGCATATTCTCAGAAACATAGAGGTCTAACGTTTCTCTTATTTTACTTTTATAGGGATTTTTCTTTAAATATTGATTTTCTGATCGCTGTCTGAATTTTTCTTTTGTGTCGATTATTAGAGGATTTTTAGCATATAAGACTTCTGGAACCTTAAAGCATGAAATATCACCACTGCAAATTTCCAGTTCACGTTGCTTGTATGGATTTACGGATTTCTCCATTTCTACTTTAGGTTCTTTGGCTTCTTGAAGTGTTGTTGATTGAGTTGCGTTTGTTTCCTCTTGTTGGAACGGTAGAGGTGTGACTTGCTTACCATATTTCAGTTTTGCCCAATACCCCAAAGGTGGTGTGGGTATATTCATCGATTTACAGCGTTTTCTTAAACCATTATCTGAAAGACCAAAACGTTTACATATGGTTGTCATTGGCTCAGACCATACTAAGTCATATAATTCTTTGCGTGTCAGTTCCATACTGATTGAGTATTAGTAGTTTCTCTTTGATGTATATTTTTCTTGTAGAGTAGCAACACGTTCCTTCTCAACCCATTTAATTAATTCGTCCTCAAAGAAATAAACTTTGTTTCCTTGTATATAATGAGGTATGGTTCGGTTTCTGACCATTTTATTGATGCCATTTTTAGTTTGATTTAGAATTTGACATGCTTTTTCAATATTTATAGGTCTGTGCTTATCAACCCCTAAACCTAATTGTGACTCTATATGTTCAAGTAAAACTCTCATTTCAGCAATTTCATTTATAAGATAATTTACTGCTTTAGGAGTGTTTTGCAAAGTCAACTCCTCTTTATTGATTGTTTCATCAGTATTCATATGCCAAACAGTTATATTGATTAATAATGCTATGATAATGTAGCTTACTGTTGATTTATAATATAATACCCCCCCGTTTTTTGTGCCCCCCTAAACTCAATTAAACCTGATTTAACTAAAGAATTTAAGTGGCGTTTTGCTGTTGGAATACTTTTCTTTATTAATTCTGCAATCTTGGACGAATTGAGTCCAGGATATTTCTGGATTATCTTTAAAACTTCTTTCTCCTTGCTATTTACAGTATCATTTACAGTATCATTTACAGTATCATTCTTGATACTGATACCTCTTTTGAATATAACCGTAAACATCCCGTCCGTATGAAAATCAGGCTCAGGAAGATTGGCTTCTTTCATAGCTTCTTGCATACGGGGAATGCCGGATGCCACCCTTTCAACCAAATGCATACGGGTAAACAATCCAAAGATTAATGGGTTGCGTGTCATGCTCTTGTGTCCGAAATCTTTAGCTACGATAGGCAAAAGCCCTCCGGGATTAGAAACCTCTACTCGGTCATCAAACATTTCTATTGTAATGGTTGCTCCCTGTTCGTAATAATCACGATGTGAGAGAGCGTTAATAATGGCTTCTTTAAACACAGTAAGAGGAATTTCCCAAATTTCTTCTCTTGGTCCTGCTCCCTCAATTTTATAAGCTACTTGCAGTTTACTTTCTAGCCATGCCATAGCCTGCAAATATTGTTGGTATAGTGGACCGCCAAAGGTTTTATCATCAATGATATATACTTTGGTTGTTCCTTTGAAAAGGACACATCTTGTTACTGCGTGTGGAAACTTTCGTTCAGGTTGTTTCCCAAAGAACATGGCTGCTCCATTCTTGGCTACTCCGTTATCCGTAAACAGTTCCAAATTCTCAAATATCTGTTTGTTGGCAGTCGATGGACTTAGCTTTGCTTCCGTGCGAAAGTCTTTTATCGCTTGTTCATCTGCATCTGTGTAAATGTTGAACCACGAACAAGGGATAGCATCAAAAAATATTTTGTTGCATTCCTGAAAGAAACTGCGCATTTCTTCGACAGTACGAAGTTTCTGTGAGTTTGCTCCCTCACGCACAAAGATAGAACCGGAAAATATATAAGGTTTATCTTTCCCTGATGGAACATCAATTACCCAAACTGTCTTATCCTCGATATTTACCGCATACATATCACAATGGAGAGCTGGAGATATTTCACTGATAGAGCCTTGAATGGCTGAACGTTTGTCATTTTCCAAACCTGTACCAATAATCTGTCCGTTATCATCTACGCCGATAAGCAAATATCCTCCGTCAGCATTAGCGAAAGCGCAAATTTCCTCTGTTAGTTCACGAACTTTTAAAGGTACACGAACTTTAAACTCTACATTATAGCCTTCTCCGCTATCGATAAGTGATTGTATGGTTTCTGTATTTGTCATAGACATCTATAAATATAATGCAAAAATAGTCATTTCTATTGTTTTAATAACTCTAAAAACAAGGATATATATATGGTTTACTTCAAATTGTTCTTTCTGAAATTAGAGGGGCTGCATCCTCTATACTTTTTGAAAAACTTATTAAGATGGCTTTCATCGGTAAATCCCAATTCTTCAACGATTTCACAAATTCTCATTTGACTATGTAATAATCTATTTTCTACTAACTTTAGTTTGTAGTTTAAAATGTATTGCTGCATAGTTTCATTAGTATGTTTTTTGATATATCGTCCTAAATAATTCTCCGAAATGCCAAAATGTTGGCTTATATCTTTTGCTCTGATTTTACCTGTTTTATAGATGTTTGCTTGAATATACTGCAATATGTCAAGCGATTTGTCCTCAGAGCATTCATCCACCTGTTCAGGCAAGAACATTGCGATATTGCGTGCTACCACAATAATAATCGTATTAATTATTTGTGTTATAATCTCCTTGCTGTATAAATTTCGGTTAATATATTCCCTGATAATCGCTTCAATCATGGGTTTCACCAATAGCTTATCTACTTTATTTCTTAGTATACAACCGGGTTGATGATTAGCATGTTGAAGAATAAACTCCAGTCTTTGGATATTTTCAGCACCGAAAACAGAAGAATGTATATATATGTCGTTAAACTTGATGTCGACAAACTTAGTTGTTGTATGGATTTCGAAAGAATGCGTATCTCCGGGAGTAATCATAAACAAATGTCCGTCATGATAAGGAAACATATTGTTGTTAATCCATTGGATGCCTGTTCCTGAAAGAATATATACTAATTCAAAAAAGGTATGTTCATGCTCTTTTAGCAAGGATTCGTCAAGCTCGCTAAAACTAATTTCGAATGGTTGATGTAGGTTTTCTCTTTTCATGCCATAAATATAGCCCTAAAAAACGGATTAATACCAAAATAACGAAAAATAATACCTAAAATTAGCCGAAAAATCGGTATAACTTTGCAATATATTTAAAATTATAGCTTATGAAAACTGAAATGGAAAAATGTTTGGCAGGTGAATGGTATGATTGCCACGACCCGTTTTTTATGGATTTGAAAAGTAAAGCTCATCACTTGTTGATGAAATATAATTCTTTGCCGTATGAACAAAAGACTGAAAAATATGCCGTACTAAAGGAAATGTTTGGAAGTATAGGCGCAAATGTTTCTGTCGGTCATTCGTTTATATGTGATTATGGATGCAATATACATATCGGTGATAATGTCACCGTAAATACTGGTTGTACATTTGTCGATTGCAATAAGATTACCATAGGGAACAATGTGCTGGTAGCACCTAATGTACAAATCTATACGGCAACTCACCCGGTAGAGTTTAATGAACGACTTGTATTGACAGAAACCCCGGATGGCTGTAAGTATGTCCGTCGAACTTTTGCCCTCCCTGTCATGATAGAGGATGGCTGCTGGATTGGCGGTGGAGTAATTATTTTACCGGGAGTGACAATAGGGCAAAAATGTGTGATTGGTGCAGGAAGTGTTGTAACCAAAGATATTCCGGCAAATAGCTTGGCGGTAGGAAATCCTTGCCGGGTGATACGGAAAATCAATCAAATGTAAGGTTATGATTAAATTAGTAGCCTTTGACTTAGACGGTACAATCGGAGATACAATTCCCATGTGCCTCAAAGCCTTAAAAAAGGCAGTAACTCCCTATGTTACTCTTAATGATGTATCCGAAAATGATATTTTAGAAACTTTTGGACTAAATGAAAAAGGGATGATAAAAAAACTTGTTGGTTATAATTGGGAAAATGCTTTGGATGACTTCTACGTGATATACGAACAAATGCATATAATGTGCCCTCGTCCTTTCGACGGTATAACAGAACTGATTGAGAAGTTAAAAAAGAAATCTATTCTTATTGCTTTGGTTACAGGAAAAGGAGAAAAGAGCTGTGCGATAACATTACGTCAATTTAATATGGACACGTGTTTTGATAAAGTAAAAACTGGAAATCCTTTCAAAAATAATAAAGCAGAGAATTTTAGGGAACTGCTCGCAGATTATAAATTACAACCGGATGAAATGATATATATAGGTGATACAGTTTCAGATATTGTGTCTTGTAGGGAAGTTGGAATACGATGTTTATCTGCTTCATGGATAACTTCTTGCTTAGATGCACAAAAATTAGAAGCTCACAATGCTGGGAATGTTTTTTATTCAATAGCTTCACTTGAATGCTATTTAATGGGATGACAAATATATGTGCTTAATAAAAAAACATTTAGTATTTCTATTGTATGAACAAAATATCAGATTTGAGTTTCTTTCGATTATTATCGGAATGCTCACAACGTAAAGTTTTCGGTATCAGAGTTTATGGAAGCTATTGAGGAATTGGCTATTCATTTGGCTGATTTCAGTATCAGCGAACAGGATAATAGCGTTTTATTACGCTATTTTTCATTCGGATTACATAGACTTAAATCGTATCATGTACGGTTTGAGCAAGAAAAAAATGCCTTATTTGTATCCCATTGATGAAGCGATTGGGCTACTGAACAATGAAATACGCCTTGTGGAATGGCGTATCAAGTACCCGGAGCAATTCAAATCACACTTTAACAAACAACCTTTTTCCCCTCTTTATTTGGCAGACAAAACAAATCTGATTGATATAATGGAAATTATCAGCGGTTTATTCCTTTCCAAACATATCGTCTATAAAAATGATAAACCTACTTTCTTGTCCGACTTGTCTAAAGTTACAGGCGCATAATCTATGTTTACTGCCTTTTTCATTTTTTCTATTTCTTCGTTCATTGTACCGAGCAGGGTACGCATTTCCGTCTCTTTTCCGAATACCCGTTTCAGGAGAAGTTTTGTCTTCAGAATGAAGAACGGGTCAGCGGATTTTCCGGGTTGGCAAGCTTTCTTTTAAGCGTATAGCCTAGCC
>CAUBDX010000013.1 GCA_958434805.1 uncultured Phocaeicola sp.
GAGACTCATTTCTGAATCCCGTATTTCCATTTACACAAAATATTTTATAGTGCCTATTAATTACTATTATGCCATCCACACATCAGAGATAGCGTGATGGACTATCATTTAATCAGCTCGTTGAGCTTGTCCTCTCTGACAATTTTAGGCTGAGCCTTACCTGCCAGAATCAGGACTTTCTTGCCGTTGCGGTAGATATGGAGTTGTCGACTGCGTACCACTGCAGTGATTTCTTCATCCTCCTGTATGGCTTGCCATATCGGATAGTATTCACCTTCCTGTAGAAACAACTTCTTTTGAAGGTGAGAACACATATTGGTAGTATCAATGGTCATCATGGTTGTCATTCTATTTCGTTTCAATGGTAGGTTGTTTCTTTCCGTAACTTTCGCTGGGTTCGGCGGCTGCTTCCAGCACAGGTTCGTGCATCGGATAAATCTTGCCTTGCTTCTTCTCTGTCGGTCTTGCCAATTCTGGACTCAGACGCTCCTTCAGTTTCGTGTTACGTTTCAGCACCGACATGTTGCGGATGGCAAAAGAGAGCGCTTTTTTGGTACCGATCAGCACGCAAATCTTCTTGGCACGGGTGATACCCGTATAAATCAGGTTACGCTGTAGCATCACATAGTGGGTCATAAGAACAGGCATCACTACGATAGGATATTCCGACCCTTGCGACTTGTGGATGGTGGTGGCGTAGGCCAGGGTCAGCTCATCCAGTTCCGAAGCCTCGTATTCCACCAGACGGTCTTCAAAGTTTACCAGAAGGGTGCGTTCCTCCATGTCCACTGATTCTACATAACCTAAATCCCCGTTGAACACATCCTTGTCGTAATTGTTGCGCAGCTGCATCACCCGGTCGCCCTGTCGGAACGAATAGCCGCCCCGGTTCAAGGCTATCTGCGAAGGATTCAGCGCGTTTTGCAGAGCTATGTTCAGATTGGCTGCACCTACCACACCGCGTTGCATGGGAGTCAGTACCTGGATGTTACTCACTTTCTGACTATAGGCTTTCGGCAAGCGGTTCTTCACTAGATTTACAATGTCCTCCGCCACCTTCTCCGGCTCCTCCTGCTGAATGAAGAAGAAATCCGTCTGCTTGCCGTTGCTCGTATCGGGGAAACGTCCCTGGTTGATGGCGTGGGCACTCATCACGATGCGGCTGGTCTGCGCCTGACGGAAAATCCGCGTCAGCCGGATCACCGGAATCCGTTCACTCTCAATGATGTCGCGCAACACATTGCCGGCTCCCACACTCGGCAGCTGGTCGATGTCGCCCACGAACACCACCCGCATGGAAGAGGGGATAGCCTTCATCAGGTTGTTCATCAGGATGATGTCAATCATCGAACACTCGTCCACAATCAGGGCATCTCCCTCCAGCGGATTCTCCTCGTTGCGCTTGTAGCCGTCTTTCGGATTGAACTCCAGCAAGCGGTGAATGGTTTTGGCCTCCATCCCGGTGGCTTCGCTCATGCGCTTGGCTGCCCGCCCCGTAGGAGCCGCCAGCAGGATGCGTAGTCCCATGTGCTTCAAGGCGGCAATGATACCTTGTGTGGTAGTGGTCTTACCCGTACCCGGTCCGCCCGTCAGTACCATCACCTTTGAGCGGATGGCTTCCTCGATGGCTTGCAGCTGCACCTCGTCGTACTCAATCCCTGTTTCCTTCGACAAAGCCTGCACATCCATCTTCTTGGCAAAGAGGTTCAGATCCGATTCGCGGAGCAGCGCCAGCAAGCGGTTCGTGGTGCCCACTTCGGCAAAGTAGAATGGTGGCAGATAGATGGCTTCGTCCTCCAGCTTCAAGTCATCCGTCTGCACCATATTACTCAAAGCTTCACGGATAGGCGCTTCGTCCGCTTCCAGCAAGTCCAGCGCCGCCTTCACCAACTGTTCCTCCTCGGCATACACATGCCCTTCGTTGGCCAACTGATTCAAGGTGTAGATGATACCACTCTTGCAACGGCGGAGGTCATTCTTTTCGTAGCCCATCTTCGCTGCAATGCTGTCGGCCGTCTTAAAGCCGATGCCCCAGATGTCGTCTGCCAGCCGGTAAGGGTTCTCCTTCACCTTGTCGATGCTTTCCTTGCCGTACTGACGGTAAATCTTGGCCGCATAGGCCGTACTCACCCCATAACTCTGCAGGAACAGCATCACGTTCTTGATATCCTTCTGCTTCTCCCAGCTCTCGCGGATCTTCTCCACGCGCTTCTTGCCGATGCCCGGCACCTCGTAGAGCCGTTCGATGTCCGTTTCAATCACGTCGATGGTCTCCAGCCCGAACTGCCGGACGATGAGCTGGGCAAACTTCGGACCGATGCCCTTCACCAGTCCGCTGCCCAGGTACTTCTCGATGCCGTAGACCGTGGCCGGCATCACCTCTTCCCATGACTGGCATACGAACTGGCTGCCGTAACGTTTATCCACCTTCCAGTCGCCCTCACACAACAGCACACTTCCGGCGGGCACCTCCAGCAGGTTGCCCACCAGCGTCACCAGGTCGTCATAGCCTTTGACCTTGACCCTCATCACCGAATACCCGTTCTCAGGATTCTGGTACGTGATTCGTTCTACTACGCAGCGAAGTTTGAGCATGGAGTATTGTTAAAAGTTGAGTTCTTTGTACAATGCGGGCCATTCCATCTTCTGCAAGCAATTTCTTACTTCCATCAGACAAAACCCAAGAAGGTTTGAACCTCTCCACAATCGGGCATTCAGACAGTCGGGATGGTCCTCTTTCAAACCAATGCCCCATATTGTGTCGTAAGGACTGGCTTCTACAAGCACTTTGTTTCCAGTATTTAAAAGAAAGTTTCTTAAATTCCCGTTGTCCATGAACTTATGAAAATTTCCCTTGATAACGACAGCGGTCTTATACCTGTTCCATTTGTTTTCACTGAAGTTTTTCACTTCCTTTCCCAAGGCTTTTATTTCTTGTGGATCCGATGAATTAAGAATCTTCATTCTAGTCTCTTCATCATTCATGATGCGAGCCTTTTCTGCCATCATGAATTGTTCAGCACAATGATACTGAACACCTTCTACGGTAAACAAACTAGGATACCATTGACTGAGACATGCTTTCGTTATTTTGTTGGCTTTTGCATGATGTCCCCAAAAGAACAGATATTCCAAGTTCGGTTGGTCATATAAATCCTCCTTGCAAAGTATGCATTTGGGCGACAGCACATTCACGAACGCTTCTGGCAGGACGATGTTCTCTACCCCTATGGCCTCTTTGAATAAAGGAGCGATTTCATCTTCCGTAAACCCGGCAATGCCGCATCCGATAGGTGTAACCAGGAAGATATAGTCCGGATGCTTCCGGGCAAAATCGATGAACTCATCCACGTAGGGACGGATTGTGTCTGGTCCTCCCTGCATGGTAGGAATGGCATACGTCTGTCCGTGTAGACCGACTCCTTCTCCCCATACCGCACCGAATTTTTCGTAGGCAAATCTGGCGGCTCCTCCTCCGTGCATACCGTCCAGGTTGCTGCCGAAAACAAAGATTTCATGGGGAGCCAGTTCTTGAATGAACTGAGGTGTAAATTGATTTTTCATACGGTTTGTTTTATTGCTGTTGTTCATACTATTTACTGTTTAATTTGGCTATACTAATTGGTGGTTTTCCCTATCTGCCCTCGCTGAAAGCATGCTTTTGCCTATTTCTACGTTGAACGTATCAGTTGTAGAAACACGCTGAGGACACAGCCCGAATTTGGTGAGCAAATTGTCCTTGAGCTGGTCGCGAGACAGCTGTGCTTCGTTGCCTTGGTGAAATTGCCAGCCATCCACCTCAATCACTTGCATCGGTTGTTTGGTGAGAGCGTTGTAGATCAAGAAATCGACATGTGCCAGCGGACTCTCGGCAAAGGCTTTCTCCTTCTCGCTCAAGATACTCCAATCTGCTATCAAGCGTGATAGCGGGTAGTGACAAAGCACCGCTACATTGTCCCACTGTAGCGCCTCAATGGCTTTATTCAATACATCATACATCAGGTTTTCGGACAAGTGTTCAGAGATTTTCTCGTGCGAAGCCTCAAATGCCAGCCGCTCTGCTGTGTACGATTTGTAGAGCAAGTCGAATACCGAATGCAGTTTGCTTTGGGTCTCCTCGCAGTTGTTGTATTTCATATAATCAATGAGCTGCCCCAAAATGGACTCTTGCGGCTTCTCCTTCTCGTTTGTCACGACACACAGCCGGGTCTTGGCCCGCGAAATCGCTACGTTCAGCAGGTTGGCATCGTCCGAAAACTCCGTAGGTACATTGTCCACCATGCTCAGAATGATGGCATCGCATTCCCGTCCCTGAAACTTATGCACTGTGCTAGCTATATCTTTACCCAGCGTCTTATTGATTTCCTCGGCTTGCTGCCGGTAAGGAGTGATGATACCTACACGCTCATTCTCGGAAAATTGCGGCATAACCTCTTCCTTGATCACATCAATTTCACGCTGATTCAAATGTCCCCGTGCATAGTTGCCTTTCCCCGTATAAACCACTTCCAGTACCTTCTCTTCGCTCTCGTCGGCTGTCATGGCCACCAACTCTCTGTCATAGAATTTCCGGTTGCAGAATTCTATGATTTTGGGATGGCACCGGTAATGTTCGCGCAACAGCGTTACCGGGGCATCATGGAAAACTTCCAGACAAGATTTCAGGAAACTATGGGTAATGGCATTGTAACTTTCTTCCACTTGATAGGTTTCCTGAATGGCTTGTAGCGCCAGGACTTCTTCTTTACCGACGACATTGGGCAACTGCTTGTCATCGCCTACAATCACCGCATGGGTGGCACACGACAACGCCAAAGCGCCGGTTTTGATGTCCACCTGCGATGCTTCGTCCATAATGACATAATCGAATACATTGTCCGGACTGATGCAGCTTTTGGCTGAGTACGTGGTGCTTAGCACTACCGGAAAAGCATCCATAAAAGCCTCGCTTTGCCGGTAAAGATCGGCAAGCTTGAATTGTCGGCGCTGCTTTCCGGTATATCGGCTGGCTATGGCATCTTTCAATAGCAGCAGCGAAGTGCCACGAAGTTCTTTTACATGATGCGGAAGATTGATGGCATCCAGTTGGGGACCAATCGCTTCCAATTCATTTTCAATCTCTCTCAGACGCGAGTCATAGTAAGCCGCTTCCAACTGAGCGATGACTTCACTGCTGGGCTTCTTTAAGAAAGAGAACAACTTCATTCCCATCCGAAGACTCCACTTCATTTTGTACCACATGCCGACTGCCTGTTGCCTTTCGTGCAACAGCTGATACGAGTGAAGCAGCTTTAGCAGGGAGGCCGAAGCTCGATTATGCAGCCATCCATCCGATTCATTGCTGGCACATAGCTTCTCATGGTGTTCTCTTTCCAGTTGCAATGCTGTATGTTCCGCCTGAAGTTTCGCTTGCTGCAGCTGTCCCTCAAAGCCTTTCGATACCTCAGACAGGGCTTTCGTGCAGCGTTCCTTTACAGCCGATTTATCTTCCAGGTGCCAATTGTTCATGGTAGGACAAGGCGGCTGGTTATTGAAAAAAGCTTCCCTGTTTTGCGCACTACCTAACTGAGCTACTATAAACCCTAGATTCTCTTTATCCAGTTTCTCCGCCACATTTTCTACGGCAGAGTTATTGTTCGAAACCACCAGCACTGTTTTGTTTTGCAGCAGCAGGTTGGCAATGATATTCAGAATTGTTTGCGTTTTACCCGTGCCCGGAGGTCCTTGGATGATGCTAACCTGATGTGTCAGCGCCGCCTCTACAGCAGCCTTCTGACTGGCATTGCAGCCAAACGGATAATAAAGGTGCTTGGGCATTTTATGCGTATCCAGTTTGCTTTTGCTACCTAAATATTGAGCCAGTGGTACGTTGTCTCTTTTCACATCCACCTTCTCATATTGTTTCGAAAGAATACTGTCGTTTTCGTCCGTCAGCAGACTTGTTTCGGCGGCCAGTTTATTTAGATAATCCCACGTCGAACCACCGTTTTGATTAATGGGAGTTCGGGTTACATACACCTGCTTTCCCTCTAAATTATCGTAATAGCCATTCTCATAGACGATGTGATAGAATGTGTGTCTTTCATCCGAGAACCGAAACAGTTTTGCAGCCTGGGTGATATGCTTGTTGTTGATGTACAAGCCTTTCTCACCGAGGTCAATTTTTTCCGGATGAGTCAGGTATAGCAAGCGGGAAGGATTATAATGAAACCATCGCGTAGAGCCGTTAAATAGTACAGACCACAATCCCTTGCTGTTTTCTTTGATTGCAGCAATGCGCTCTGTAACAAACATATCCTTGCTTCCGCTTTTGTCTAAATCGACAATCATACATTCTTTTCTATCCATGACTCTTCTTAATTTAAGTGTGCACTTTTGTTGTATTCCAAAAACCGGTCTAATGCCTCTTTTATCTTATCAAACTGCTGATTCAAATCCAATGTCCTGACCATAAATCTGTTCCCCTGACTGTTTTGGAAATGAAGATAGGGCTGAATACTGTTTTGAGTTTGAGCGTAGAGCAACATCCCGTCTACTTTACCTTTAGCAGCATGATGCTATTCGGAATTCATTACAAAGGTAGTGCTTTTGTGCTGATTTACAAGCGAAAACGGGACTGTTTGATGTTTGTTTGAAGTACATTGCGTATCTTTGTGCGTTTTTTAAGAATATAGAAATGACCAAAGCAGAATTATGTAAGAGTATATCCGCAAAGACCGGATGTGATGCCCAGACTGTGCTGGCAGTAGTGGAAAGTTTGATGGTGGAAGTAAAGGAATCGCTGGAGAAGGGAGAGAATGTTTATCTTCGTTGTAACAACACAATGATTTCTTCGTCTGCCGGTAGCCACTTCACGCTGTCCCATTCTTTGCGATGCAGCCATTTGGCATCTTCGTGTTCCATGAGCTGAGGCAGGCCCGATGCGAGCGTACAGAGGTAGCATCGCATGGACAGGTGAAAACTGGGGTAATCATATTCTACCGTAGTCAACAACTCTTTGATATCAATATCACAGTTTAATTCCTCTCGTATTTCTCGGTGTAGCGCCTCTTCTGGGCTTTCGTCAGGCTCAATCTTTCCACCCGGAAACTCCCACCAGTCCTTCCACTCTCCGTATCCTCGCTGAGTGGAATAGATGCAACCTGAGGAATCGAATAGAATGGCTGCCACTACGTGTATAGTTTTCATCATGGGTTATACTGCTTTTACAAATTTAGGAAGAATAGGTTGGTGTAAGCGCCAATCAATGCTCATAGGTTTATTGTCGTAAGATGAGATGTAATCTATCAGCCCGAAGCAATAAAAAGGATTGGTATTGCCAAATCCATCTTCTTTGCTTTCACGCACAAATAACACAAATTTTTTCTTGTTGATGGCTTGTTGCACAAAGCGCTTTCCACTACCTTGATGCGTATCGGTATTCTGCGATTTCCAGTGAAACTGGTTTTCACTCACTACGTAGTCATCGTACATGGTTGTTGCAGAAAAGTATTTTTCCGACTTATTGAGTGTAACAAAGAAGAGTTCTGTGTTTAGTTCTTCAATATTAAATACGCCAGCAACGCTGCCTTGCATTTTTTTATCTGCTTTCTGCCTGCCAAAAATGGCGAATATTTCTTCTCGTGTGTAAACGCCATACTGTTCTAAAGCTAAAGGCATTCCTTCGCCTACAGCAAAGGTTTTGACTTCAAGGTTGGCTAATAAATATTCGCACACTTCTTTTATCTCCCTGATAAATATCGGATAGTTTTTCAGACGACCAATTGCTTCTTCGATGCTATGCACGCCTACCTTACTGATTTTTTCTCCAAACAAGGTATAGTAAAGCATAATACCGTACGCATTTTCACGTTCGTCAGTAAACTGGATGGCAGCGAGATGGTCCGTAACTTTCAGGATAAAGTGAAGGTAAGAAGCCGTATTAACATGTATCAGGTTGCTAAGGTAGTTCTGAAAGCGTTTGGTATTGGCATCGTCTGTATAGGTGCAAAGACCTGCTTCTCGTTTTAGGCTTGACCAACATCTTTTCCCCTTATAGATAAGACGAATATCTTGTCCGTTGTTTTCAATGAATTCCTTGAGTGTAGGTACGTGATCATAGGAACGCAGCTCTTGGATGAGTCGGTTTTTGTTGTAAATTGCAGCACTGATGTTATCTAATACATATTGTTGAGCATTTTCTTCCATGTGGATGGTGCATCCATGCGGAAGAAGCGTAAAGCCTTTCTGAATTTGCTCAATAACGCTTTTGTCTTTTCGAATCATCAAACTGCGGAAGCGACTTGTAAAATCATATTTCTTATTGAGTTGGGCAACAAAATCGAACACAGTAAGCAGTTGCTTGCCTGGTGCCAAGCGAAGACCACGCCCTAACTGCTGTAAAAAGATAGTTAGTGACTCTGTAGGACGCAAAAAGAGCACCGTATCTACCTCGGGAATATCTACACCTTCGTTGAATATATCTACCACAAACAGATAGTTTATATAGCCATTGGCTAGCTTGCGATTTAATGCATCGCGCAGTTCATTTCGATCAGCAGTCAGGTAGTCGGCATTGAGTCCGTAGTCTGTAAAACGTTCTGCCATATAACGGGCATGCTCTTTCGTGGCGCAAAACCCTAAAGCTTTGCATTTCTGTTCGTCGGGAAGGTAGAATTTCAATCTATCTAGGATAAGCCCCACCCGCTCTTTGTTGCATAATTTTTCTGTAAGCTTGGTGGCTACATATTTGTTTCCTTGCATCAAATCATCGTCTGTAAGGTCGGTGTTGTCGCTGATGCACAGATATTGGAAAGGGGTTAACAGTCCTTCGTGCAGGGCAATCGGCAGACGTATCTCAGCGCTAATCTGATGGTCGAAGTCGGGCAACAGGCTCACACCATCCATACGTTCAGGAGTAGCAGTAAGACCCACGAGCAATTGAGGGGAAAAGTGCTCCAAAATCTTTCGGTAGCTATCGGCCACCAAGTGATGAGCTTCGTCGATCACGATGTAGTGGTAGTAGTTGGCTGGGAGGGTGCTGAATATCTCTTCGAACTGTGAATTGAAAGTTTGTACAGAAACAAACAAATGGTCGATACCGTTTGCTGGTCGGTATTGACCTACCCAGACATCGCCGAAATTGGCATCGCAGAGCACGCTTCGATAGGTATTACGCGACTGTAGTAAAATTTCTTGTCTGTGAGCTACGAATAGGAGACGATTTCCTTGTGGGTGATTTTCTGCAAATAGTTTATAGTCGAATGCAGAAATCACGGTTTTTCCGGTACCTGTTGCGGCCACCAGGAGGTTGCGCTTGATACCTGCGTCACGTACGGCCATCAGGCGGTCAAGAATCTGCTTCTGATGTGGCAGGATAGTATATTTTACCAACGAACCGACATGCAGTTGTTTGGGGTTTCTTTGTTTATCTAATTCTTTGTAGAGTTTCTCTACACCACCTTCCCGAAAGTCTTCAAAGTTCTGACTGTTCCAATACAGGTTAAAGGTGGCCAAAGCGGTTTTGATGATGTGGGGATTTTCAGCATTGGTCACGCGAATATTCCATTCCAAGCCATCGGTTTGAGCAGATTTGGAAAGATTGGAGGAACCGATGTAAGCGGTACTGTAGCCCGAATTGCGTTCAAAGATATATGATTTGGCATGCAGGCGCTCTATCTTTGCATGGTATGAAATACGAATCTCTGTGTTGGGCAGTGCGGCCAGTCGCTCCACCGCTTTTGCGTCAGTCACTCCACAGTAAGTGGTTGTAAGGATGCGGAGTTTGTGATTGGGCTGTGCACAGAATTTCTTCAGCTGGTCATAAAACAGATTGATGCCCGATAACTTAAGGAAAGATACAATCAGGTTGATGCGGTCGGCACTGGCAATATCTCTTTCGATTTCTGCATTCAGGGGAACTGCGCTTTGTCCACCTGTAAACAGACTACTCGTTCTAAATCCTGTCAGAGGACGTATGAGTGTTTGCTGGGTGGATTTCAGCTTAGCTTCTTCGGGCTTAGAAATCACAGCAGCCAACATCTGACTGTCATCAATTATTTTTTCATCAGGATTTTCTCCCAGGAAGTCAATCAGGCGATTAATAAAGGCTGTCTTTTCTTCCTTCGTGAGGTTATCATCTGAAAGTTTGTTTCGTATCAGCTTAGCAATGTGCTCAGTCAGCATGGAGGGCGACTCTGCCTTGTCTATATCTTCTTGTTTACACACAAGCCCCTCTATTTCAGCCTGCAACATATCTTGTTGTAGTTCATTCGTGATGAGATTTTCGTAAGCACCTTCCTTGAGTATCATAGTATTTTTATTTTGCTATAAATAATACTCACAAAGGTAGACATAAAACCGAATAAATACTACTTTAATCCATTTTTAGGATCGAAAAAGGACTATTTTAAGCCTGATTATAATTGGATTGCCCTGTTAATACCAGGTCAGCTAAAAGTACAGCTGATTCCTGCTCTTCTTTGGGGGCATCTTTAGGTTTCCATGCCACAATGAACCGCACAGAGGCAGCTTTTACTTCGTATCCCTTTTCTTTCCATTCGTGTATTGTGTTCTGCATCTTCAAGGAGAGCTTAGCCAATTTCTGTGAAGTAACAGGATGCATCAGGTAATGGTCTTTGTAAAGCAGAGGATCTCCTCCTCTTAAGGCCAAGATTTGTTGTTTGCAATCTTTGAAAAATCCTAGGTAAACATCTTTATGCGATAATTGCAGCACTACTTCTTCGGGCATAGCGTACGTATGCTGATCGTACGAATGTTTGTCGACTTGTAATTGATCGAAGATTTTTCCGTTAGTATGTACAAATAGTCTGACTTTGGCACGTGTGATTCCCACATAATACCGGCGCATTAGGTAATCGTCTTTTTCATAACAGTCCGTAATGAGCATGTGTACGTCGTCAAATTCACGGCCTTTGGCTTTGTGAATGGTTGATACTACTACGCCAACACCAGTAATGTCGCAGAAGTCTTCTACTGACGATTCATATACAAACTCTCTGAAGTCGCTCAGGTATTTTACCTTGCTGATTTGTTCGAATTGCTCGATACAGCGCTTTAAGTAAGGTAGACTCTGGCTACGCGCGTAAGTTGCTGCGGTTGCTTGTTTGGTTTCTTCCCATACCTCTTCAGTAATCAGAGGAGTCTTTATCCGTTTGTCGAGGCATTTTAGGAAGTATCTCACTTCGGCCAAATTCCAAAAGCGCAAACCATCCATGGATTGTATCAATTTGCTGCTGATGCCTCGTTTTTGGAGAAGTGCCACCAGAATAGCCGCTTCTTCGTTGGTTTGGGTAAGAATGCAGGAGGTACCGTTTCCTCTGTATTGAAGCAGATGTTCTACCAGTGGTTGATACATATATTTCGATTGATGATGTATCACTTCTACCCACCCTTTTTCCTTACTCATGGAAATGATGGGGGTGCTTTTGATGCGTTTCTCTACGCCTTTGAGGAATGCATTGGCAAAATATACTGGATGTTGCGCACTGCGGTAATTTTCGGTCATTTCTACCAGTGTGCTTCCGTCTTCTTGGGCCAACTGATACATGTAGATTGAATCGGATCCGCGGAACGTGTAAATATTTTGGTCGTCGTCGCCTACGGCTATCACGCGCATCTCTTCATTGTTGTTCATCAGGGCTCGGATGAGCGCGTGTTCTTCTACTCCCATGTCTTGTGCTTCGTCGATGACCAATACGGTTTTGCCTATCTTATTGGGTTCCACTTCTCCTTCGTTAATCATTTCAGCAGCTTTTCCTACTACGTTCTTGGCATCTTCCAGATTACCGGTTCGTCCCAACAGATCGAAACAATAGGAATGAAATGTTTTTATTTCTACAAAGTGGGCGGCGTTGCCTATCAGAGACAGCAATCTTTGTTTAAATTCAGTCGCTGCAGCTCTGGAGAATGTCAACATCAGAAGTTGCTCGTGCTTTACGTCTTCAAGAAGCAGCAAGGAGGCAAGTTTGTGCACCAATACACGGGTCTTGCCACTACCCGGACCGGCTACCACCACAATGCATCGGGATTCTTTGTCGGAAATGATCTCCATTTGCCGTTGGGAGAGTAGCCCAAATAATTGCGAATATTTTTGGGGTGTGAGATTACGCTCAATCTCATTTGCTCTTTCTCCTTTAAAATATTTTGCAATGAACTTTTTGTAATCCATATGAAAGTAATCTTGCACGTATTGCAGGGCTTCCTGATAACTTTTTACCATCAAGTTGGCATATTCGCCTACGATATGTACCTGCTGGATTTTTAGTTTGTAAAACTCATTCAACATACGATAGTCGTCTACCTTGTAACGCGATTTGTTGTCTTTTATTCTTCGTATGTTCATGGCATTATAAAGTACCAGAAAGCCCCCTTCCAATTTTAATGCGCCGATTTTGGAGAGGTAAAGCAGGGCTTCTTCTACGTCTTCCAACTGGATGTCTTGCAGTTGACCGAAAAGGGATTGAGGAATGGCTTGCAATTGTTTTAAAAGTCCTACTACAGAAAATTGGATGGCTTGTTTGGACCTACCTTCTTTTTCGGCTTCACAAGCAAGTTTGTAGAGCCATTCGATAGCAAAACGACTGATTTCTATCCGTTTTTCAAAACGACGGATAGTAGACTCCAAGTCGTTTTGGCGACTAATAATCAGATTGCGTGAGGCATCCTCTTTTTTTTGTGTGTAACCTTTAACGGTCAGAAAGTAGAGCAAAGTGCGGATGTCTTTTTCCTTGGATGTTACAACACCGCTATTCATAGCATTTTCGTTCAATTGCTTGTATGAGATGTGCAGCGACTCATTGGGTATCTGGTGTAGAATGTATTGTTCAAGTTTAGCAAAACGCTCCAGCAGCATGTTTGATTTTCGTTCCGAATCTCCAGTGTCCGTCAGGTAGACAGACAGATCTTTACTATCGGCTAATATGCCTTCCTGACGCATGCGTTCCACAACTGAGATGACATCTTTTTTGTGGAGACCCAAAATGTCGGCCAGGTAGTCTATCCGGGATTCAGCCTCTGTGTCTTGGGCATTGGAAATGTATTTCTGAGAAATCAGCGACTTGATGACACGAACTGCCTTTTCAACTTCTTCACTGCTGAAGAGTACGGAAGTCGATAAACGTCTTTGGGCTTCATCCATGTTCTTAACCGTAATTCCTGTGGCATATACGTGAGGCACATTGTTACCTCTTACCAAATAACCGCTTTGTTCCAAGGTGGCCAATGCAGTTCGCACGCGGGTTTCTATGTCAGATACAGAATC
Organism: uncultured Phocaeicola sp.; assembly: GCA_958434805.1. The sequence goes on from CAUBDX010000013.1 coordinate 13,262, forward strand.
GTCCCATCCTGCTTGTCTGGCTATTTCTAATGCCGAACAGTTTACTGTCATACGCTGTCGGGTGAGATCTTTGACTGCTTTCCATACCTGTTGTATTTCACTGATGCTAAGCTTGGTTTGATTAAGTAGGATGAAGTGCTTGTCTAAATCGCTATCGCAGTACAGCACAAAGCAACGAGCCTGCAAGCCAGGATCACGACCGGCCCTACCCGCTTCCTGTACATAATTTTCTAGGGAATCAGAAATGTCGTAATGGATGACCAGACCTACGTCTTTCTTGTCTACTCCCATGCCGAAGGCTGAGGTGGCCACAATGATGTGTACCTGATCGGTCATAAAGGCATCCTGATTGGCTATTTTTTCATCAGATTCCATTTTACCATTGAAAGGAAGGGCCAGATATCCGTCGCGAGTCAGCTTGGCAGCTAATTCTTTAGTTCGTTTGGTCCGTGACACATACACGATGGTGGGACAATCGGCTTCTGCTATGAGTTCTCTTAATTTGATATATTTCTCAATATCACCTTCTGCATGAATCACAGAATAATGCAGGTTGGTTCGCGAAGCAGTAGATGCATACAGTTCCAGCTCCAAGTTAAGGGTCTGCTTGAAATAGTCGCAAATATCTTGTATAACTTTCTGCTTGGCTGTGGCAGTAAAACACGATACAGGAATCGGGCTTTTGCATTTCTTCTTCTGTTGGTATTGACAGATAAACTTTCCGATATAGAGGTAATCCACTCGGAAATCTTGTCCCCAGGAAGAAAAACAGTGTGCCTCGTCAATCACAAATCGCACAACGTGGCGTGCCATTAATATCTTTTCAATGGTCTTGGAACGGAGCATTTCGGGAGAGATGTAGAGCAACGAAGCTTCTCCGTCTTGTACCCTTTGGATGGCCAATGAACGTGAGATGGGGTCAAGCAATCCGTTGATGGTTACAGCGTCAGTAATTCCTCGGTCGGCCAGATTATCGACCTGGTCCTTCATCAGAGACTGTAGCGGCGAGATGATAACCGTCAGGCCGTGCACGGTGTGTCCTGCCATGAGCGCAGGCAATTGGAAGGTCAGAGATTTTCCGCCACCAGTGGGAAAAATAGCCAACAATGATTTTCCCTTTACTGCAGCGTCTGCTGCTCGTTCTTGCAGAGGTTCACCTTCGTAGGTTCGGAATTGGTCGTATCCAAAAAATACTTTTAGATTGTGAACCACGTCCAATTCTGTGCGGCAATAGTCGCATCCTTCTTTACACTGTTTATGACGTAACCATTTGATTATATTTTCTACTTCTGGATAGTGGTAGAGCACCCATCCTGGTGTAATGGAGTGACAATCTGCTGTGTCTATTAATGCCAATGCATAGGCCAATCCACATGGATAACGTTGGATGATTAGATCCAATTCAGCCTGTTGGCAAATCTTTCCTTTGTAAAGTTTTTTAATGCATTGGGATATGCTTGCTGTCAGGTAAGTTGCCTGCACCAAGTGTAGGAAACCTTCAAATTCCTTTTGACCTTTCAGCAGCGACGCAAAAAGCATTTGTTTCTGAGGTGGTAATGAGTTCCAGCTGGCTATTTCATCTAGCAGCAGATCTCGTGTTTTTTTACAGTCGTTTACTGGATTGTTGATTTGTTCGCTGATGAGCTTGTCGTCTTTCAGAAGCCGGTGGTAAGGACGTTCAGGAAACAGCAACGGAGAAATGTAAAGGGTATCTACCAGCGTCCATGGAATAGGTTGCTCTGCAAACAGATATTTAGCATCGTGATGGATAATATTGTGTCCACATAGGTATGTTGTGCCTTTGCAAAACTCATAGAAAGCTTCTTTAGATGCTTGATGAAAAGTAGCACCATCGCTTTTAAGTGCTCCAATGTCGTGAAGCTTGTTATCCTGCAAACTAACTTCAACATCTACCAAAATGAAATGGGAAATGTGTTGAGTAGGACTACTTTTTATATTTAATGTTTCACTCATAGCGGATGATTCGGTTGAGTTTTATAGTATTCAGGCATCTATTAATGCAATATTCGGCATTTATATTGATATAGACAAGGATTACCATAAAAAAACGTAATCCTGAACATTCATTGTTGGCGGTTTCAAAATCGATAGCTGAAAAATCTTTCATGATGGTTTGTTGTTATTCATTTTCATATTTGTTGTACATACACTTCAGTCGTTCGACCAGTTCTTCGCGTAACCATTTAGGTTCCAGCACCACCACATCCTCACCATGTCAAAACAGCTCCTGCTGGAAATCATAGATGGGACAAAGATAATAGATGAAGATGCTGTATCCTTCGTGCCGTTCCTCTTCTTCCTGCGTTTCATGCAGTTTCAGGTCACGGATATAGTTGGCCTGGCCGGCATGAGAAACAGGGCTGAGACAACCTTTTAGCGTTCATCTTTTCCCTTGGAATCATAGTCGGAAAAGTCTTGAAAACCATTGGGGCATCTCGGTTCGACTCGTTTTATACGTGCAAAGGTACTGCGGACGAGAGGAGCAGCAAGTGCCGCTGACGCTTTCGGACGGAGGAATTGCCTTATTCTCCCTAATGTCCACAGTGCAAAGCAACACTAAAAATTTGAATAACTCCAGCCATGCTCTCCATGATAAATCATCTGCCGGGTCATTCCCCCGTCAATGCAGATATTTTCTCCAGTAATGAAACCTGCCTTTTCGGAACACAAGAACAATACCATGTGAGCTATATCCTTGGGATTGCCGACACGTCCCGCTGGTTGTTGGAGCGCATCTGGTCCTTCATATTCACTATATGCCGTATCAATCCATCCCGGTGAGATGGAATTGACTCTGGCTCTGCCTGCCAGACTGATGGCCAGGGCATGGGTAAGAGCTGCTATACCCCCTTTGGCGGCTGTGTAACTTTCTGTCTGCGACTGACTCATGCGATCGCGAGAAGAAGATATATTAATGATTGATGCACCTTTGCCCAAATGTTTGGAAAAGAGTTTCACCAAATAAAATGGAGCTGTCACTCCCACGTTCATGGCATACTGAAACTCTTCATAAGTACATTCGTCTATTCCCTTCATCAGCGGCAAGGCATTATTTACTATCACGTCTACCCGACCATATTTTCCAATGACTTCCCGGGCAAATGATTCCAGTACGGATTTATCGGCGATGTCTCCCACATAGTGATTTCCGGATTGCTTGTCGATGACACAGACGTGTGCACCAGCTTCCTCAAACATTTCAGCAATGCACCGACCGATGCCTTGCACTCCCCCGGTAATGACTACCACCTTATTTTGAAATTCTTTCTTCTCCATTGTCAAAATCCTTATTGCTAATTAAAATTTCTTAGAGTTAAGAAGGATAACAGAAAAGGTTCTTCCCCAGCCAAAACTATACAGAAACCAGTTCGTCTTCCATTCCTTCTTTTTCTGTTATTTGAGTATAATAGGTATATACTTTCATATCAATCTGTTTCGGTCACTTTCAAAAGAATCATTACCCTGCTGTTTTATCGGCAAGCCTCCCACTTCCATACTTTACTTCAAAGTCGGTAATCGTCTTCTGGAATTTAGCCGGCAAATAAGACATAGCTTGTTCATACATCTCCGCAGGTACCCCATAGAGGGCTTCAGCGATAGACCCGGTAATACAACCGATGGTATCTGAATCGCCACCAATACTGATGGCATTACGGACGGCATCCTCAAAGTCGGTTGCCTGCAAAGCGCATTGAATAGCCTGAGGTACACTGTCCTGACAGATTCCCCCATTGCCTGCTCCGTCAACCCCATTCCAGGAATAACGTTTTTGCAGTTCCTCAACCGTAAGGGGAAAACGATAGCTAAAGTCCTGCTCCATACTTTGCTGAATTTCATCTTTCGATGCACCTTTACGGGCCATGAAGATACACATCGCCGTTGCTTGTGCACCTTTGATACCTTCCGGATGATTATGAGTACCTTCCGCTGATATCTTCGCTGCATTCATAATCTCTTCTTTCGATTCGAAAGCCCAGCCTACCGGACCGACACGCATCGCTAATCCATTGCCGCAGCTACTATAGGCAGGAGCAAAACCTGTTCTTGTCTTTTGAATGACCCAGTTCTTGAAACTGGCTCCATATCCTCCCATCGGTGAAGGGTTGTTTTCTGCATATGTGGCATAATAGTCAGCCACTTTTGTTAAATTATTTGACAAGATAGCATAGGCTGTAGCAAAAGTCAAAATACTGTCATCTGTATATTCAACATTTGGACCGAAGAATTCAAATTCCTTAGTTCGTATGTTATTAAACTCGTAGATGCTGCCTACAATATCTCCAATGATACTTCCAATCATATTTTTTCTATTTTAATTCTAATTTGTCAACAGGTATCTTATGCTGCTTTACCTTTCCGGTTGCCTTTAATGACGTTATACACTTGGGCTGCTTTTTACTATCTGCTATTCCATCCTAAACTCAGGGCAAATTCTCCCCAACAACTTACAGGATTTCCCGTGCTATCCATGCGCAAGCCTCAGCATCTGCCAAAGCATGGTGATGCTTATTCAGCTGATACCCGCAAGCGGCAGCTACCGTATGTAACTGGTGATTCTCCAGTTCAGGCATGGCTCTACGCGAGGCACTGAGCGTATCGTAAAAGGAGTAATCTGGATAGTCCATCTGATAGACACGGAACACAGCTTTCAGACAGCTCTCGTCAAAAGGACGGTTATGAGCTACCAAAGGCAGCCCTTCAATAAGGGGTTCTATGTGTTTCCATACCTCTGGGAACACCGGAGCATAATCAGTGTCTTCTCGGGTCAGTCCATGCACCTGCGAACACCAGTAGTTGTAATAATTAGGTTCGGGGTTAATGAGAGAATAGAAGGAATCTACCATCTCACCGTTTCGTACGATGACAACGCCTACGGAACAAACTGACGAGCGTTCGTTATTGGCTGTTTCAAAATCAATAGCTGCAAAATCTTTCATGATTCATATTCCTATTTATTTCATCTTAAACTCCTCCGGTCAGAACAGCGATCCTATCCATTCCACTATGCTGACAGCAAGCAATACCATCATATAAATCAACACACAGAGTACCCCTATCAGAAGTGCCATCCAAACAGCCTTCCGATCTACCTCCTGTATCACCGCCCTATCTCCTTCCACATACCCTTCTATCAAAACGGCATTCCGGGAGAAAGCTCGCTTAAAGACATCCCCCACCACCCCCACATAAGGAATGATTCCTATCAGGATATCCAACAGCATATTGCAGATGATTGCCAGCGTAAGAGGGATGCTCCTGATTTTAAATAAACTCAAGTATAGATAAGGAAGTATACATACAGAGGTCAAGGCGTCACCGATACTCGGCAGCACCAGACCAATGAGGGGGTCAAGCAAATACCGGTCCATCCATTGGGCTATAAGATGAACCAGCCGATAGGAAGCCGTATCCTTGATTCGTTTGCGTCTGTCTTCTGTAAGCATGGTATTTCAGTTCTTTAATAGACTGTACAAAGTTCCGGGAATGATCACCTATTGCATCACGCTTCCTGCGAAACTCCGGTAATTATATCAAAAAGATTTCGGGTAAAGATACATATTGTATTTGGTTTTATAAAACTTTTACACTGCCTGTTTTTATTCTTTATTTCACTGAAAAAATACTATCTTTGCACGTTGTTTTTAAATAACACGCTATTGTCTAAATTAAATCCAAACAAAACCAACCACATTCTGTTCCTCACGTGGACAACTCGTGGTCCCAATATCCGCAAAGCATTCTTTGTGGAACAATAAGGTATTGTCTATCCTTAAAATATTCCCATTTCACCCTTTCTATTTATTCCCCTATGACACAATGCGGTTATGGAGGAGTTGATATACCCTTTTATTCACGCGTGAAAGGGAACTTCTTTTTTAGTGTAACTTAAGAAACAACTTATAGATAAAAAACGATTCATGGAATATAAAAAACATATCAAATCACTCATTCTTTTAGGATTACCTATTATCATCGGACAATTAGGAAATATTGTAACCGGACTTGCAGACACCGTCATGGTGGGACAGCACAGTACGGAAGAATTGGCAGCTGCATCCTTTGTCAATAACGTCATCAATGCTTTTATCATACTCGGCACGGGATTCTCATTCAACTATACTCCCATTATCGGTGAACACATCGCCGTCAATAAGCGCATTGCTATCGGGGGATGGCTGAAAAACAGCCTGATGGCTAACTTTACTACAACTGCCATCATTCTTTTTCTTTTAGCACTCATTTACCTAAACTTGGGAATGCTGGACCAGCCGGAAGAGCTGATGCCGCTCATCCGACCTTATTATTTGGTACTGATGGGTTCCGTGGTTTTTGTCATGCTGTCCAATTCTTTCAGACAATTCGTAGAAGGCATTATGGATGCATCGATTTCCATGTGGGTGCTCACCCTCGTAAATGCGATCAACATTATGGGGAATTATCTCCTCATTTATGGAAAAATGGGACTCCCGGAGCTGGGGCTTTTAGGTGCAGGAATCAGTACCTTGTTGTCTCGTATCCTCATGCTGCTCCTTTTTATTCTCATTTTCATCAAACAAGAGAAGTATAAACCATTCAGACAAGGATTTTTGGTTACCCCTTTCAGAAAAGCATACTGGAAGCGGTTAAACCTCATCGGATGGCCCATCGCCTTCCAACAGGGAATAGAAGCAGCAACCTTCTGCATCACAACCATCATGATAGGTTGGTTGGGCGGTATGGAGCTGGCTGCCCATCAGGTGGCCATTGCCGTTTCCACTGTCAGTTTTACCATTTATCTGGGGTTAGGATCGGCCGTTGCCATCCGCACCAGTATGTATAAAGGGCTACAAGACTGGAAAAATGTGCGGCGGGTTGCTGCTTCAGGTGTCATGCTGGCTGTTATTCTTTCGGTCACCTTAAGTTTGCTATTGTATCTTTGCTGTGACACCATAGGCGGTTATTTCACAGACGATGCATCGGTACTTCAAATTGTTGCTGTCCTCATCCCTATCTTGATAGCCTATCAGTTTGGCGACAGCATCCAGATTGTCCTTGCCAATGCCTTAAGAGGGCTAAGCGATGTGACTTCCATCATGGTAATTTCATTTGTTTCATATTTCGTCATAGCCATCCCTGCCGGATATGGTCTTGCCTTTTTTCTGGATAAGGGAATAGCCGGCATCTGGTTGTCTTATCCGATTGGGTTTACCTGCTCTGTAGTGCTTTTGGGATGGCGGGCCTTACGGGTGATGCAAGTTAAAAGAAAACCCTGACCAGGCAAAAGCACCCGGAGAATCCTGTTTCTTCATTTAAAAAATCAGCTGAATTGCATGAAGGACTTATTTTTCATTAATTTTGCCACATGAAGTTATTTAGTTTTCAAAATAAAGCCGGCACACTGTCAACAGAAAGATTTGAATTAATCTACAAGACTTATTATAGCCGGTTGTTTTATTATAGCTTTCAGTTCATTTCCGATGAAGACACCGCTAAAGACATCGTCAATGATGTTTTCGAAAAAATCTGGCTCCAGCGCAAAGAGATAAAAGAAGAAACGATTTCTTCTTTTCTTTACAAGCTGGTACAAAACAGATGCATTGATTATCTCAGGCATAAAAAAGCAGAGCAGCAATATGCTGAACTCTATGAACTGATTGCAGCGGAGACTCCTGAAGACAATGAATTATATGAACTTCGCCTTTTAAAAATAGAAAAAATCATTTCTAATTTAAAAGAGCCTACTAAAGGTATCTTTACCCTATGCTACTACCACAATAAAAAGTATGCTGAAGTTGCAAAAGCATACAACATAAGCAGCAGTGCAATAAAAAAACACATCATGAAAGTGCTCAAACTCCTACGAGAAGAGTTTGAAGTCAAAAAAACAGATTAAAAAGTAGCCCATCTATCTTTCTTTACGTATCATTATAAAAAGGGATTAGTATGAACAATGAATCACATAAGGAGTCAGAACAAATTATAGAAGCATTAGAATCTCCATCCGCTTTATCTCAAGAGGAACTTAAGGAGCTGTTTTCAAATAAAGAAAACCAAGAGAAGGCTCGTTCCATCCTGTTGGCCAAAGAAGTTCTGGCACGGGAAAATATCCCTGCTCCTAATGTAAATAAGGAGTGGGAGAAGTTTGAAAAGAAACATAAAAAACATTCGGCTGTCTTGATTCGAATCAGCATAGCCGCAGCTGCTTGTATGGCACTATTAATCGGGATAGGCCTCAGCAGAAGCAGTAATGACAATATAAGGATTTTTGAAGCCTCATTAGATAAGCAGGCAATCAGACAAGATACGATAAAAGGAGTTGTCACCATTCATGTACCAAGAGGAATGCAAAAACAAGTAAAACTGCCTGATGGAACCATCGTATCTCTCAATGCTGAAAGCCAACTTGCCTACGACATTGCATCGTTTGACCAAAAAGAACGCACCGTCACCCTGCATGGGGAAGCCCTGTTTGATGTTGTGAAAGATTCACTTTGTCCGTTCAACGTCCTATCTAATAAATTAAAGACTTGTGTTACGGGAACCGTTTTTAACATCAGAAGCTATGCCACAGAAGAACCTAAAGTAACCCTACTTTCTGGAGCGGTGAAAGTTTCGGATGTAGAAAACAAGAAAAGTCTGAACATGAACCCAGGTGAGCAGGCGGTATTGACCCACAACGACCAACTTCGTATGATAACGGCTTTACAAACCCATGGTATTACATCGTGGCATGAAGGAAACTTCTACTTCGATAACCAAACATTAGCAGAAATTCTTTGTGAATTAGGACGCTGGTATAATGTCAGTGTAATTATTAAAAATCAAAAAAGAATGAATGACAGACTCCACTTCAAAGCACGCAGAGACGAGAAGCTTGCTTCTGTCATTGAATTGTTAAATCATATCAGCCAAGAGCCTGTCACTTTAAATAAGGGAACAATCATTGTCGGAAAATAATTCAAAAAAGCGGTACCTGAAATCTGGTCTCATCCGTATCTATATCAAATATTAAATAATAGCATCATGAAATTGCACATTGTACCCCTTTTTTGTTTATGCCTGTCCGGCACCCCCAACCTACTGGCACAAACCACCCAGTTGCTTGATATAGAGTTGCAAAATACGACGATGGTGAATGCCATGAAACACATTGAAGACCAAACAGGATTTCATATTCTGTTCAACTATAAAGACCTGGAACCATATACCGTTTCATGTAATCTGAATCAGGCAAGTATCGAGGATGTCATGAACGCAATCCTACTTAACAAACCCTTTACTTACATAAAAGTGCGTAAAAATACGTACATTATAAAAAAAGGAAAAGTAAATGAGCCGATAAATAAAACAGAACACACCTTATCCGGGATGGTTAAAGACTCGCTGAGCACTCCTATTGAAGCAGCCGTTGTCAGTGTGATTGATGCAAAGACGGGAGTTTCATCCAGTCAGTGTATCACAACCGATAAAGGCTTATTTAAACTAAGGGCCAAGAGTACTATCCAGTTATATATCAGTTGCATGGGATATACTCCTTTCCTCAGCGATCCGTTCTCTATCCAGAATGATACCACACTCAGTATTCAGTTAAAATCAGCAAGCATCATGCTCGACAATGTGCTCGTAATAGGTGAAAAACAGACACCCACGGTACAGATCATTAACGGTAACACCGTTTTCTTTCCCAGAAACAGTGCGATGCTCTCAGGAAGTTCTGCGTTAGATGTCCTAAAAAAAACACCCGGCATTCTTGTTGACGGGAATGACAAAATAAGCATTGGCGGAAGAAGCGAAGTTCTGATTATCCTGAATGGAAAACCTACCTATATGAAGCAAGAAGAACTTGTTTCAATGCTTAAGTCCATGTCGGCTTCTTCAATCGTCTCAATAGAGATCATAAATAACCCTTCCGCACAATACGATGCTGAAGGCTCAGGAGGAATCATCAACATCAATACGCAAAAGCAACACACGGAAGGTTATTCTTTTTCCATGAATAACGGCGTATCTTACTGGAACAATCCACGGCAGAATACAGAACTTTCTTTCAGCCTAACTCAAGGAAAGCTGAGTGTCATGGGGCATTATCACCACCAATTTGGATATTACAACATGGACTATGGCATGCACCGTATCCAGTCTGGCAAAGATTTTTACAGTCCCACAAAGGATACCGATCAGCGTAAAACAATTACCGGTAACCTCGATTTTGAATATAAGCTGAACGACAAGAACCTGATAGGAGGTCAACTTGCTGCCAATGCCCTTTTCGGACCGGGACAAACAACCACCATTACAGAAATCAGAAATGCAGCCAGTCACAGCTTAGAGCAGATTCTCTATGCGAAGAACAAGTATTATATGCAAAAGGGCAACAGGTATGGAGCAAACCTTTATTATATGCTAACTCCAAAAGAAGGAACTACCTATTCCATTGATGCGAATTATGCCTGGTTTGACGGAGGATCAGGGAATTTACAGCCTAATACATACAAGCACCCCAATGGAGAGACAATTTATGATTTTCTATATAAGTCGGTCAATAGCAGAAATATTCATATTTATGCCTTGGCATACAATCAGCAGCATAAAATAGGTCGCGGTGAACTGAAATCCGGCATCAAATATGCTCATGTCAATGCAGAAAACAAATATAGATTCTTTGAAATCAAAGAGAATATAGATCAGATTGACAATCAACTGTCGAATAGCTTTACATACAAAGAACAGCTGCTGGCAGCTTACCTGCTTTATTCTTATCCCATCAATAAACATTTGAATATGGAACTTGGAATACGGGGTGAACAGACTTGGTCTGACGGCTGCTTGGTTACGGCGGATAAAGCAAAAAACAAAAAGAACAAACGCAGGTATTTTAATATCTTCCCGTCGGTAAATTTCAACTATCAGATAAGCGAAGAACGGTCTTTGTCTGTAGGCTATGGCAGCCGTATCGACCGCCCTGCCTACCAAGACTTAAATCCTTTTGAATATCTGCTTGATGAATTGTCGTACTAGAAAGGAAATCCGTTTCTTTCCCCTCAAAAGCCCCACCGGACTTCACTGACTTTTAGCCATAAACAAAGTTCATTTTCAGCAGCCTATACTTATATGAAGGATTACAAAGCACAGATTACTGACACGTTATCAGTCAATAAGGTGGTAATGACTCCCAGAAACATCGGCAAACAACAGCAGGTTTCTCTGACATTCAATCAAGGAGCCAGTCCTTTCTCGTGGTGGGACATGAACCTTAACATCATAGGCTATTACATCAATAAGGATATAGCGTTCGATTCAAAGCGCAGGTTCAAGCAAGATGCCTTTGCTTGTATATTAACCCTGATGAACACATTCCGCCTGCCGGGAAAAATACAAATAGAGCTAAATGGTTCGTATGCCACTAGAAGGCTTGGAGCTTCAAACGAGAAAATGGATCCAAGCGGGTATGTAGACCTGGCTTTGGGGCGTTCTTTCCTAAAGAAACGTCTGACAGTCAACCTCGCATTTACGGATCTGTTTTGGACAAGCAACTGGAACAGTCATAGTTCCTTCAATAATTTCCAGCTTTGGAGCTGGGGAAAGGGAGAGTCTAGACAAATCAAGTTGAACATAGCTTACCGCTTCGGAAAAGAAAAAAGAAGAAGTCATGAGCAAGACTTCAAGGAAGTTGACCGATTATAGCCGAATGAGCAAATGGAGCAATAACTAGCATTCCCAGAAAATTAGGAGCCACCTGTTTGCGTATGTGAAGTAATTTTGCGAACATTGCATAAGAATATGCCTACAAGGGGTTATTATTAGAGGTACCTGTGGGAGCGTACTATTATGTGAAGGCGACTGGAAAGTTGACAAACGATTCGGCAGCCAGTTTGTGTGTCAGTCGTGGGAGGAAGTGATGCCTGCCACGGCTTATGGCATTCTATGAGGTACCGGGCATCGGCAAGAAGCGTGTGGAGAAAATACGCGAGAGTTGGGAAAAACAGAAGGATATCAAAAACGTCATGCTCTCCCTGCAAGGCTATGGAGTCAGCACTGCTTATGCTGCCAAGATTTACCGGCAATACGGCAAGGACAGTCTTGACAAGGTGAAGGATCGGCAGCAAGAAAGCATTGTCTTTTGCCATCCGGAACTTGTCGGTCCTGAAACGGAACAGCAAACTGAAGGAGCGTCTCAATCCGGAGTTGGGCACGAAAACAATTGCTCCATCTTGTATCGCTTACGCACCAGACAATGGCTGCGAAGCATCTGCACAAGCGGCAGGACCTGCTGTAAGTTACACCGTAAAGGAACCAAACTCCCCTACTTCCTGAAACGCTTGGATACAGCTGAATAACCACACCGCCTACACAAGGGTTCTATCGCTGAATGGTGGGTAAACCCATCAAAAATAGCTTTTGCACGAGGTGAAGAAAGTACCTCTTCCAAAGAGTGTTCAAAAAGATTGCCCAAGTTTAAAGTCCCGGCAGAATCCAGACAGCAAGGCACAACGGTGCCATCCACCAACACCCCGATCTGGTTACGCAAGGCGTAACAGAATATCTTTTCCTCTTCATAGGCATCCCGTTCCAGGTCAGGCCACTCGAACAAGTCATCGTTCTCTATAAAAAGATTCTCAGAAACCTTCCATCCGTCTTTTCTTGACTTCCAAGGCTGTGGCTGATATAAGGCTATCTGCTGCAAGATGGCACCGTTCATTTGATTCGCCCCTCCTTCATTCCATAGCCTCAACACCACAATACAGCCGCGAGTGGCTGCTTCTCCGGCAAATGTCATCACCTCATGAATGTATTGTGACAGATTTTCTTTTTGATTTCCCTCGTAGGAATGTAAAGAAATCTGTATCTTATGAGGCAAAGCTTCGAGCATCTCTTTCCGCTTCGGCAAAAGCGTACCGTTCGTGGTAAGAACCGGAATAAATCCTTTCTGACGGGCAAGCTGTATAAATTCCGGCAAAAGCGGATGAAGAAAAGGCTCTCCCATCAAATGGAAATACAAAAACTTCACCTTCCCAGCCAGTTTGCCGGTCAGTACATGAAATTCTTCTAAAGACATCAGCTGCTTTTTCCGCTCCGTCTTAGGGCAGAACACACAGTCTAAGTTACAGACATTCGTTATTTCAAGATAGCATCGGGTTATCATATCATGGGTAAAGATAGGAATTGATTTTGATTTAGCGACTACTGACAGCCTATAAATTAGGATTCACTTGCAAAAGTCACAGATTTTTACGAATATTGCATCCATTAATGTAGCAAACAACATGATAGAATAGAAACCATTAGTAACCATGGAAAAAATATCTAATTCGATTCTTACCGTATGCATTGCTTCTCATGGAGCTGAATTGCAAAGTATCAAAAAAGAGGATAAAGAATATTTGTGGCAAGGTGACGCCCGTTTCTGGGGACGACGCTTACCGGTTTTGTTTCCGAATGTGGGACGTGTATGGAATAATCAGTACCGGCATGACGGACAGACTTTTGAAATCGGTCAACACGGATTTGCCCGCGACATGGATTTTGAACTGATTCATTTGGGAGAACAGGATATTTCATACCGACTGGCAAGCACTCCTGAAACCCTCAGCAAATTTCCGTTTCCCTTTGAACTGCAAATTGGCTATAAACTTGAGGGGAACCGCATTAAAGTAAAGTGGCAAGTTAAAAATACGGGCGACAAGGTAATGGACTTTCAGATTGGCGCGCATCCTGCTTTCTATTTTCCTGACTTTAACGCTGCCGAATCTGCAAAAGGATTCTTTGCGTTTAACCGCACAGCGGATTTAACCTATATTTCTCCTAAAGAAAAAGGATGTTCATCTCCTGAACGCCATTCGCTGGCTCTCAATGAAGACAAGCTGATGCCGATTGACTTGCATACGTTCGATTGTGACACGTATATGTTCGATGATTATCAATTAAATAAAGTCACACTGCTGTCGAACGAGAAGAAACCGGTTGTCAGTGTGGAATTTGACACACCGATAGTTGCACTGTGGTCGCCTACTGCCGTCCATCCCGACTGCCCGTTTGTGTGCATTGAGCCTTGGTACGGCCGTTGCGATACGGTGGGTTATGAAGGAGAATGGGAGAACCGGGAATGGATGCAGCATCTTAATCCGCAAGAAACTTTCAATGCTGAATACAGCATCATCATTGAATAAAAGTTGACGTATCGCTTCTACAAAAAAAAGACGGAAAAGTAAAATGCCATTCAGAAGGCAGATTTTACTTTTCCATCTTAAAACCGCAACCGGAGAATGTGTCTCCCTTTTCTGTTATTTCTGTCTGCCTATTGCAGGTTTTCCAAAGTTCAGTTTACATGTAAAGTGGCTGTAGAAACCTGTTTGCAGTTGGCTCCGATCATGATATGAAAATCGCCCGCTTCAATAACCTTCTCCATGGTATCAAGAGAATAAGAGCCATCGGGCAAAAACTTCGGCCGATAATACATCAGTAACTCCGGAGAAACAACAAACTCTACTTTACGTGTCTCGCCTGCCGGAATATGAATGCGGTGAAAACCCTTCAACTCCATAACCGGACGACTGACACTTGCCTCTAAATCGCGGATATATAACTGTACTACTTCATCTGCATCATAACTGCCTGTGTTTTTCACCTCCACACTGGCTGTCACTTTTCCATCTTTACTCATTGTATCACTGCTTAGCTTCACTTGGGAATAGACAAAAGAAGTATAAGTCAGTCCAAAGCCAAAAGGATAGAGCGGACCGTTGGTTGTTTCAATGTAATTGCTGGAAAACACCCGATATGGGTCTGTATCGGCAACCGGACGTCCGGTGTTTAGCTGATTATAATAAAGAGGGCATTGGGCTATATGTTTGGGCATACTGACCGTTAAGCGACCTGACGGAGAAACCTCCCCGAAAAGGACGTCACACAATGCGTCTGCACATTCGCTGCCGTACCATACGTTCATAATAGCGTCTACCTATTCCGACTCCCAGCTCAACTCGGTGGCCCGTCCGGCAAAGTTCAGCAAAACAACAGGCTTACCCAAAGTTGTAAGTTCTTTCAACAAACGGCGCTGAGGAGCCGGAATCCGAATATCCGTGCGGCTCGTTCCTTCTCCACTCATCCAAGCGGTCTCTCCCATCGCACAGATTATAACATCGGCATCGGCAGCTATACGCAGAGCCTCATCGCGGGCTTGCTTTTCATCTACCCTTGGTACAGGAGCCAGTCCATGTCCCTCTGATACCACACGCTGTAAATAGGCATCATCCATCACATTACACCCTTGGGTATATAATACATGTCCTTGATTGCCGACTTTTTCTTTCAAGGCCGTAAACAGAGACCTGTACTGAGATGGCTTGGCCGAAAACGACCATGTTCCGGCAATATCTTCCGTATTATCGGCCAACGGACCTATTAAGGCAATGGTTTTATGGGTTGAAAGAGGCAATACTTTATCTTTATTACGCAGCAACACGAATGACTTTGCCGTAAGCTGACGCGCTTTTTCCCGATGTTCCCGGCAATAGGTTAATGCTTCAGAGCGTTTTACGTCACAATATTTATAAGGGTCGGCAAAAAGTCCTAACTTATATTTTGCCTCTAAAATACGTCTGCATGCCTGTTCAATTTGCTGTATGCTGACAGTTCCTTCTGAAATTGCCTGATGAAGCGTATTCAGAAATCCGCGCGAACACATATCCATATCTACCCCTGCACGCAAACTGAGTGCTGAGGCTGTTTTCACATCTGTTATGGAGTGACCTTGAGTCTGCATTTCTCCAATCGTACCATAGTCTGTAACAACAAAGCCGCCGAAAGCCCACTGCTTACGCAATACATCGGTCAGAAGCCAGCGGTTTGCCGAAGCGGGAATGCCATCAATTACATTAAAAGAAGTCATAACCGACATTACACCGGCATCAACCGCAGCCTGATACGGAGCAAAATACTGATTATACATTCGTACCCTACTCATATCTACTGTATTGTAATCGCGTCCGGACTCTGCAGCACCGTAAAGCGCAAAATGCTTGACACATGCCATGATTTCATCAGGACTGTTTAATTTGCCTTGATAACCGGTAACCATAGCCCGGGCAATGCAGCTTCCTAAAAAAGGATCTTCGCCTGCACTTTCTGCCTGGCGACCCCAACGGGCATCATTCGCTATATCAACCATCGGCGAAAAAGTCCATGCTATCCCGTTCGCACCGGCTTCTTTAGCCGCAATATGGGCACTTTCCTTGATTCCGTCGATATCCCATGTGCTTGCCAGCCCCAACGGAACAGGAAACAAGGTTTCATAACCATGTATCACATCCAATCCTACCAGTAGAGGAATTCCCAAGCGGGTTTGTTCAACTGCTATCCGCTGAAGTTCGCGTATTTTTTTCACCCCTTGCACGTTTAATACCGACCCTACATGACCTTTTAACAGTTCCTTACCTATACTTGTCTGGAGAGGATTGCCTGTATTGATATCATCGCCCGGCAACTGATTAAGCTGGCCGATTTTTTCCTCAAGAGTCATACGCGACATCAAATCATCAATAAATTGACTCATAGGCTGCTGGGCATCAGCAACCAACCCTGTCAGAGAACAGAGCATCAAAATTAACAGTGTTTTCATTTTTCTTTTAAATTATATATTATCAAAGGTTTACTCAATTTTCAATTAGCTGGCAACTGTCAACTTCACAATGAGCTATTACAGTGCAGGCAGCAAAAACATATAGGTTTGACATCACCTCAAAGGTAAACGTACGAAAATCAAGGTAAAAATAGAAATAAAATGCGAAAAGTATATAATATCCAAACGAAAAATTGCAAAGAAAAAAGGAAGGCTGAAACCCCAGACGATTCTATCAAAACGCCTAAGCGTTTTTAATAAAACGAGTAGACATTTCCATGAAAACGATTCGGCATTTTACGGAAAAAACATAAAAAAAAGGGAATCTTCCCAGACTCCCAATCTTCATTAACCTTAAATCTAATACCATGAAAAACACAGTGCAAAGATACAGGTTTTATGTTATACAACACAATACTACACCAAAATAATGCTTGATTTTCACATTTTTTAAACCTACAACACCCCGTATTCTGATAAAAACAAAAAATAAAGTTTTCACTTGGCTATTCCTCATCAAAACCGTATCTTTGTATGATTTTTAATCCATCCCAAAAAAGAAAAAAATTAATAACTTTCGCTTATGATGAAACGATTCGCAAGACTCGCACTATCACTTTTGCTATTAGGGTTTATACCAGCATTTGCACAAACCATGAGTGACGCTCAAGTACTTGAGTATGTTAAACGAGCCATGCAGCAAGGAAAAGGACAGCAAGAAATTGCAGTAGAGCTACTTAGCCAAGGAGTCACAGAAGAACAGGCTTTACGTGTCAAGGAGATGTATCAACAACAGATGGGAAGTACATCTACCTCTACTGAATCAAGCACGCAAGCTATTACAGCCAGCCGTATGCGTCAAATACAAAGCGGCTCTGCTCAAGGAGGAGTTCAAAACAAGTCTTCGCTACTTGGAGGAAACAAACTTTCACCAACTAACGGAGCATACGGATATGGATTTTACGAAGGCAACGGAACTGCTTCCGTCTTGGCAGACACGTTGAACTTTCCTAAATATAATCCGGAGGATGAAGTTTTCGGTCGCAACATTTTCAGTTCACCCAGCCTTACCTTCGAACCGAACATCAATCTTTCCACACCGCAAAATTACCGGTTGGGTCCGGGCGACGAAGTTATCATTGATATCTGGGGAGCCAGCGAAAATACCATCCGTCAGGAAATTAGTCCAGACGGATATATCAATATTCCTAACTTAGGACTGGTTTATCTCAACAATATGAGCATCAACGAAGCTGACGCCTTGCTGCAGGAAGAACTGCGCAAAATTTATGCCGATGAAGCAAACCAGATAAAAATCAGCTTGGGAAACATACGCACCATTCAAGTAAACGTCATGGGAGAAGTAATGTTCCCGGGAACCTATACCCTCACCTCATTTTCCACTGTATTCCATGCCTTATACAGCGCCGGTGGAGTCAGCGCTATCGGTAGCTTGCGTAATGTAAAAGTTGCACGCGCAGGCAAGACTGCAGCCACACTCGATATTTATGAGTATATCATGAAAGGAAAAATACAAGATGATATCCGCCTGCAAGAGGGAGATGTGATTATTGTTCCCCCTTATGAAGCTTTAGTCAAAATAACCGGAAAGGTTAAACGGCCGATGCGCTACGAAATGAAAGAAAATGAATCAATAGCCACACTGATAACTTATGCCGGCGACTTTACTGCCGATGCTTACAAAAAAACCATACGGGTGGTTCGTCAGGATGGCATTGAATACTCGGTGGCTACGGTGGATGAGAAAAACTATACTACATTCCAGATGAAAGACGGAGACGTTGTTTCTGTTGATCCGATTCTCGACCGGTATACCAACAAGCTTGAAGTCCGGGGTGCTGTTTATCATCCGGGTATCTATCAGCTAAGCGGAAGCTTAAATACCGTGCGCCAGCTGGTTGAGAAAGCAGACGGACTGCTGGGGGATGCTTTCACCGCACGCGCCGTGCTCTACAGAGAACGCGAGAACCTGACCCGCGAAGTTGTATCGGTTGACATCAAGGGTATTCTTAACGGAACAAGTCCGGACATAGCTTTACAAAAGAATGACGTACTGTATATTCCGAGCATTCATGACCTGCAAGACTGGGGAAAAGTAACCATCTCAGGAGAAGTAAACAAGCCGGGCGACTATACCTATGCAGACAATATGACGCTGGAAGACCTGGTAATTACTGCCGGAGGATTGAAAGAATCGGCTTCAGTGGTCCGCGTTGATATTGCCCGCCGCATACGTAACCCCAAGGATACGAGTGACTCTGAAACATCGGGTGAAAACTATTCGTTCAGTCTGAAAGACGGATTCGTCATCGACGGAACCCCTGGATTTGTTTTGCATCCATATGACCAGGTAGTGGTGCGCCGCAGCCCAAGCTATAGCGAACAAGTCAACGTTACGGTATTAGGCGAAGTGTTATACACAGGAAAATACAACCTTATCACTAAAAGTGAACGTCTCAGCAGCATCATCAAGCGTGCCGGCGGAATCAGTAAATTCGGTTACATACGCGGAGCAAAGCTAACCCGTGTGGCCAACGAAGAAGAACTGAAACGTATGCAGGATATGATTAAAATGATACGTAAAGAGGTAGGCGAATCAATAGCCAACTCGATGGACCTGACAGTTGACAGTACATTTACGGTAGGAATTGATTTAGAGGCAGCATTGGCTAACCCGGGAAGCGATGTAGATATTGTTTTACGTGAAGGAGACATTATCAAGGTTCCAGAATATAATAATACCGTTAAAATTAGCGGAGCGGTCATGATGCCCAACACGGTTTCATACTTGAAGAATAAAAAAGTAAGCTATTACTTAAGCCAGGCAGGTGGATATTCTACCCAAGCTAAGAAAAGCAAGAAGTTTATCATCTATATGAACGGGCAAGTAGCCGAGGTGAAAGGAAGCGGAAAAAAACAGATAGAGCCGGGATGTGAAATCGTTGTTCCGAATAAAACGAAGAAATTCAACTTCGGCAACTTGATGTCGAATGCCACTTCATTCGCATCATTGGCTACAATGATTGCCTCACTGGCTAATCTCTTAAAATAAGATTTTCAACACAACATACTTTACGAAGTCAAGACCTGTAACAAAAAGAGCTTACAGGTCTTGACTTCATTCAAAAAAAATTCTACTTTGCCTTATACTTTGATTTACAGTCGCACAAACGCATCTATTTGTCAAAACATCTATTTTAATCTGCAAATTAAAATACAAGGATAGCACCTTTGCTATATCAGAAATAAACTTTACTTTTGCCTAAAGAAGGCTATTAACAGCAAATGAGATAAACGAATTCGAGTCAGGAAATATCTAAAATGTAACAATGGAAAATCTGTATATCATTATCGCTGCTTTTATTACAGCTGTTATATTAGGGCGAATCATCATACCGAATATTTTGGTCATCTCAATGAGAAAGCGCCTATTCGATGAGCCCGATGCGCGAAAAATCCACAAGCGCCCTATTCCTCGTCTGGGCGGTGTCACTTTTTTTCCGGTTATTGTGTTTACTTTATGTACCTTTACAGCCATCCATCTGTTTAAAGGTCATTTTGTATATAATATTATCACACTCAATACGGCCCGTGAGATGCTATTCCTCGTTTCCGGACTAACGTTATTATACATTGTGGGTATTGCCGACGATTTGGTTGGAGTACGTTACCGCAAGAAATTTGTAGTACAAATTATCTCTGCAGCCATGTTTCCCATTGCAGGACTTTACATCAACAGCTTTTACGGTTTATTCGGCATCAATGAAATTGACCCTATAATTGGCATTCCGTTTACCATGCTACTGGTGGTTTTCATTACAAATGCCATCAACTTGATAGACGGTATCGACGGATTGGCATCCGGCTTGAGCATGGTGGCACTGATTGTATTTGGAGTGATTTTCGTGCATTTCCAATCATGGCTTTACGCCCTGCTTGCCTTTGTCAGCGTGGGTGTCATCATTCCTTTCTTTTCGTATAATGTATTCGGGAACGCTGACCGCGGGCGTAAAATCTTTATGGGAGATACCGGTAGCCTTACCCTAGGCTATATCCTCAGTTTTTTTGTCATCCGCTTTTGCATGTATGAACCAAATTCAATGATGCAAGTACAAGGAAGCCCGGTTCTGATTGCGTTCAGTGTCTTGATGGTTCCGTGCCTGGATGTAGTCCGCGTGGTTTTACGCCGTGCCCGTAACAGAAAACCTTTATTCCTTCCCGACAAGACACACATTCACCACAAGTTCCTGGCAATGGGATTTTCACCTCGCCGGGCACTCATCACAATTCAGATTATGTCGGCTTGTTTCTGTGCGTTTACCATGGGAGCGCTTGATTTCATGAACAACACCGTCATTTTCATTATTGACATCACTACATGGACATTGCTGAATGTCTGGTTCGATAAAATCATCAATGAAAAAGAAAAGAACCAACAACACAAAAAAAGAGGAGCATAATACAATTTAAACCAAGCAAAAAGATAAGTATTACAGAGTTCACAGAAAAAACTTTGCCGATTCAAGAAAAACTTATTATTTTGCAAACACTACTTACTATTAATCTTAAAAATATGAAAGGTATTGTTTTAGCTGGAGGTTCAGGTACACGCCTTTACCCTATAACCAAGGGAGTCTCTAAGCAGTTACTTCCCATTTTCGACAAACCCATGATTTATTATCCTATTTCAGTTCTTATGTTAGCTGGAATACGTGAAATTTTAATCATCTCCACTCCGCATGACCTTCCGGGATTCCGCCGTTTATTAGGTGACGGAAGCGATTTTGGCGTTCGCTTTGAATATGCCGAACAGCCTTCTCCTGACGGATTGGCCCAGGCCTTCATCATCGGAGAGGAATTCATCGGGAATGATGCAGCTTGCCTCGTTTTAGGAGATAATATTTTTCATGGAAACGGATTTACTGCCTTGCTGAAAGAAGCTGTACATACAGCCGAAGTTGAGGGAAAGGCTACTGTTTTCGGATATTGGGTCAGTGACCCCGAACGCTACGGTGTAGCTGAATTTGACAAAGAAGGAAATTGTTTGTCAATCGAAGAGAAGCCTCAGCAGCCCAAATCAAATTATGCCGTAACGGGGCTTTATTTCTATCCGAATAAAGTGGTAAATGTAGCTAAAAACATCAAACCTTCAGCCCGCGGGGAACTTGAAATTACAACGGTAAACCAGCACTTCTTAAAAGACGGAGAACTTAAGGTACAGACTTTAGGAAGAGGATTTGCATGGCTGGATACTGGAACACACGACTCACTGGCTGAAGCCTCAACTTACATTGAAGTTATCGAAAAGCGACAAGGGCTGAAAGTGGCTTGCCTGGAAGGCATTGCCTTACGTCACGGATGGATTACCCCAGAAAAGATGCAAGAACTGGCAAAACCGATGTTGAAAAACCAATACGGCCAATACTTACTGAAGGTTATTGAAGAACTAAAACATAATAAATAAAGAGCATGGAAGTTATCAAGACTCCTATCGAGGGAGTTGTTATAATTGAACCTCGCCTGTTTAACGACGGGCGCGGTTACTTTTTTGAATCATTCTCACAACGGGATTTTGAGCAGCAGGTGCGTACCGTCCACTTTGTTCAAGACAACGAAAGTAAATCGAGCTACGGGGTATTACGTGGACTTCATTTCCAGAAGCCACCCTTTGCGCAGAGTAAATTGGTAAGAGTTGTAAAAGGGGCTGTATTAGATGTGGCAGTAGATATACGTAAAGGCTCGCCCACCTTCGGGCAGCATGTGGCTGTAGAACTGACAGAAGATAGTCACCGCCAGTTTTTTATTCCTCGTGGCTTTGCTCACGGATTCAGTGTGCTTACCGATGAAGTGATTTTCCAATATAAGTGTGATAACTTCTATTCACCTCAAAGTGAAGGAGCGATTGCATGGAATGACCCGGCACTCGGTATTGACTGGAAGATTCCAGCCGACAAAGTGATCTTATCTGACAAGGATAAAAAACACCCTTTGCTTAAAGATGCAGAATGGCTGTTTGATTACAACGACACACTTTATTAATAACACTGTTGCAAAAGAGGTGATAACCGATATGCAGTTTTAACTGCTGACGATTATCACCTCTCTTCTTATAGAAGTTTAGGAAATATCAACGACTTGCCTTTGTGGAAAGTTTTTCCAAGAAATAGACACTGAAAAAACCTAAAAGAGCTAAAGCCGTAGCCTCCCAAACTTGTCCGGAAGGTAGAATGTTTGATTCAAGCTCTATTATATGACCGTCGGCCATCATCTCGATCTTCTCTTTCCAAGGCCATACTTTGTTTAATGAACCGAGCATGAAACCGGTTAAAACAGCTAATGTTATGTTACGGAAGTTCTTTAAGGCATAAGAAAGAACACGCGAAAAAGTGGTTATTCCAATAAAAGCTCCGGCTGCAAAAATCAACATAACTTTTATATTCAAGGTCTTTACAGCCTCCATTATAAAGAAGTATTTTCCCAAAAGAACCAAGATAAAGCTTCCGGAAATCCCAGGAAGTATCATAGCGCAAATTGCTATAGCACCACAAACAAAAATAAACCACCACTCAGATGAAGTTTCTGCCGGAGTGGCTATGGTTATATAAAAAGCAATGATTACTCCTGCCACAAATCCTGCAATGGTCTTCCAGTTCCATTCTTTAATGTCTTTTGATACAAACCAGGTAGAAGCCAACACCAAGCCGAAAAAGAATGACCACACCAATACCGGATGGGCTACCAACAGCCAAGTTATGACTTTTGCCAGCGAAAACACGCTGATTCCAATACCTAAAAGGATAGATAAAAGGAAATTAGCATGAATATACTGCCAAAAAGCTGTCAGCTTGCCGGAAAACAGCAACTTCAAGCTTTCCCCGTTAATACTCTTTATAGAATTAATCAACTCGTCATAAATACCCACTATAAAAGCAATCGTTCCACCAGATACGCCTGGAACCACATCGGCTGCTCCCATACCCATTCCTTTAAGAGTTAGAATGGCATAGTCTTTTAATTTACGTTCCATTTTATGTTATTCAACAAAATAGAGACACAAAGAGCAGAATGAGTAAACTCTACGACTTTGTGCCTCTAATTTCTATTTCAAGAAAGTTTTATTTTTATTTTCAGTCATTATTCCCACTCGATTGTGGCTGGTGGCTTAGACGAAATATCATAACATACACGATTCACTCCTTTTACCTTGTTTATGATGTCGTTTGATACCTTAGCCATAAATTCATAAGGTAAATGAGCCCAGTCGGCTGTCATGGCATCTGTACTGGTTACTGCACGCAAAGCTACTGCACGCTCATAAGTACGTTCGTCTCCCATTACACCTACGCTCTGAACTGGCAGCAAAATCACTCCAGCCTGCCATACTTGATGGTAAAGTGCGACTTCATTGCCTGCCTCGTCTTTCACTTTCCAATCACGCAGACCCTGGATAAAGATATCATCAGCATCTTGCAAGATTCGTACTTTTTCAGGGGTAATGTCACCCAAGATACGTACGGCCAAACCCGGTCCGGGGAAAGGATGACGTGTAATCAGGTGTTCTGGCATACCCAATTCACGACCTACACGGCGAACTTCGTCTTTAAACAGCAAGCGCAAAGGTTCGCAGAGCTTCAAATTCATTTTCTCGGGCAAACCTCCCACGTTATGATGACTCTTGATTACAGTTCCCGTAATCGACAATGATTCGATACAGTCTGGGTAAATTGTACCTTGAGCCAGCCATTTTACGTCTTTAATCTTATGAGCTTCTTCATCGAATACATCAATAAAGCCTTTGCCTATGATTTTACGTTTACGCTCTGGTTCTGTTACACCTTCCAGTTCCGAGAAGAATTTTGCACTTGCATCGACTCCAATCACATTCAATCCCAAACATTCATAGTCATGAAGCACGTTCTTGAATTCATTCTTACGAAGCATTCCGTGGTCTACGAAAATACAAGTCAAATTCTTTCCGATAGCCCGGTTTAACAATACGGCTGCTACTGAAGAATCGACACCTCCACTCAGTCCTAAAACAACTTTGTCATCGCCCAACTGTGCTTTCAGTTCGGCTACTGTAGTTTCAATGAATGAGGCTGCGCTCCAATCTTGTTTTCCTCCACAGATATCTACGACAAAGTTCTTCAAAAGCTGTGTACCATCTTGGCTGTGGAATACTTCCGGATGGAACTGTACGCCCCATAGCTTTTCACCTTCAGCCTGATAAGCCGCTACAGCTACTTTATCGGTTGAAGCAATGATTTTAAAGTTTTCCGGGATAGCTGTAATGGTATCGCCATGGCTCATCCATACTTGTGAACCTTCACGAACACCTTTCAATAAAGGATTTTGATGATCGAAAGTCGCAAGATGAGCACGTCCGTACTCACGTGTATTAGCCGGCTCCACTTTACCTCCATTCGTATAGGCCATAAACTGTGCACCATAGCAAATACCCAAGACAGGATATTTCCCGCGAATTTCAGATAAGTCTACCTTGAAAGCCTTTTCATCGTAAACAGAGAATGGGCTTCCCGAAAGAATGACACCAATTACCGAAGGGTCATTGTGAGGAAACTTGTTGTAGGGAACAATCTCGCAATACATGTTCAACTCACGGACACGACGACCGATAAGCTGTGTGGTCTGTGAACCGAAATCAAGAATAATGATTTTTTCCTGCATATTGTGTTATATGATAAATATTCTATGCGTGCAAAGATACTTAGAATTTTTCAGATATGCTATGAAGCTATAGCTTAAAAATTCATTTTCTTTACACGCATCCTACGCAAAAGGATTAATCATCAATATCAATCACCTGCATATTGTTATCAAAAGTTATTTCCCAACGGTTAGACAGCTTTATTTCTATCTTATGCTTGTCACGTTCTATTTTCTGAATTACAGCATCCGGATAGTTTTGCTTCACATAATCACGGATGGGCTGCGGAACAATCTCAGCAGGAATTTCACCTGTTTTATACAGCACTTCTGTCCATTCACCCGAACGGTCAAATTCCACTTTGCTTCCGTTGGTAAACAATACTTCATAGGTCTTTGACAAAAATTCGGTCTCCACCTTCGCAAGAGCTACTTTACTGTCTTTAAAATAGGTAGTGATAAATGTTTGAGCAGGAGTAGGCAACTGACCGATTTGAACAGTCTTCACATTATCTGCTTTTGAAACAACTGAAAGAGCAAACAAACCTACTAATAAAAAAACTAATTTTTTCATATGATTCACTTTTTATGGGTTAATACTTTATTGTACTGCAAAGATGTAATGGAAATCTGAAAAGATTCTGAATAATGCTTTAAGCTGATTTGTTTTAACATAAAAAAACAGAAGGTATTCAGTACAACATGATTGAGTCATTACTACGACCAAGCTTTATCGTTAGTAATAACCAAACTTGGTCGTTAGTAACAGCCAAGCTCTGCTGTTACTAACGACCAGCCTCATCTTTTACTTCACCTAAAAAGGTTCTTTGCACGTATATTACCTCCATCCTACATACGATATTTACGAAGGTGTATGGGATACCGTAAACTGATGACGGTGGTTTATGTAACCATAACTAATGGTTAAATGATTCGCCTTACAGATGGAGTCAGCCAATGCCAAGCCAAGACCTGTAGATCCTTCTTTCTTCTTTCCCTGATAAAACCGCTCAAAAATCCGGTCCGGATCCAAAGGCTCTTTACCGTCATTGCTTACAACAAACGATTCTCTGGTAGAATGTAATTCTATCTCTCCTCCCTCCGGAGTATGGACAAAAGCATTTTTCACCAAGTTTGTCAGAAGAACAGAAGCCAGCGATTCGCTTATAACAAGTGAGAAGCATCCTTCATTTTTAACCTTTACCTGAAGTTTACGATAAGAATATGCTTCTTCATAGTCAGGGAGATAGGTATCCAGCAGATCATTAAGGCAAATATTTTTCACATCACTGAACTGATGGTTTTCAATTTTACATAAAAGTAAAAGTGATTTATTCATTCTCGTCAAGTTTTCCAGTGTTTGATGAGTTTTAGCCAGCTCCGTAAGCTGCTGCTCCGTCAACGAGCCTTCATCCATCAGTGCTTCCAGCCTGTTTTGGCAAATAGCCAAAGGGGTTTGCATTTCATGAGAAGCATTTCCGATAAAAAGACGTTGCTGCTCAAACTGCTTTTCACTCCGTTCTACTGCCAGCATCGTTGCTTCATTGAGCTTACGAAACTCGGTTATTTGAGTCTTATTTTTCAATGGAGCAGTTTTCTCGCCCAGACGATACTGTTCCAGCCACTCAAGCAACACATACAGAGGCTTCATATTACGCTGAAAAACTCCTGCGTTTACAGCCAGAATAGAGAGCAGCAAGATGATATACAGAAAGACAATCCACTCTAACATAGCTTGCCGCAAATCATATTTTTCAATGGTCGGCGTATAAACCACCAGTTCTTTGTAGCTACCTCTGTCTGTTTTAAATATAACCATCAAGACCCTTGCGGGTTCTTCTTCTTTTTTCTCCTCTATATAAACCATTTCATCGTGATAGGATATATGGGGATGCTGCTGAGCATACTCTTCACTTACATCATATAAATAATACTGATTATTTGACCCGTTACTGCTCGACGGCAATTCTTCATCGGAAAGCGCACGTATTATAATTGTCTCTGCATAATCGGTCAATGAGTCATCGGTTTCATCGTTCACTTCTTCTATCATTGCCCAATAGAAAAACACTGCCCAAAAAGAAAGGACTAAAACCAACAAGACGGACACCCGCCACATTACCCAATGGAAAAGTTTCATTCTAAAACAAATTTATAACCAATACCATAAACTGCTTTTAATTCCGGAGTCGCCCCTGCATCTTTTAAATGCTTACGCAAGTTTTTTATCTGAGCATAAATAAAATCAAAATTATCAACCTGATCAATATGGTCTCCCCACACTGATTCCGCCAAAGCATTTTTATTTATCAGCCGGCCGGGACGCAACATGAAGTATAAAAGAATATCGTATTCTTTACGGCTCAGTTCTACTTCTTTTTTTTCAATAAACACCTTAAAGGAGTCGGGCACTATCTCGATGTTACCATATTGTATGCGCTGCTCTCCCTGGTAAGCCTTCCGCCTCAACAAGCTTTTCAGCCGAGCATGTAATTCCGCGAGATAAAAAGGTTTGGCCAGATAATCATCTGCTCCCAAATCAAGCCCTTTTACTTTATCCTCCAATGAATCTTTTGCTGAAAGAATAATCACATTGGTATGCTTCCCCAAAGCCTGCAGTTCACGCAGCAAATCAAGTCCGGTTCCATCAGGCAACATGATATCCAACAGGATACAGTCATAATCATAATCTTCGACCTTATGTAAAGCTGTTTTGTAACTTGCTGCTTGAGAAACAATATAACGCTCTTTTTCCAATGAATCAACCATTATTTCCCGCAAATTATCATCATCTTCCACTATCAATATTTTCATAATAAGATTCTCTTAAAGACAACACAAAAATAACAATTTAAATAGATCAGCAAAGGCTTTTTCCAAAAAAAGGAGACTCCGCCTCACAGCGCAGTCTCCTCTCTAATCGATATTTATAAAAAATGAAAGTTTGTCTGTCATTCCTTTTCTCTTTTTTTTGAGAAAGGAAAGCAGTCATCGTCAAACTGTTTATTTAACTTGCATTTCCGAAACATTCAGTTTACGCGGTTCCTCAGGAGTTCCGTATGCCTCTTTTTCTAAAGTCAACGTACGATACCCATTTACAGCCGAGCGAATGCGGAGTTTGATTCCCTTTGAAGATTCAAGTTCACCCTTCAGTGTATTTAAGTTATAGCACACAGCTCCGGGAACTACTTGGTTTAACGTATCACCATAAGTATGGTAACGATACTCCAAATAAATATAGCCATCCGCTTTAAAAGAAGCATCTGATTCAACTTTCCGGTTCCGGACCAAACTTACACGATGCGCCTTTGACTTCGGAACTTTTTGTTGGAAAGTCATATTCAAATATCCGCCGGAAAGCCATATATTATGAATATATGCAGGGTCATCTCCATACTCTTTTTCATTGTCAGCAGTAAGTTCTTCTACGGGTTTGGTCAGAATCGGATTAATCAATTCCGGTTTAATAGCATAATCATACCCTTGAAAATCTTTCTGCAACGGATTAAAGTAAAGTATAGCCCGATCTCCCTCGTTTCCCCGGTAGCCGGTAATGGCTGTTGCCGCAGGCCACATCGTTCCCCAACGGTCACCGATGAAGCTATAGGCACCATCGCCTTCAACATGTACGGTTACCCAGTCAACACCTAAATCGCCAATGGAATATCCATCATCATCATTGCAGCTTTGAAATACGGTTGCAATGACTAACAGTAAAGCAGTTCCGTATCGTTTCAGTTTTCTCATATTTCCTCCTTTAAAGTATTCATCTACAAAAAGACGATACAAGTAAAATACTGCATGACGCTAACATTAATTAACGAGAAACTCTTTTTTAAAACATCCTTATTCATCCCATACGAGGTAAGCAGAAACCAGCCAATGGTTCATCTTTTCACCATCGATTTCCTGAGCTTCCGGAATATTAACCGTAAAGGAATGTTTGCCTGCTTTTATATCGCCTAAAGCCACTTCTTCCGGCAACACATCGCTTCCCGGACACCAGTTTGAACGAGACTTGTCAGATGAAGCCAAAGGTTCTTCCACTTCTTTCACTTTGTATCCATCCGGACTGATATAAGCAGCCAGACGCTTAATCAGCCATACTCCTGTAGCCGGATTGAAGCGACGGAACGAAGCACAGTCATCTCTCCAAGGAATGAAGTTTATCACTTCCTGGTCATCCACTGAAACGATGTTACGTTTCTGAACAAATTCATCTCCACCTGCATGACCGCCATGTCCGGTTACGATGTATTTCAAACGCACATTTTTTGCATTTTCAGGAATTACGAAATCAGTTGAAACAGCCTTACGCGCAAAGATATCAGGATAAGACTGACCGATGTAATATACGGTGTTCATCAGCGGTTCCACATGACGGTTCACTCGCTTGTCACACGTAATTTTGCTTTCCTTGAAATTCAGTTCCATACTTGCCACATAACCTTCCGGAGTCCAAGTATCAATAAAGATACCTACATATGCCTCTCCTTCAAGTGCGGGATACAAATCGGTAATATCCTGCTCCCACTGTACACATTTTTCCCACTTCGGGATATATACCGGACGGCGCTTGCTTGACAAAGAATCATCTTCTTCACTATAATGTCCTACACCAAACGGAGTCATGAAACGCATCAGCTCAATAGTCGGCAAATAATTTTCTCCGGCTACGATACCTACCATATTCTCCAACTTCGTACTGTCAACAGCCGGGAACTGTTTTTCACCCTGAGCAATGCTCATCAAGTTCACAGCCGACTCTTTCGGCAATACGAAACAAGAGCCTGACTTGTCCCAACGGTCACCATTAGAAGCCACAGTAACCTTCACGCTGACCTTCACATCGCGCTGATAAGAAGGAACCTGAATTTTCTTCAAGATAATACGACCGTTCACCAGATGAATAATACCATCTTTATCGGCTTCCGAGAAATTAGCATATACATCCGGAGTAAAGCGGATATTTGCTTTATTAAACACCTCCAAATGCAAGTCGCCCACTGCAGGCAATTCTTTATGCCCGCCAACACAAGCAGTCAGCGAAGACAGTAAAGACAAGGAAAAAATGATTTTTTTAAAAAAGTTTGTTCTCATGATTACTTAACTATTATTTGTTTCTTTAAGATAAGAAGGAGACCAGATACGAGAAACCAGTTTTTGTACCGGGCAGCTCGTATCCAGTCTCTAAATCCTAACGTATTACTTTACTTTAAAGCCTCTCTTGTCCAAGTAAGCCTTAAATCTGCGCATGTACTCTTCATCCGGACCATCAAAGAAAGATACACCCGAAGCCCCATTATTAAAGGCTTCATCAAGTGCTTCTTCAAAAGTATCTTTAATGTCAGGGAACATCAATCCGGCATAAATCTTAGCTCTGCCATTGATTGTCTTGACACTTTCTTTTACCGAACGGCCAATCCATTCCGGACCCTCATAATAGAATCCGTTATAAATCATCGGGAAGTATGCATCAAGCGACCATTCACCCCAATCCTGACGTACCATCTTGCGAGCCATTGACGGACCTGGGAAAACTGCTGAGCTGATATGTTTTCCGTCAGCCTTAATCGTCTGAGTTATCTTGTTTACAATGCGGGTAATAGCATCTAAACGGAAATTAATCCATGACTGATCTTCCATAGGGAACTTCAATTCCAGCGGGTCACGTCCGGTTTGTTCTTTAAACTTTTTGCGGCACACATCGCAATAGCAATAATCATACTCCGGCATTTCGTGAGTCTGCTCAATACCATAGTTCTTCCACAAGCTAACCGGCAACACAATATCCGGGAAGCGGACGTAATCCAGATGAACACCATCTACATACGGAAGATTAGCTTCTTTCAAGTAATCAGCAGCCAGATATTCAGCCACTCCTTCATGATTCGGACACAAGAAGCGGTAATAATCTACATAAGCAGGTTTATCATAACAAGATTCACCTTTGCGGTTAACAGCAAACCAGTCTGGATGTGTTTCAAGCACTTCGCGACGGTTCATTGTCCACTTCCAGTAATGCGCTTCCAAACCGGCTTCTTTACACATACGATACGTATCTTCATCATAGCCTTCGAACATTACGCCGCTAAAGCCGCATTCTTTCATCAAAGCAAAATACTTCTTGTAATACGCATCTCCCTTTTCTTTGTTGATACGCATCCATACCCAGTTTTTCACTTCTCTCTGAGCAATAGCCTCGCGGGTAAACTTACCATTTTGGTCAACCACATAATATACCTTTTCTTCAGGTACACTGATTGCAATACGGAACGTATTCGCTGTAGCTTCCACCTTCACTTCAGCTCCGGCAGGCAATCCGCTCAATTCAGCATCTGTCAGGAAAAAGTTTTCAGTAGCACGCAAATAATTCTTTTCCTTTGCATAGTTATCTAGCTGCGCATAAAACATCGCCCACAACAGTTTATAAGCTGCCATGTTATACGGATACTTAAACGAGTCAGTACCCTGTCCTACGGTTTTATCCGACAAGTACAAGAATCCCCAGCGGTCGGGCATATGCATATCAATCTTTCCAGTAGGCATCCACACCCAGTTTTCTTCACGCTGTCCCGGTTTCAACCACTGCACGCGTGAAAAATTGATACGCCAGTAATTACCAGCTACTGCCGGATTTGAAAAGTTTACAGTCAAGGCTTTGTGAGGAATAGCCATTTCCACGCTCCACTGTTTATCTTTATCTTTCGATTTATTCAACGTACCTTCACGGTGAACAGCCAGCTTGAGCCCCGGACAATCCCACTGTACCATAAAGTTACCTCCCGAACGGTAGGGCTTATCCAGCATCAAATCAAAAATAACACCTTTGGCATTGTTTTCAATTTCAAAATAATTCTGACCATCTCCGTCCGGAT
Source organism: uncultured Phocaeicola sp. (assembly GCA_958434805.1). The sequence goes on from CAUBDX010000013.1 coordinate 45,446, forward strand.
CCAAGAATACTTCAAAGTCGTTATCGTAATAGATAATTGTATCACGCTGACTCAACTTTGCTTTAATATCATCTTCCTGAAGAGTAGCACCTACATAAAGATATTCATCATCCCACAACATTTTAGCCGATGTATCATAGCAGGGTTTGGCAAAACCTTCTCCGCTTATGTCAACAAACGACTGGGTGGGCTGAGCTTTCTGCCAATCGGCTTCATTAAGCTTGCCATCAATTTTCAACTTTCCCTCAGTACGATAACATACATAACCTTCAGGCAAGGTCAGCACACGCTCATACTTTGAAAATAAGTTCTGCGCTCCCAGTTGGGCAACAACCGCCAGCGCAAACAAACTGCACAAAAACTGTCTTCTCATGTTTAATGTTTATATTATAAGGGGTTAATTACTTTCAATCACTTTTCCAGCTCCACGATACAACTTAATCGGACCATCCAGAAGTACTGCAATGACCGTAATCTGCGGGTCGAGTACTCTTTCAGGCACATCAATATACAAGTTTCCGGGAACTTCACTCCAATAGTTCTTGTTATAAACTTTATAACTCAACATATTTCCGCTACCGACAGCCCATACGCGGTTGACTTTATTCATCAACCCTTTTACTTCAATCGGACCGTTAGGCTTATAAGGCAAGTATAAATATAAGATATCACCTGCCTTGTTTAAGGTAGTGTATCCCTGGAAGTGTTCGTTCGGAATACCCGCTTTCGTATCATAAACAGCTTCTTTATGTTTCTTGGTCCATCTGCCGAATTCTTTCAACACTGCCACCTGCTCTTCAGGAATAGTGCCGTCTTCTTTCGGACCGATGTCAAGCAGCAGGTTTCCACCCATACTCAAGCAGTCAACAAAGGTACGAAGCAGGATATAAGGGGACTTGTAGTTTGTATCCGTATGCTGATAGCCCCATGAATCATTCATAGTCATACATAGTTCCCAATATGGGTTTTCCGGCTTCACTACAGGCACTCCTTGTTCCGGAGTAGCATAGTCACCATAACCTTGAATACGAGAGTTGATAATTACGTTTTTGTTTCCTGAGCGCAGCAAATCAACAATTCCTTTTGAGTTCCAAGCCTCGGCAGTCTGCTCCCAGTCGCCATCAAACCAATATAAGTCGGGCTTCCATGTTTTATTCAGTTCGGTTAGCTGAGCCATATTGAAATCAACAAAACGCTTCCAGCGTGCCGGATCGTCTTTATAACGGACCTCTGTGCGAGTCTTGTTAGGATAATCTTCATGCGACCAGTCAAGCAAAGAATAATAAAATCCCAATTTCAAATCCTGCTTACGCACTTCCTTTACAAACGGGTCAATCAAGTCACGACCAGCCGGAGTAGATTTCACCGTACTCAAGTTTCCTGCCTTTGTATCCCAAAGCGCAATACCGTCGTGATGTTTAGTAGTAATTACCGTATAGCGTGCTCCGCTCTCCTTTATCAAATCCACCCATTCTTTCGGATTATACTTTGAAGCAGTAAAACTGTTTTTCTGATCCATATACTCTTCGTATGGCAGATACTTATTAAAGAACGACCAGCTTTCAGCCACTCCATTTACAGCATATACGCCCCAATGGATAAAGACACCTAATTTTGCATCCGAGAACCACTCCATCCGCTGTTTTTTCTGCGAATCACTCTCACCCGACTGCTGAGCAGCTACCGGTGAAGCTGCACACCCCAACAAGACAAGCAGCGACAATAATTGTTTTTTCATCATGATATTAAAATAATTTTGTCCGTAATCATCCCAATGTAAAGGCTATGTCACCCGCCTATACATTAGGGTGATTGCGGACGATGATTAAAAATTAAATTTACGAAATACACTTCGTTCATCACACCTATTCTTAGAAAATAACTTTCCATGCTCTTTTTTTAAAGAATTAATTAGCATCTCCGAATAGTTCATCCCTCAATTTTATTTTCATAGACAAAGTTACAAACTTTCTTTAAAAACCCAACTTGCTTCTTTAAATTCCCTCGTCTGAAAAGCCTATTTTACAGCAGAAAAAAAGAAAAGCAGGAGTACAAGGAAAGAAGGGCGCCGCCTGAAGACAAACTTTCCTTCTCTCTTTGCACTCCTGCTTTGAAAAACACAGAGTACTATTATTTCATTTTAGCACCTAATGACCACCAAAGAGGTGTCACTGTATTATCTTTACCACCTAACAGTTCCAGTGCATGGCTGTAAGCAGCCTCATCGGAAGTAAGCAAAGATTGCGGATAACGCATACGTTGCGGATAATACTTCCATGACTGACCTGTTTCCCATGAGTCGTTATGCCAGTCTGTCAAATCAGAACCCGTCATTACGGTTGCAGTATTTGCCGGCAGATCAAAGAACGGCAAGCCCAGACGACGATGGTCTGACCATGCTTCCTGAACCACATAAGGCATCTGAGCCAAGTACTTCTGAGTGATAATCTTAGTCAGTTTATCGTTCAGTTTCTTGCCCGGATATAAAATCTTAGAAGCATCCGGATAGTTGTAAGTCACAGTTTTGTAGCCTGCCATCTGGTTATATCCATCCTTATAAGTAGCCTGGAAAGAAACCGGTTCAGTGGTATGTGTATATTTTACAGAAGTACCTACACGGTTGTAATCTTCTGAAGCGAGATAATCTTCTGCAAATTCAGAAACGCCAAAATAGTCGAAGCTGGCACGGACACCGTCCTTATAAGCTTGCTCATCGGTTACACCATCGGTATTCCAGTTACGAAGAGCAGCTTCAGCCAAGAGGAAGTGAGATTCCCAAGCGCCGAAGAATACCACACGTCCCAGACCTTCTTCGCCACCCATACAGTAGTCTTGTGCCCACAACGGATAGATAGAGCGAATACCTGAAGAAGTGGTGATAAAGCCATTCTTTTCCAATCCTTCAGACCAGCCGCTCGATGAGCCGACCGGTACTCCGTTCCACGTATTATCGCCTTTCACCCACATACTATCCTTATCTGCAACAACCAGATAAGAACCTCTAGCATCGATTTTAGTATTCTTAATATCCGAAGTTACAGCGTTAGTTGCTTTGTTATCGTTGACCATCCAGAACATTTTCAAAGCACGCGGATCGAGGTTTTCCGGAATACCGTCCAACCAATACTGTTTCGTAGGATCATCCGTATTTGCCACAAAATGCTTTTCAAACTTGAGTCCCAAATAGGTATTTTTCTTTGCATATTGAGCCAAGTCGGCACGCTGCTCAGAAATCTTTACACCACCCAGGTTATTCATCAGATTAGCCATGGTAGAAGACAAAGCCTGCAAGTTCCATCCACGAGTATAAGGGTTAGAGTAGTCATTCCAGCCGTTGTCTGACTTAAACCAAAGCATATCAGCCTTATCCTTAATAAAGTTTCCGCCTTTGCAAGCATCTTCAAACTCTGCCTGAGCATCAGCAGCAATTTCAGTGTTAGTCAAACGCATCGCATAACGCATACGCAATGAGTTACCAAGTTTCTGCCACTTAGCAGCCTCATAACCATAAGCAGGGTCACACTTAGCTTGATTTTCTGTAGGTTTAACCGACGTATCAATTTTCTTTACCGCATCTCTCAGTTCACTCAAGATAAACTGATACACTTCTTTTTCCGAGTTATAAGCCGGATTTTCTCCTTTTGCAGCTTCTAATGGATAAGGACCAAAAGTATCAGCAAACTGAGCAATTACCATCGCACGCCAGATGCGTCCGAACTGCTCCATATTCGCATAAAAAGGTTCATCCTTTGCACGGATAGCAGCCTGCTCAATCGCTCTGGTAGCAAAATTTATAGTAGAAGCTACACAAGGATAATAAAAGCTCGTAACATAGTCATCATTATATGTTCCAACAGAAAGCAATCCCGCTTCACCGAAAGCACGGGCAGCATCCCCCCAGTTCAAGTAATACATACGTTCACCGGTACTCGGGTCCATCTGAATTTTTCCGATTGCATTATTCAGGAAAAACTCAGGCTGTGTTGATTCTATCGGAGTTTTTGTCGGATCTATATTCACATCATCAAAATCTGAACAAGAAGCCAAACCAGCTACCAGTCCGACACCTAAAAAGAATTTATTGAAAGTTTTCATTTTAATTCACAAAAATGTTAGAAACCAAGGGTAACATTAAACAGATAAGAACGTGAGGTAGGCGAAGCACCGAACTCAAAACCAGTAGCATTGGTATTTGCCACCATGACTGATTCAGGGTCAATACCTTCCATGTCGCTGTAAATCATCCATACATTATTTACAGATACGCCCATTTTCACTTGCTGGAAGCATGTCTTCTTCAGCATTTCACGCGGGAAACTGTAATTCAGTGATACATTACGCAAACGGATATTGGTGCCATCATAGATGTTTGCTTCACCGATACCAGTATTTCCTGTACCTATACCCTTTGACCAATACTGCTGCGGAGTTACTTCAATGGTATTTACTTTATACCCTCCGTTACCGTCAGCAATCACACCATCTACTACAAACTTGTCACGGGCTCCGTTGGGCGCAGTTACTTCCGCACGACCATTAACCTGCAATGAATAGTTGGTGTATGAATAAATATCCCCGCCTAAACGTCCGTCAATCTGGAAGCCTAAAGTAAAACCTTTGTAGCTGAACGTATTGTTCCATCCCAACATACAGTCAGGCTGTTGGTCTCCGATTTTATAACTCTGACCATCGGTAGTAGGAAGACCTGCATCATTCAGAATCAGCTTTCCGTAATAAGGGCTATTCACATCTTCCACGCGGGCAAAGCGAGTTCCCCAGATTTCACCGTAGTTACCTCCGGCTACTGCATATACTTTCAATTCGGCAGCACCACCCAATTCGTATTTAGGAATACCGGGACCCAGTTCCAATACTTTATTGTTATTCTTTGAGAAGTTAATCTGTGTATCCCAGCTGAAATCGGCAGTTTCTACCGGACGAGCATTGATCATCAACTCAATACCGCTATTCTGAATATTACCGGCATTGATGATTTTATTTTTGAAACCAGACATTTCGTTCATAGGAACCTTCATCAACTGGCGTTCAGCATTTGATTTATACCAAGCCAAGTCAAATCCTAAACGGTTGTTAAAGAATTTCATTTCCAAACCAGCTTCCCATGAAGAAATCAACTCACTGCGCACGGTTGCATCGTATTTGGTATCACCCGGTTTTGCTGTGGTATTTCCCCAACGGTCAGAACCAATTTCACATGAGTTATAAAGCTGATACGGATCCATGTCATTACCTACCTGAGCAAAAGAAGCACGTGCCTTGGCATACGTTACCCATTCTGGCAATGGCTTTTCGATTTTGTTCAGCATATCGGTAATTACCCATGAGAGTGATACAGACGGATAGAAGAAAGAACGGTTTTCTTTCGACAAAGTAGACGACCAGTCATTGCGGAAAGTTGCATCCAAGAAAATCCATCCATTATAGTTCAAGCCTAATGTTCCATACAGAGAGTTAATTTTACGGTGGCTGTAAGTTTCTGTTACCGTACGGTCGGCATTGCTGCTATTATTGATGTTAAACAAGTTAGGAACAGTCAATAACCCTGCACGATTTTTCAGTCCGGTTGACTTGCGTTCCATCAAGTTACCTCCGAAAGTAGCAGTCACCCCGATTTTATCAATTAAGTTGTCTTTTTGAGCCGAGAGCAAGAAACTGAAGTTGTTTTCATAGAAACGCTGTTCATTTAATTCATATGAACTGTTACCGTTATTCAGGTTTTTAGCTCCGGCATAAACTTTCGCTGTAGATTCTGTAAAGTACATATCGCTACCGGCACGAAGTTCCAAGTTCAACCAATCTGTAAACTTATATTTCAAAGAAGCATTCAGCAAGAAACGGCTGCGGCTGTCTTCATTCAAATTGTATTTTTCCAACCAATAAGGGTTCAAACCTTTCGGTGACCACCAGTACATGTTTCCATCTTCATCAAGCGGATTGCTGAAGTCACGGATATCCAATGACGCAGGCAACTGATAGATGGTCAGGAAAGCATTCGAGTCGTTTTTACCAAGAAGCGGACGGTTTTCGGCTCCGGTATTGATATACTGGATTTTTCCGTCGAAGCTCCAGCGATCATCTTTACCGAAAGTAGAAGATGCACGCAAGGTAAAGTTGGTACGGTCTAACTTCGCACCTGGAATCTTACTTGAGTCATCCATACGAGTAGCAGAAGCATACACGGCAGTCTTGTCAAACTGCTGCTGAAATGACACACTTTCTGTAAGATTTGTTCCTACATTAAAATAAGAATCAATATTATCGAAATACTGCATCACGCGGTTCTGCCCGTTGAAGGTATATTCGCTGCCCATAGCAGGTCCCCAGCTGGTTCCAGCTTCCTGATTATAGGCCCCATTCGTACCCTGTCCGAATGATTTCTGCATGTTAGGCTTCATGAAAATAGTTTCAGCAGAAACCGAAGCCGAAACTGTAATACCTAAACCTTCACGTTTGGTTCCTTTCTTAGTGGTAATCAAGATAACACCGTTACCTGCGCGCGAACCGTAAAGAGCGGCTGCTGAAGCACCTTTCAATACAGACATTGACTCGATATCTTCCGGGTTGATATCCGACAGACCGTTACCCATATCCAATGTAGGGTTATAGAAGTCTGCATTATCTGATCCGGTAAAGTTATCCATAGGAACACCATCCACTACGATAAGCGGCTGGTTCATACCTGTTACAGAGTTGGCACCACGCAACTGGATTTTAGAAGATCCACCAGGACCATTGCTTGAACGAGTAATCTGCACACCGGCAATTTTACCTGAAAGCGCATTCGCGATGTTTGCCTCGCGTGAAGCAACAAGTGATTCACCTTTTACTTCCTGCATGGCATAACCCAATGCCTTTTTCTCGCGCTTAATACCCAGCGCTGTTACAACTACCTCTTCCAACACTTCAGTGTCTTCGGAAAGAGTAATCACTCCCAAGTCGGCTTTCGCCTCCACCTGGATTGACTTATAGCCGATATACGAAAGTTCCAGTTTTGAACCGGAAGCTACTGACAACGAAAATTTTCCGTCGATATCCGTAATCGCACCATTCGTGGTCCCCAATTCGAGAACACTTACACCAATTAAGGGTTCGCCTGTCGCATCTACAACAGTACCCTGCACAGTAATCTTGTCCGCTTGCTGCATGATAAACAACTCCGGAGCATTACTTGCCGCCAAAGCCGTTCCGCAACCGGACGCCATCATCAGTAAAAATGCTGAAGGTAATTGCTTAAATTCCATAGATTAGCATTTTATTAATTAAAAATAGAAAATAAAACACCACCATTCATCAAACGCCACTTCCATATAGCTTCACCACCAATGGCAGTAAAGCTAATTGTAAAAGATTTGTTTAACCAAGGGTAGATTAGTTTAGTTTTTGTTTAAAAGTTTAAAAATCGCGCAAAATTAATAATATTATTAAGCGAAGCAAAAGGTAAGTTCAAAAAAAATACCTGTTAACGTTGTTAATTAACAAATAATCTTCATCACTAACATCCTATTTTCTCTATATTAATGAAAAAGAAGCCGTTGACATTTTGACATTTTGCAAATTCATTTCCCTAAGATTCGCCCGATAGTCAGTCAAGAATCAAAGCCATCTGTTTTTCAAAAAATCAGATTCAATATCAGTTTATAAATCAATAAGTTATCGCTATAATTTAACATTCTACAACATAAAAACAAGCCAATGCAGGAAACCTTTTATCAAGCAAAACCAACTTTTTGTCACACATTTCTTAGACATAAACTAAAACTCCCTGATGTTTTCAAAAAATGCCTTGGTGTTTTCTGAAATTCTCCTTGATGTTTTCACCCAAACACCTAAGCATTTTCTGTATATATTTTCATTATACCATGAAAAAGAAGCATATTTCATGCATACATTATCATGTTTCCTTCTTCTTCCCCCTTCTTTCGAGAAAAAAAGAATCCGGCACAGAAAGCAATTTCTCACTTTCCGTGCCGGATTGATATTTTATAAGACTTTTTCCTGTCTTTTCTGAAAACAAGATTTATCTGTTAAACCAGCGTACGTAACAGAAGTCTTGGCGATGAGCCAAATCTGCATGTTTCGGGAACATACGGTAAGAAACCTTGAAGCTTCCTGAGTTAGAAAGCGCACATACCACACTGAAGGTATGGAGGTCGCCCTCACGCTTAACCATCTCCATCGGATTAACTTCGTAGATGTATTCCTTGCCTTCTGCATTGGTATAAGTAACTACCTGCTCAATACCTACTGCATCGTTCAAGCCTTTTTCATCGACTACACAAGTTACAGTGTATTCTTTTCCGCTTTCCAGCTTGCCCTGACACATATCCTGAGTTTCTTCAAGCGATACAATCTGAATATCATTCCATTTTGCAGCAACTTCTTCTTTCCATGCAGACAACGCCTTAGCTTTAGCAAAGTCATTAGCAGCCAACTCTTTGAAACGTTCAGCTTCTTTGGTATAGAATTTTGAATAATAATCATCCAGCTGACGTTTCATAGTATAATGAGGAGCAACCTGAGCGATAGAGTTCTTGATTGTCTTAATCCAGCCTTCAGAATACCCCTTCTTGTTACGAGCGTAATACAAAGGCAAGATTTCAGTTTCAAGAATGCTGTAAATAGTAGCTGCATCCAGCTGGTCTTGATATTCTTGATTCTGGTAAGTACGTTTTTCGGTCAAAGCCCATCCTGCACCTTCACGGTAGCCTTCCAACCACCATCCGTCGAGTACAGAGAAGTTTACGATACCGTTCATCAGCGCTTTTTCACCAGATGTACCCGATGCTTCCAACGGACGAGTCGGAGTGTTCATCCAAATATCTACACCCGACACCAAACGACGAGCCAACTTCATGTCGTAGTTTTCAAGGAAGATAATCTTACCCATGAATTCCGGACGACGTGAAATTTCTACAATCTTCTTAATCAATCCCTGTCCGGCTCCATCATGCGGATGCGCCTTACCGGCAAACAAGAACTGTACCGGATAATCAGGATTGTTCACAATCTTAGCCAAACGGTCAAGGTCAGTGAACAGCAAGTGAGCACGCTTATAGGTTGCAAAACGGCGAGCGAAACCAATCAACAACGCATTAGGATTAATCTTATCCATCAGAGTTACCACACGTGAAGGGTCTCCCTGGTTTTTCAACCATGTGTCGCGATACTGGTTACGTACATAGTTAATCAACTTGTTCTTCAAGGCAACGCGGGTGTTCCAGATTTCTTCATCGGGCACACTGTAAATCTTTTCCCAAATTTTCGGATTAGACTGGTCACTCATGAAGTTTTTGTCGAAATATTTATTATAAAGCGCCTTCCATTCAGATGCACACCAAGTAGGGAAGTGTACGCCATTGGTTACATAACCCACATGGTTTTCTTCTGCGAAATAACCTTTCCAGATTCCGGCAAACATTTCCTGAGAAACTTTTCCGTGTAACCAGCTTACTCCGTTTACTTCCTGACAAGTGTTGCAGGCAAATGTAGACATACAGAAGCGTTCGTTCGGATCGCCCGGATTGATACGGCCCAAATCCATCAATTCCTGCCATGAAATACCCATGCGCTGCGGATATCCGCCCATGTATTTGCCAAACAAGCCTTCATCGAAATAGTCGTGACCTGCCGGAACCGGAGTATGAACGGTATAAAGAGAAGAAGCACGAACCACATTCATAGCTTCTTCGAATGACATTCCACCTTCTACATAGTCGCACAGACGCTGTACGTTACACAATGCAGCATGACCTTCGTTACAGTGATAGATATCTTTCTTGATACCCAGGCGTTTCAGCAAGAGTACACCACCGATACCTAACAAGATTTCTTGTTTTAAACGGTTTTCCCAGTCACCGCCATAAAGCTGGAAAGTGATTGAGCGGTCAAATTCACTGTTCATTTCATTATCTGTATCCAACAGATACAAAGGAACACGACCTACATTTACTCTCCATACATAAGCGTGAACATAGTAATCCAAGTATGGAACATCCAATACCAACGGATTACCGTTTTCATCGTTTACACGCTCCAAAGGAAGGCTGCCGAAGTTTTGAGCTTCATAGTTGGCAATCTGCTGGCCGTCCATTGACAAGCTTTGGCTGAAATAACCGTAACGGTAAAGGAATCCTACCGCACACATATTTACGTTGCTGTCTGAAGCTTCCTTCAGATAGTCACCTGCAAGAACGCCCAAGCCACCTGAATAAATTTTCAATACGTGAGTCAAGCCATATTCCATACAGAAATAAGCCACAGACGGACGGTTTTCATTCGGCTTTTCTGCCATATAAGCTTTAAACTTATTATAAATTGTATTGATACGCATCAATACATCTTTATCTGCAGATAAATCTTCAAGTTTTTCGTAGCTTAAGCGTTCAAGAAGTGCAACCGGATTTTGACCCACTACATTCCATAATTCCGGATCAAGTTCCTTAAACATTTCAGTTGCGTCGTCGTTCCAAGCCCACCAAATATTGCGAGCCATTTCCTCCAACATTTTCAGAGATTCCGGAATGCGAGATTTTACATTTACCTCTTTCCAGACAGGAGCATTCACATAATTAGTTTTGACTTTCATATTTTTTGTATTTAATGTAAATAATCTGTTTGTTTTTTATTTTAAAGACTGACGCTGCATGGCTTTGCGCAGTGCTACATCGTATGCCTCATAATAACGGCTGATAAAGTGTTTCCACAGTGCTTTCTCTGCAATGGCTGCAGCATTTTTGCGAATTTTTTCAATTTCTTTTGCCGGGAGAGAAGAAAACTCGTCGATCGTATCACGAATGGCGTCTGCCACTTCCGAATAGTTATAATCAGTACGGTGAATCACCTTTACACCATCCTGCAAGGTTCCTACGTGTCCTTTCAAGGCATTCACCCAAAGTCCGAAACCTGCCAGATCAGTCGTTATAGTAGGCACTTTAAATGCTATACTTTCAAGCGGAGTGTATCCCCATGGTTCATAATAAGAGGGGTAAACAGTCAGGTCAGCACCAATAATCAAATCATAATACGGCACATTCAAGATACCGTCGTTTCCGTCTTGATAACACGGAACAAAGATAACCTTCACCTTTGAATCGGCTGCATTCGACATATTTAAATATTTCAACATGTCAAGCACTTGATCATGGCTCATATTATGCAGCCAATGTGTCAAGAAAGGACATTCAAGAGGAGTGGTAAACTCTTCTTTACTGCTTAAGCGAGCAGCCAGGTCTTCTCTCACCTCTCCTACCCATCCGGGTACATTGATAAATGCCAAGACTTCTTTCTTCAGGCTTTTATCTCGTGTCAGACGGTTTAAAGATTCCAAATAGACATTGATTCCTTTATTCTTAAATTCATAACGTCCACTTGTTCCTATAATCAGTGTTTCATCATCAAGTTTGGTTCCCAATAACTTATTTGCAACATTCAGCAAAACCTTTCTGGCTTTCTGACGCTTTAAACTAAAGCTTCTTCCTTTGGGAACAAAGTCGTCTTCAAAACCATTCATCAGAACCACATCAGCTTCTTTATCCAATAATTCTTTACACTCATTATTGGTAATATCGCTTACGGTTGTAAAACAGTCTACATGGTGGGCAGTCTGCTTTTCAATCGAATGTTTTGACTCCATATTAAGCTCGCGCGCCATTTGGTCACCGTTATAAGCAAACAAATAATCATATAATGGTTTGTTATTTCCGGCAATAGAGCGGCCTATTGAAGTAGCATGGGTAGTAAAAATTGTTGCAATCGAAGGAACATGCTTCTGTAGGTACAAAGCCCCCAGACCAGTCATCCACTCATGTGCCTGATAAATAACTTTATCTGTCATTACCAGATTAAAGCGATAGTAGCTTTCCACTACTTTACCTGCGGCATATGAAAACATAGAGGCTTCATCATAATCGCCATAAGCATGGAGCGAATCTACTTGATAATCTTCCCATGCCTGAGTATAAATTTCATTCTTTATCTGAAAGAAAGGTGTAAAGTTAACAAGAATGGCTATAGGATGTCCGGGAATATTCCAACGCCCGATTCGAACCTGTAAGTTGTCTTCACTTTGTGCATGTTCTCTCCATGCTCTCAACAGTTCTTCATCCTCATCAAACAAAGGATTTTCTTTTTCTCCTTCTCCAAAATCCGGTCCTATAAAAAAAACCCGGTCTGGAAAAGCATCCTGTAGTGTCTTTGCCCGAGTGGAAAGTACAGTGTAAATACCACCGACTTTATTACAAACCTCCCAACTCGACTCAAAAATATAATCAGGAACTAAAAGGTGTTTATTCATCTCATCTAATATTTTCTAAATCAGGCGCAAATTTACAAAAAAACATTGAGCGTGAAAAGAAAGAGCTTTAGTTTTTTCACCCACAAGAGCCATATCAAAAAATATCAAATAAAAGATTTATGTTCTCTTTTCAGCTGTTGAAGCGAAACATTTATCTAACTGTAGCAAAACTCGTTTTTTTTCTTTTAACAACTTACTTTATAATATCTGTAAAATAAAAGATGATATTCTAAGTAAGAAAAAATTAAAATATCATCTTTTACCTCTAATTACCTCAATTTTCTCTTATTAAAGAGATTGATTTTCCTTTTTTTTAAAAAACCTCGGCATATCGCTTATCCCATTCCATAAAAGTTCGCATTCAGCAAAATGCCTCCCGCCGAAAAACAAACTTCCCCGGTAATCGGCACTTGCTATAACTTCTCAATCTGTTATTTCACTCCTAATTGCAAGGATAAAACAGACAAGTATAGCAAAAAGTCCGCCCAAACAAGCCTCATGCTTGTCCGGACGGACTTTTATTTCAAAGTTAAATTCGCGTCTGCAAAACTTATACAAGCGCTGAACCCATCAAGAAGGTTGCAGCCAAAGCCACGATTGCATACAACTCAGGGAATACAGCAAGAATCAATGTATTACCAAATACATTATATCCTTGTCCGATAGCCGCAATACCATTGGCACAAACTTGTCCCTGACGAATTGCAGAGAAAAGAGCAACCAATCCTAAACCGATACCTGAACCAAGAACTGCACAGGCCTGAATGCCGGTAATTTCAGGAGTCAACACACCAAAAATACTCTGGAACATAAAATATCCGGCAAAACCATACAATCCCTGTGTACCGGGAAGGGCTGTCAACACCAAGAAGTTACCGAATGCACCGTCATTTTTCTTTAGGGCACCGATTGAAGCATTACCGGCAATGGTTACACCATATGCACTACCAATACCAGACAAACCAACCATAATTGCGATGCCAACGTAGGCAATCAAAAGATTCATTTCCATAATTCGTTATTTTTAAGTTTTAATTTTACGTTTACTTTTTAAAAGGCTTATATTCTTTGCCGCCGCCTTCGTAACCGGCATTCTTAAAGAACTCCACAAATGTAAGACGCATGGGGTGAACCATCGCTCCTAACACATTCATGAAAATATTAATGGCATGACCAATGACAAATATCAGCACCATTACAATAGGACCGGCTATTACATTGTCCGGGCTCATTCCTACAGCTAAGCTATTAAACACGCTGGCCAAAATACCTCCGGATAATCCTAAGGCAAACAGACGGACATAAGAAAGAATATCTCCTAATAATCCTGTAGCCATATTATAGCTGTCCCATAAACCTAAACCGAAGTTCACAAAGATATTTTTATCCGGACTATTATACAAGTAGGCCATCAAACCTCCCAATGCCAGGAATATCAGATGAATGTTACCACCCATCGGCATGAATCCCGGTACTGCAAAGGCAATGGCTGTACTGACTAATATCAGTAACCACCCAATGGTTCCCACCGCATATTTGAATCCAAACTGAATAAACTGATTCACAGCCTTCAATATCATACCAAAAATAATCTGTACACCGCCTAATATCAGTGAGAGATTAAACATTTGCTGATTATCTAATGACACTGCCTCTTTCAAACTTTGGAAGAAAGGCATTTGAATGTCATACAGATTGAAGCCAAAGCAAGTTCCGGTCAGAAGTCCGCATAACATTGTGGAAGCTCCTAAAAGCTGCACCAGTGTCAGCACCGGCTTCATCGTTGCACTGAGTTTTTTTGAAATCAAACGATAAATGGTCACAGCCAGCAGCATAAACAAGCCATATCCTGAATCGCCTAAACATAAGCCGAAAAAGAGCATAAAGAAAGGAGCAAAAAACGGAGTTAAGTCCAACTCATTATACTTCGGCAACATATACAAGCGCATAATCGGTTCAAAGAGCCGGAAGAATCCTGTGTTATCCAAGCAAATGGGTACATCGTCCTCTGGCTTCGGATCTGCTATCTCATAATATACTTCTGACTCGGCCAAAAAACGCTTAATCTCTTCTATACGCTCAGTTGGAGCCCATCCTTCAAGCAACATCAGCTTATTATCGGCCAGTACATCCGTACTCAAAACTACTTTCGAAAATTCAATCTGTGCATACAGTTCAGCCTGTGCTACTTGCAAATCAGGAATAACCGTATCGGCAAGCTGCTTCAAACGGGCGTCTACCTGTTCCTGATCTTTATGAATCCTCTCCAAGCGTTCTCTTAAAGAAGAGAGTGAAGCTTCGGGCAGTCTTGCAGCCTCTACATCCAGCTCTACCAACAAGTGATTGGGGGTAACAGTCACAAAGTAAACCTTTGCTCCCACCCGGTTTATGACAACCGCATTATACTGATCAATCCACTCTTGATTAAACTGCTTATCAGAACACAGATAAAAACCTATCTGATAGCCGGCATCATGCAAACGCTTGATACTATCCAAATCAAAGTCTCCCCAAGGCTCAAGCAAAGCAATCTCTTTTTCGGCTGTCTGCATACGCTGAGAAAGATGCTGTACTTCTTGCTGCAAAGCTTCTAAGGTAAGCAAAGCCTCTTTTCCCTTTAAAGCATTGCCTGCATTTGAAGCAACAATTCCCTTCAACCCCTGCAAAAATTTAATCGCTGAAGCATAACGGGATGACCAGCGGATACTTTCTTGCAAAGCTGGATTTTCGGCTGTTCCCTGCGACTTCATCAGCACATGTATGACTCCTAAGTCACGAATCTGATTTAAAAATGCATCATATTCCTTATGATATACCAAAAAGGTAAGTTTCTTCATCTTAGCAATCATGACTCAGCCTCCTTTCTCTTTTCCTGGATAGACTTCAGAATTTTCTGTGATGATTTTGATAAGTTTTCTTCATCTTCCATGAAACGTTTAATTTTTCTCAGTGCATCTTGATAGCCAGGTATCTGAACCTTCTCAAAAAGATTAACTTTCTGAGTCGTTTTTTTACGCGCATGTTCTAATAAACTCAATTTAGCAAGTGTAAACTCCCGCTCAATAGCAGTCTGTGCCAAACCTTTCAACAGATGAATGCCGTCAGCATACCATTTCGGGGCACAAAACAGACTAAAAGGACGGATTGCAAAGTCAACCTCTTCCAATAAAGGAACCCGTACTCCTGCAATTTTACGAACGCCTAAATGAACATCTTTCACTTTAATTAATGAAGCATCAAATTCATTCCAGAGTGCGAACATGGCTTCATACGCCTGAATCTGCTGTTCCAAGCGTTCCTCTAACTCACCTGCTTCAGTCTTGCACCGCTTTACCTCAAGCCGTAACGCACTTTCCTTATTCTTAATGATAGGCAACGTACGCACGCGAATCTTGAGCTGCTTTTCAAGCTGCTGCAACGAGGTTTTATTGTATTGAAATTTTATAGCCATTCTCTGTCAATTTATGAACTACTTCTTCCAGTGTTGATCTACGAATTCTTTCTTGATGTTAACTTCTTCCGGCTTAAAGTATTTGCTGAACAAGCCCCAAGTCACATCCAACATTTCAGTTGTATTCAAGTTTACATCGATAGCCAACAACTGATTTGCATAATCTTTAGCAAAAGCCAAAGCACGCTCATCATAATTTGTCAAATCAAAACCATTCTCCATCTTTGTCTTCGCATTGGCAGCATCTGCATACAAGCGTACCGCAGCATTCATAACTTGAGGATGGTCTTTACGGGTTTTCTTACCACTAACCAGCTGTTTCAAACGAGACAATGAGCGGAACGGGTCAACAATAACCTTACCTATATCACTGTCACGGCGCAAGAACAACTGTCCTTCTGTAATATATCCGGTATTATCTGGTACAGCGTGTGTAATATCACCTCCCGACAAGGTAGTTACAGCAATGATCGTAATGGAGCCTCCGCTTGGGAACTGTACTGCCTTTTCATAAATTTTAGCAAGGTCAGAGTACAAAGAACCAGGCATAGAGTCTTTTGACGGAATCTGATCCATACGGTTTGATACAATCGCCAGCGCATCTGCATAAGAAGTCATATCGGTAAGCAGAACCAAAATCTTCTGATTATGTTCCACTGCAAAATATTCAGCAGCAGTCAATGCCATATCCGGAATCAGCAAACGCTCTACCGGAGGGTTCTCTGTTGTATTAACAAAACTGATAATACGGTCAAGCGCACCTGCGTTTGAGAATACATTTTTAAAGTAAAGGTAGTCATCGTTCGTCATACCCATACCTCCCAAAATAATCTTATCGGTTTCAGCACGCAAGGCCACATTGGCCATAACTTGGTTAAACGGCTGGTCAGGATCGGCAAAAAATGGAATCTTCTGTCCGGAAACCAATGTATTATTCAAGTCAATACCCGCTATACCGGTAGCAATTAATTCTGAAGGCTGTTTACGACGGACTGGATTTACTGAAGGTCCACCGATTTCTACTTCCATACCCTCAATTTCCGGCCCACCGTCAATCGGGTCACCAAATGCGTTGAAAAAGCGTCCAGCAAGCTGTTCGCTTACCTTCAATGTAGGTGATTTGCCCAAGAATACCACTTCTGCATTAGTAGGAATACCTTCTGTACCCTCAAACACCTGAAGTGTCACCTCATCTCCGGCAATCTTCACCACCTGAGCCAGTTTACCATTTACCATAGCCAATTCATCGTAGCCCACTCCAGTAGCCTTCAATGAACAGGTAGCCTTTGTAATCTGGCTAATTTTCGTATATATCTTTTGAAAAGCTTTTGTTGCCATCTTTATTCACTGATTATAAGGTTTTTCATTATTTGGTTTTTCTTTCGGCAACCAAATTCTGTAACTGTCTTTGGAATTCCACATACTGCTCTGAGCGGAAACGAGCATAGTTCATCTGCTTACAGATATTAATCATTTTCTTAAAGTAATCCATTACTTCAATAAAATTGTCAAACTCAAAATCAGCATGACAAATATCAATAATCATATTTACTATCTCCTCCTGACGCTCCATAGGAGTAACAGCATCCACTTCATCAAATGCATCCTGCTGCAGAATAACAAAATCGATCAGTTCTGATTTCCAGAAAATCACATGATATTCCACCGGAACTCCATCATCACCTAAAATGTTAATCTGTTCTGCGATTTCCTTACCACGAAGCAAACGTGTTTTCAGTTCATTAACCTTTCCAATCCATTCTCCGTTAATACGCTCAGTAATATAATCTTCAAATTCCGGATATTCCAAATACTTGGAATATGAATCGATTGGATTTACAGCCGGGTAACGTTTACGGTCTGCACGTTCTTGCTCCAATGCATAGAAACAGCGTGCCACTTTCTTTGTATTTTCAGTCACCGGCTCTTTTAAGTTACCTCCGGCTGGCGATACGGTTCCAATGAAAGTAATAGAACCGGTAGTACCGTTATATAAGTGAACGAAACCTGCACGACCATAGAAATTGGAAATAATAGCAGATATATCCATAGGGAATGCATCAGGACCTGGCAACTCTTCCATACGGTTCGACATCTCACGCAAAGCCTGCGCCCAACGAGAAGTTGAATCGGCCATCAGCAAAACTTTCAATCCCATTGCACGGTAAAACTCAGCCATAGTCATTGCAGTATAAACAGAAGCCTCACGGGCAGCCACCGGCATGTTAGAAGTATTGGCAACGATAATGGTACGCTCCATCAATTTACGCCCCGTATGAGGGTCGACCAATTCAGGGAATTCGGTAAAGATTTCAACGACCTCATTCGCACGTTCACCACAAGCTGCAATGATAACAATATCAGCTTCAGCCTGTTTTGAAATTGCATGCTGAAGTACAGTCTTTCCCGTACCAAACGGTCCCGGAATAAAGCCTGTTCCACCTTCAACAATCGGGTTAACCGTATCAATTACACGCACTCCTGTTTCCAGTAGTTTATAAGGACGGGGTTTTTCTTTATAATTCGTCATAGCCTTTTTTACGGGCCATTTCTGAATCATATTCACAGAAATATCTTTTCCATCTTTATCAGAAAGCACAGCAATGGTATCTTCAATAGTATATTCCCCCTCCGCTGCAATTGATTTCACTTTGCAAGTTCCATTCAACTGAAATGGAGCCATAATTTTCAAAGGCTGATGATTTTCCTCCACCTCACCTAACCATGTTGACGCTTCTACCTCATCTCCTACTTTGACAATCGGTTTAAAATGCCATTTCTTTTCCTTGTCCAAGGGATAAGTATACTGTCCACGTTTTAAGAATACACCTTCCATTTTATCAAGGTCATTCTGCAAGCCATCATAGTTTTTCGACAGCATACCGGGACCCAAAGTCACTTCTAACATATGTCCGGTAAATTCAGCTTCGGCTCCTACCTTCAGCCCACGTGTGCTTTCAAAAACCTGCACATATACGTTTTTACCGACAACTTTGATTACCTCTGCCATCAAACGGTCGCCACCAGTAGAGATGTAACAGATTTCATTCTGCGCTACCGGACCGTCAACCGTCAATGTAACCATATTGGCAATTACACCTAAAACTGTTCCTTTTGTTGCCATTCTATATTCTTTTTTACTATTTTCTAAATTCTTCCGGAATTTGAACATCCTCTTTCAAATTCTGAATCATTTGTCGGAATAATTCCTTACCTCTTTCCTTATCTAACTGCGTCCACCGTTCCACCATATCCAACTGTAACAGGAAAACGAATAAACGCTCTATCGTAAAGTAATGAAAAAAAGCTTCATTTTCCAGCCAATTCCATTTCAGCAAGTCCACTTTTTTCTCACGTTCCACTAACTCTTCTGTTTCTGCAATGCGCTGCAGCGGCTCGAAATAATCCACAATTTCATTCAAGCCGAAATCACGTGCATTCGATGTGCGAAGAGCCTCACAAACATCAGTATATCCCACTATACAATCGGCTACATCCATCTTATATTTACGTGCTGACAAGGCCACCTGAATATTATTCAAGTTCAAATTAAACTCAAACCATGCAGCAAAGAATTTATTCTTACACTTCATAGCATAAGCATAATATTCAGCTGCCAACATATCTTCAGCAAGATGCAGTTCTTCCGGCTGCAAGGAAATATACGAAGAAATAAAACGATGGAAATAAGCAGGATACTTCTTGCCTGGAGAATCACCGGTACGTACTGTGTCAATCAAATCCAACAGTTCGTCTGGAGAAAAAACTCCCTGCTCTTTTATAACTGCATCCTTATTTTTCAGTAAGGTTAACAAGTTGGCATTATCAAACTGAAGATAAAATAAATCAATCAATTTCTTATCATCAGCAGTCAACGAAGGATACAATTCTGTTCGAAAGGTTGACACTGTATAACTCAATTTACCATCCTCCAATGAAAGCTCAGGCAAACCAGCTACCAGATAATAATAAGCACTCATATTTTTTATTTAAAAAGCATTTCCACTAAGCGAGGGCGAAGAAAATCCTTAAAATAATTTACTAATTCTTCTTCACCAAAGTTCACCTTATAAGAACCGTCTGCCGGTGATATAGAAAACAATGCTTTCATTCCATTCACAGATTCTATTTTCACACCTTTATCAAGTAAAGACTTCGCATGCGACGCAAAATATTTTTTCAGAGAATCTGCATCTTTTACAGCAATTACAA
Organism: uncultured Phocaeicola sp.; assembly: GCA_958434805.1. Next base: position 65,422 of record CAUBDX010000013.1, read on the forward strand.
CAGGTTCATCGGCTGACCATTGAGAAGCTAAAGCTACGATGAACTTGTTAAAAAAGTCTTTGTCTGATACAAATCCTTTAACTGCATCCGAAACAGTTTGTCTTGTCAGCAGGTTAGAGATTTCTGTTTTCAGGGCATTTACAGCCTGCCCGGCAAACAATTTTAATTCTGATTTCGTATTATTACTCAGTTCATCTGCCGACTTTTGCGCTTCCGCAAGTATCTGCTCTGCTTTTTTTTGTGCTTCTTCCAGCACTTTTTGAGCTTCCTGATGCGCTTCATTTACGAGTCGCTGTGCTTCTTCATTGCCTTTTTCCACACCTTCCCGATAAATCTTATCAGTCAGCTCTTGAATTTTATTTTCCATGGCATATATATTTTTTTAAAAACTACGCATTGTTCTTTCCTAAAAGATAAATATTTATTCACGGTCTCAAATATAGTAAATTCAAAGTATATTCAAGAACTTTTCCATCTTTTATTTTAACTAAAAGGGGATAAATCAACTATAGACAATAGAAATGCAATATAGATATAACAAGTTGGAGATTTATTCAGCCTCTAAATAGAATATTGAAGAAAGAAAAAGTCTAAATTCAAAAAGAGATGTCAGATATGACGTTGGGGCTCATTTATCCATATGAAGCAGGAAAGGCAGACCACAAAAAGTTCTGAAGAAAAATTAGCAGGAAAGAGATGTCTGCAAAAGGAAAGGCT
>CAUBDX010000014.1 GCA_958434805.1 uncultured Phocaeicola sp.
CAAACTTACAACTGAATCCTGTTTCCATTTACACAAAATTCTGGACAGTGTCAATCGTTTCAAACTTCAGATATCGTTTATCAGTCAGTTTCATGACTTAAATATTCTATTCTTTATCAATTGCCCTAAAAGTCAAAGTATTATATAACCGGAATAGTAGATTTGTTCTCGTCTATCTGCTTTCCGTCCAGATCGAACAAACTATATAATCTTTTTACTTCAGATATTATCATTTCAGCCAATGAATCCCATGATTTAAGAGATGTGCTGTCATACCGTTTACAGTAATGAACGCTATTATTTCTTTTATCTATATAGAGTTTAGATCCATCCCATGAATATCCTCCAATGAAAAACATATCAGAAGTAGCATTGCGAGGTTTTTCCTCTAATGCATCTCTAAGATTAAAAGGTTGTCTAGTCGCATCCATCGAAGAGCGGATATGATTTTTTCTTTTTCCGAACAGACAGAGTTCATCCACAAGGACATTCATTCCGTTAGAAATATTCTGTAAGAAATAACGATATTCTGGAGGTATAGTTGTATCCAGCAATGTTTCAAGTTCTGCAGTTCTTGTTCTGAGAGGCAAGGATATACAGAATTTAGCCATGCTTCCGATGCAATGTGAGACGCATTACCAATCAAAAAGGCTCCTGTGGTTTCTATTTTTCTTGTTCCGAGATGTCTATATCGCATCATTAACTTGTCGAATATAACTTTATCAATCATATGCTACACCATAACTTTATCTTTTCCTACAAAGGTAGTGAAAAGCCATGACTATCCACTCAATGCGGGTAGATTATTACTACTGTCACATCGAATTGCAATTTATACCCCTATTGAGTTTTCTTGTATTTAACCCCAACTCTGCCATAAACTCTCTTTCCACCATTTGAACCAACAGACATGTGAAACACTATGTATTTTTCCCAATAGTTCGCTTTCACGAAAAGCTGTTTTTCTTTTCACTGCAAAAAATCTTCATCTGCAGGGTTGCCAAAGAGATTGGTTACGTGAGGGAAAACACACCTCAGAACATAGACAGCATAAAGTCGTACCCCACCTCTTCGTCGGGTACGACTTTTTTTTGCCATCAGCTATCTTGAAGATTATGAAAATTATTCAAGAGAGGAGTAGAAAGAGGCAACATCACCATCCTTCATTATAGAAGAAATCTGTTTATTTTTCTCTGCTATGGTTTTTAACTGTGTTTTTTCTTCTAAAGTCCAGTTCTTTATTTTTTTAAGTTTGGAAATTATAGAATGAGTTTGTTTGAAACTATTGCTATTTTCCAAGTCCATAATAAGTTTCTCTTTTTCTTTATCTTCCTGATTGTCTGGCTGCCCATTACGGCTTATCTGTTCTTGCTTATCTTGGTAATGAATAGACATCAATTTTTCATTTGATGCGGTTGTATCAATAATGGTTTTGACTAATATATCCAATTCTGATCCTTCTGTATAGTCTGCTGGAGTATAATATTTTATGCGCTTATCCTCCATCATTTTATAGACTTTTCGTTTATCTTTTGTTTCCGGATTATAAACTCCAATAGAATGACCTGAATAAGAATTAATGAGTTTCATACAAGGTATATCCGTATCACTATCACCTATATATACCATATTTCTGAAAGGAATACGAATGTCCTCTGGTTTAAAATAGTCATTGACACCTGAATCATTCACATCTAATGTCCCTTTTTCTATTCTAAAAAGGAATTGAGTCTTACTCGTATAATTAATAACTTGTGCTGGCCATTGAGCAACACCATCTTTATCATAATAGAAGGAACTGGCATAAATCTTTTCAAATTCATTAGCGACTTTTGTACCTTCTATCATTTCCTTAAGACCTGATGAAATGATATAATGCTCTACAATAACTCCTTTATCTACGCCATATTCTCTAATACGCTTAAACCATGTCTCAACACCAGGGAATAATTGTACTTTAGCCCCATAATCCATTAATGCCTTTTTAGTAAATAAGACTTTTCCATGCGCTTTCCGGATCATGGTAAACATGTAAGCCAAATTTTGATCCATGTCGTTCTCTTCAGCTAAGCCATTGGACTCTTTCCAAAAAGATTCGACTTCATCCCCAACAGATTGAATATAGCCTTGCGCTTGCATGTCATCTGGTGATAATGTCTTATCAAAATCATAACATATCGCAACAACAGGTTTACTTTCTTTTGATTTTCTAATAAATTCCTTACTCATATTACATAATAAAAAAATGAGGCATAATTACAATCAATCATACCTCATTTATAATTTATCAGTTCAGTAATTCCTTACTTTACAATTTTAAATAACTTATTTGACCTCCTCAAAATCAGCATCCTGAACATTGTCACCATGTTTGTCATTTTGACCTGCATTAGCCTGACCTGCATTAGGACCAGCCTGAGCACCGCCTTGTGCACCTGTCTGTGCATACATTTCAGCACTTGCAGCCTGGAATGCAGTCTGCAATTCAGCACTTGCAGCATCAATACCTGCCAAATCCTGAGCCTTGTGCGCATCTTTCAATTTCTGAAGAGCTGCTTCAATAGGTGCTTTCTTGTCAGCCGGTAACTTGTCACCCAAATCTTTCAACTGATTTTCAGTAGAGAAAATCAAGCTATCTGCTTGGTTCAACTTGTCAATGCGTTCTTTTTCTTTCTTATCTGCTTCAGCATTAGCCTCAGCTTCAGCTTTCATTCTCTCGATTTCATCTTTGCTCAAGCCAGATGAAGCTTCGATACGGATAGCCTGTTCCTTACCTGTTGCTTTATCTTTTGCAGAAACTTTCAAAATACCGTTAGCATCAATATCGAAAGTTACTTCAATCTGAGGAACACCACGACGAGCCGGAGCAATTCCTGTCAAGTTAAACTGACCGATTGACTTGTTCTGTGCTGCCATCGGACGTTCTCCTTGCAATACGTGGATAGTAACTTCTGTCTGATTATCAGCTGCAGTAGAGAATGTTTCGCTCTTCTTGCAAGGGATAGTAGTATTTGCATCAATCAATTTAGTCATGACACCACCCATGGTTTCAATACCCATTGACAGCGGAGTTACATCCAACAGAACGACACCCTTAATTTCGTCTGTCAAAACGGCACCCTGAACAGCAGCACCTACAGCTACTACCTCATCGGGATTCACTCCTTTTGAAGGAACTTTACCGAAGAAGTCTTCTACCAATTTCTGAACGGCCGGTATACGTGAAGAACCACCTACCAAGATTACTTCATCAATATCTGCATTGTTCAATCCTGCATCGCTCATTGCTTTCTTACAAGGTTCCAGACAAGCCTGAATCAAACCGTGAGCCAAAGCTTCAAATTTAGCACGAGTCAAAGTCTTAACCAAGTGTTTAGGCACACCACCTACCGGCATGATGTACGGCAAGTTGATTTCGGTTGAAGTAGAAGATGACAATTCAATCTTAGCCTTTTCAGCAGCTTCTTTCAAACGCTGCATAGCCATCGGATCCTGAGTCAAGTCAGCACCTTCATCGTTCTTGAATTCCTGTACCAACCAGTCAATGATAACCTGGTCGAAATCATCACCACCCAAGTGAGTATCTCCATTGGTTGACAATACTTCAAATACGCCGCCACCAAATTCCAAGATAGAAATATCGAAGGTACCACCACCAAGGTCGAATACAGCCACCTTCATATCCTTATTTGACTTATCCACTCCGTAAGCCAAAGCTGCAGCTGTCGGTTCGTTTACGATACGTTTTACTTCCAAACCAGCAATCTGACCCGCTTCTTTAGTTGCCTGACGCTGTGAGTCTGAGAAGTATGCCGGAACTGTAATAACAGCTTCTGTCACTTCTTGTCCCAGATAATCTTCAGCTGTTTTTTTCATTTTCTGAAGAATCATAGCAGAAATTTCCTGCGGAGTATATAAACGACCGTCAATGTCAACACGCGGAGTATTATTGTCGCCTTTTACCACTTTATAAGGAACACGACCAACTTCTTTTGCTACCTGATCATAAGTTTCACCCATGAAACGTTTGATTGAATAAACGGTACGGGTAGGGTTTGTAATAGCCTGACGTTTTGCCGGGTCTCCGATTTTACGTTCGCCGCCGTCTACGAAACCTACTACTGAAGGAGTAGTGCGTTTACCTTCACTGTTAGAAATTACCACCGGTTCATTTCCTTCAAATACTGAAACACAAGAGTTTGTTGTTCCTAAGTCAATTCCAATAATCTTTCCCATAATTGTATCTTTTTTTATTTATTATTTTCTTATTTATCATTTTCGCCGAAGCGTTACGACTATCTTTCAGCAAATGGTGTGCCAAAATGTTTTCAGCTTTTTCTGAAGATAAAAAATCCAGTTCAACTGACAAAATAACAACATAACTGACATTTTATCATAAAGCGGAAGAAAGAATCTGTCAATTACGGCTTATGAAAAGATAAAAGAGAAGAAGATTAGGAAGCATAATCTTTTAGGATTTTCTTTCTTAAAAAAGACGGAATTTTTACCAAGACAAAATGATTAGTCATTCGGTTGCTTTCGCCTAAGCGAATTGATAACTTCGCTTAGGCAGATTAACCACTCCGCTTTGATGTTTATAACCTCAGTCTGCAAGCCGCGGAATCCCTCGTCAAAAGAAAGCGAATGATCCGCCACGGATGAATTTAACATCCATAACGAACCATTCAGCCAACTGCTTTATTCTGATTGAGATGTATCAGTATCCTCTTTTTCGTCCTCCTCTATATTAACCCCCTTAAGCTGTTTCATATAGTCTGTTGGAGAAATACCAAACTCATCCCTGAAACACTGGCGGAAATAAACCCGACTATTCATACCCACCATAAAGGCTATTTGCTTGACCGTATACTCTCCCTTTAAAAGAAGTTCTTCTGCACAGCGCATTTTCACCTTGCGTACATATTCACTGGTAGAATATCCGGTCAAGGCTTTTACCTTGCGGTAAAGCGTAGAGCTACTCATACATAGTTTTTCTGACAAGAACAACACATCTACCTTTTCCAAAGAAAGATTCTCCTCTATAATTTGTGTCAGTTTCTGCAAAAATTCATCATCTAACTTATTTGTATTAGCTGCCACTTCTGTTTTTTTGACATCCATGGTAGATTTTCCGGCTAAATGCTCAGCCAACCTACGCCGGGTTTCCAACAGATTCTGAATACGAGTACGGAGCAATGAAGCACTAAACGGCTTCGTCATATAAGAATCGGCACCAGTCTGATAGCCTTCTTCTTTGGCGGTCAGGGAGTCTTTAGCGGTAAGAAGAATCACCGGAATATGGCTGGTACATATATTTTCCTTTACTTTACGGCACATTTCTACTCCATCCATTTCAGGCATCATGACATCACTCACGATGATATCTGGAACTAATTTAATGGCTAACTGTAAACCTACTTTTCCATTTTCCGCTTTCTGTACTTCAAACTCATCGGATAAAGATTCGGCTATATAGTCACATATATCAGGATTATCTTCAACAACCAAAGCTATGCGACGGTTATTTTCTGAATCCGGCTCTTCAGAGGCGGTCTCTGTTTCTGCTTTTTCCTGTACTTTAACCGGCTCGGCAGCATCTTCATGAAGAGCTGACGGATAAACATAATCGGCCTGCAAACGTACAATAAATGTACTTCCTTCATTCAGTGTACTCTCCACCGATATTTGTGCCTCATGCAAGTCAATCAAGTTTTTCACCAGCGCCAGGCCAATACCTGTTCCGGAAGCCTGATGTTCACTGCCTTCTTGATAGAAACGCTCAAATATATAAGGTAAAGCTTCAGGAGAGATACCATATCCTGTATCTTTCACCCGTATCTCAGCATACTTACGTTTTTCAACGGTAACCCATTTCAACGATAATAAAACCTCTCCTCTTTCAGTATATTTCAAGGCATTTGAAATCAGGTTGTCAAGAATGATTGTAATAATTTCCTTATCGAAAAACAACTGCATATCATCCGACTTGGTTGTTACTGAAATGCGTACCTCTTCTTTCCGGTTTAACTCCTTATACTTTAATCCTATTTCATGAACAAGAGCCGCCAGGTTTCCATGCATGACACACAGTTTTTTATTCTGAGTTTCCGTCTTTCTGAACTCCAGCAGCTGGTTGATCAAGTTTAATAAGCGGATGCCGCTCTGATGAATCACCGTAACCTTCTGACGATGTCTGGGAGGAAGCCCCTTGCTGGCCATCAAGTCTTCCAATGGTCCCAGTATTAAAGTCAGCGGAGTACGAAGTTCATGTGTAATGTTGGTGTAGAAACGTAAACGCTCTTGGTTTAACACTTGTTCATGTTCATGATTTCGTTTTTCTGCCTCATACAGATAGTAAAAATTCAACCGGCGACGGTAGAGCCATAAAGCTACGCCAAACAACAAGACTGCCAAGGTTATGTATATCAGCTTAGCCCACCATGAGAGCCAGAATGGAGGCTCTATCACAACAGAAAGTGAAGCCTGCACATCCGACCATTCTTGATTACGGATACGGGTCTTTACGAATAGTGTATATTTTCCGGGAGGCAAACTACGATACACCACATTATTAGGGTCATCAACCGTATACCAAGATGATTCAAACCCATCAAGCATACAAGCGTACTCCACCTGACCTGCAAGTGCATAATTTAAAACATTAAATGAGAGAGTTAAATTATTCTGTGTATACTTTAACCGGATTTTCTCACCCTCTTTGGGGAACAGTTCAAGTTCAGTTGTATTCTGACGCTCTAAAGGTTCTGAAATCTTCACTCTCGAAATAATAGGCTTGGGAGCCTCACGATGGCTCAAAACATATTCCGGACTGAATGAACAAAGCCCGTCTGTAGAGCCAAAATAGATAAGCCCGTTAGAGTCTGTTGAAACACTTTTGTTGTTAAAACTTCCCAGTGGAACCTGGTCTATTTCATTATAGTTTTGAAAATGGTCTTTATTTTCAAGCAAACAGCTTATCCCGTGATTGGTACTTACCCAGATATTTCCCGATAAATCTTCAGCAATAGCTCTTATATGGATATTACTCAACCCTTTTTCACGATGATACACATGATAGTCATTCCAAGTTCCTGAAGGAAAGCAAACCAATCCTTCTCCAGTAGCCACCCACACACGCTTTTTCCGATCGGCATATATCTGATTAATGGTGTTCGAAGGAAAACCTCCAAATACATCAAAATGCTTGATTTCCTTCATGGAAGCATCACAAATATACAGGCCTCCTCCAAAAGTTCCAATCCACAAATTATCTTTTTCGTCTTTCCACACATCACGAACCAACGAATACCCCATATCATAATGTGCTAAAATCGTATGTTTTTTTTCATCGACTTTATAAATACCTTCACTCGTGGAAAGCCATATCGCCTGATCATTGTCTTCATAAATGGAACGGACATCTACATTTTGTTTATCTTTCGGAAATAATTGCCGAAAACTGTTCGTACGCTCATCATAAATATTAACTCCACCTCCAAATAATCCGAACCATAGATTTCCTTCTGAGTCACATAAGGATGTTTGCACTATATTAGTCCGGTAATCCCCGGTGGTATTCTTCAATACTGCTACTCTCTTCCCGTCTTTGAACACATTCAATCCGCCACCATTGGTCCCAACCCACATCTGCCCTTTTCTATCATGGCAAACAGAAATAGCAATCGGGTTACTCAATACATTTTCTGAATTCTGCATGGGAGAATAAGAGTAAATATTGAAGAGAGGTTTTTCATTACTCACAAAATTGACATTTCCTCCCCACACACCAGCCCAGACATTCCCAAATGAGTCTTGATGTAAACACCGCACACTTGAATTCGACAAGCTATACAAATCATCACCGGCTTCTAATATCTGAATACTAAAATTCTCTGGCGACACAAACATTTGTTGCGACAAATCAAGAATAGCAATTCCACCAAATTCCATAGCTATCCATAATCGATTGTCATCAAACTGACGAATATCTGAAATATTATGCCGCATTTTAGTCTCTTCATCCCCAAAACGAATAAAAGCTTCGGTTCTCGGATTAAAAAGAGCCAGTCCTTTATCCGTTCCTAACCATATATTCCCGCTTCGGTCTTTATAGACACAATTCACTCCATTGCCTGGAAGACTGTTAGAATCCAACGGATTATACTTAAAATTCTTGGCTGTAAGTTCTTTTAATGACAAAATGGTAAATCCATCGTGTACATGACCTATATATAAAGTACCATTACCCCCATCAAGGACCGACCATACTTTATTACTCACCAATTCCGGCACTGTCGATGTATTGTAATGAATAAATTTCCCTGTCTTTTTATCCAACAGGTCCACGCCATTCCAATAAGTAGATACCCAAATATTCCCGTTCTGAGCTACAGCAATATCTGTAATATCATCAGTAACCAAGCTATGTGGATCATTGGGGTCATGTCTGTAATAATAAAAGCAGCCATGAGCATAATCATATACATTCAATCCAGCTCGCTGTGTACCAATCCAGAGTAAAGAATCTACCGGATCGTCCAACAGACAGTTTAATTCATTTCCGGTCAATCCTTCATTGCTCTTTTTATAATAAGATATGAAACGAGTACCATCAAACCGGTTTAATCCTTCTTCAGTAGCGAACCACAAAAAGCCTCGTTTGTCTTGCGTTATATCAACCACATCATTATTTGACAATCCTTGCCTCATGCCAAGATGACGAATCATATAAGAAGTACTTGAAAAAACATTAAATACCGTTAACCAAGTGAGTATAAAAAAAAGAAGAGAGTGTTTCATACGTATGTCATTATTTCAAAAGCAAAAATAAGAATAAAGTTTATATAAAGCATCCAAAAGTAGGAAAAACACTTATCCTGCAAGATTTGCTATCTATCTTTGCAAGATTTTCTACCCCTAATCATCTGTGTTTCATATTACCTTTGTCACAAAATAAAAACATTAAATTATCAAGAGAGAATGACAGACAAACTTTTTATTGCTTTATTTTCCGGTATCACTCTGTTCAATCAGCCAGTCCAAGGACAAGAGGCCGTGAAATTTATAATCCAATCAGATCATCCACAGCAGACCATGGAATACTTCAGTGCCTCGGATGCATGGAGCATGAACCGCATAGGCTTATGGTCGGAAAAAGTACAGAATCAAGTTGCCGACTGGCTCTTCAGTACTGAAAATGATGAAAAAGGGTATCCTAAAGGAATTGGACTGAGTCTTTGGCGATTCAATATCGGAGCTGGAAGCGCTGAACAAGGTGAAGCCAGTCAAATTAATCCTCTAACACGTACGGAATGTTTCCTGACTGGCAATGGAGCTTATAACTGGGAAAAACAAACCGGACAGCGCCGGTTCCTGCATTTAGCAAAAGAACGGGGTGTAAATCGTTTTTTAGGTTTTCTTAATTCACCTCCGGTATATTATACGGAAAACGGCCTTGCTACAAATACAGGGAGAGGGGGTACATTTAATCTTAAGAAAGAACATTATCCTGATTTTGCACGCTTTCTTGCCGATGTGGTAGAAGGGGTAGAAAAACATGATGGCATTAAATTCAATTATATCTGTCCGGTCAACGAACCCGATGGACACTGGAACTGGACTGGGCCTAAACAAGAAGGCACTCCGGCTACAAACCGTGAAATAGCCCAAGCTGTCCGACTCATCAGTAAAGAGTTCAGCAACAGAGGTATTGACTCGAAGATTCTCATCAATGAGTCTTCTGATTACCGGTGCATGTACAGCACACACATGACAGACTGGCAGCGAGGTTTCCATATCCAGTCATTCTTCAATCCGGATAGTACAGCTACTTATGTAGGGAATCTTCCTAATGTACCCCGGCTGATTGCCGGTCACAGTTATTGGACCAATACTCCTCTCGACAACCTTCGCAACATCCGATGTGCGCTTCGCGACACGCTCGACAAATACGATGTTGATTTTTGGCAAACCGAAGTCTGTATCATGGGAAATGATGAAGAAATAGGTGGAGGTGGAGGTTATGACTTCACCATGAAGACTGCTCTTTATGTGGCCCGTGTTATCCATCACGATTTGGTTTATGCCAAGGCCAAGAGCTGGCAGTGGTGGCGCTCCATCGGTGGAGATTATAAAGACGGGCTTTTACGTGAATACCCTGACGAAAACGGGAAAGATGGAAAAGTGGTTGACTCTAAATTAATGTGGGCACTTGGAAATTACAGCCGTTTTATCCGGCCGGGAGCCGTACGGCTTACCGTTTCTGCCACTGACAAACAAGGAAAGGTCATTGCGGAAGGAGATACTGACCCTCATGGAATCATGTGCAGTGCTTACCGCAATACCGACGGAAAACTGGTTACTGTAGTGATAAACTATGCAGCTACGGCCAAAGACTTCACGCTTCATGCTGACAAGAAGAACTGGACAATGTATCGCACCTCTGACATAGCGGGCGAAAATCTTGCTCCGGTAGGCAAAGCCCAAAGCGGAAGAAAACTGCAGATACCTGCACGTTCTATCGTTACATTCGTAAGCCTCTGACAGATAAAGCCTTAAGTTGCTTCACCATAAAGACTCCAGTTTTCCTTGAAGAAACTCTGGTTTTTCCTTGAAGAAACTGGAGTTTTCTCTTGAAGAAACTGGAGTTTTCTCTTGGAAAAACTCTGGCTTTCCCCCGATAAACGAAAAAGACTTTGTATACCGTCTTTCCTCCATCCCTATATCTGCCATATAAAATTCTACCGTCACCCCCAAATACCGAGCACTTATTTTTCGTACCTTTGCCGCAAACAACGATTAAAAGAGGTATGGCAAAAGAAAAGACTGTATATGTATGTACAAACTGTGGGCAAGAATCACCTAAATGGATAGGAAAATGTCCTTCTTGCGGTCAATGGAATACCTTTGTTGAAGAATTAGTCCGCAAAGAAACCATTGTAGCCAAACATGTCGCCCATGGCATAGAATCTGTACGTTCAAAGCCTCAACACTTAAAAGAAATAGTCTCCAATGACGAACAGCGCATCAACATGAAAGATGAAGAACTGAACCGTGTTTTAGGAGGAGGACTCGTACAAGGCTCACTCACCTTAATCGGCGGCGAACCCGGTATCGGAAAATCAACCCTCATCCTACAAACCGTTCTCCACCTGCCTGAGCATAAAATTCTCTATGTGTCGGGTGAAGAAAGTGCACGCCAGCTTAAGCTTCGTGCCGACCGTATTCCACATCCGGAAACCGAGAACTTACTTATTGCGTGCGAAACTTCTCTGGAGCAGATTTTCACGCATATAAAAAATACAGCCCCCGATTTGGTTATCATTGACTCTATCCAAACCATATCTACAGAAAACATTGATTCATCACCCGGAAGCCTCGTACAAGTGCGCGAATGTTCGGCAGCCATTCTTAAATTTGCCAAAGAAACCGGAACTCCCGTCATCCTTATCGGACATATAAACAAAGAAGGAAGCATTGCCGGTCCTAAAGTTTTAGAGCATATAGTTGATACTGTATTGCAATTTGAAGGTGACCAGCACTATATGTACCGCATTTTACGAAGTATTAAGAACCGATTCGGAAGCACTGCCGAATTAGGCATTTACGAAATGCGGCAAGATGGATTGCGACAGGTAAGTAATCCGTCTGAATTATTGCTTACACAAGACCATGAAGGCATGAGCGGAGTAGCCATCGCTTGTGCCGTAGAAGGCATACGCCCTTTCCTCATTGAGGTGCAGGCACTGGTCAGCACAGCAGCCTATGGTATGCCACAACGCTCTGCCACAGGATTCGACCTTCGCCGTATGAATATGCTCTTGGCTGTACTCGAAAAACGTGTCGGATTTAAATTGGCTCAAAAAGATGTGTTTCTGAATATCGCCGGAGGATTAAAAGTCAATGACCCAGCCATCGACCTCGCCGTTATCAGTGCCATTCTTTCAAGTAATATGGATACGGAAATAGAACCGGATATATGTATGGCTGGCGAAGTAGGGCTAAGTGGAGAAATCCGTCCGGTAAACCGGGTTGAACAACGCATCAGCGAAGCTGAAAAATTAGGATTCAAGCGTATGTTAGTGCCCAAACATAACTTACAGGGACTAGATAAGAAAAAAATAAAAATCCAACTCATCCCTGTACGAAAAGTGGAAGAGGCTTTTCGGGAACTATTCGGATGACATTGGTTCTCTACTGCAACAAAGATATTCAAAATTCATTCGTCTTTAAAGCCTTAACTCTTTTAAAAATCCACAAAGCAGGTTTACATTACGAATGAATATCATGCAGATGGGCAACAGGACATCAGGAACTTCTTTCTGTTGCCCACAAAGAAGAAAAACTTAAAAGCTATTTTTTATGAAAATCTTCAGTGAAACTCTATCTTCTCTGAAGAAAACAATAACCTCAAAAATATGATTCACGAATATCAATTACGCGTTCTGCCCGAACAGGCAGCTAATGAACAGTCACTCAAACAGTATATCAGCCGGGAAAAAGGGCTTGATATCCGCACCATCAATGCCATTCGCATACTGAAACGGAGCATTGATGCACGGCAACGTACCATTTATATCAACATAAAAGCCCAGGTTTTTATCAATGAGCAGCCTCAGGAAGAAGAATTTATCCATACGGTTTATCAAAATGTAGAAGGCAAACAGCCGGTAATCGTTGTAGGAGCCGGACCCGGAGGACTCTTTGCTGCCTTGCGGCTTATAGAACTCGGCTTCCGTCCCATCGTCGTGGAACGCGGAAAGAATGTACGCGAACGCAAAGAAGACTTGGCACGAATCAGCCGAGAGCATAAAGTCAATGCTGAATCCAACTATAGTTTCGGAGAAGGTGGTGCTGGCGCTTACTCTGACGGTAAGCTCTACACCCGAAGTAAAAAACGCGGAAATGTAGATAAAATACTAAATGTGTTCTGTCAACATGGCGCAAGTACCTCCATTCTCATCGATGCACATCCACACATAGGAACAGATAAATTGCCGCGCGTCATAGAGAATATGCGTAATACCATCTTATCTTGTGGTGGAGAAGTGTATTTTCAAACCCGCATGGATGCGCTTATCATCAAGAACAATCAGGTTATCGGCATTGAAACCAATACAGGTAAAACCTTCCGTGGTCCGGTTATCCTTGCCACAGGACACTCAGCCCGCGACGTATATCGCTGGCTCTATGCCCATAACATTCCTTTGGAAAGCAAAGGGATAGCCGTGGGAGTTCGTCTGGAACACCCGTCGATGTTAATAGACCAAATACAATATCACAATAAAAACGGAAGGGGGAAATATCTGCCCGCAGCCGAATATAGCTTTGTGCAACAGGTTGACGGACGAGGCGTTTACAGTTTCTGTATGTGCCCGGGAGGATTTGTTGTACCGGCAGCCAGCGGTCCCCACCAATTAGTAGTCAATGGCATGAGCCCCAGCAACCGGGGAACGCAATGGAGCAACTCTGGGATGGTAGTAGAAATTCGACCGGAAGATTTAAACGATTCCGCATTGCAGCTACAAACCTGTGACTTGATTCCCGGATCTGCCGAAGAGCAAACCGAAATCTTGATGCGTAACAGTCAACCGCAATCAGTCAGTCAAGGACACATTCTTGCCATGATGCGTTTTCAGGAAAAACTGGAGCAGATTTGCTGGCTACAAGGCAATATGCGGCAAACAGCTCCTGCTCAGCGCATGGTTGACTTTACACGTAAAAAGTTAAGCTATGACTTGCCTAAAAGTTCTTACAGTCCCGGACTGGTATCCTCTCCTCTTCATTTTTGGTTGCCTCCATTTATCGGTGAACGCCTGAGCAAAGGCTTTCAGGCATTCGGAAAAAGCTCACGAGGATTTTTAACCAACGAAGCGGTAATGATTGCCATCGAGACGCGTACATCGGCGCCTGTTCGAATCGTCCGTAATAATGAAACCTTACAGCATATCTCTATTGAAGGTTTATTCCCCTGTGGAGAAGGTGCCGGATATGCGGGAGGTATCGTTTCGGCTGGTATTGACGGAGAACGGTGTGCCGAAGCTGCTGCTGCCTATATGAATGCAATCAAGCAATAGAGGTGGGGACTGGCTTCTTTCCCCATTCTCTAAGACTATGCAGCATGTAGGCAAAACCTGCGTCCTACACCCTTCTACACTGCACCCTACACTTATCAACAGTCTTATGCCTAAGGCTTTACTCCTAAAACGTGTAGGGTGCAATCAATTTTCGTGGAAAACTTGGTTTTTAAGGAAGAAAGAATGCTTTCCAATCATAGTAACGACAACGGCAAGTCATTAGTAACGACCAAGCACCGTTATTACTAAGCAGTTTCAAGTATTCATATATAAGATAAAAAATTCCATACAGCCCCAGTCTGGTCGGTTCATTGCCCGGACTATACTTCACAGACAAACAGCTATAAAAAAGAATCGCCAAGACACGTTAAATACAATGCCTCGGCGATTCTAAATTTTGCAATCAGCGAGCAGAAATAGGGGTATAATCCACCTCTTCCAACACGTTTTTATAAGCTGGACGGATAATGCGTCGTCCCTCAAAATTCAGTTCCTCAATACGGTGAGCCGTCCATCCCACAATGCGAGCCATAGCAAAGAGAGGTGTATAAATTTCAACCGGAAGTCCCATCATTTCGTAAATGAATCCCGAATACAAATCTACATTGGCACAAACCTGCTTTTTCACTCCTTTCACTTTCTTAAAGCACTCTATTGCCCGCTGCTCTATCAATTCAAGGAATGCAAACTCTTCTTCACATCCTTTTTCGGCTACCAGCTCACCGGCCAACTCTTTCAGCAACATGGCACGCGGGTCTGAAATCGTATAAACGGCATGGCCAATACCATATATTAATCCACTGCCATCGTATGCTTCCTTGTTTAGCATGCGTATCAGATAAGTATCTATTTCATCCACATTCTTCCAGTCAGAAATAGATTCTTTCAAGTGATGAAACATCTTTACTACCTGAATATTGGCACCGCCATGCAAAGGACCTTTGAGCGAGCCGATACCAGCTGCGATACTTGAATAGGTATCGGTACGAGTGGAACTGGTGACACGCACGGTAAACGTTGAGTTATTACCACCTCCATGTTCTGCCTGCAATACCAGCAATAAATCAAGCATACGAGCTTCAAGAGGTGTATAATCTTTTTTCATCATATAGAGAAAATTCTCTGCCAAAGAAAGATTCTCATGCGGATGACGGATATGTAAAGAGCGTCCATGCATACTATGCCGGTAGATATTATAGGCATACGCTATAATAGTAGGAAACTTTGAAATCAACTCAATAGACTGCCGCATCAAATTATCACGCGAAATATCATCCGGATTAGGATCGAATGTATACATTTCAAGTACACTGCGAGCCAGAATATTCATAATATTCTGCCCTTCCAAATCAATGATGTTCATTGTGGTTTTCTTATCCAACGGCATATTATCATTAATCAGTTCCTTAAAGGAATTAAGCTGTTCGGCATCAGGCAACTCTCCGGAAAGCAGCAAATAAGCCACTTCTTCGAAGCCGAAACGTTTTTCCTTCAAGAGCGCATGAGCAATATCATCCAAGTCATAACCTCGGTAAAACAGTTTTCCGGGAATCGGCTTCAACCCTGCTTCCGTCCGCTCATAACCCACCACGTTACCTATTTTTGTCAACCCCACCAATACACCAGTTCCGTCTTCATTACGCAAACCTCGTTTTACATTATATTTAGCAAACAGTTCGTTATCTATTTTACAAGCATGTTTCGCGCATTCCGAGAGCTTATATACGATGTATTCTTTCTTCATAACTCTATCTTATTACAATAATTCCACAATACGTTTTCCAAAGTCATCCGTAGCAAGTGTTTTGCCATTCGGCATAAAACGAGCCAAATCGGCTGTTGCTTCACCTAAAGAAAAGGCTTTTTCAAGAGCCGCCGTAACAAGTTCGGCTGCTTCTTTCCATCCTAAGTACTCTAACATCATCACCGATGATAATAACAAAGAACAAGGATTCACTACATTCTTCCCTGCAATATTGGGAGCCGTCCCGTGAGTTGCTTCAAATATAGCATGTCCACTCAAGTAGTTAATATTAGCTCCCGGTGCAATGCCGATACCTCCCACCATAGCTGCTAATTGATCGGAAACATAGTCTCCATTCAAATTCAAAGTTGCGATAACCGAATATTCTTCAGGTATCAGCAATGTGTTTTGCAAAAATGCATCGGCAATACAATCCTTAACAATGATTTTTCCCTCATTGATGGCTTTAGCTACAGCAGCCTTTGCCGACTCCTCACCCAATTCTTTTTTCAAAGTTTCATAGCGGTTCATCGTAAATGTCTGTTCAGCAAATTCAGTCTCTGCCACCTCATATCCCCAGCGTTTAAAACCTCCTTCGGTAAATTTCATGATATTTCCCTTATGCACTAAGGTTACAGAAGGTAATTTGTGCTGAATGGCATAACAGATGGCTGCACGAACCAAACGTTGTGTTCCTTCCTTTGAAACCGGTTTCACACCAAAAGAAGAGGTTTCAGGGAAACGCACCTTTCTTACCCCCATCTCGTTATATAAGAAGTCATAAAACTTTTTTGCTTCGGGGGTTCCCTGCTCCCATTCTATTCCGGCATAAATATCTTCCGTATTTTCCCGGAAAATATGCATATTTACCTTCTGAGGTTCCTTAACCGGAGAGACGACTCCTTTAAACCAACGCACAGGACGCAGGCAGACATACAAATCGAGGGTTTGACGCAATGCCACATTCAATGAACGGATACCTCCACCAACCGGAGTTGTCAGAGGACCTTTGATACCCACCAGATACTTGCGAAAAGCCTCCATGGTGGCCTCTGGAAGCCACTCTCCGGTTTGTTCAAAGGCTTTTCCTCCAGCCAATACTTCTTTCCACTCAATAGAGCGCTTGCCTAAATAAGCCAGTTCTACAGCTGCATTGATTATCTTTTGACAAACAGGAGTTATCTCGGCTCCTACTCCATCGCCTTCTATAAAAGGTATAGTTACATGATCGGGAACTACCAGTTTCCCGTCTTTCATTATTATTTCGCTCATTTCTTCGTTTTTCTTTAGTTTATCCAAAGTTTTTATTGCTTCGCCGTCGGCTTTCCCCTTACTATCTCTCCTGTCTTTTTTCTTTAAATTACAGTTCACGCACCACAGGAAAGAGAAGACGAGACGATTATAAGCTCATATTTAAAGCAGCTCCAGCCTTAAACCAGTTTATCTGCAGTTCGTTATACGTATGTGCCACCTCGAATGACTCTTTTTCGCCATTTTCATGAGTTACTATTACTTGAAGCGGACGTCCCGGAGCAAAATCCTTCAAACCAAGCAGAGAAATCCGGTCGTGTTCCTGTATCTTGTCATAATCCTCTTTGTTTATAAAAGTCAAAGCCAGCATACCCTGTTTCTTCAAGTTTGTTTCATGGATTCGTGCAAAGCTTTTAGCTAAAATAGCCCGTACATTCAAGAAGCGAGGTTCCATTGCAGCATGTTCACGGCTTGAACCTTCACCATAATTTTCTTCTGCCACCACTATAGAAGCTATTCCGTTCGCCTTATATTGCTTAGCAACTGCCGACACAGCTTCATACTTTCCAGTTAAACGATTCCAAACACAGTTAGTCTGTCCATTAAAAGCATTCACAGCTCCCATCAACATATTATCAGAAATATTTTCCAAATGTCCACGGAAACGAAGCCAGGGTCCTGCCATTGATATATGGTCTGTAGTACATTTTCCCTGAGTTTTAATCAACAGAGGCATTTCTATCAAGTCTTCTCCATCCCAAGGAGCAAACCGAGCTAATTTTTGCAAACGTTTTGAATCTGGAGAAATAACCACCTCTACTTCTTTCCCATCTGCAGACGGAGCTACATATCCATTATCATCTACAGTAAATCCGTTAACAGGAAGTTTATCACCTACCGGCGGATCAAGTTTAACTGATTCACCCTTCGCATTAATCAATGTATCTGTCAGCGGATTAAAACATAAATCACCCGCAATGGTCAATGCCATAGCCAATTCAGGAGAGGCGACAAAAGCATGGGTATTCGGATTACCGTCAGCACGCTTGGCAAAATTTCGGTTAAATGAAGTCACGATTGAATTCGGGCGTGTATTATCTTCTGTTTCTCGCTTCCATTGTCCGATACAAGGTCCACAAGCATTCGTCATAATCACTCCCCCAACCGACTTGAAATCATGGATCATTCCGTCACGTTGAGCAGTACAATACACTTGTTCCGAACCCGGATTAATAATCAAGGATGCAGCTATGACCAGGTCTTTTTCTTTTACCTGACGGGCCAATGAAGCAGCGCGGCTCAAGTCCTGATACGAAGAGTTGGTACACGACCCTATTAATCCCACTTCCATCTGCTGCGGATAACCATTTGCTTTTACCTTTGCAGCAAACTCTGAAATAGGACATGCAGCATCAGGAGTAAACGGTCCATTAATGTAAGGTTCCAATTCCGAAAGATTGATTTCAATTACACGGTCGTAATACGATTCAGGAGAAGCCTCCACCTCTGCATCAGCCTTTAAATATTCCGCAGAAGTTGAAGCAAGAGAAGCAACCTCATCACGCCCCGTTACACGAAGATAATGTGCCATTTCCTCATCAAAGGGAAATACCGAAGTCGTTGCTCCCACTTCAGCCCCCATATTGCAAATCGTAGCTTTACCGGTAGCTGATAAAGAAGCCGTTCCTTCACCGAAATATTCAATAATCGCATTCGTTGCTCCTTTCACCGTCAATATCCCTGCCAGCTTCAAAATAACATCTTTAGGAGAAGCCCATCCTGAAAGTTTTCCTGAAAGTTTCACACCGATCAATTTAGGCATTTTCAGTTCCCACTCCATACCGGTCATGACATCTACTGCATCGGCTCCTCCGACTCCAATGGCAATCATGCCCAGCCCTCCGGCATTAGGAGTATGCGAGTCTGTACCGACCATCATACCACCCGGAAATGCATAGTTTTCGAGTACTACCTGATGAATAATTCCAGCTCCCGGTTTCCAAAAACCAATACCAAATTTAGCGGCTACACTTTTCAGAAATTCATATACTTCCTGATTTGCAGTACAAGCTACCGGCAAATCTGTTTCCACTCCCTTATATGCCTGAATCAAGTGATCGCAATGCACGGTAGCAGGTACTGCAGATACCGGTTTACCGGCATTCATAAACTGCAATAAAGCCATTTGAGCGGTTGCATCCTGCATTGCCACACGGTCCGGGCGAAAATTCACATAATCTTCACCACGGCGATAGGGCTTTAATGCTGTTTCATCATACAGATGTGCATACAAAATTTTCTCGGCAAGCGTCATTGCCCTACCTAATTTATCTTTCACCTTATCTACTTTCGCCGCATACGACGCGTAGAATTCTCTTAGCATCTCAATGTCGTAAACCATACGATTCCTTTTTTCTTATTAACAACGTTCGCAAATATAAAGAATTCCATCTCAATATTCAATATAAAAAGAGAAAATAATATCACTTTGATATAAAATAACAACTTATCGTATAAATATAACAAAATAATAACAATAATTGTTTATTCGCTATCAGCAACCCTTATATCTCGCTACATAAGTTTTCCGTCTTGCTCCAACAAGGTAAATAAAAACTGTAACGAGTCAAAACATTCCCCTTTTTTCCCGTCTTATCGCTGTATCAGTTCTAAAGTAAAGAGAATAAGAAACCGTCTCGCTTTAGGCAAAAAGCGAGGCATATGCTTCTGTCCAGAAGCAGGAATAAAATCAAACTCAAGGCAATACGGCAAGCAGTTCTTCAAATGAATGCAAAACAGACTGCTGTCCATTCATTTTCAATATCAATTCACGAGGAGAAACCACTTCAAGTATGACTGAAACATCCTTCAAAGCCTCTGCCGGTAAACAAAAATAATTGATACGATTTAATGCATTCTGAGTCCAATGACGCAATACTTCATCTTCTGTCTGAAGAACAATTGATTTTTTTCCTTCCACCATAGGTGAAAATAAGCCATGCATCAAATCGAACCGAATGTGATTAGGATTCCGGTTAAATAAGGTATCCATCCGGTGTGACAGAATCAAATCTTCTGTCACACCACACTCCAACCCATTTTCAGGAGTAAGCAGCCAAAGACGGTCTGATAAGACCAGTGCCTGCTCTACATCATGTGTTGATAACAGAATTGCCCGCTTTTCTTCCACAGCCAACCGATGCAAAAGGGTCATAATTTCAATACGGCTCACCACATCAAGAAAAGCAGTCGGTTCATCCAGCAAAATCAGCGGACACTCTTGTACCAAAGTTTTTGCTATCATGACTTTTTGCCGTTCACCATCCGAAAGTTCCGCCACATAACACTGCTTTTTCTCTTCCATACCCACAGCTTGAAGCGCATACTCTATTTTTTCTTTATCAGCACGGTGTAACCGGCCGAAAAAACCGGTATGGGGCTGGCGTCCCAAAGCTACCAACTCATAAACAGAAAGCCCTCCAGCTTGGGTTTTATCAGTCAAAACAATCCCGATCAAGCGCGAACGTTCACGCTCCGTATAGGTAGAAACCGGTTTTCCAAGAAACTCCAATGTTCCTTCAAGCACAGGCTGAGCTACAGCTAACGTACGGAGCAACGTGGACTTTCCTGCCCCATTGGCCCCAAGCAAACAAGTCAGTTCGCCTTGACGCAATTCAAAATTTAAATTACGATGAACGTATTTAATCTGCTTCCCGTTCTGATAACCTATACTTAAACTCTTCCCGTGAATCATAGCTTCCGATAATTTCATTAATTAAAATACTGAATCTTACGCTGATTAATAATTACATATATAATTACCGGAGCACCCAAAACCGGAGTAACAGCATTTAAAGGAATCACCCCCACCTCACCCGGAAGGATACAAATGAGGTTACAAAGCAAAGCTACTGCTGAACCTGTAAGCAAGGTGACAGGCATTAATGAATTATGATTGGAGGTTCCAAGCATAAGTCTCGCAACATGAGGAACAGCCAGGCCGATAAATGCCACCGGACCACAAAAGGCGGTGGTAACTGCTGTCAACAGCCCCGTAACTGCGAGTAAAAAATTACGGATACGCCTGATATTTATTCCTAAATTTTCAGCATAACGTACACCCAGAAGCAATGCATTTAATGGCTTTATCAATAATACAGAGCCAATGAGTCCCAGCAATGTCACCGTACTGAAAGCCGGAAGCTGTTTCAATGATACCCCTCCGAAATTACCAAGCCCCCAAATCATGAATGACTGAACTCCTTCTGCTGTTGCAAAAAAATTAAGCAAAGAAATCAAAGAGGAAGTTACGTAGCCTATCATGATTCCGGCAATAAGAAGCATAATTGTATTTTTAATCAAAGTGGACAGAAAAAGAATTAGCCCCAATACCAAGGCTGCCCCCAGAAACGCTCCAAATATGACAGACAGAAAGCCCGACAAAGTAAAAACACCCGCAACGATGCTTCCACCTCCCATCAGCAAGACCAATGCCACCCCCAAACTTGCTCCGGAACTAATGCCCAAAATCGAAGTATCGGCTAATGGATTATTAAAGACAGTCTGTAACATCAGTCCTGAAGCCGAAAGGGAAGCTCCACACAGCAATGCTGTTACGCATTGCGGAAGGCGTGACTCCCAGATAATAAAACCCCAAGTTTCTCGTTCAACTTCCCGACCAAGCAGAATATCAATCACAGCCTGCACTGGAATATCAACTGAACCGAAAAACAAGTTGGCGGCCATCAAAAAAATAATCAGTCCCGCCAGTATGCCTCCATATAAAAAACCTTTATGCCTCACTTTGTTTCTTTTTACGTTTATAACTTCTGTTTTTTTATTTCATATATAAAACACCGGTTTAATCAAGGGGCAGTTTACTAAAATACCGGGGGGTATAGCCCTCCAGCAATTCAGGATGCAATATTTTCACGACATCTTTCAGCAACAATTCCGGATGAAAAGGTGACTCTTCATAAAAAGGTATATAATTGGAATTGCATCCATAAATGCGATGATTCTTAAACGCATGGAAACGAGCATAAGGAGCAAATTCCCTTTCCAATTCCTGATAAGTTTTTTCTGTCTTTTGGTTATATTTAATAAACCAATAGTCGGCATGTTGTCCTTTATCGAATACCGTTTCAAAAGGCAAGGGAACAGAACCGCTATTTTTTAAATCAGCAAAAACATATGCAGCGCCCGCATCCTTAAACAACCGGCCTGTAGTACTGTTTCCTCCTGAAATATACCAAGTAGAACCATATTTCAAGTCGCTGATTACAGTTGGCTTTACTGATGATTTCCGTGCCTGACGACTCACCTTGCGATATTCTTTTTCCACTTCTGAAAAAAGAGAATCAGCCAAAGCCTTTTTCCCTGTCAGAATCCCATAAAACTTCATCCACTCCGCTCTGCCTAAAGGCGATGTTTCCATGTAATCAGCACACTCTATCAATGGAATTCCCAGCTTTCCTAACTGCCCATATCCTCCGCTGTTTTCATAGGGAGAGAGCATAATACCATCCGGCTGCAATTCGATTATGCGTTCAATATCCGGACTCATACTGTTTCCACAATCAGTTATTGCTCCTTTCTCACAAAGTTCCTGCACTTCAGGCTGCTTAAAATACTCACGGCTGCATATACCTCGAATTTGGCTGATAGCTCCCAATTCGCTTAATAAACTGCCATGAACCGCCGAGTAGACCAATAATTTTTCAAGAGGGATGCCAACTACCGTACCTTCAGGCAAACGATCGGGCAAAGGCTTTCTTTTGTCGGTCAATATATAAGTATGTAATACGCTTAATGTATCCCAAGGATTACGCAACTTTGCCACAGTATACTCAGGATACTCCACGATTGACAAGTTAATAGCGTGGCGAAATACCAAAGTATCTCCGTTCGGCAAAACAGAAGAGGTCTTGCCTCCTCTGACACATGCAGAAAGAAGCAAGACCATAATTACTATATAGGCAGATAGTAAAATTTGTTTCATTCGTTTTTAAGTTTGTGAGTTTTTAAGTCTGTGAGTTGATTCCTGCCTCATTTTAATCTATAGCCAACTTACTTGAAAACTTAAGATTCGATTAATCAAGGAACAACATGGTATTCGGGTTAATGCCTCCGGCATCAAACGGTTCCCCTTTCTGATTTCCGTTACGGTCAAAACGATAGATGGTTCCGGTAGTAACATAATCGGTTGTTCCCACATAAATATCCCCGGTCTCATCATCTACAGCCAACAGATAAATATTTGCACTTTTAAGCTTTTCAGGAACATTTTTCAGGAACGAACCACCCTTTTGTCCAGTTTTCGTATTATAGGTGATGAAAGAATTGACCGAAGAAACCGGCTGCCAGTTTTCATTATATTCCGTCACATTATTTACCAGATAAAACAGGTCATCATTACCTTCGGCTACTTTACTCGCACGAATCTTCAAATCGGTCACGTTATTATTCTGTGCCGGGTCTATTATCGACAAAGTGTTCGGAACATCCGCATAATTACCCTTTGAATAAAGATATACTTTTCCATTCTCCTCAAACAAACGTTCCGGATTATCGGGTACTGATATTGTTTGTACCAATGTCATATCTTGCGGATTAATCACAAGTACCTCTTTATTATAAACGATATTAGGATATACACCTTTATAGGTATTGGCAACATATAATTTTCCATTACATTCCACAATTCCTTCCAGATTATCTCCTCCTTTAAACGTGAGTACACGTTCCAGGGTACGTGTATCAATCTTGCTTACCTGACCTCCATATTGAGTAACATAAAGAAAACCATCTTCCGCCTCAATAAAGCGCGGGTCACCTTCACCGGCGGGAATCACGTAACGTCCCTCTTCCACGCAAGCCGAGTTCAGCTTGGATATGTATTTTGAACCAGATACTACCACATAAATATTATTTTCATATTCCACCATCGACTGTCCCAAAGAGCCTAACTGCTTTTCATTTTGAGTATAGTAGATATTCTTTATAAATTGTGCATCTCCATTAGGTGCATAAAATGCAATGCCAGAATTATTACTGGTAACATTCGCTCCTTCATATAAAATAAATGCCCGTCGTCCCGGCAGCTCCACTTTCGAGCCTTCATCATTGAATTGAGGTTCATCGTCATCACTACAAGATATGAATGAGGTTGCCAAGGCAAAGCAACACAACGTTCCAAATAACCATTTTCTTAATTCCATACTGTTAATTATTAAAAGTTTATAGTCGCAGTTAGTTTCCATGACCGTCCGGGCATGGGATAATATTTAATCACATCATATTGTTTGTCTGTCAGATTCAGCAAATCGGCCTGTAAGCGCAAACTACATGATTTCAATGCAAACGTATGCGAAAGCGTTACATTATGTTCTGTATAACCTGCAATTTCATTTTCCGGAATATTCTGGGCAAGATAATAACGCTTACCTACACTGACAGCCGAATACCCCAATGCAAACCAAGGAGTATCTAATAATGCCGATACATTTCCATTATGTTTGGGAGTATAAGGAAGCTGGTCTTTATAATTCTTTGATTCTGGATTAGTCAAATCAATCGCTTTTTGCCACGTATAACCGGCAGTCAGATTCAGACTGAATCTTTCGGAGAAAGAAATTACCGATGACAAGGTAGCATCTACCCCACCCACATGAGCTTTTCCATAATTTGCCATCTTCCATATATAAGTAGTAGGGAAAGCCACAATCTTATCGGTTACCTTATTAAAATAGCCATCTACGGTAAACGCCAGATTGCTCAACCACTCCGATGATTGGATACTCCACGTTAATCCCAAATTATATTCACTGGCTTTCTCCGGACGCAAAGAACGGTTTCCCATCCGGGTATAATATAAATCATTGAAGGTAGGAGTCCGAAATGTACTTTTATACAAGGCTCGTATAAAAAACATCCGGTCTTCCCAAGGCTGATAACTAATCGAAACCGACGGGGAAAGACGGGTCAAATCATCCGGAGCATTTCCTGTATCTACCGACTCGGTTATCCAAGTATTCAGCAACGAAGCATCCATCTTCAACCTCTTCCACTGATAACGGACCCGCAGAGCAGTGAGCGAAGTAAACCGGACCGGGAAAGGGCAGTCAGGCAACGAACTGCTCAATGTGTTTACAGCCACATCTTGAGCCAGTGAAACATACAAGCCGCTAAGTGGACTATACAGCGCAGTCCCCGATGCATAATACTCATGCTGGGTATATCGGTCGATAATGCTTCCGCCTTCATACTGCGCCCCTTCGTCCCTGTATTTATTCCATGAGTAATTATATTTTCCCTGAACCTGCAAAGCCCATTTTTCAGAAAAACGCTTCTTATATTTTCCTTGCAGAAAAGCATTTCTGTCCCACAGATGTTCATTCGATTCCGGATTATATAAAATCACAGCACCCGGGAGTTCGCGCTCTGACTGGTAATAATAAGCTTTTAAGTCCAATCGGCTTTCATCCTTAAAAGAATGGAAAAGATTCGCTTCTGTATGCCACGAATCAATGGCCGAGTTATATCGTTTTTCCTTGGTTTTATACTTTCCGTTAGTTAAGGTAAAAGGATATTGTCCGTCAGAGCGGAGATAATCCATATCCAGCGATACACTGGTTTGTTCACCCAACCGATGCGCATATCGGACATATGGATTAACCATCCCAAACGAACCACCCTTGAGCCGTGCCATCAAATGCCAGTTACGTTTATCAGAAAACGATGGAGGAGCAGTCTCTATATTCAACACACCTGCCGAAGCATAAAGCCGGGCCGATTGCAATAAATTATCATCCTGAGCAATACTCAGTGAAAGCGATGCTACATTGTCCAATGAAAAGCGACCTATATCTATCTGTCCAGCCTGGCAATTACTCACGGCAACTCCATCATAACTGACAGCCGTATGCGCAGCTCCCATATTACGTACGGATACCGTTTTCAGTCCTCCGGTACCTCCATAGTCGCGAACATCCGTCCCGGCAAAGCGTCTTGCTGCATCGGCTATATTCTGAATGCCCATTTTGTCCATACGTTCCCGGTTAAAAGTTTGGGTAGGGATAGTAGACGTCACTTTATTCGGCAAATGACGGGCATTTACCGTAACATTCGGAATATCATGTACTCGTCCTGTAATGCTATCGGTATCCACCTGCTGTGCCTGCACATTCTCTGCCGGCAACATAGCAATGGCAATAACGAAGCACATACCTGTACCACGGACGGGATGCTTTTTACTCATATTTTTAATTCTAAAACAATAAATTGATGCATGACCTTACCCTTCTTTCCTCGAGAATGCAAGCACGACTTTCGTTTTGCAGGTCTTCTGACTTACTCCGTTTGCTTTGCCTTCCCACCCTCTAAAACAAGATTAGGGCAGTGGCAGGGAGATGATAAGCAAACTTTTATATAGAGCTTACAGCAGCGGGACTGTCCGGGACTCTCACCCGGTTCCCTTTTCATCCGTAGCCTTGCATTAAAAAAGAAGGCCAGCCGGAACAAAACATCGCAAAGATAGGAGTTTATTTTAAAATGCACTTATCTTTAGCTGGAAATTTGTATCTTTGAGCCATCCAAATTATGATATGAATATGAAAAAACTATTTTTTTTAGCTGCATTAGCCGGATGTTTGTTTTCTTTTCATCCGTCGCATGCACAGCAAGTTACACCCGATGCTGTGGGATATATAGTAAAGGTGGGAGATACAGCTCCCGATTTCGAGATGACACTTACCGATGGAGAGAAAATAAAACTCTCCGACCTTCGGGGAAAGGTTGTCATGTTGCAGTTCACGGCAAGTTGGTGTGGAGTCTGCCGGAAAGAAATGCCTTTCATCGAACGCGATATATGGCAAAAACATAAAGACAATTCATCATTTGCACTGTATGGCATCGACCGTGATGAGCCCTTAAAGCGGGTGCTGGCATTTGCCAAACAAACAGGGGTTACTTATCCGTTAGGACTTGACCCGGGAGCGAATATATTCGCACTTTATGCGGAACGCAACGCCGGAATCACGCGGAATGTACTCATCGGAAAAGACGGCAAGATTATCATGATGACTCGTTTATATAATGAAGAAGAATTCTCCTCACTATGTAAAAAGATTGATGAATTGCTGAAATGATGAAGATTAGATTTTTATTTGTATTGATATGCTGTCTGATTTCACTGCCAGCCCTTCCACGGAAAAAGAAAGGAGCGAATCATGAACCTTTATTCGGTAAATCATTCGCTTCGTATGCTATTAATTCCAGTTCACTGAAAGGGGCAACTTTTTATCTGGTAAGCGGACACGGTGGTCCTGACCCCGGATGTATCGGAAAATATCAGGGAAAACACCTGCATGAAGATGAATATGCGTATGATATTATTCTAAGATTAGGAAGAGAGCTCCTGAAACGAGGTGCCAAAGTGCATTTCATTATACAAGATTCAAAAGACGGGATACGGAATCAGACGATCCTGAATAACAGTAAGCGGGAAACGTGTATGGGGAAAACCATTCCGCTCAACCAAGTTGCCCGGCTTCAGCAGCGGTGTGACGCTATCAACCGGCTTCACCGCAAGGAAAAAAGCAACTATAAACGAGCAGTTTTCATCCACGTGGACAGCCGGAGCCGAGGAAAGCAAACGGATACTTATTTTTATCATGCACCGGGAAGCAAGTACGGAAAGCGTTTGGCGCAGGAAATACAGCGCACGTTTAAATCGAAATATAACCGGTATCAGCCTAACCGGGGATTTGAAGGTACAGTAAGCGACCGGAATCTTTTTGTACTCCGAAACACCACTCCGGTAGCCGTATTTCTTGAAGTGGGAAATATTCAGAACGCACAAGACCAGAAACGTCTGGTTATTGCCGATAACCGTCAGGCACTGGCCAACTGGATTACTGCTGCCATTGAAAAAGATTACAGGAAATCAAAATAAGCTCACTTGAGCGAAATAATCAAAAGGCTTGTGCCTTATATAAAAAAAATTCCAACCGCCTCTAAACACCAAGGCGATTGGAATAAAATGACTAAGTATTTTTTTAAAACGTCAAGATATTTAAGTTCAAATGCCTTGGCGTTTTTTTGTCATCTGCTTCCGATAAAACAAGCATATACCTGAGTTCGGGATAAGTTTAGAATAAGGCCAGTTGTTTTGAGTCCTCAATATAGTATCCTTGCAATGCATCCGGTTTGTTTTCAAAGAAACAATAAGCGCCCAGTACAGCCACCAGATTTACCAGGAAATTCGTTATCGAACGATGTCTGGAATGCACAAGCTGTGCTTTGTTTTTGAGCAGATCGTTAATCGTCTCAATGATATACCTCTTTCTGAGCATCATCTTGTCATAAAAGGACATAAGCCTGTTCTTCATATTCGTCTTAATTCCATGTACCAGCTGAATGCCGTCGTCAAATAAGGAATCAAACAGTTTGGGAGAGATGTAGCCTCTGTCTGCAAAGACCTTTCCATACAAGTCTTTGGCCAGTACTTTCCATACTTTCGGATTCCTATCGTCAACATTCGCTCCTGTAAGATAAAATGTTATGATTTCTCCTCTGTCATTACACAACAGATGAAGCTTGAATCCGTGACACCATCCCATCGTTCCTTTGCCATCGGTTGCCACTCCTTTAAAAACTTTGTTGGCATAACGTCTTAGGTTGTGACATACCGGTATCATGGTGCTATCAGCAAAACTTATACCCGTACATCTTCCGAACGCAAAAAGTTTGAGGAAGAAAACTAGCTTAAAAAATACGCGTTGTTCCAGTTCTATAAATCTGTTATATGATACCGCATTAGGGAAATCACGTTTCATGTGTTCACGAATATAATAGATGTAATAGTGCTTGAAATTACGATAAGTCCCGAAATGGAAAAGGAGAAGAATAGTCATTATTTCACTATCCGATAGCGAATCTTTTCGATTACGATGTTGCTTTCCATCAGTGACCGGAAGAAGATTTTTCTTCAATTCAGACTCAAAATTCTTATCAAACTCATCAATAATACAGAAAATTTCCGTAGCTTTGTTCTTGGTAATCATTGTTGTTAATTTGTTATTAATTGTTTGTCAGACTTAAATATACAAAATAATTCGGTGATTACCAACTTTTAAAGATACTTTCTTATCCCGAACTCACGTATATATGATTGCCATTCGCATTTTCCCGAAAATTCTCAGGCTCTCCAACAACGATTATTGCTGGAGGTTCATTACTTTTGCAGAAAAACAAACGATTATGGAAGCGAAACAATCAATATGGACTCTGTTGGAGCAAAGTGATGACCAGGAAATGGACTTTGCAATTGTAGCTCCTTATATGGAAACAAGGTTTTGTAATTGGCTTCAAGCGTCTCACGGAATTACCGACAAGCGGTATTTGCAACAGATAGTAAATAGCTACATGTCGGCTTATGAGCGAATATACAATGAAACATACGTAGATGTTTACAGTGCTTTCCACCATTTGTTTAAGCATGGCGACAGCCTTGCAGATTTTGCACTGGATATGTTTAACATTGCATATGTAACTCCGATGCAGGAAATGCTTGAGTCTGATAAGAAGGCTTTTACCAAACAGGAAATAAATGCCATAAACTATTATATGGAGTTCCTGGCCAGTATGACTGAATATGCAGCAGTCTACACCACTGTAAATTTGAAAATTCCGCATGAAGAGGAGTTTAAAGGATGGTTGGAATCTATAAATATGCAGTACGATAATATCCCTAAAGTTATATCCAGCCTGCAGCGTGTTATCGTGTGGTATAAATATACTTCAATATACGGTAAATATCCGAATCCTTATCTGGCAGCTGCTACGCTGAAAACGAATCAGCAACGGGAGGATTTTCTGAAACTGATCGATTCGGAATCCAAAAACAATATTAAAGTGACTTCCATAAAAAAGACCATACAAACCAGTATGTCGAATATCCGTCATTATTTTAATTTCTTGAACAATTTCAAAAAAGAATAATATTATGAAGAATAAAAACATAGAATATAGCTCCAAAATAAATGATATGATTCTGTATATCAAGGAGCATTATACAATAACTCCCTTTGAAAATGGCCATGCGAAAAATGCAGAGGATTTCTTTAACAAGATGATTAAGTGGCAGTTTGCAAACAAGGAGTCAATAAAATCTATTCACAATTCACTAATGGAATATGTGAAACGTACTGACGCAGTGTTTCCAATTCGTCTCTATGGAAGTGCTAAAAAGGATAAATATGATATGTTACGCAGAGGTTTTTTATCTGTGTATAAAAACGGATTAAAAACATTTTTCTGTGATAATACATTTGCCATGCCTTTTGTAGCAATGAAGCTATCTGATAAGACTTACACTACTTTCGATTTACTTGAACATCTAAACCAGAAAAACGTACTTTGCTCATTTGGTTCTACTTCTGAAGAACGAGATTTGGCATATTATATCTGCGATAGCAGTAATAAAATCAACTTGAATACATCAGGATGGTATCTTGCACATATCGTTCCTGTAGGTTATGATTTCATTGGAAAACAACGTTTAAGTCGTGTATTCGTAAATACAAACAGAGCTGAATGGATGGCTAACGAAAAACATATCAGATACATTGACAGACTACCGAATGAGAACGAACTTTCAATACTTGTAGCGCATTTTCTTCGCTTGATACATCCACTGAATTCTTTCATTATTCCCCAAAACAAATTCATAGCATATGACGGAAAAAGATTGGGAGAAGAGCAAGAGCTTATCAATATAGTACAAAACTATATTAAATCAGAATTTCCAAAGGAGTATTCAGAACTGAGTGAAGTAATGCAAATTACAGCACAGAAAACGACAGTGACTCCTATTGGAGAAATCTATTGGTCAAAATCTAATATAGAAATATCAAAGAAAAAAAAGATTATGCAGAAAACCACTCGGTCTGCCACCTATAAAGTTCAAAGTAAATTTATGAAGAAATACGTTGAGAATGAAGGATTTAACCTGAAAAACATTTTAAATTCTGTTGGCAAAGCGGCATTTCTCAATTTGTATCCGCTGGTTAAAAAGAATCTTGAAATAACTGCAGATGAAATAGAAAAGGAATATCCTCAATATAAAAAAACGATGCAGACACGCTTGTCTTCTACTCGCAGTATTATAAAAAATGGAATGGCAGCAGAAGCTCTGGAGATTATAGCAAAATCCTCAAGAATGACTATTGCCGAACAGCAGACAGCACGATTGCTCTTAAAAGAACTGAACAACGAGATAGTCTAAAAAAATCCACATGGAAAATTCCATCCGAATATGTGGCATCTGGCTCTGAAATATAAGCATAGCCTCCAGTCTTAAAGTAGGCTATCACTTTAAACGATGCAACGATGAACGAATTTGATAATATAATACTTAGTATCAAGGAATATCAGCCTGATTTAAGTCTTTGTCCTCTGAAGAATGAAGAAAAACATGCTCTTTTTCTCAAAATTAAGAATATGCATTGCCAGGGATGTACCAGAAAAGGCTTGAAACCGTATATACCTTTGGTAGAGCATGATTTTGAGGATGCTTGCAAGACCAGCAAGATCTGCATTTCAACTTTCTACGGAGATTCAATAACAGAAGTCTTTGAAAATCTTAATATGGAGAACATAAATATTTATAGTGACTTGATATTGAATTTCATATTTAAAAAGGGACCTACTGCAGATTGTATGAACCTGATTTCTGAGAAATTGCAACAACTGACAGGCGTGACTTTTAACTGGGGACTTTGTGTAGGCGAAAATGCTCCTGCCAATATTTGTATTGAGTTAATCGCTTATTGCAAAGCCTGAAAAAACATTTGGGGCTGGCAAATGTCTGTCTGTTTACAAACATTTGCCAGCCCCATCCATAAAATCGGAGCAGATAAAACTAATTATTTATGCACTTCCGGATGCTTTCAGCCGTCTGATAAGCCTGGTGAATGCGGTCGCCCATACCGATACCGCCACACAGGTTTCCTTTGATGTAAAGTCCCTTGTACTGTTCTTCCACCGCTGCTATGGCTGCAAAGCGTTCACCGCTGGTGACTTCGTACTGCGGAATGGCTCTGGTGTGACGAAAAAAGCGGATAACGGTAGGCTGGGTGTTTATGCCCAACATGGTGCGGAGGTTGCGCAACACGATTTCCCGTAACTGCTCGTCGGTCATGGTGATGTACTCGGGATGACGCACACCGCCCATGAAGATGGCCAAAGTATTTCCGCGTCCGGCTGTACGTCGTGCGAAACAGGCAGAGGGGTTGAGGATGCCCAGTATGTCTTTATGCTCACGCGACGGAATGAGTCCGCCGAATACCTGAAAATCGGGTAAGACTTCGTCGGGCAGACAGACGGCTGCCTGTACGATGGGAGCATAATAGAGGTTGTTTATCTGTTTCATCGCATCCTTGTCTACAAACGGCAGCAGCTCCGGCAAGCTGTAACTGCCTATGGTGGTTACTATCTGGCGGGTGGTTACTGTCTGCTGCTTGCCTTGATGCTTAAAGGTTACCTGCCAGCCACCGGCTGCATCGGGTATCACTTGCGTATCGCTTACACCGGTGAGAATGCGTTCGGTGCCGATGTAGTTTTGCAAGGCATCTACCAGCGAATTCAATCCGCCGGCTGCCAAGAAGACCTGCTTGGTAGCCTTCTTGTCGCGTTCCGGTTTCGGCTCTTTGGCCTTGGCAATCGTACCTCGGATAAAGCTGCCGTAGTTCTGCTCCAGGTTATAGAGCTTGGGCAAGGCATAGCGGGTTACCAACCGGTTGGGGTCACCGGCATAGACACCCGACAGGAAAGGGTCGACAGCATAGTCGACAAACGATTTTCCCAAACGGCGGGCTGTGAGTTGGGCCACGGTTTCATTTGGGTTGGTTCCTTTCTTGCGCCAAGGCTCACCCAGAATCCGCAGCTTGTCCGTGAAACGGAAGAGAGGTGTTGTAACGGCCGGCAGTAATCCGGCTGGTAGGGCATGAAACTTACGTCCTTTCCAGATAAGACGCTTCTTGGCTCCTTCGCGGGCAACCTCCAACCGACATGCATCGCCCAGTGCATCGAACATCTCCACGATTTCGGGAAAGCATATGCTTTTCACCGTTTTAAACCGGCAGCCATACGTTTGGCAGTAGCCCGATCAGGCTTTCCTGTTTCCGTAAGAGGCAGAAAGTTGACAAAAAAAATCCGCTTAGGTCGCCAATAAACAGGAAGCAACTCAATAGCCTTTTCTATTGTTCTTCCAACCTCTTCCCCAGCCTCAGCCAGCAGCACAATACACTCACCAAACTTCACGTCTGGAAGAGAAGTAATCATGAACGGAAACGGCATGTGCGCACGTAAGGCATCCTCTACTTGCTCTATCTGTACTTTTACTCCTCCGGTATTTATTGTATTATCTTTACGACCCACTACCTTAAAATATCCCCTTCCATCAAACGCCACTATATCATTCGTTACCAACTTCTGTGACGACACTGAAGGGGCTTCAATTACCAGTGTACCTTCCTCGGTTTGCGACAAGGATACCTTCGGAAAAGGAATGTACCATTCGGAAGCTTGCTCCCCACTAAGCCTCCGCAGAGCCACGTGCGACAAGGTTTCCGTCATGCCATACGTACTCCATACTTCGTAAGGAAATGCCTTCAATTTTCCTTCCAACTGTTGGTCAACAGCTCCCCCACCAATAATCAGATGACGCACCTGTCTGAGTTTCTCTGCCTCTGACGGCACCTGCAAGGAATTAAACACCTGCATGGGAATCATGGCTGCAAAGCAAGGAGTTTTTTCCATCCTTTCCATAGGATGACCGCAAGGAGGAACGAGCTGCAAATCTAATCCAGCCACCAATGCACGTACCACCACCATCTTTCCGGCAATATATTTCAAAGGCATGCAAAGCAATGCCGTATCTCCGCACTGCAAATTCAAGAATGCAACCGTAAGCATGGCTGAATTCATCATCCGCTTCTTTTCCACCCATAGTTCTTTAGGCTTTCCCGTAGAACCGGATGTATGTACACGCAGAGTTTCATTTCCGTCAAACCATTCCGCTAAAAATTCAGCAAGCGATACCTGAAAACTATCGGCTCCATACTGTTCACCAAAGTCTTTCAACAACCG
The DNA here is from genome assembly GCA_958434805.1 of uncultured Phocaeicola sp. The sequence goes on from CAUBDX010000014.1 coordinate 34,222, forward strand.
ACCACTACAATCAGACGCAGTATAGATTTTTCCACTAATTGATATCGTCTGCTTTTGAATAACTGTAACAAACCGTTCCATCTTAACTACCTAAAAAATCATGCCAGTCGGGTTCAGAAGCCTCCGGAGAGAACCACAGACAGTCTCCTTTTATATGAAGCGGATAATCTACATTATCAGTAAACAACATTCCGGTTCCCAATCCTTGAGGCAACACCGGATGAAGCGTAGCACACCACTGAGCGATGGCATTCAAGCCCACATTCGACTCTAATGCAGAAGTTACCCACGAGCCGAATCCGCGCTCGGCAGCTAAATCTATCCACTCCGAAGCTCCATACAATCCCCCATGCAGCGACGGTTTCAAGATAATATATTGAGGGCGAATTGTGTCTAACAATTCCATTTTCTGCTCTCTGCTATTCACCCCTATCAATTCCTCATCCAAAGCAACAGGAACAGGAGACTGAGTGCAAAGCTGTGCCATCACGTTCCACTGTCCAGCCCGAACCGGCTGTTCGATGGAATGCAAATCAAAGGCACTCAGAGCCCTTAATTTATCCAAAGCCTCTTCTGGAGCAAAGGCTCCGTTCGCATCTACACGCAGTTCGATTTCCTCTGACGAAAAGCGCTCCCGAATATGCGCCAGCAGTTCGATTTCTTTATCAAACTCAATGGCTCCGATTTTCAGTTTGATACAACGGAAACCAAGCCGCATCTTCTCTTCAATGCGACGATACATTTCATCAAATTTCCCCATCCATATCAGTCCGTTAATGGGAATACCTTCCCTTCCCTCCGAAAAAGGAGTAGAATAAAACTGTAAGCTTCCAGACTTCAAGTGCAATAAAGCAGTCTCCAAGCCGAAAAGCATGGAAGGATAAGAGCGGAGCACATCATAATCGAGCACCCCACTCTTCTCAAACCTCCGGCAAATCCCGGAAAGAATCTCCCCATAACCGGAGACAGCATCACAGCTCAAATCGGGCAAAGGCGCACACTCGCCTATGCCGTAACACCCAGTCTGCACATCGGTTACGCGAAGATACCACACCCGGCGCGTATGATAAACCCCGCGCGAGGTACCTGCCGGCTGTTTAAAGTGAAGCGTACGGGGGATAATATCAATGCGATACATAGACAAACAAATTAAGGAAACTTGGGATATTTACTCCAATCGGGTTTACGTTTCTCCAAAAAAGCTTTTCCACCTTCTTGAGCTTCTTCTGTCATATAATATAGCATGGTAGCATCGCCAGCCAGCTCCTGTATTCCAGCCTGCCCATCGAGCTCGGCATTCAGCCCGGCTTTAATCATACGCAGCGCAAGCGGACTATGCTGCATCATGGTTTCTGCCCATTCCACCACTTCATCTTCCAGTTGTTCAAACGGAACGACCTTATTCACCAATCCCATTTCCAACGCTTCTTTCGCAGAATACTGACGGCACAGGAACCATATTTCACGTGCTTTCTTCTGTCCGACAATACGTGCCAGATAAGAAGAACCGAATCCGGCATCAAAACTTCCCACCCGGGGACCTGTTTGTCCGAATATCGCATTCTCGGAAGCAATGGTCAGATCACATACCACATGAAGCACATGTCCGCCTCCGATGGCATATCCGTTGACCATAGCAATAACCGGTTTAGGAATGGAGCGAATTTGCTTCTGTACATCCAATACATTTAAACGGGGAACACCGTCGGTCCCGACATAGCCGCCATGTCCTTTTACATGCATATCGCCTCCTGAGCAAAAAGCTTTATCTCCAGCGCCGGTCAGTACCACTACATTGATGTCCTGACATTCGCGACAGTAGTATAATGCATCGCTTATCTCAGTGGTCGTAGTTGGTGTAAAGGCATTGCGATAACGCGGGCGGTTAATCGTAATCTTGGCAATTCCATTATAAAACTCGAATAGAATATCTTGGTATTCTTTTATGGTTTTCCATTCTCTTTGTGACATATGTTTTGAGTTTATAAGTTTATAAGTTTTGAGTTATTGAGCTATTGACCTGTGGCTTCTCCCCCTTTTAAGCAGCTTCTTCATGCTATTTCATAATAAAAAGGGAACCAGCCCGAAATGTCCAACTCGCTTAAGCATTCACTCACTTCAAGTTACGATAGTAAGCTTTCAGATATTCCACATCATGTTCTTTATCTGTAAACACTTCAAGCAGCATGGGACGTGTAGTCACTGAAGGTTCCGTAAAACGTTCCGAAACCGTAAGCAATTCTCCTTCTGTATGAGCCGACAAGTATTCAAATCCTCTGTCTTCTGCCCATGCCTTTGCCGATGCCTGATGGTTTGCGGTAACAAAAGGAACGGCATGAGCATGTAACTCTAAACCAGGCAACGCATGAAATATTTCCCCTCCTCCATTATTTAATACAAGAATACGCAAGTTAGCCCCATAGTTTACATTCCAAAGGGCATTCATATCATAGAAGAAACTCAAATCCCCTATAAAAATAAAATTCAACTTCTCAGAAGCAGCTGCATAGCCTACAGCTGTAGAGAGTGAACCTTCTATTCCGTTCGTTCCACGGTTTGAAAGGACTTCAACATTTTCCGGCAAATTGAAGAACTGCGCATAACGTACCACCGAACTGTTGGCTAAGTGAAGAGAACAGGGAGCAGGAAGACGACGGATTACTTCGCCTATTGCACTCATTTCTGAATAAGGGAATGCAGCCTGAGGAATAGATTTTGAAAGTGCCTCCCACTGCCGGGGATAATCGGGAGTACGGGTATCCATCATCGGAGCAATCTTTTCCAAGAATTCAAAAGGATCCATCTCTATGACTGTGGTCAGCGAACCAAATAAATCAACCACCTCACCATCGGATGAAACATGCCAATGTTCTACCGGAGGATGACGGCGCAGAAACTTCTTCAAGCGTTTCGAAATGATATGTCCTCCATACGTAATCAGTAATTCAGGAGCCATTTTTTGCTGTTGCTCAAAATCCATGGAGCATAAGAGCGGCTCGATATTCCGTATCGGCATACCCGGCACGGTCTGATTACTGATATTCTCCGTAAGCCAAGTGAAATGCTTATAGAGCATCTTTGTATATCGTTTGTCAAACAAATAGATTAGATTCATTTGTCCTACCACCACCATACGCCGCTGATAACGATTCAAACGGTTAATCAGTGGCTGATAGTCTTGATCGTATACATTCAGCCCCTGATAACGGGTTATTACACGTACCTCCGGAAGTTCGGCTACCGGAAGTTTAAAAAACGGCTCACTGACAGGTACATTAATATGTACAGGTCCTTTACCATGATGATTCAATTCAAGTAAAGCTTCATTAATAAGCCGGTTGCAATACCATTCATCTTCTTCTGTCTCCACCTCTGGCAAATTGATTGACTTTTTCACCAGACTTCCAAATACCCCCGGTTGAGGCAACGTCTGTCCATCCATCTGCCCAATCCATGCAGCCGGACGGTCAGCCGAAATAACCACCAACGGAACCTGCTGATAAAAGGCCTCAGCTACCGCAGGGTGAATATTCAGCAATGCAGTACCCGACGTACAGCAAACGGCTGCCGGTGTACCTCCATGGAGTGCCAGTCCCAAAGCAAAAAATCCAGCACTCCGTTCATCGGTTACCGGATAACAAGTAAATTCCGGTATATTCACCAAGGTCTGTACCAGCGGAATATTCCGGCTACCCGGACAAAGCACTATTTTTCTGACACCATGTGCCTTTAACAAAGCAGCCAGCTGCAGGATGCTTTTTTTATCTGTGTACATACTATTCATCATAGCGCAATAATTCTTTTCATTGTATCCATCTTATGCAACGTTTCATCCCACTCCGTTTCCAGCGTTGATGAAGCCAAAATACCTCCTCCGGCATAGAGCTTAGCAGTTCTGCCACTTACATGCATACAGCGTAAATTGACATACAAGGTGGTATGTTCCTGAGGGTCTATCCATCCTATAATACCAGCATAATAACCGCGATCATACCCTTCATTGGCAAGAATAAAATCGTATGTTTCCTTCTTAGGTAAGCCACATACGGCTGGCGTAGGATGTAATTCGCTCAATATATCTCCCAAGCGATCAGTATTCTTCAAGCAGAAGTGAAAATCGGTTTTTAAATGCACCAACTGACCGGCACGGGCTGTATAAGGACCGTTCTCAGTAAGTTTGGAGCCAAACTTTTTAACCGTCTTACGTATATACTCACTCACAAAAGCCTGCTCCTCTTTATTTTTCACACTCCAGTCTTCCGGCATCACTTCTCCGTTCATCGGCATGGTTCCTGCCAGCGAAACCGTATGCCACTGATTATCCTGACCGCTCAGAATAATTTCGGGTGTACTGCCAAGCCACGTTCCCGTTACCGGAGTATGCGTAAGCGAAATCATCATTCGCGGATAACTGTTACAGGCATCGACAAAGGCGGTCAGCAAAGAAAAACTTTCAGGCAATACCTGCTCTTCGCTGCGCGACAACACTAACTTCTTAAATTTCCCCTGCTGCAGCGGAGCAATAAAGCGATGGAACGCTTCTGTATATCGTTGCTTGCAACTGTCCATTTCATCTGCCCCACCAGAAAGATTTTCTTCCCTTTCAGCCTTCATCACCTCTGCGTATCCGGAAATTGAAGCCAGTACTTCAGATATCTGCTCCCAATCTCTTGCCACTTTATCCGGACGAATAAGTACACCGGGATGAGTCTGCCCGAACGAAGTCAACACAAACCCCCGTTTTCCGTTTAAATCATTCAGGATTTCCAGTCTTTCCACCTCTCCATCTTCCTGCAACACCAAGATAGGTTCATCGGTCCAAGGAAGGCGGTAAAGCGAAAAACTTACCGCACTCAAGGTCAAGCTGTCAATTAACTGACAAAGTTTGGGTTCTGGTATATTCATGAGCGTTTTTTTACAATTTGATTAACAATACGTGCTGTTGATACCAGCTTTCCCTGCTGGCTTATAATATCCACATTCCAAATATGTGAAGTACGCCCCCTGTGAATCAATGTTCCAACAGCTTCTACTTCTTCTCCCACAGGTACCATACTCACATGATTCGCACTAATCTGAATGCCGCAAGGCATCTGTCCCGAAGCGCATAAAGGCATAGACCCGTGACCTGCCACGATTTCAGCCAGAGCCAACGATGCACCCCCGTTTAAAATTCCGAAAGGCTGACAGGTAAACTCATTTACCGGCATGACTGCTCTTACATAACCTTCCTTCATCTCCAAAAAACGAATTCCCAAATGCTCTCCCATCGAACGAGATAAGTCTGGTAGTTTATACGATATATCTTCGCTTGTTTGCATTTTAATTCTAATTTGTATATATCATGCAAAAATAAACATTTCCAGCTTAATTCCCGATGACTTTGAAAGAAATTACCAAATGTTAATCTTTCTATTTCCACATTCAACTACCTTTGCCGCACTTTTACATTCACATAAAAAGACTAATTCTTCACAATTAAACGTATGAAAGATAGCATTGATTTTGGAACCATGAACATTCCGAAACTTTTTCGGAAATTACTGATCCCAACCGTACTGGGAATGGTATTCTCTGCCATATTTATTATAACAGATGGAATTTTTGTAGGCAAAGGAATAGGCAGTGATGCACTGGCTGCCGTCAATATTACCGCCCCCCTTTTCCTTCTCAACACCGGAGTTGCCTTAATGTTCGGCATCGGCGCATCGGTAGTCGCTTCAATCCACCTTTCACATAAGAAAATCAAAGTAGCCCGAATCAATATCACCCAAGCCGTTATCGTTTCCTCTCTGCTCTTGACTGCATATGCGGTTTTCGTTTTGTGCAACACAGAGAAAGTAGCTCTTTGTCTGGGAAGCTCAGAACGTCTTTTACCCTTAGCAGTAGAATATATCTATTGGTTTATGCCTTTTCTTCCCTTCAGCGCCCTGCTCAGTTCCGGCATGTTTTTTGTCCGTCTTGACGGCTCTCCCAATTATGCCATGGTATGCAACATCATTCCGGCACTAATCAACATCATCTTAGACTATTTATTCATCTTTGTCTTCGAATGGGGAATGTTTGGGGCAGCCCTTGCCACCAGTTTAGGCTACATTGTCGGCGCACTGATGATTCTGTTTTACCTCTTTCAGTCTCACCGGCTGCTTCATCTCTGCAGGGTGAAGTTAAGCATGAAAAGTCTGCGGCTCACTGTCCGAAATACCGGATACATGTGCCGGCTGGGAGCTTCTACTTTTTTATGTGAAGCAGCCATAGCCACTATGATGTTTACCGGCAACTACGTATTCATCCATTATCTAGGCGAAGATGGTGTAGCAGCATACAGTATTGCCTGCTATTTTTTTCCCATCATTTTCATGGTATATAATGCCATTGCACAGTCTGCACAGCCCATTCTGAGTTATAACTTCGGGGCAGGCAGCGACCTGCGCGTACGCCAAGCTTTCCGATTAGCATTAGCCACTGCCATTATATGTGGAACCGTGGTATTCGGGTTAACCGCATGGTTTTCGCCACAAGTGGTCTCCATGTTTATCAGCCAAGAATATCCCGCCTATGACATCGCAGTCAACGGACTGCCCTTATTTGCCTCGGGCTTTATATGCTTCGGCATAAACATCATATCCATCGGTTACTTTCAAAGCATCAAACGTGACCGTCCAGCCATGTCTATTACCCTTTTGCGAGGCTTCATCCTAATATTACTCAGTTTTTGGCTCATGCCTCAAATAGCCGGAGTTCCGGGCATCTGGCTGGCTGTACCGGTATCCGAATTTCTGACTTTCCTCTTCATCCTCACAATTTATTGCCGCGGACGCAAGCAAGCTTCTCAATGATTATTACCTTTGCAGACATAAACAATGACTCTTATGGAAACTGTAGCCCGACGTTTTTGCGAAAAATATCATGTTCCCCTTGATGACGGATTGCATTTGCTGGCATTAATGGAGCCCGTTGCATATAAGAAAGGAAGTTGTCTGGTCCGCGAAGGTGAACGAAACTCTTCCTTTTACATCATATCCGAAGGAATATGGCGCGGTCATTACTTGCGTAACGGAGTAGATGTTTCACTTTGGTTTGCTTCACCCGGAGAAGCCATTTTTTCTGTATGGGGATATGTAGCCTCACGACCATCGCTTATCACCATAGAAGCCATGAATGACAGCATAGTATATCATCTCCCGAAAAGCCGGACAGAAGAGTTTCTGAACTCATCGGCCAACCATGCCCGGATGGGAAGAAGCCTGTTCGAACACCTTCTCATGGATATGGAAACATGGCTTATCCACAGCGGCTCTTCACAAGCAAAAGAGCGTTATCTTGCCTTGCTTGAGAAAGAGCCGGAACTGCTGCGTTATGTTCCTCTAAAATATATTGCTTCGTATCTCTCTGTCACTCCACAGTCACTCAGCCGGATTCGGGCGGAACTGGCCCGGAAGAAAAACATCTGAAACGTAATCTTACGGAAAAATCAGCCAAAAGCTCCACAAGTTCAAACAAAATAATGTATTTTTGTAAACATCTTTTTTTTATGATGAGAATGAAACCATACGCAGCTTATTTGTTTGACTTCGACTATACCTTAGCCGACTCTTCGCGAGGCATTGTAAAATGCTTCCGTCATGTTCTTGAACGTCACGGTCATACCGGCATTGCCGATGAAACCATAAAGCGGACCATCGGTAAGACACTTCAAGAGTCTTTTTCCATCCTGACCGGTATAACTGATTCCGACATTCTGGAAACTTATCGGACTGAATACGTAAAAGAAGCCGATGTCCACATGACAGTAAACACTACGCTTTATCCGGAAACGATAGAGGTGTTAACCGCCCTAAAGCTGAAAGGGTGTAAAATAGGAATTATCTCAACCAAATACCGCTACCGCATTCAAGAACTGTTAAGCCAACATCTGCCTGCCGGCTTCATGGATATCATTATCGGAGGAGAAGATGTAACAACAGCCAAGCCATCACCTGAAGGATTATTGCTGGCCATCGACCGACTGGGCTGCCGCAACGAGGATACTTTATACATAGGTGACAGCACTGTAGATGCCGAAACAGCACAAGCGGGGAAGACTGATTTTGTGGGCATTCTTCACGGAGCTACCACACGCGAAGAGTTAGAAGTTTATCCGCATCGGTTTATCTCCCCCGACTTATACGCACTAATCCGATAAACCCATAAGGTATATCAATCTATTTTACAGAAATATAGAAGCATGTCTGAAAGCAAATCAATCTCTATTAAAGGAGCAAAGGTAAACAACCTTAAAAACATAAATGTAGAAATTCCACGAAACAAATTAGTGGTTGTTACGGGGCTTTCCGGTTCCGGAAAATCATCGTTGGCCTTCGACACACTATATGCTGAAGGTCAACGGCGCTATGTGGAAAGCCTGTCTTCTTATGCACGGCAATTTTTAGGCCGCATGAGCAAACCGGAATGCGACTTCATTAAAGGAATTCCTCCTGCCATTGCTATCGAGCAAAAAGTAATCAGCCGTAACCCACGGTCTACAGTAGGCACTTCAACCGAAATTTATGAATATCTGAGATTGTTATTTGCACGGATTGGAAAGACGTACTCGCCCATCAGTGGACAGCTCGTAAAAAAAGACAGCCCGGAAGACATCGTCAACTGTATGCTTTCTTATCCTAAAGGAACCCGCTATACCGTACTAACTCCCATTATTCCACGCGAAGGACGCTCAGTAAGCGAACAGATTGAAATGGATTTCAAACAAGGCTTTACACGTCTGGAAGTGGATGGTGAAATGGTTCGGATTGAAGACTATACATACGATGAGTCTGACAAAGTCTATCTGCTGGTTGACCGTATGAGCTGTGATGACAGTAAAGACGCTATCAGCCGACTGACCGACTCGGCAGAAACCGCTATGTATGAAGGCGACGGAACCTGCATGCTGCGTTTTTACCAGTCCGATGGAGAAAGCCGTCTTCACGCATTCAGCACTAAGTTTGAAGCCGACGGTATCAAATTTGAAGAGCCGAATGACCAGATGTTTTCTTTCAACTCCCCCATCGGAGCCTGTCCGGTTTGCGAAGGATTCGGCAATGTAATAGGCATTGATGAACATTTGGTTATTCCTAACCGTGCACTCAGTGTTTATGACGGTGCGGTGTTATGCTGGCGCGGTGAGAAGATGGGCGAATGGCTCACTGAATTCCTGCGCGAAGCACCTAATCACGACTTTCCCATTTTCACTCCTTATTACGAACTTACACAAGAGCAAAAAGACTATCTCTGGCATGGTCCTCGTGATAAAGTCTGTATTGATTCTTTCTTCAAGATGCTGGAAGAAAACCTGTATAAAATCCAGTATCGGGTCATGCTGGCACGCTACCGCGGAAAAACCACCTGCCCGGTTTGTCATGGAAGCCGATTGAAGGAAAGTGCGAACTATATCAAAGTGGGCGGAAAAAACATTTTAGAGCTGGTTGAAATGCCGGTCTATAAACTTCGTGATTTTTTCCGCACGTTGGAACTCAGCGAACACGATACCCTCATAGCAACCCGCCTGCTCAATGAAATTAAAAGCCGCCTGAGTTTCCTTGACAATGTAGGCCTGGGATATTTAACGCTGAACCGAATGAGTAACACGCTCTCCGGAGGTGAAAGTCAGCGAATCAACCTCGCCACTTCTTTGGGAAGTAGCCTGGTAGGCTCACTCTATATTTTAGATGAACCAAGCATCGGACTGCATAGCCGGGATACCGACCGCCTTATCAAAGTATTGCGCCAGTTACAGCAATTAGGAAACACCGTTGTTGTAGTAGAACACGACGAGGAAATTATCCGGGCTGCCGATTATATCATTGACATCGGACCCGGCGCCGGACGTATGGGTGGAGAAATCGTTTATCAGGGAGACATGAACGATCTCCATAAAGGGAGCAACAGTTATACCGTAAAGTATCTGTTAGGAGAAGAAACCATTGACCTGCCTCAAACTCACCGGTCGTGGAATAATTACATTGAAATAAAGGGAGCACGTGAAAACAATCTGAAAGGAATTGATGTGCGGTTTCCCCTCAACGTAATGACGGTAGTTACCGGAGTCAGCGGTTCTGGAAAAAGTACGTTAGTCCGCGATATTTTCTATAAAGCATTAAAACGCGAATACAGCGAAGCAACCGACCGGCCTGGAGAATTCATTGCATTGGAAGGTGATGTAAAGCAAGTCAGCAACATTGAGTTTGTTGACCAGAATCCGATTGGAAAATCCTCACGCAGCAATCCGGTAACCTATGTCAAGGCATACGACGAAATCCGCAAACTATTTGCCGAACAGCCGCTCGCCAAACAGATGGGATATACTGCCGGTTATTTTTCATTCAACAATGAAGGAGGCCGCTGTGAAGAATGTAAAGGAGAAGGAACAGTTACCGTAGAAATGCAATTCATGGCCGACTTGGTATTGGAGTGTGAATCTTGTCATGGTAAACGCTTCAAAAATGATACACTGGAAGTAAAATATGAAGGAAAAAATATTTTCGACATTTTGGAAATGACCGTTAATCAGGCCATCGAGTTCTTTACAGAACACAATCAGAAAAAAATTGTCAAAAAACTATTACCTCTACAAAGCGTCGGATTAGGCTATCTCAAATTAGGGCAGTCATCATCTACTCTGTCTGGAGGTGAAAACCAACGTGTCAAACTGGCTTACTTCTTAAGCATGGAAAAGGCTCAGCCCACTATCTTTGTGTTCGATGAACCGACTACCGGCTTGCATTTCCATGATATAAAGAAACTGCTTGCAGTCTTCAATTCGCTAATAGAACGCGGACATACATTGATTATTATCGAACATAATATGGATGTAATTAAATGTGCCGACTATATTATCGACCTCGGACCCGAAGGAGGAGAGATGGGAGGAAATCTCGTAATAACCGGCACTCCAGAGGAAGTAGCCCAGTGTGCTGCTTCTTATACCGGACAATTTTTAGCTGAAAAACTAAGCATGTAACAATCTTGAAAAATTCTGTAACAAAAAACACCCCTTTGAAGCTTATAGATTGCTTAAATTTGTAGTGAACATTAAAATCAAATACTTATTTAAGACATGAATAAAAAAATGAAAAAGCTCATTGGGGTGGGCTGTCTATTAATCGTTATGCCGCTTTCGGCACAACAACTCCCTTATCAGAACCCGAACTTGTCACCGGAACAGCGAGCTGAGGATTTACTTGGTCGACTGACACTGGAAGAAAAAGCGGCATTAATGCAAAACACATCACCGGCTATTCCCCGGCTCGGCATCAAAGAATACGACTGGTGGAATGAAGCATTACATGGAGTAGGACGTGCCGGACTTGCCACTGTATATCCGCAAGCCATTGGTATGGCGGCCTCATTTGACGACGAACTTCTTTATGAAGTCTTCACATCTGTATCGGATGAAGCTCGTGCAAAAACCACCGAATTCAGTAAAAAAGGCGGACTTAAACGTTATCAGGGATTAACATTTTGGACTCCTAATGTAAATATTTTCAGAGACCCGCGCTGGGGAAGAGGACAGGAAACCTACGGAGAAGACCCTTACCTGACCGGACAAATGGGGATGGCTGTAGTACGTGGTTTACAGGGACCGGAAGACAGTAAATACGACAAGCTGCACGCTTGTGCCAAACATTTTGCCGTTCACTCGGGTCCGGAATGGAACCGCCATGAGTTTAATGCCGAAAACATCTCTCTGCGCGACTTATGGGAAACTTATCTCCCGGCATTCAAAGATCTTGTTCAAAAAGCCAACGTCAAAGAAGTAATGTGTGCCTATAACCGTTTTGAAGGAGAGGCCTGCTGCGGAAGTAACCGCCTGCTTGTACAAATATTACGCAATGAATGGGGCTATAAAGAAATGGTTGTATCCGACTGCTGGGCAATCAATGACTTATGGGTAAAAGGACGTCATGAAACACATCCTTCCCAACAACATGCTGCAGCCGGTGCGGTATTGAGTGGAACTGACGTGGAATGCGGCTCTGACTATGCCACACTTCCCGAAGCTGTCAAAGCCAGATTAATAGATGAATCACAAATTGACATCTCAGTAAAGCGTCTGCTGAAAGCCCGCTTCGAGCTGGGGGAAATGGACGACCCCGAACTCGTATCGTGGACAAAGATTCCTTATAGTGTGGTTGACAGCAAGAAACATCGCGACCAAGCGCTAAAGATAGCACGCGAAAGTATCGTACTCCTACAAAACAAAAATGGAATTTTACCATTAAAGGACAATCAAAAAATTGCACTGATGGGTCCTAACGCGAATGACTCTGTGATGCAATGGGGAAATTATAACGGCTACCCTTCACATACTGTCACCTTGCTTGAAGCACTGAAATCACGTATTCCTGAGGCACAGTTTATCTACGAACCGGGATGTGACCGCACTTCCAATATTGCTTTGGAAAGTGTATTCCACCAATGCAAAGTTAATGGAAAGACCGGATTCAAAGCAACTTACTGGAATAACCCTTCACTTAAGGGTGAACCTGCAGCCGTTACACAGGTCAGCACGCCTTTCCGCTTCATCACTACCGGAGGAACCACATTTGCTTCAGGGGTAAATATCCAAGATTTCTCAGCGCATTATGAGACTGTATTTACTCCTGAAAAAACGGAAGATATCGGCTTCTGCTTCCAGTCGCACGGTGCTGTACGCCTTTCTGTCAATGGAAAAGAAGTAGCCAAGAGCCGCTTCATGAAAAACAACGACAAGATTTATACCCTGCATGCTGAAAAAGGAAAGTCATATAAACTGGATATTGAATTTGTATTCGACAGCAATGACCGTGCTGCCTCTTTGGAATTTGACATGGGACGTGACGTTCCGGTGAACTTGGACAAGTCTGTAGAACGAGTAAAAGATGCTGATATTGTAATCTTTGCCGGAGGTATATCTCCCTCGCTCGAAGGAGAAGAAATGCGCGTTACTATTCCTGGATTTAAAGGAGGCGACCGCACTCACATCGAATTACCGGAAATTCAGCGTCAGCTCATCGCACGGCTAAAAGCAGCCGGTAAACGGATTATCTTTGTAAACTACTCGGGATCGGCAGTAGCCCTCACACCGGAAACCCAAAACTGCGAAGCAATCCTTCAGGCATGGTATCCGGGACAAGCTGGAGGAACAGCCGTAGCCGATGTATTACTGGGCGACTATAATCCTTCAGGAAAACTGCCTGTTACTTTCTACAAGAATACCGAACAGCTTCCTGACTTCCTCGACTATTCCATGAAAGGACGTACCTACCGCTACATGGCGGAAGCTCCGCTCTTCCCCTTTGGTCACGGACTTAGCTATACCACATTCAGCTATGGAAAAGCCAGATTAAGTACTTCTACACCTAAAAATACAGAGAATGTAACTCTTACTATCCCAGTAAGCAACAGTGGAAAATACGATGGAGAAGAAGTAGTACAGGTGTATATCCGCCGTCCGGGCGATATAGAAGGACCATCGCATACACTACGAGCCTTCAAACGTGTCAACCTGGAAAAAGGAGAAAAACAAGAAATAACACTGACGCTTACTCCCGAAAGTTTTGAATGGTTTGACACCACAACTCACACCATGCGCCCGATGAAAGGCAAGTACGAAATCTTATACGGAGGTACGTCAGACAGAAAACAATTACAGAAACTGACTCTTACCCGTATGTAATTAACTACAGAGTTCTTTAGTTTCTTAAGTTTTAATATGGATTGCTTAAAAACTAAAGAACTCATAAACTTACCTATCACTAATCATGAAAATAATAAAATCAGTAGTTGGCACATGTCTACTTTCAGCTTTGGCAGCATGTGGCAGCTCCGAAACCGGAAAACTTGGTGAACCTTGGGAAAAAGGAGCTTTCGAAACCCGCACCTACCGTAATATCTTTGCCGAAATGGACTATACACAAGCCGACATTGATACCAAAGTGCAGTCCGTATTTAACGATGTATTTTACGGGAAAAACAAGGTTTATTTTGAACCTGATGACTCTACTGCCTACATCAGTGATATAAAAAACAACGACGTACGCACCGAGGGTATGTCATACGGACTGATGATTGCCGTTCAGTTCGACCGGAAAGATATCTTCGACCGTCTCTGGAGATGGTGTAAGACCTATATGCAACATGCAGACGGCCCCATGAAGGGATACTTTGCCTGGAGCTGCAAGACAGATGGAACACGTAATGCGCAAGGTCCGGCATCCGATGGAGAGCTTTATTACGTTACTGCCCTCATATTTGCTTCCAATCTTTGGGGAAATGACAGCGGAATCAATTACCTTGCCGAAGCGCAACATATCCTTGATTGCTCCATGACTAAAGACGGAACGAAAGGGGTCATGCCTCTCATCAATCTAGAACACAAGCTGATTACCTTTGTTCCAGGACATGGCGGCTATGAATTTACCGACCCTTCTTACCATCTTCCGGCATTCTACGAAGTATGGGCACGCTGGGCAAATGACGGACGAAGTGACTTCTGGCGTGAATGCGCACAAAAGAGCCGGGCATACTTACACAAAAGCATTCATCCCGTAACCGGACTAAACCCTGATTACAACAACTATGATGGAAGCTTACTGAAAAGTAGACGGATTATTGGAGATGCCTTCCGATTCGATTCTTGGCGTGTGCCCATGAACATCGCTCTCGATTATTCTTGGGCTTGTGCTGATAAGGAATGGCAACAGGAATACGGCAATAAAATCCAGAATTTCCTTTATGCGCAAGGAATCGATACATTCGTTGATCAATATAATGTTGACGGAACACTCCCATCCGACACATTACCCGCCGGAGGTTACACAGCATTACGCCACTCGCTCGGTTTGGTTGCTACCTCAGCTGCAGTATCCCTGGTATGCACACATGAAAAGAGCCGGGAGTTTGTAAAACGTCTATGGAATGCCCGTCACGAACCTTATGCTGATGGCTACTTTGATGCGTATTATGACGGATTACTCCGACTCTTTGCTTTCATGCACTTGAGCGGAAATTACCGCATCATCTTCCCTAAAGGAGAATAATACATAAACATAAATCAAATGGAGGAGTTAAACAGATATTTTAACTCCTCCATTTTTGTATATCACGGGAATAATATTAATTTTACACATAAAAAATATTTCACTTTTAATAAAACATCCATACAATTCGTTATAGAATAACATCTAAATATTAAACTATGAAGAAAAAAATTCTATGTTTTGCTCTTATGTGCCTCATCTTATGCCATGCCCACAGTCAGACCATATGGCATCAGCCAGCCGTAAAAGAAAACAGTCAGATTGAAGGATATTTCTCATCTTTGTTAAACATTACCCGTGTAGAATTTGACAAGCATGAAACTCGAGTATATATGCATGTGTCCTTACGACCTGAACTTTGGATACGCTTTTCGAAAGATACCTACCTAAATGCAGAGGGAAAAAGTTATGCCGTAAAAGGTTGTGATGGATTGGAATTAGGCAAAGAAACCTTTTTAGCTCCAGACGGGAATGCAGACTTGGTTTTTCATTTTGAACCACTTCCTAAAAATATCCGTGAATTCGATTTTATAGAAGGTCATGAAACCGACGCATTCAAGCTGCTAGGAATAACAACAATAGAAACTCAAGCCAAGCAACTTTTCCCTTCTAACTGGAGAAATGTGGAAACCGGCACATGGGACATTGCCTTTTACAAGGAATTTGCCATTTATGACTGCCGTTTCTGGAACTACAAGCAAAAAAAACAGCATAATGACCAATATGAATTTCTACTCAAAAATGAAGGAAAAGAAATCAAGGTAAAAGTAGAAAAGTGTAAAAAAGCGCATCGCCAGATAATAATAGACGGACAAAAAGCTGAATACGAGATAATCAATGGCATCACTCTGCCCGATTATCCGATGCCCGATACCCGAACTGGCTTCAAAGACAATGGCTATCAGATGAATGACACCATTCACCTGATAGGCTGGCTGCGGGGAATGCCGGAAAATATGAAAAAACAAAGTGATGAATACACCGTGAATTATACCAACATACTGATAGACCAGCAAGTCGGTGTTACAGCTAAGCTGGACTCATTAGGACGATTCCATGCGAAAATTCCAGCACTCAATTCGGTTGAAGTGTTCAATGACTGGGGAAGAACTTTTGTGCGTACCACATTGGAAGCTGGCAAAACCTATTTTCTCTTGTATGACATGAAGGGGGGACATAAAATGTTCATGGGAAAAGATGCCCGTCTTCAAAATGAACTGCTGGCTTATCCTATTCCATGGAGCAATTTTCATCCCGAAAGACAGGAAATGGGTAAAATAACAGCCGATGAGATTTTGGAAAGATACAAATCTTATCAAGAGAAATATCTGAAAGAGCATAACCGACTGGTAGAAGCCCACCCTTTACTATCCACACGGTATAAGATTTACAGTATTCAACACTACAACTGCGGACTGGCAAGTTCGTTGATGCAAGCCCGATTTTATGTAAAAAATCGGTTTATTCCAAAGCATTATCTTGACTATGTCGGACAGTTACGAGATGCCATGCCAAAACCCTATACACTGATTCGGGATTACAGTCATATGCTTCGAGACTACATGGACGAACATGCTTCAAAAAAGAAAATAAATGCAGATATGGATGCATCGCTTATCAGGCTAAACATGATGACGGAAACAGCTAATGAGTTAGGCATGGAGCAGTCGCTGAAAGACATACTTGCCACAAGTGAAATCATTCAATGGTTGGAATACACTGCCCAACCGATGAATTCTCATCTGATAACATTCGCAAAAGAGCATATCAAAATGGAAGCTGCCCAAGCAGCTTTAAAACATGAAAACGAAAAATATATGGCACTCGAAAAAAAAGAGCTGAGATACGAAAGCAGTTTACACAGCAATGATGAAGTGGCCGGCATTAACGAAGGAGAAGATATTCTCCGTAAACTGCTTGCCCCTCTAAAAGGAAAAGTCGTACTGATTGACGTATGGGGCACTTGGTGCGCTCCTTGCAAAGAGGCTCTTTCTCATTCGCAAGAAGAATATGAACGACTCAACAAATATCCCATTGCCTACCTGTATTTGGCCAATCGGAGCAATGACAAAACGTGGAAAAACGTGATCAAACAATATAATGTCACCGGAGAATATGTCCATCACTACAATTTACCGGCACCACAGCAACAAAAAATTGAATCTTTTCTACAGGTACACAGTTTCCCTACCTATAAAATTGTAGATAAACAAGGAAACATCTTAGACATAAAGGTAGATGCAAGGTCATTAGATACACTGGAAAAAATCGTAAAAAAACTCAGTGAAGAATAAATTCTTTTTGATTTTATTCAAGTTTCACAGACTCGCGTCCAAAACCACAAGTTTATTTCAGCGGACAAAACTGCTGAATACAAAATTTTGTTTCTTTTTCAAAGCAGAAAAACGACAGTCCACACTGACGGATTATGCAATTCACCAACATGGAGCATATAATTCGCTTCATAAAACAAAACCCCAAAGACAGCAAAACTTTCCCCAAAAAGTAACGAAAAAAATAAAAGCGAGAATCTTTATTGAAATAAAGGCTCTCGCTTTTTATCAATTTTCTAAATATCCTCCGTTATCAACTTGTTATTCGGGAAAAAGACAGAATCTTAAAAACCTTGAAACAAGTTTACCACAGCATAAATTCAATCCCATCCGTTAGCGTTTTACTTCTTGGGATGAATATCCAGCTTGACCGGATGAATCATATTTTCCGGACTAAGAATCGTATCTAAATCTTCCTTGCTCAAGATGCCATGCTCCAATACCAGTTCATACACACTGCGTCCGGTTTCAAGAGCCTCTTTGGCAATCTTGGTAGAATTCTTATAACCGATAACCGGATTCAAGGCTGTTACGACTCCAATACTATTATGCACATTCGCTTTACAATGTTCTTCATTAGCTACAATACCATCCACACAACGTGTACGCAACGTATCCATTCCGTTAATCATCAGGTCGATTGACTCGAAACAACACTGTGCCATAACTGGCTCCATAGCATTCAGTTCCATCTGAGCAGCTTCACCAGCCATCGTTACACAAAGTTCATTTCCTATCACTTTATAACAGATCTGATTCATCACTTCAGGAATCACCGGATTTACCTTACCTGGCATGATAGATGAACCCGGCTGCATGGCAGGCAGATTAAATTCACCCAAGCCACAACGAGGACCACTCGCCAACAGACGCAAATCGTTGCATATTTTATTCAGTTTCACAGCCACACGTTTCAATGCAGCGGCATACCCCACCATACATGACGTATCAGAGGTAGCCCCCACCAAGTCATCTGAAAGACGATAAGGCAACTGAGTAAGCTCGGCTAACGCGGAAACACATTTTTCGGCATATCCGGGCTCAGCACAAATACCAGTACCAATAGCAGTAGCCCCCATATTGACCGTAAGGAAATCTTCGGCAGCTTCGTTCAGGTGAGTAATTTCGTTTTTCAAGATGCTAGCAAAGCCGTGGAAAGTCTGTCCGAGTGTCATCGGAACAGCATCTTCCAACTGCGTACGCCCCATCTTGATAATATGTGCAAAAGCCTCTCCTTTTTTGTTGAAAGAATCTATCAATGCCTGCAAATGAGGAATCAAGCGTAAATGCGACTCGTAAAGACCGATATGAATCGCTGTAGGATACGCATCATTCGTTGACTGCGCACAGTTTACATGGTCATTAGGTGAACAATACTGATATTCTCCACGCTGATGACCCATAATTTCAAGAGCACGGTTTGCAATCACTTCATTGGCATTCATATTCGTGGTAGTTCCCGCTCCACCTTGAATCATATCAACCGGAAACTGTTCGTAATGTTTACCATCAATAATTTCCTGACAAGCTTCAATAATGGCATGAGCCTGTTCCTCAGTCAGCAAGTTCAGTTCACGGTTCGCCTTGGCAGCTGCCATCTTGGTAAGCGCCAAGCCTTTTATAAATAACGGATACTCATTGAGATGAAACTTGCTGATAGGAAAGTTTTCAATACCTCTCAGTGTCTGCACGCCATATAAGGCACTTGCAGGAATTTCACGAGAACCAATCAAGTCACTTTCTATACGTACAGCTGCTGTTTCTTTTGTTTCCATAATCTTCTTTTTTTAGGATGTTATCTTCTTATATGACAAAGATAAGTTCTATCATTTTGAAAACAAAATTTATTTCATATAATATTTTTATAAAAGATAACCCACAGTTATACTCAGGTAAGCTCCAAACGAGTGTTATTTTGTTATTTTTACATTTTTTCTTATTCTTTCTTTTTTCAGTGAAAAGACAGGCAAGTAGAAAAATATACCGATAACCGACATAACCAGTCCGCCAATTGTACCAGCTGCCAACGGAAACCAAAAACCCTCTTTCTCCTCACCTATCATAAAAGGAATAAATCCCAAGATAGTGGAAACTACCGTAAGAAAAATAGGAATAATTTTCACATTCCATGCTTTCGTATAAGCACGTAACGGAGCCAGATTACAATCGCTCCACCGCAGTAGTTTTCCCTTTTACAGCCAGACAATCCGGTAAAGCATACCGCGGTTCGTGCGCCGGCTAGTGAAACCATATTTCCGCATCAGCCTGCCCAGATACGAGATATTCCCGGTGGTCAGTTTCAACTTTAAGATGCGTGAACGCTTGTTCAACTGTTCCGCTATTTCCATCAAAGTCTCTTCCTCGCCTTCCCGTTCATTTCGTGCCCTGCGCGTCATGCTGCACAAGGCAGCCTCTAACGGAGTGGTCTGTTCAAACTGACGGTTTTCCTGTTTCAGCAGTTCCTCGTCGGCATCGTCCAGCCAGTAACGTTCTCCCTGATTGAGAGCCTGCATGGCTTGGGCATAAAGTTGCCGGTAATTGAAAGTGATTTCAGTGCGGATAGGCTCTGTCACTTCAATGCAGATAAAACGCCGGCTTCCCGAAGGATCGTTCAGCAGGTCGGCATGATTACTTGTAGCAATAAAGGATGCATAGCGTCTCACTTCCTGTACCGAAGTGGCATAAGGCTTGCGAAGGTTGAGCACAGGCTTCTGCAACAGATGCTTCAGAAAACCTTGCTGATTGGAGCTGATTTGGTCGAACTCGTCCAAGTTGATAAGCAGAAAACGCCCCAAAGCCATTTCCGCATCGCGCTTGCTCCGGAAATCAAGGCTGTCGGTATAGGCAAAGCGCAGCTCGGGAGGCAGAATCAACCGGCAAAAAGTTGACTTCCGATAGCCTTGCGCACCGATTAATACCGGAACCGTACTGTTTCCGTGTATCCGGTCCATCCCTCTCCAGTGTGCCACCATACTCAGAAACCATCGGTAGAACAGCTCGCGCCAGCATCCTCCGTTCATACAGGGGACACAGTCTGCCAGTTCCCGGATGCGGTCGTGTCCGTCCCATTTTCCGGTACTCCAAAGATAATCTTCTATCGGGTTATATATCGGAATACGATCGGATCCCAAGTAGCGGTCCACATCTCGGTCCCACACACAAATTCCCTCTTCCAAGGCATCCATCGCCATGCTGTTACGCGCCCGCCGGTCGGCTGGCTTGAAGTAAAAGTGGATGGAGTCCCGCTTCCGGTATTCCGTTTCTCCTGTCAGTGTATTGAAACGGAACTCATAACGGCGTTCCATAAACTCCTTCATGCGCAACAGGGTGGCTTGGTCGCCGGACAAGCTTGGCGATTCACCGAACCCTTTACACTCTTGGTATAAGGTATGTACAAGGGTGCGCAAGGTCACTTCGTCCGTTTCGGGATAGTGGGCAAGCGTTTGCCGTACCGTTTCTTCCTCCGGAATGCCCGACCGGAAGCAGGCCTCTGCCAGTTTCACCAACAAAGGCTGCAAGTCGTTACCGCGTTTCCAGCCCGTAATCCCCTCTAATGTGTGGGCAAGTGTCATTTCATATAACCGGTGTACCGAAACCAGCGTATCCGAATCGGGTTCAAGACGTGCCAACGGGGAATCTCCCTGCTGCCGTTTCTCCCGGAATGTCATTTCATCGGGAAAGGTCAGAGGCTGCTCCATCCGGAAGGGGGCAACCTCCGGATTGTAATAAGCCTGTTCGTCCATCGTCAGGCGGAAGCTGATTTCGGGAGAAGCTTCCTTCAGGGTAATCGGGAACGGAAGCAAAGGCTGATAGCAGTTCACTGCCAGCCGATACGCATGGGCATGGAATTTTTCATACCAGTCTCTCTGTTGGGGAAGCGTGCCGTCGGGCAACGTGAAAGCCACCCAAATCTTGACGCTCTCTCCGCTTGATCCGACGAAGGCTGCCAAGGTCTGCGGAAACAGCCTCGCCTTTGCTTTCACCCGTTCCGCTTCTCCGCGTCCGGTCAGCCGGTTAACTTCCAGCAACACAATGCCATTATAGCGGAGTACCTCCTTACCGTCCGTTCCTTTCCGTTGCCACTCCAGAGAAGGGCATACGCGCGGCAGGCGATCAATATATTCATAATGCGATTTACGTCCACGCAGCAGAGGAATAATCCGTCTCAGTCCGTTCACATACTTGCTGTCGGCTTTCGTCGGCGATTGAATACGTCCCATCAGGGCTTCTGCCGTCAGGGTTGTCAGGCTCTCACTTCCTGTGCGGGAGTCTTGCTTGAATAAGGTTACTTTCATGTGTTTTCTTTAAATTTAAAAAAGTCTATAAAGTTACAACATGAAAAAGGCGATGTCAAGAGGAAAAGGGTAATTTTTTATACAAAAAACAACTCATCGCGATGCACCTCAAAAGGAGAAAACGTGTAGGACGCGTGTAGGCAAACGGTGCGTCCTACACCGTCCTACACTGCACCCTACACGCTTTAATCATCTGTTTATAAATAATTTAACCCCAAAAACGTGTAGGGTGCAGGCAAATTTGCGAAAAACTTTTTTTGAGGGAGAGAGAAGAAGCATACAAGTCGGCAGAATCATGCTAACGACCAAGACGAATCATAGTAACGACCGAGGCGAATCATAGTAACGACCAAGGCGAATCTTTACTACGACTCGGAAGTTTTCTTAATAAAACGACCAGGCGTTTTGCCAAAACCTCTTGAAGTTTCAAGCAAAACGCCTTGATGAATTACAAAAACAACGGCTCATTTCAGCACATACGATACCAACTGCTCATCGGAATTGACATCGGTTGCCCACAGGGTCTTCCGAGCCTCATCGACAAACACACCGGCAAGCGGACGGTCGAACACGTAGGTGTGAAGGAGTTTACCCGACCAGCTGAATACGCGCATCATCTTGGCTCCCTGCTTGGCTTCACCACGCTGCTGCATGATTTCCTTAAATGTGGTACCATCGTACAGCGCATAAATGCAACGGTCGGTGGCTTGTACATCCCAATACCCCATGCAGCCTTTCGGAATGCCATAGCCCTCGGGAGTTACGCTGAACACCGGTTCTCCATCGGGTCCTACCGAATGAACAGTTTCTTCTGCCGGATTGGGCAGGTTGTAACAGTCCATCACATCGCCCAACTGGGTTACTGCCACCAGACGGTCTTGCTTCGGAGCCGCAGCCAGAAACGAACGCCAAGCCTGTGACACAGCCGGAGCTGCCGTAGCCAGCAGTTCTTTCTCGGAAAGAGGATAAACAGCACTGCTGCCTTTCACCTTTCCGCAGGAGTCTATCATGCTGAAACGATGTTCACCGGAATTGTCGGGAACAAGGAAGCTTCCTCCGGATAGCGGAATGAAATCGAGCGGCATCAGCACCGATTCGTCCATGCGAACCATGCGCTGCAATGTAGGTTGGGTGTCCTTACCCACTCCGTTATACACGGCTATCTTGCGTCCGTTCGAGTCGAGTACGGCTACCCGGTTCGGACCGAGGAAACGGACATCAGAACCGGATATCACTTCTTCCGGTCCTTCGCCCAAAGGGGCAAAAGAAGAAAGGTACTTGAAATCCGGATACGTAAACGCATGACAATAATAAGCGGGATGGTGCATATCGAACACCACTGCCACATCATCCTGCACCCGTATGCGGTAAGCATAACGGAATAACACGGAATCAACCTGTATTGCCCGACCGGCAAGCGAATCACACGGCACTGCGACTGAATCGCCGGATGACTGTGTGGAGGTACATCCTGCCAGCATACATACAGCCAGCATGAAAGAATAAAATGTTTTCATCGTTTTATTTATTGGTTTTTAAGTTTGTATGTTTTAAGTTTGTGAGTTTTTGAGTTTATGAGTTTACCCCCAACAAGGCATAACAACCCGAAACAGATGCAAAAATAAGCATATTTTACAGACGGTGATAACCCGACTTTGCAAAAGATTTGCGTATTTTTGCAATAAAGATGAAAAAACAACTTGAAGATGAATACAGATTTACTGACCTCGCTTTACCGGTCTGTTACGGGAAATGCTCCTGAGCTTATCGAAGCCCTGCCGGGTGCCGGCTCAAACCGAAGCTATTTCCGTCTGCACGGAAAGCCGACACTGATAGGAGTTTATGGCACTTCCGTGGAAGAAAACCGGGCTTTTACTTATATGGCTGCTCATTTCCAGCAGAAAGGGATTCCCGTTCCGAAAGTGTATGCCGTATCAGCCGACGGACTGGCTTATCTGCAAGAGGATTTGGGAAATACGTCTCTCTTTCAACAGATTGAAAACGGAAGAAAGACCGGATGCTTTCGTCCGGAAGAGGTGGAGCTGTTACGCCAGACCATCCGCTTGCTGCCGCACATCCAGTTTGCCGGAGCCGAAGGAATGGATTTCAGCGTATGTTATCCGCAAAGCAACTTCGACCGGAGGGCGATTTTATGGGACTTGAATTATTTTAAATACTGCTTTCTGAAAGCTACGGGAGTGGAGTTCAGGGAAGACCGGCTGGAAAACGATTTTGAATGCATGGCTTCACGCCTGCTTCAAGTGCCAGCCGACAGCTTCATGTACCGTGACTTCCAAAGCCGGAACGTGATGATAAAAGAAGGAAAGCCTTTCTTTATCGACTTTCAAGGCGGACGGAAGGGACCTTGTTATTATGATGTGGCTTCTTTCTTATGGCAAGCCAAGGCGAATCTGCCTGACCACTTGCGGAAGGAGCTGATAGATGCGTATCTGGAAGCTTTATGCCCTTACCTGAAAATAGAGAAAGACGAGTTTATGCACACGTTGCGTCACTTCGTCTTGTTCCGCACGCTTCAAGTGCTCGGAGCATACGGCTTCCGCGGATTCTTTGAGAAAAAGCCGCACTTCATAGAGAGTGTTCCCTTTGCTCTTGCCAACTTGAGTGAGCTGCTGAAAGATGATTTTAAAGCATATCCGTATCTGTGCGAAGTGCTTCACCGGGTGATTCAGAAAATGTCCCGTCCGGCTCTTCCTGCTGAAGAAAAGAAACTGACAGTTACCGTGATGAGTTTCTCATACCGGAAGGGGATTCCGGAAGATGAAAGCGGAAACGGTGGAGGATATGTATTCGACTGCCGGGCGGTTCATAATCCCGGACGCTATGAGCCCTACAAGCAGCTCACCGGTAGGGATGAACCGGTTATCCGGTTTTTGGAAGACAACGGAGAGATTTTCCACTTTCTGGAGCATACCGATGCGCTGGTGGATGCACATGTGGAACGGTATCTGAAACGCGGATTTACTCATCTATCGGTTTACTTCGGATGTACGGGAGGCCAGCACCGCTCTGTCTATTCTGCCCAGCATACTGCCGAACATTTGCACCGCAAGTATGGAGTCAAGGTGCATCTGATTCATCGTGAACAAGCTGTTGAACAAATTTTTGAAGCCTTATGAAAGCCATGATTTTTGCTGCCGGACTGGGAACCCGGCTGAAACCGCTGACCGACCATATGCCCAAGGCACTGGTTCCGGTAGCCGGATGTCCGATGCTGGAGCATGTTATTTTGAAGCTGAAAGCAGCCGGATGTACCGAACTGGTGATTAATATCCATCACTTTGGGGAACAGATTATCGACTTTCTGCAAAGCAAACAGAATTTCGGCATACCCATCCATATCAGCGACGAACGCGATAAACTGCTCGACACGGGAGGAGGAATCAAAAAGGCTGCTGCGTTCTTCAAAGGCAACGAGCCGTTTTTAGTGCATAACGTAGATATTCTCTCGAATACCGACCTTACGGAACTGTATCAGTATCATCTGCAAAGCCGGAATGATGCCACGCTGCTGGTCAGTCCGAGGCAGACGAAGCGGTATCTGTTAGTTGATGCCGATAACCGTCTGCGCGGATGGGTTAACAAAGAAACCGGACAAACCAAACCGGAAGGGTTTATTTATCAGCCTGACAAACTGAATGAATATGCTTTCAGCGGGATTCATGTCATCTCCCCTTCCCTGCTTCCACTGATGGATGAGCAATGGAACGGAACGTTTTCTATCATGGATTTTTACTTACAAAATTGCGAACGGGCTGTGCTGGGAGGACATGCCGATTTCAACTTGAAGCTGATGGACATCGGAAAGCCTGAAACGCTGGCTGAAGCGGAACACTTTCTGGCTGCCTGCAAGCAGTAAGATGGAAAACAGAAGTATTTTTTATACCTTTGCATGCTGAAACATGAATCATTCGCGTTTCGCAAGTACGTTTCAAGACTGTTGTCTGTAAAAGGTGACGAAACGGGAGATGTGCGAAACCGGAACTATTAATCTTATTAAAAAATGAATAAATCAAATCTGATCAAAGTAGTTTGTATGTTGGTCTTGCTGGCTGTATCGGGAGCGAATGCTCAGGCGCAAGACTGGAAATCAATTCTGAAAGGAGTAGCCAATGCGGTTGCCAATAAAGAAGGTCTCACAGAGTTTAATCTGACCGGAACCTGGAAGTATGTCAAACCGGACTGTAAGTTTGAAAGCGATAACTTGCTCTCAAAAGCCGGGGGTGAAGTGGCTGCCAAAAAGATTGAAGACAAAATGACCGAGGTGCTGAACAAAATGGGATTTACAGAAGACTGCGTGTATGTATTCAATGCCGACAGCACCTATACTTCTACTGCCAAAGGACGGACTACCAAAGGTACGTACAGCTATAACAGCGAAACCAAAGAGCTGACCATGAAGACGCGTCTCGGCATCAAGTTTAATGCAACCATCCATCAGGGGCTGGCTAAAAACAAGATGAGTCTGCTCTTCAAGGCAGACAAGCTGATGACACTGATGCAAGTAATCGGCGGCAAGTTAGGCAGCAAGTCGTCAAATTCCACCATCGGTGCTGCAACTTCTTTACTGAATGAATACGATGGGCTGCAAGTGGGCTTTGAGCTGGAAAAGCAAGCCGAAGAGACAGCTAACCCCTAATTCGGTAAGGCGGTCCATACCGTAGTCATCGCAAGCGCCTGCGCATTCCGGAAAGGAAGACGCAGGCGCTTGTTTTTCTTAACACATAATCCTTCCTTTTCTTATATTCTTTTCTTAACTTTGGAAAAGTACTTTTAATCAATACTATTATGGGAACAGCTCTTTTCTGGATGGTACCGGTGGCCTCTATTCTGGCACTTGTACTGGCATGGTATTTCTACCGACAAATGATGAGGGAAAGTGAAGGAACGCCTTCAATGGAAAAAATCGCTTCACACGTGCGCCGGGGTGCAATGTCGTATCTGAAGCAGCAATACAAGATTGTGACATGGGTATTCATCGGACTGGTGATTCTTTTCTCTGTCATGGCTTACGGATTTAACTTACAGAATCCTTGGGTACCGGTGGCTTTTCTTACCGGCGGATTCTTTTCCGGACTTTCCGGTTATCTGGGAATGAAAACGGCTACGTATGCTTCGGCACGTACAGCCAATGCCGCACGTACTTCACTCAACAAGGGGTTACGGGTTGCTTTCCGAAGCGGAGCGGTCATGGGACTGGTTGTTGTGGGACTGGGACTCTTTGATATTTCTTTCTGGTATCTGCTGTTAGATCGATGTATTCCTGCCGATGCCCTCAATCCTACCGCCAAGCTCTGCATGATTACGACTACGATGCTTACTTTCGGCATGGGAGCTTCTACGCAAGCCTTGTTTGCCCGTGTGGGCGGAGGTATCTATACGAAAGCTGCCGATGTGGGAGCTGACCTCGTGGGAAAGGTGGAGGCTGGTATTCCGGAAGATGACCCGCGTAACCCTGCAACCATTGCCGACAATGTGGGCGATAATGTGGGCGATGTAGCGGGTATGGGTGCCGACTTGTATGAGTCTTACTGTGGCTCTATCTTGGCTACTGCGGCTTTGGGAGCTGCTGCCTTCATCGGGACCGGAGATACGGAAATGCAGTTTAAGGCGGTGATTGCTCCGATGCTGATTGCTGCCGTGGGAATTGTGCTGTCTATTATCGGAATCTTTACCGTGCGTACCAAGGAAGATGCCGGAATGAAAGAGTTGCTCAAGGCACTGTCGCTGGGAACGAACTTGAGTTCGGTCTTGATTGTGTTTGCTACTTTTATCATCTTGTGGCTGCTGGGCATTACCAACTGGGTGAATATCGCCTTGGCTGTGGTTGTGGGACTGGTGGTAGGAGTGGTTATCGGACGTTCTACTGAATATTATACTTCCCAGTCGTATCAACCTACCCAGAAATTGTCTGAAAGCGGTAAAACCGGACCTGCCACAGTGATTATTTCGGGAATCGGACTGGGAATGGTTTCCACCACAATTCCGGTTCTTGCCGTAGTGGCAGGTATTATTCTCTCTTACTGGCTGGCTTCGGGATTCGATTTTGCCAACATCGGAATGGGACTTTATGGCATCGGTATTGCTGCGGTCGGGATGCTTTCTACACTGGGAATTACCTTGGCTACGGATGCTTACGGACCGATTGCCGACAATGCGGGAGGCAATGCGGAAATGAGCGGACTGGGAGAAGAAGTACGGAAACGGACCGATGCGCTTGACTCTTTAGGAAATACCACCGCTGCTACCGGAAAAGGATTTGCCATCGGCTCTGCTGCGCTTACGGGGTTGGCGCTATTGGCTTCGTATATTGAAGAAATCCGCATCGGTCTGGAGCGATTGGGTAATACGATGCTGGAACTGCCGAACGGAATCAACGTAGCTATCCATGAGGCAACCTTTACCGACTTCATGATGTTTTATGATGTCACGCTGATGAATCCGAAAGTGCTTTCGGGTATGTTTATCGGAAGTATGATGGCGTTCTTGTTCTGCGGACTGACCATGAATGCGGTGGGACGTGCCGCGGCTCACATGGTGGAAGAGGTACGCCGGCAGTTCCGTGAAATCAAAGGAATTCTGGAAGGAAAGGCTGAACCCGATTATGCCCGTTGCGTACAAATCTCTACACAAGGAGCTCAGCGGGAAATGGTATTCCCGTCGCTGCTTGCCATTGTGGCTCCCATCCTGACCGGATTATTATTTGGTGTTCCGGGAGTCATCGGGTTGCTTATCGGCGGATTGTCTTCCGGCTTTGTGCTTGCCATCTTCATGGCGAATGCCGGAGGTGCATGGGATAATGCCAAGAAATTTGTAGAAGAAGGAAACTTCGGAGGTAAAGGAAGCGAAGTTCACCGGGCTACCGTAGTGGGTGATACCGTGGGCGACCCGTTTAAAGATACCTCCGGTCCCAGCTTGAACATTCTTATCAAACTGATGAGTATGGTAGCAATCGTAATGGCAGGACTGACGGTTTCTTGGAGCTTATTCTAACCTTCTCTCTTCAAAAAAACAGCAAGCCTTTCTTTCCGGATGACCGGAAAGAAAGGCTTA
This sequence comes from uncultured Phocaeicola sp., assembly GCA_958434805.1. The sequence goes on from CAUBDX010000014.1 coordinate 62,983, forward strand.
TTAAATGATTACTCCGTTATGGCTCGAAAAGTAAGCGGACAATAGCCGAGCTACTTCTTTAGAATCAGACAACTCAGAACGACAGTTGAAACTCCAGCCCTACAATATTCCGTGAACCTTTCGGCTCATATTGACGGCAATAAAAAACATCCAATGCGTACTGTTTGGAGAAAGCAATCACTACTCCCGGACGGTAACGGATACGGGCTGCAGTGAAAAACGCGTCATCCCCTATCGGCTGATATAGTTCCGTAGAATAATAAGGCTTCACCAACCATTTCTCCGGCTCATAGCTGACCTTCAACCGCGAGCGTAAGCGGTTTTCAACCTCGCCTCTGAAGAAGGTTTCCTGAAAAAGTTCACGCAATGAAAACTTTACCTCATTCCATGCCACACTGCCCGTTGCCCCCACCTTATAGCGATGACGTGCTTTCCAAGGTCTTCCGGATACATTACGGTAATGAAACTCGTAACTACCTTCCATACGCAGCCAGGAGTTCATTTTGTAGTTGAGCCCCAACGTCATTCCCAGGCGGTCGGCTTCCTTGAAGTTATCTTTGGAACGAAATTCCAAATGCCCTGAAGCCTTCAGCCGAGACGTAATTCCATAACTCACCTTTACTCCTGTCCAACTGGAAAACTCATCCACTTGTGCATTCACCGGACACATCATAAAAGCCCCAATTCCCCCTAAAATTAATTTCAGCAATGTGTTTCTCATACTTTAACCCTTCTTTTTGCCAAAGATAGTGAAAGGTGAGCGCAGAGGCAAAAGAAAAACTTGTTTTTCTAATTTGACTATGCCGAACCGCATCCTATCTTATCCAAAGATAGTGAAAGGTGAGCGCAGAGGCAAAAGAAAAACTTGTTTTTCTAATTTGACTATGCCGAACCGCATCCTATCTTAT
>CAUBDX010000015.1 GCA_958434805.1 uncultured Phocaeicola sp.
ATCGGCTGAAAAACAGCCGATAAAATTGTCGTAGCGGAAAATAGAATGGTTACTGCAGTGATGGCAATCCAATCGCTGTTCGCCCAAGACTTTTCTGTTAAAGGTAAAGTATTTGACGGAGAAAGCAACGAACCGCTGATTGGTGTAACGATCATGCAGGAGGGTACTAATAATGGAGTTATTACCGACATCGACGGAAGCTACTCCATTGAGATCAAAGGTGTTGCTAAAGCTACGCTGGTGTATTCATACATCGGTATGCAATCGCAACAGCACGTAGTGACTCCACAGACCCACAAGCTGGACATCACGATGAAATCGGATGCGCAGATGGTGGATGAAGTGGTAGTAGTTGCCTACGGAGTTCGTAAAAAGGGGACCATTGCCGGTTCGGTTTCGACAGTTAAGTCGGAAAAAATGGAAAATGTGCCTGCCCCAAGTTTTGATCAAGCCCTGCAGGGTCAAAGTGCCGGCTTGACGGTCATTTCTAACTCCGGTGAACCCAGTAAGGCTGCCGTATTCCAGATTCGTGGAACAAACTCCATCAACTCGGGTACAGCTCCGTTGTTTATCTTAGACGGGGTGCCCATCTCAAGTGCCGACTTCAACACCCTGAGTCCGAATGACATTGAAAGCATCTCCGTGCTTAAGGATGCATCTTCTACCTCTATCTATGGTGCACGTGCTGCCAACGGGGTGGTCGTGATTACCAGCAAGCGTGGTTTGTCAATGGACAAAGCCAAAGTAACCTTGCGTGCTCAGTATGGTTTCTCACAGTTAGCACGTACCAACTGGGACTTGATGAACACTGCCGAACGTATTGCTTTCGAAAAAGAAATCGGCATCGATGCGGGTCAAGACTACAACTTGCTTTCACGCACCGACATCAACTGGCTCGACATGGTGTTCAACGACCGTGCACCGCTTCAGAACTATGAAATCTCGGTGAACCGTGCTACCGACCGCTTGAACTATTACGTATCGGGTGGTTTCTATGATCAGGAAGGTATTGCCCAAAGCTCTGAGTTCCGCCGTTATAACCTGCGTGCCAATGCAGAGGTGAAAGCCAGCAGCTGGCTGAAAATCGGCACCAACACCATGAGTGCCTACGAAGAAACCCAGCAGGCTGACGACGGTAGCTACACCATCGTAACCCCGATTTCTGCCAGCCGCTTCATGTTGCCTTACTGGAATCCCTACAAGGAAGACGGTTCGCTGGCTACCATCAAAGACGGAAGCTGGGCGGGTACCAGTGAAAACCCGATTCTTTACATGGAGCAGAATCCGGTAAAATATAAAAAATATAAAGTGCTTTCTACGGTATATGCCGAAATCACTCCGATTGAAAACCTGACAATCCGTTCTCAGTTCGGCGTAGACTATACGCATACCACCGCTTTCTTGCAGTCATTCCCAAGCCTTTCAGTGAACAACGGTCTGGGTACCGCTGCCCGCAGAAGCACCGATATGCTGAGCCTGACCGAAACAACGACTGCCAGCTACCGCTTCAATATCAAAGATGACCACCAGTTTAATGTCATGCTGGGTCAGGAAGGTGTAGATTACCGCTATGAAGGCTTCGATGTATATTCGAAAGGTCAGACTAACGACTTCCTTACCAATGTATCATCGGGTACGCGTGCATCAAGCTGGGCTGATACCTTCAGCAGCTATGCTTATCTGTCTTTCTTCCTCCGTGGAGAATATAACTATAAAGATTTGTATTATGCCGACTTCTCGGTACGTACCGATGCTTCTTCACGTTTCGGTAAAGACCACCGTTGGGGTACATTCTGGTCACTGGGCTTCATGTGGAATGCCAAACAGGAAAACTTCCTGAAAGACATTGACTGGCTGACCAACGCACAGGTTGCTTTGAGTACCGGTACTTCGGGTAACTCAGAAATTCCAAACTATGACCACTTGGCATTAGTTGCGGGAGGTCCGAATTACAACGACGAAGCAGGTATCTATCCGGCACAGAGCGGAAACGAAGAACTGGGATGGGAACAGACTTGGTCAAACAACGTAGGTGTGCGTCTCGGATTCTGGAACCGTGCCAACCTGAATGTGGAATTCTACCATAAGAAAACCACTAACATGCTGATGAGTGTGCCTGAATCATACGCCGTAACCGGTGAAGGCTATCGCTGGAAAAACGTGGGTGCCATGGTAAACCGTGGTGTAGAAATCACTGCCGACGGCGACATCATCCGTACCAAAGATTTCGTATGGAACGTCAGTGCCAATGTTTCTTATAACATGAACAAGCTGACTGAACTTTATAACGGAGTAGAAGAATACGTAAACTCTACTACGGGTGTGAAGTTTATGGTAGGTCATTCGGTACATGAATTCTTCCTGAACCGCTATGCCGGCGTAAACCCTGCCAACGGCGACGCGTTGTGGTATGACAAAGACGGAAACATCACCAACGAGTTCCGCGAAAGCGATAAGGTTATGACTGGAAAATCATTCGACTCTCCGTGGATGGGAGGTTTCGGTACAACCTTGAGTTGGAAAGGTTTCCAACTTTCAGCTCAGTTCAGCTGGATGGCGAAACGATTCGTGATGAATAACGACCGCTTCTTCGAAGAAAGCAACGGACTTTATACGGTGTATAACCAGTCGAAACGTTTGCTGTACGACCGCTGGAAAAACCCGGGCGATATCACCGATATTCCCCGCTATGGCGAAGTGGCACAGCTCGACGACCGTTTCCTTGAAAATGCTTCATTCATGCGTCTGAAAAACCTGAGTCTGGCTTATACCTTGCCGCAGTCGTTACTGAAGAAAAGCAAATTCTTTACTTCGGCACGTCTGTATATACAGGGACAGAACTTATGGACCATCACCGGATTCAACGGATTAGATCCTGAAGTAGCATCTAATGTATATCAAGCACAGTATCCGGCAACACGCCAGTTCACATTTGGTGCAGAATTATCATTCTAAACAAGAACAAAAATGAAAATTAAAAATATAAAACTATATCTCTTGTCGATTTGCCTGACCTGCTCTTTTGCTTCTTGTCTGGACAAGTATCCCGAAGATGCCATGCGCATGGAGGAGGCAATCAACACTCCGGAGGATGTAAATCAGCTGGTGATTGGTATCTACTCGGCATTCAAGAGCCCGGCACTCTATTCGGGTTACCTTACCTTGCTGCCGGATATCCAGACCGACCTCGTATATGGAGTGATTGGTAATACCAATATATATGGTGACATTTGGCGCTGGAATGACATCCAGTCAACCAATACAGAAATAGAAAAAGTATATGGTGCACTTTACAATGTAATCAATCAGGCAAACTTTTTGCTTGACAATGTAGAGCGCGTACGCAATAACGCTTTGAGCACCGAAAATCCTGACGAAGCGCTCGATAAGCTGGATCAGTACTGCGGTGAAGCTTACTTTGCCCGTGCTCTGGCTTACTCGGAACTGATTAAGCTGTTCTGTAAGTCGTATGAAAGTGATGAGGAAGCTGCCAACGAGTTGGGCGTTGTTTTGACGCTGCACTATAAGGGAGATGAACCGATGAAGCGTGCTTCACTGAAAGACTCGTATGCCTTGGTTCTCGAAGATTTGGACAAGGCTGCCGACCTGCTGAAGTTGGAAGAGGATTATAATCCAGCTACTCATGGTGCCCTGTTTAATACGACCTACTTCAACGAATATACAGTTCATGCACTCCGTGCACGTGTAGCCTTGTACATGCGCAATTGGGACGATGCCATCAAGTATGCTTCAAAGGTGATTGACAGCAAGTATTACATTCTGTCGAGCGTAAACCAGTATGTATCGAATGATGTAAACTACTACAAGTACATGTGGACCAGCGATAACTCAACCGAAGCCATCTGGAAAGTTGGATTTACCATCAACTCTTACGGAGGTGCCTTGGGAACCGTGTTCAGCAACTATGACTTCGTTTCGTTCAAGCCCGACTATGTACCAGCCAACTGGGTGTTCGACCTCTACGCTGATGCCGACCTGCGTGCTCCGGCTATCTTCAAGACCACGCTTACCGGCTATAGTCACGCATTGCAATGGCCGCTGCTCATCAAGTACTTCGGTAATGAATCATTCCAGCAGTACAATGTATTCCATGTATCTATGCCGAAGGTATTCCGTCTGTCAGAACAATACCTCATCCGTGCAGAAGCTTATGTACAGAAAGAGAAATTCAACGAAGCCGGAAACGACATCACTACCCTGCGTACAGCCCGTTACGAGACTTACGGTGGCGGTACTTCTATGAGCAAGCAGAACGCAATGGAAGTTATCGAGCAGGAACGTGTAAAGGAACTCTATATGGAGGGCTTCCGTCTGCAAGACTTGAAACGCTGGCACAAAGGTTTCGAACGTAAGCCGCAGGAGCAGACACTCGATACCGGCAACCGCCTGAAAGTGGAAAAAGACGATCCGCTGTTTGTATGGCCTATCCCGCAGCATGAGCTGGAAGCACCCGGATCGGAAATTGAACCTAATGAGAGTAACAAATAAAAAACAGACTGATAATGAAAAAGCGAATAATGCAATGTATGGCAGTGGCAGTAGCGGCTATCGCACTGTTCAGCTGCGAGCAGGACAAGCCGATGTATTCCGGCAAAAATTATCTGATGTTTTCCGATACGATTTATTACTATCCCGTACAAGAGAGCAATGAGGTGTTCCAGGTACCGGTATCGGCTACCGAAAAAGCCGATTATGACCGTACCTTCGGTGTGGAAATCATTGACAAGGAAAGTAATGCCATCGAGGGCAAACATTACAACCTGCTCTCAAACACCGTAACCATCAAGGCGGGTGAAATGAGTGCATCGGTCGATGTGGAAGGGGTGTACGATAACATCGGTATCGGTGACTCACTGGGCTTTGCCTTGCGTCTGGTGATTCCGGAAGAAGAAAAATGGGACCTCTACGGCGATGAAGCCAAGGTGGTGATGCAGAAATCTTGTCCCTTCGATATCAATAACTTTACCGGATACTGTGTGGTAACTTCTACGTATTTTACCGAATACATCCAGAACATCAAGAAGCGTCTGATTGAAACCGAACTCGATCCGGAAGAGGAAAATACAGTAATTCTGAAAAAACTGTATTACGACGGATTCGATGTGAAGTTGCGCTTCAGCCGCAAGGATGTTATGGAACCGAAGGTGGAAATGGACGAACAGACACTGACCACTACCGGAGAGGCATTCGGAACCATCTATGGCGACGGTAAACTTCAGGTGAGCCAGCCTAAGGTCTATACTTCCTATTACAGCAGCTGCGAAAACTTCGTGATGCAGTATGTCACGCTAAGCGTATATAATAAAGACGGATCGCTCTTCGGTACTGTGAGTACATACGCCCACCTGTTGGAATGGATCAGCGATGCGGAAGCAGAAGAACTAAAAGATCAAGGTTTTTAAACGTATATAAGAAACAACAAACAATATGAAAAAACTATTATTCAAAAACTGGCTGGTGCTGATGAGCCTCGTAATGGCATGTGGTTTTACAGCATGTGATGACGATGATGACAACGTAGGCACTGCCCCTATATTCCCTGAGAAGCAGGAAATCAACTTGGCTGCCGGTGGTTCGCAGGAGTTTTCTTTTGAAGCAAACACCAACTGGAGTTTGTCTTCATCGGCTATCTGGTGCGTGTTTGTAAAAGATGAAGTAGAAAGTTTCGTTTTGTCGGGTACTCCGGGTAAACAAACCGTAACCGTGAAAATGACGGACGATGCGCCGGCTCACGAAACCAGTGTAGCAAAACTGGAATTGACTATGGGTGGCGAAAAAGTGGTGATCGGTGAAGTTCGCCGTGAAGCGCAGGGCTACGACTTGCAGCTTTTCGATGAAGAAGGCAACCCTATTACTGAACTGGAAGTGGGTTACAACGACTTCAAACGCTTTAAAGTGAAAGCGAACTACCGTTTTGCTGTTACCAACAAACCGAACTGGGTAAAACTGGAAGGTGATGCATTGGTAGGGGGTATCAACAAGGAAGTTACCGGTGGATTGGAAATCATCCAAGATGGTAATATGGAAAAATACCCGGTTACTGCCGAACAGAAATATACGCTTACTTTTGCTTCGGAAGACGGTAAGAGTGAAAAGCAGATTCCGTTAGTGTTCGGTGGTATGTCAGCTAAAGATATGGATATTGTTGACGGTCCTACTGCCAACAGATGGTCTTGGACGATTTCTGAAGATGGAAAGACTTTCACCAACGGTGCAGGTGTATCCGGTGGTAATGGTACAAGCTACAACAAGCATGTGTCTTTCACTTTGAAAGCTAAAAATGATGACTTCAAGATTGTCATGATTAATATTCAAGAATATAGTTATCCGGGAATGGATCCAATAAGAATTCCTGAAGTTATGGAAAATGGATGGTTGCATTACGATATCAAAGAAAATTGTAATGTTATTCTTACTGCTGATCCACTTGACAGTGAATCAAAAACCGCATATGTATTGGCTTTCCCAACTGCTAAATACAACGAGTTATTGGAAGGTGGTGACATTCTCATGAATATATTCGATGAGAATAATGAATTGAAATATGAGTATGATAAATACTTACTAATGCTTGCTACTCAAAAGGTCATTGAACAAACAGAAGAAACTGGATTTAAAGTGATTGGATACAATGACTCTGGTGAAACAGATGAACCTGAAATCACCAAATATGAAGGTGATACAGGAATGGGAAATATTCCAGCTTATACTATGGTAGGTAAAGTAGGATTTGATTATAATATTGACCCTGATTTAGGAGAATATGAAGCAAGCTGGAATTGCGGTCCTTCTTGGGATCCCAATACAGTTTTGGATATCAAAGCCGATGAGGTATATACCAAAACCGTAAACATCAAAATAACCAAAGAATTTTCTGAAGAAATTCAAGTAATGTTTGGTGACTTAGAAATGGGAGAATCTGGAATAAAGAAAATTCTCGTAATTAAGCCTAACAATTAATAAAGACAAACTCATTAATCAATGAATATAAAGAAATTACATAACCTGTTCCTCCTGCCACTGTTGCTCGGTTTGCTGAGCATCGTGATGCCGGGATGTTCGGACGATGATGAAAACGCCTTGCAGAGCGAGTACGGCTACGTACAGTTCAAGCTCTACAAAGATGCATCGTTCGGGGCAGAAGTAGCCAGCCGAGCCGCTGTCAACAACCAGTTGGACTCGCTCTACGATGCCAAGAAGATTAAAGTGATTTTGGAATATAACGGCACACAGGTTTCACAGACCTTGCCGCTACATTCTTACAATGCGGAAAATGCAGAGTTTGGCTTGCGAAGCGACAAACTTCAGCTTACTACCGGTACTTATACCATCATCGGTTATTATATCTATAATAAACTCGACCAGCAGATACTTGCCGGATCGGCTACTGAGGACAATACGTTTAACGTAGTGAGCGGCGGACTGGAAGTGAAACCGCTTGCCATCGAAACAGCAAAACGCGGTATGGTTCAGTTCAAACTCGAAAAAACCGGACTGAGCCGTGCGGCAGGTGCTTATTTGTTCAACACCATCCGTCTGGTAGATGTAACCGTAACCAACACCTTTACTCGCGAATCCAAGACTTTCAAGAAACTGAAAGTGAAATATCAGGAAGAGTTCCTGGGACCGGATGAATATGAAAAGCCGGAAGACTTGCAGGATACTGACGACCAGTATAAGAAGATTGGTACCGCTCAGTGTGACACCACCGTATGGTTGCCTGCCGGTAACTACCGCGTAACTTCATACACCACCTACTCTAAAAACGGTAGCGTGGAAACGGCTCTTGAAACACAGCCGGTAGAAGGTAAGACGTTTGTCATCAGTGACAATGCTACCAACACCGAGGCTGTTGTGCCTATCAAGTTATCAGAAACCTTTGAGTATATCAAAGACTATCTGGCTTTGAAGGAAATCTGGGAAGCGATGGGTGGAAAAGACTGGAGCTTCTATGGCGATGCGGCAGCTCACGGAACCAACTGGAACTTTAACAAAGAGTTGGATATGTGGGGTGAACAGCCGGGCGTTACCTTGAATAATCAGGGACGCGTGGTGGGTCTGGTTTTGGCTGGATTCGGTGCAAAGGGATTCTTGCCCGATGCCATCGGTCAGCTCACTGAACTGGAAGTATTGAACCTCGGATCGCACGACGAAAAAGTGGGCGGCCATATGTATCAGGAGTCCGACTTCAAGAACGGACTGAATGAACAGCAGAAGAAGAACATGCGTTATCACTATGAGAAGCATTTCTTGAAATACGACCCGCGTGCCGGCATGTCGGAAATGATTGTGAATAGCGTCAACAGCGACCCGAGCCAGAAACAAATCAACAAGAACAGCCGCATCACGCTGAAAGATACTCAAATCGGTGTGATGACTAGCCAAATTGAAGGCGTTTCAAAGGCTATCTACCGCCTGACAAAGTTGCAGCAGTTCTACATCGGTAATGCACCGGTGAAATATAACCAAATTGCCACAGCGTTTACCGATGCCGACAAGGCTGACTCTCCGTATAAAGTGTATTCGGAAGAATTTACTGAAGATGCATGGAGCAAGATGACAGCATTGACCGATATCGAGCTGTATAACTGCCCGCTGCTGACTCAGATTCCAGAATTCTATTATAACCTGCCGGAACTGCAGGCTTTCAACATTGCCTGCAACAGAGGTATCAGTGCAGACCAGCTCCGTGAAGACTTTACGAGACTGGCTTCAGAAGAGGTAGGTAAGAAAATCCAGATTCTCTACATGGGGTATAACAACCTAGAAGAACTGCCAGAAAACAGTGCATTGAAGAATATGGTTAAGTTGGGCTTGCTCGACTTGACGCATAACAACGTGAAGAAACTGCATCCGTTTGGTTCACACGTTCGTCTGAGTTCTTTGTATCTCGACAACAATGAAATCACAGAAATCCCGGCTAATTTCTGCGGATTTACCGAAGAAGTGGAAACTTTGGGCTTCGCTAATAACAAGCTGACGAAGATTCCGAATATCTTCGATGCTTCATCGGTATTCGTTATGGGCGGTGTGAACTTCTCGAACAATGAAATCGACGGTGTAGAAGATCCGGAAAACTTCAAGGGTATCAACGCCGCAAGCGTAACCTTGTCGTATAACAAGTTCACAACATTCCCGAAAGAACTCTTTACCTCCGGTTCACCGATTAGTACGCTGGATATGAGCAACAACCTGCTGACCGAAATTCCGAAGGGCTCTATCAAGGGTAAGAAAGTCTATTTGCTGGGCATCATCGACTTACGTTTCAACAAGTTGACTAAGTTGTCGGATGACTTCCGTTCAACCACACTCCCCTATCTTACCAATATGGACTTGAGCTACAACTGCTTCACCGAGGTTCCGCCCGAACCGCTGAACAGTGCCAACCTGCGTGCCATCGGTATCCGTCACCAGCGTGACGCGAAAGGAAACCGTACGCTACGTAAATGGCCTACCGGCATTACCTTGTGCCCCAGCCTGACTCAGCTGCAGATTGGTTCGAACGACATCCGTAAGGTAGACGAGACACTGACTCCGCGTCTGTATATCCTCGACATTGCAGATAACCCGAACATCTCAATCGATGTGACCAGCATCTGCCCGTACCTCGAACAAAACCTGGTACGTCTGTTCTACGATAAGACTCAGGATATCCGCGGATGTGATGCGTTAGGAATTGAACATTAATAAATCATGAATAAACTGACAATGAAATATATAAATAAACTCACATGGAGTCTGATTCTCTGCACCGGTCTTTTCACCGCGTGCAGCGATGACGACGAACCAGTCGGTCCCGGTGAAATTGCCGTAGACAAGACTGAAATTGCAGTGGGACCGGAAGGAGGCTCGGAACTGATTGAGGTGACGACTCCCGACAGCTGGGTGGCTCAGGTAGCAGCTCCTTGGGTGATGGTTTCTCCGGCTAACGGAAACGGCTCAATGGAAAGCAAGGTAAGCATCGGTGCTACACTGGAATACCAAAGCCGCTCAACCGACTTGCTGTATCGCACTGCAAGCGGCAAGAGCCAGACCGTAACCGTTACGCAGTTAGGGTATGGTAAACAAATCTACCTGAAAGAAAACGTGGTAGAGGTAGAAAGCTCTGCTGACTACGAAAAACGCCTCGTTGATTTCACCATCACTGCCAATGTGGAATGTATCATCGACAAGGTGGAATATGAGTTTGAAACCAACGGAGTAGAACTGACGGAAGCTGAAATGGCGGAAGCTGAAAAAGAAAAAACCGGATGGTTGCTGCGCCGAATCGGAAAGAATGAAATCAAGCTGGAAGATTTGAAAGAAACTGCAGTGACCAACCAGAAAGACCTCGGCATCGTACTCGATGAAGGTTCTCGTCCGCGTACCGTAAAACTGAACTGCCGCTGGAACATGAACATCGTGCCTTGGGTGCGCGTGGCTAAGATTTATCTGGCTGCTAAAAATGCAGACGACCAGCTGGTGAACGATAAGGGAGAAAACATCGACCACGTTATCCTGACCGTAAAGCAGAAGGCTGCCATGAAGATTGAAGACAACCGTGCCGGCGACTCGCTTGCCATCGTCATGATCAATGAAAAGGTACGAAGCATGTACCCCATTGAAACCAGCGAGAACATGCGTAACTGGACAGGAGTTACCCTGTGGGAAGAAACCGATGACAATGTACCTGAAGGAGCTGTGGGACGTGTGCGCTCGGTAGCTTTCAGCATGGTGAATATTGCCGACGGAGATGTATTGCCGCGTGAAGTGCGTTACCTGAAATACTTGGAATCGTTCTCTATCGCCAGCAACGACAACAGCCAGATTCGCAACGTGAAGATTTGTGACGAACTCTGCGACCTTAAGTATTTGAAGAGCCTGACCGTGAAAGCGTATGGCTTGCAGGAACTGCCGAAGAACTTCAAGAATTTGAAGGAGTCGCTCGAAGTACTCGACTTGAGTTTCAACAGCTTTACCAGCCTCGATGCACTGACTCAAATCATCAACAAACCGAACTTCGAGAAGATGCGCAAACTGCATCTGTACGGACAGCGCAGAAACGATGTGGTAATCGACCTGCAACAGTCGCAAAGCGATGGCTATAAATACAATGGTAATCCGCTCGGTCTGCACTTCAATATGAATGGAAGTGGTCCTGACGATCCGAAAGAAACCAATGCTTTCTTGCAACTGCTCACTTGGGAAGATCTGGAAGCACTGGAACTGTCGTACTGCTTCATGGAAGGTACACTGCCTACCGATGAGCAGATGGAAACAGCTTTGAAAGCTGCTAATAAACCGCTTCACTATACAGAAGCTGACTTCTCGGAAGACAAGAAAGCTTACCTCACCAAACTGGTAGGTGATACTTGTAGATGGTTATTAAGTGATAAAGAAGTTACTCGTAAAACAGCAGACGGCAAACCAATTGATGGTGCCACAGTGAAAGGTAATGAAGTATTGCGTGTATTACCGCGTGCCCGTGCCTTCTCATTAAACTTGAACTTCTTCACCGGTGAGCTGCCCAACTGGATTCTGTTCCACCCGCACTTTGCAGAATGGAAACCGACTGCCTTGATTTTCAATCAGCAGGAAAAGGGTAAGAACTCGGATGGTGAACCGGTAGGTTTCAGCAACATTGATGCCGATAACTACAACTTCTCTTATTACTACGGAGCAAAACCGAATGATGAAGAAGCGGCTTATCCGAAGTATTACAGTCTCTATGTGGCAAGCACGGGAGACCAGGAGGAAGAAACCATTTCGATTCCTTACAGAAGAAGATAACGAGGCGATAAGTTAACCAGTTAATGAGGTTACAAGTTGACGAGGTTACAAGGTTACAAGTTGACAAGGTTCTAAAATGCAAAGGTTTTAAAAACCTGGTCAACTGGTCAACTGAAGAAAAACCTTGTCAACTGGTCAACTCGTCAACTGGTCAACTAAAAAACTCGTCAACCAAAAAAATACTCAAATAATAAAGAATAAAGAAAGAATGAAAAAAAGATTTCTATATGCAGCCTTATTCGCCGGAGTTTTTTCAGCCTGTTCCGATGAACAGTTTGAAACTCCTTCTGTTCCCACCGACGAACAGACGGAAGTGGTAATTCCTTCGGATGCCACATCGGGCGAACTGCTGATTAAATTCAAGCCGGAGATGACCGATATTCTGGATCAGGCTCTGGCACGTGCTTCCCGTGCGGGAGGCCCCGCTACCCGTTCGGGCATTCCTTCTACCGACGAGGTGCTGAACATCTTGGGAGGTTATCACTTTGAGCGTGTATTCCCCGTAGATGCCAAAAATGAAGAACGTACCCGTGAAGCAGGACTTCACTTGTGGTATCTGGTGAAATTTGATGAAAACACCGACTTGAAGAAAGCTGCGCAAGACTTGAAGAAGTTGGGCGAGATTTCAAAAGTGCAGGCAAACGGCCACATCAAGCGTGCCTACAACAATAAGAAACGCGTGTATTTCAACGAACCTGCCATGACCAGCCGTGCTTCAAGAGCTGCCAATGTAAACCTTCCGTTTGCCGCAGACCCCGGCTTCAACTGTCAGTGGCATTACTTCAATACAGGTAATTACCCCAGCTTTGAAAAAAAGAACGACAATCAGGCTGAAGCCATCCAAGGCTGCGACGTGAACGTAGTGGAAGCTTGGCAGAAATGTACCGGAGACCCTTCAATCATCGTGGCAGTGCTCGACGAAGGAGTGATGAACACACACCCTGACTTGGTGGACAACATCTGGGTAAACGAAGGTGAAGTACAGGGAGCCGGCAAGGATGCTGACGGAAACGGTTACAAAGACGATGTTCATGGATATAACTTTGTAAACAACACCGGTCTCATCAGCTGGACCGATGCCAACGACACGGGCCACGGTACCCACGTAGCAGGAACCATTGCTGCCGTAAACGGAAACAACAGAGGCGTGAGCGGTATCGCCGGAGGAAACGGAACTCCCAACAGCGGTGTGAAAATCATGTCGTGTCAGGTATTCTCTGGTCAATACGGTGTATCGCTGACCGGTGAAGCACGTGCCATCAAGTATGCAGCCGATAACGGTGCGGTGATTCTTCAGTGCAGCTGGGGATTGAACTCTGCCGATGCAAGCATGATTGAAGGTTATCAGCCCGGACCTGCTACCGAAAAAGAATGGGCAGAAACCTATCCGCTTGAAAAAGAAGCCATCGATTACTTCATCCACAACGCCGGTTCGCCGAACGGAATCATCGACGGAGGTGTGGCTATCTTTGCTGCCGGTAATGAATATGCCGGCATCCCAGCCTTCCCTGCCGCTTACTCGAAAGTGGTATGTGTAAGTGCTACGGCTGCCGACTTTACTCCTTCTTCGTATACCAACTACGGAACAGAGGTAACACTCAGCGCACCGGGCGGTGATTTTGAGTATTATGGCAAAATCGGTGAAAACGATAAAGATATGTGGCAGGAAAATGAGACTAACGAAGCACAGGGCTCTATCCTTTCTACCCTGATCAAGAACGGCCAGCCGGCTTACGGTTACATGGACGGAACGTCTATGGCTTGTCCGCACGTATCGGGAGTGGCTGCTTTGGGACTCTCTTACGCTGCTCAACAGCGCCGTCACTTCAAGGCGAACGACTTCGTAGCTCTGATGAAGCAAGCTGTGAAACCGCTGGATCATCTTTACGGAGGGGGCAAGAAGAAAACCTATTACCGCAATCACGTGGTAGGTGCTGCTTCGGCTGAAACGGTGCCTTTGTCACAGTACATCGGTAAAATGGGTAGCGGACTGATTGATGCCAAGATGTTGCTCGACTTCATTGATGATGCCAACAACAGCTATGACATGAAACTTCCGAACATCTATCTGGCTGCAGGAAGCAACGACAAGAAAGAGCTGAAGCTGTATTTTGAGGGCACTGCATTCACCTGCGAAGTGGAAGATGCCACCATTGCTACCGCTGCAGTGGAAGGAAGTGTTCTGACTGTTACCGGTGTGAAGGCAGGAACTACCCGACTCACCGTGAAGACAGCAGAAGGTCAATCGCAAACAGTCATGGTTACGGTGGGCAAGAAAGCCGGCGACCATGGTTGGATGTAAAACCTTACGAAAACATGAATACGGTAAAAAAGGTGAAAACTTTTATCATAGGGGCGGGACTCGCCTTAGCTGTGCCTGTACAGGCACAGCTAAGCGGTGCGCCTGATGCCTACCAAGTCTTGCATCCTTCGCTACTGACTGACGGCAAGGAACTGATCCGGTTTGCTGAAACCCGGAAAGACTTAGGTACACTGACCGAGGACGATGCTCCGGTGACTTGCCGCTTTGTGGGGACAAACGTAAGTGGACAGACAATATACATCGAGCGCATCCATACCACTTGCGGCTGCACGGCGGCTCAGCTCAGCCGACGGGAACTGCATCCGGGAGATACCTGCGAGGTACGGCTTACTTATACAGCCAAAAATCATCCGGGTACCATTGATGCGGATGCGTTTGTTTACTTGTCGGTATCAGACAAGCATCCGGCAGCCCGACTGACACTGACCGGAAACGTAGTGCCGGGTGCGGATGAATGGGCACGCTTCCGTTACAGCATGGGAGCGTTACGGCTGAAGCAGAATAAGGTGAAATTTTCCGGTGTGAGCAAAGGGATGGAACCGGAAGCACGCATTCTTTGCGGCAACAGCAGCAAAGAGCCGTTACGGATTACTGCCTTGCTCATTCCCGACTTTGCTGTCCTGCGGACTGAACCGGAGGTGATTCCTCCCGGTGAAGAAGCCGATTTGGTCATTACCCTCTATCCGGACCGATTTTCTGAAACGCCCCCCAAAAGCCTCAGCTTTCCGGTCATTCTGGAAGGGGTAAAAGGAAAACCTTCCGACCGGACCATTCATGTGGAAGTGTGTTTTTAAAACGAACAAATTCAAGTTTCGCAAAAGCTCAACTTGTTAGTTGACAAGGCTTCAGATGACAAGTTGACAAGGTTTTAGTTACCTTGAAAGCGAACCTGCAAAACTTAAATAAGAAACTTATAAAAGGAAAGATATGAAGAATCTATTCAAACTCATGGCGATTCTTACCTTCGTCTGCTGCTTTGCTTCTTGCGACGATGAGGAAGAAATCATCCCTACCCTTCCGGTCACTTCTGCCAACTTAGACGGTGTATGGCAAATGACGGAATGGAATAACGGAGAAGCTCTGCCTGAAGAACTGTACTCATACATCGTGTTCAACCGGAAAGAGCAGACTTTTGAGATTTACGGTAACCTGAACAGTATGTATGCCGAACTCTTCACCGGAGAATTTAAGCTGAAAAACGACCCTTATCTGGGCTCGGTAATCAGTGGAGAATATAACTTCGGACAGGGTAAATGGGCGAACGAGTATATCGTAACCAACCTGCTGCCAAGCGGAGAAATGACTTGGACTGCAACTGAAGACGCAGAGGATGTTCGTAAGTTTGTCCGCTGTGAAAAGGTTCCTGAAGAAATTGTCGAGGAATCGAAAAAAGACGAATAAGCGTTTCACCTCATTCGCCTAAGCGGATAAAGAAAAACGTCAAAGCGTTTCGGTTGAAATGCTTTGACGTTTTTTTAATCAACCTGCTAAGGAGGTTGTAAGTTTTTAGACCTTTCTTATTTCTTTTCCAGACCAGCCACTTCCTGACCGTTTTCATCCAGCAAAGACAGGTTGCCATCTGCATCTACAGCAAAGCTGCGAACCTTACCCAGTGCTTCCATGATTTTACCTTCTGTATCCATATCCGGACAAGACATCATGGTAGAAATCATCTGACCGAACTGCAAAGAAGCCGGATTACCTTCTTCCTGAACCAAGTTTCCGTTAACAGTGTTACATCCGGCATTACCGTGTACACGCTTCTCGGCTACATTGAAAGCCAGGAACGGAGTATTTTCCATTTCGCCAAGTGTTTCACCGCCTACAGAAACCAGTGTCCATTCCCCTTCCAGTGAGTTCAATGAAACTTCAGCAACTTTACGCTTTGCCACAGTCATAACGTTATTGCCCTCTGCATCTACCAAGACCAGTTTGTCTTCTGTACCTGAATAACCTGCAATTTTATCTAATGCTGCCAATACTTTGCTTTCTGCTTCCATCTCCGGACACATCATACGGGTTGCCCCTACTGAAGTGAAACGGATTTTACCCGGCTGTACAGAGTCGTATTCCACTACTCCCATCACACGGTTACAGCCTGCATTTCCGTAAAGGCGTTTTCCAGCCATGTCCAGTCCCAGGAATGGCTTAGCGTCAGCCGATACAGCTTCTCCGTTTACATCAACGATAGTCCACTCACCGGCCAAATCCACATTCGCTGTTTTAGAACCGGTACCACAACTTCCCATAAATACGGCAAATCCCATAGCCGCAATGCTCATAAAAATTTTTCTCATATACTTATTTTTAAGTTTTTGGGTTGATTAGTTTTTAAGTTACTAAAGAACTAATACTTATACAAAAATACGGATATATTCTGAATACTGCATGGAATATGGAATTATTTCTTATCTTTGCGCTCATAGCTCGGTAAACGTTTGCCGGTTTTTTTTAAAAGTTCAAAGAATAAATGAGTAAAGTATTAATCATCGGTGCAGGCGGTGTAGGAACCGTTGTTGCACACAAAGTGGCTCAGCATCCTGAAGTGTTTACAGAAGTAATGATTGCGAGCCGTACCCAGTCAAAATGCGATGCTATTGTTAAAGCAATAGGCAACCCTAACATCAAAACTGCGAAGGTGGATGCAGACAATGTAGATGAGCTGGTGGCTTTATTCAATAGCTTTAAGCCTGAAATTGTAATCAATGTAGCTCTTCCATATCAAGATTTGACTATCATGGAGGCTTGCCTGAAAGCCGGAGTCAACTATCTGGATACGGCAAACTATGAGCCGAAAGATGAAGCTCATTTTGAATACAGCTGGCAATGGGCTTACAAGCAGCGGTTTGAAGAAGCCGGACTTACAGCAATCTTAGGCTGTGGCTTCGACCCGGGAGTAAGTGGTGTCTATACAGCTTATGCAGCTAAACATCATTTTGATGAAATCCATTACTTGGATATCGTGGACTGTAATGCAGGAAACCATCATAAAGCTTTTGCTACTAACTTTAATCCGGAAATCAATATCCGCGAAATCACTCAGAACGGACGTTATTATGAGGACGGAAAATGGGTAACTACTCAGCCGCTGGAATTCCATAAAGACTTGACTTATCCGAATGTGGGACCCCGTGATTCGTATCTGTTGTATCACGAAGAACTGGAATCGCTGGTGAAAAACTTCCCTACCATCAAGCGTGCACGCTTCTGGATGACGTTCGGACAGGAATATCTGACTCACTTGCGCGTAATCCAGAACATCGGTATGGCAAGCATCGAACCCATCAACTATAACGGAATGGAAATTGTTCCGCTGCAGTTCTTGAAAGCGGTTCTTCCGAATCCGCAGGATTTGGGCGAAAACTATGAAGGTGAAACTTCTATCGGCTGCCGTATCCGTGGTATCAAGGACGGAAAAGAACATACGTATTATGTATATAATAACTGTTCTCATCAGGCTGCTTATCAGGAAACCGGTATGCAGGGCGTAAGTTACACCACCGGTGTGCCTGCCATGATTGGTGCCATGATGTTCTTGAAGGGATTATGGAAACGTCCGGGGGTATGGAATGTGGAAGAATTTGACCCGGATCCGTTCATGGAAGAACTGAATAAGAACGGTCTTCCCTGGCACGAAGTGTTCGACGGTGACCTTGAACTGTAATTTTCTTTCAAAGGGAACGAGTTGACAAGGGAACGAGGAAACGAGGGAACAAGGTGACAAGGAAACGAGGGAACAAGGGAACAAGGGAACAAGGAAACGAGGGAACAAGGTGACAAGGGAACGAGTTGACGAGGGAACAAGGAAACGAGGGAACAAGGTGACAAGGTTCTAAAATGCAATAGTATCTTAAGCCTTGTCAACTCGTCAACTCGTCAACTCGTCAACTCAAAAACTTGTCAACTCATCAACTCATCAACTTACCAACCCAAAAAACTAAAAACAAATTTTCATCCAATGAATGTAGGAGATAAAGCTCCCGAAGTACTGGGACTCAATGAGAAAGGCGAAGAAATCCGCCTAAGCGACTATAAGGGAAAGAAAGTAGTGCTTTACTTTTATCCTAAAGACATGACTTCGGGATGTACTGCCCAAGCATGTAACCTGCGTGACAATTACACGGCGCTCCATGAAGCTGGATATGAAATCATCGGTGTCAGCATCAACGATGCAAAATCGCACCTGAAATTCATCGAAAAAAACCAGCTTCCTTTTACCCTGATTGCCGATACCGAACTTAAGCTGGTACAGGAGTTTGGCGTTTGGGGCGAAAAGAGTATGTACGGACGCAAATATATGGGTACGTTCCGCACTACTTTTATTATTAATGAAGAAGGTATTATTGAGCGAATCATGCTTCCTAAAGAGATAAAGACAAAGGAACATGCAGCTCAAATTTTAGGCAACTAAGCAAAGGCTTAAAACGGGGAATGGCTGAACCTGCAACTCAGGTTAGCCGTTAGTAATGACCGAGCCTTGTCGTTAGTAATAACCGAGCAGTGTCGTTAGTAATGACCCGGCCGAATCATACTAAAAAGTCAACCGGGTTCTCTCTTCAAGTTGAAGGCAGAAGCCCCCAAAGACTTAAAGCGTGTATATGCTTAACAGCCCAAGCACCTCAAAAAAAAGACAAAAAAAATGGCAAAGAAAGACGAATTAGAATTTGAAGGCGGAATAGACAACGCTGCCTCAAAACCCAATAACAGCGAAAAGCTGAAAGCCTTGCAAGCTGCAATGGACAAAATTGAAAAGAGCTTCGGTAAAGGCTCTATCATGAGAATGGGAAATGACCAGGTACAGGAAGTGGAGGTCATCCCTACCGGCTCTATCGCACTGAATGCTGCATTAGGCGTAGGAGGTTATCCGAAAGGACGTATCATTGAAATCTACGGTCCGGAATCTTCCGGTAAAACTACCTTGGCTATCCATGCAATTGCGGAAGCACAAAAAAACGGGGGAATTGCTGCCTTCATTGATGCCGAGCATGCGTTCGACCGCTTTTATGCTGCTAAATTAGGGGTTGACATTGACAACCTCTGGATTTCACAGCCCGACAACGGTGAACAGGCACTCGAAATTGCCGAACAGCTCATCCGCTCATCGGCTATCGACATCATTGTTATCGACTCTGTAGCTGCTCTGACTCCGAAAGCTGAAATCGAAGGAGACATGGGTGACAACCGGGTAGGTCTGCAAGCCCGACTGATGTCGCAGGCTTTGCGTAAACTTACCTCAACCATCAGCAAGACCAATACCACTTGTATTTTCATCAACCAGTTGCGTGAAAAGATTGGCGTGATGTTCGGTAATCCGGAAACAACGACGGGTGGTAATGCACTGAAATTTTACGCATCGGTACGACTGGATATCCGTCGTGCAACTCAACTGAAAGACGGGGAAGAGGTTATCGGTAATCAGGTGCGTGTAAAAGTAGTGAAAAACAAAGTGGCTCCTCCGTTCCGCAAAGCTGAATTCGACATCATGTTCGGTGAAGGTATCTCACGCAGCGGAGAAATCATTGACTTGGGTTCTGAACTGGGTATCATCAAGAAAAGCGGTTCATGGTACAGCTATAATGATACCAAATTAGGTCAGGGTCGTGATGCGGCAAAACAATGCATCCAAGATAATCCGGAATTAGCGGAGGAACTGGAAGAACTGATTTTCTCTGCTTTGAAGGATAAGGAATAAGTTTTTTAGGTGACGAGGTGACAAGGTGACGAGGTGACAAGGTAACGAGACTCCCATCCGGATGGGGAAAGCCTAGTCAACTCGTCAACTCGTCAACTAAAAAAACTTAGTCAACTAATGACACAAACTCACCCAGTACCTTTCTGGCACACCCATACCCTTCCTCATAAAGTGCTGTCAACTTCTTGGTATCGCGTTCTATCCGGTTTACCACAACCTTCTGTTCCGGACGAATCACCAAGACACGTCCCTCATCTTCCATCCGCTCTATCATCTCCAGTTGCTTATTATACACTTCGCAACGTTTACTCAACACCAGACGCAGACGCGGATAACGGCGGTAAACAAAGCTTGGCACACGGATATCTTTCTCTTGCTTGCGATAACCCCGGTTACGGGTAAGCACTACAACGTTTTGCCCATATCCCTGCTCAAGCGCGCGCATCACCGGAATGGAGTCAACAATTCCACCATCCAGCATGGGGATGCCATCCACATACGTTATCGGACAAACATACGGCAAACTGCTGGAAGCCTTTGCAATGGCAAGCAGACGCACCGGGTCTTCCTTATCTTCCAAGTAGCAAGCCCGCCCTGTTACACAGTTGGTTGTCACCATTTCAAAACGAGTGGGATTTTCAAAATAAGTCTTATAATCATAAGGAAGAATCTCTTTGGGAAACAAATCATACAGCAGATGCTGGTCGAGAATGCTGTGCTGATACCATAAATACTTCAAACCGATATAATGATATTTATCGAGCAAATCTATGTTGCTATATTTCGCTCGCCCTCTCTGCCGCGACATATAGGAAAGTCCGTTACAAGCTCCTGCCGAAACTCCCACAGCATAAGGAAACTCTATATGATGATCCATCATGTAATCAAGCACACCACAAGTAAACACACCGCGCATTCCACCGCCTTCGAGTACAAGCCCCATTTTTCCGAAATCTACTTCCATACGCTTTTGATTATAGTTTTTAAGTTTTTGAGTTCCTAAGTTCTTGAGTTGAAGAGTTCTTAAGTTCTTGGATTGACGAGTTATTGAGCTTGAAAACTTAAAAACTAAAAACTTACAAACTACAAACTTATACTTACCTGCAAATATATATTTTTTACGACAAATGTAGCAAACTTCTATTTTATTTGTTACATTTGCACTACAAAAAAGTAATTTATGACATTAAAATGAAATAAGTATGTTTGACTCGGTAATCTATCAAAACCGCCGTAAAGCCTTACGCACAAAAATGAGCAGCGGCATCATCCTTATTTTAGGAAATAATGAAGCTCCGGCAAACTATCCGGACAATACATATAAATTCCGCCAAGACAGTTCGTTTGTCTATTTCTTCGGACATTCTCACCCCGGATTTGCCGGTATTATTGATATCGACAACGGAGAAGAATACCTGTTTGGTGACGATGTAGACATGGACGACATCATCTGGATGGGACCTCAGCCTTCTATGCAAGAACTGGCTGAGCAAGTAGGCGTAAAGAAAAGCCTGCCGTTTGCCAAGCTGAAAGAAGTGATGGGAAAAGCCATTTCACAACGCCGGCAGATTCACTTCCTCCCGCCCTATCGCTATGATAATATGTTGCTGTTGGAGGAACTGACCGGTATCCGGGCGTCACTGACCAAAAAGCATGCGTCACTGGAATTGATTAAAGCCGTGGTTGCTCTGCGCTCGGTAAAAGAAGCCTGCGAAATTGCGGAAATCGACAAAGCCTGCAATGTGGGATATGAAATGCATACCACCGCCATGCGCCTCTGCAAACCGGGTGTATCTGAGCAGTACATTGCCGGAGTACTTGACGGAATTGCTTCTTCCTACGGACGTATGGTTTCATTTGCTACCATCCTTACACAGAACGGGCAGACACTCCATAACCATGACCATAGTCATACGCTGGAAGCGGGCCGCCTGATGCTGACCGATGCCGGTGCTGAACTGATGAACTATTATTGCTCTGACCATACACGTACCGTTCCGGTCGGCGGCAAGTTCACTTCACGCCAGCGCGATGTATACAGCATCGTACTGGCTTGTCACGATAAGGCTCTTGAACTGGCACGCCCCGGTGTTACTTATAAATCGGTTCACCTGGAAGTATGTAAGGTGCTGGCACAGGGACTGAAAGATTTGGGATTGATGAAGGGCGACGTGGAAGCAGCCGTAGCTGCCGGTGCACATGCCTTATTCCTCCCCCACGGACTGGGACATATGATGGGACTGGATGTACACGACATGGAAGACTTAGGTCAATGCTATGTAGGATATGACGAAGAAATACAACCTTCTACCCAGTTTGGTCTGGCTTCCTTGCGTATGGGACGCCGCCTGCAGGAAGGTTTTGTCATCACCGATGAACCCGGATGCTATTTTATCCCTGCCCTCATCGATAAATGGAAAGCAGAAAAGTTACATACCGACTTCCTCAACTTCGATGCCATCGAAAAATTCAAAGACTTCGGAGGTATCCGCCTGGAAGATGACATCTTAATTACAGCCAACGGTTCACGGTTTACCGGCGACAAGCGGATTCCGATTACCATAGAAGAGGTGGAAGCCATCATGAATGAGGAATGAGAAATGAAAAACTCATGAACAGAAAAACTCATGAACAGAAAAACTTAAAAACTTATAAACTTATAAACCTAAAAACTCATAAACCTAAAAACTCATAAACCTAAAAACTTATAAACTTAAAAACTTATAAACTTAAAAACTTATAAACTTAACACTTAACACCCATGAACAAACTGATTGCCCTAGCAGCATTAGGCCTTTGCTTCAGCAATGTATATGCAAAAAGCCCTAAGAAAAACAAAGCAGAAGAAGGATTTATCTTCACAACCGTAAAAGAAAGTCCAATCACATCTATCAAAAACCAAAACCAGTCGAGCACCTGCTGGTCATTCTCTTCACTCGGCTTCCTTGAATCCGAACTGATGCGCTTAGGAAAAGGAGAATTCGACTTGTCTGAAATGTTCGTTGTTCACAAGACCATGCAGGAACGCGGAGAAAACTACGTGCGCTACCACGGCGATGCTTCTTTCTCTCCGGGCGGAAGCTTCAGCGACATCATCGCATGCTACCAGAAACACGGAATGGTTCCGCAGGAAGCCATGCCGGGAATCATGTATGGCGACTCACTGCCTAACCACAACGAAGTAGACGCAGTGGCAGGTGCTTATGTACAAGCCATCGGAAAAGGTAATTTCAGAAAACTGTCACCCGTATGGAAACAAGGACTCTGCGCCATTTATGACACTTACCTGGGAGAATGCCCGAAAGAATTTACCTACAAAGGAAAAACCTACACACCGAGAAGTTTTGCTGACGAAGTATTACAGCTGAACCCGAACGACTATGTTTCACTCACTTCATACACGCATCACCCCTTCTATACCCAGTTCTTTGTAGAAGTACAAGACAACTGGCGCAACGCATTGTCATATAACCTGCCTATCGATGAACTGATGGCTGTAATGGACAACGCAGTCAATAACGGATACACGTTCGCTTGGGGAGCAGACGTAAGTGAAGAAGGATTTACCCGCGACGGTATCGCAGTATGCCCCAATGCAGAAAAAGGAGCAGAACTTACCGGATCGGATATGGCTCGCTGGCTGGGCTTGAGCAAAGCAGACAAGCGTAAAGAACTTACCAGCAAACCGATGCCTGAAATTGAAGTAACTCAGGAAATGCGCCAAAAAGCATTCGACAACTGGGAAACTACCGATGACCACGGTATGGTTATCTATGGTTTGGCTAAAGACCAGAACGGAAAAGAATATTACATGGTGAAAAACTCATGGGGAGAAAGCGGTAAATACAAAGGCATCTGGTATGCTTCAAAAACATTTGCCAAGTATAAAACCATGAATATTTTAATCCATAAAGATGCAATCCCCGCAGAAATTGCCAAAAAACTAGGTCTTTAATGATTTAAAATAGACTGATTACAAATAATAATCGGCTGATTCCGCAAAATAAATACGGAATCAGCCGATTTTTTCTTTCTTTTTTCCTACCTTTACAGATTGAAGAACAAGAGCCTGTTCACACTTTCCAGTCAAACTACCGGAACAGGCTCCATGGAACGAAAGAAAAAAAACAGCATATAAATGAATTACAGATGGAACTATCAACCTCCTACCCAAGAGCAAAGGGAAGCAGCTAAATCGCTCGCCAAAGAGATAGGTATCAGCCCCATCCTTTGTCGCCTGCTGCAAGAAAGAGGAATTACCTCGGCAGCAGAAGCAAAGCGGTTTTTCCGCCCCCAGCTCAATGAGCTTCACGACCCGTTTCTGATGAATGACATGAACATAGCCGTGGAGCGACTGAATCAGGCAATGGGGAGGAAAGAGCGTATTTTGATTTATGGAGACTATGATGTGGATGGTACAACTGCTGTCGCATTGGTTTACAAATTCCTTCAACAGTTCTACTCGAATATTGATTACTATATTCCTGACCGGTACAACGAAGGATATGGAGTTTCAAAACAGGGAATTGACTATGCTTATGAAACGGATGTCAAGCTGGTCATCGTATTAGACTGCGGCATTAAAGCCGTAGAGGAGATTTCGTATGCCAAAGAGAAAGGGATTGACTTCATTATTTGCGACCATCACGTGCCCGATGAAGTGCTCCCTCCTGCCATTGCCATACTGAACCCCAAACGGAAAGATTCAACTTACCCGTATGACCACTTGTCGGGATGCGGCGTAGGCTTCAAGCTAATGCAGGCTTTTGCTCAGAACAATGGCATTGAGTTTCATCAACTCACTCCACTCTTAGATCTGGTGGCTGTAAGCATTGCTTCTGATATCGTACCGATTATGGGAGAAAACCGCATCCTTGCCTTCCACGGCTTGCGGCAGCTCAACTCAAACCCAAGTGTCGGACTGAAAGCGATTATTGATGTCTGCGGGCTGGCTGAAAAGGAGATTACCATGAGTGACATTGTCTTTAAAATAGGACCGCGCATCAATGCTTCCGGACGTATACAGAACGGAAAAGAAGCAGTTGACTTGCTCATAGAAAAAGACTTTCAGGCTGCTCTTGAAAAAAGTAACCTGATTAACCAGTATAACGAGACCCGAAAGGACCTCGATAAGAGTATGACCGAAGAGGCCAACCATATCGTTGACCAGCTGGAAAATCTTTCGGAACGGCGCTCGATTGTCATCTTTAACGAAGAATGGCACAAGGGGGTTATCGGAATTGTTGCCTCGCGACTGACGGAGATTTATTACCGACCGGCTGTGGTGCTGACTCGTACCGATGACTTGGCTACCGGCTCGGCACGCTCGGTTTCAGGCTTCGATGTGTATAAAGCGATAGAGCATTGCCGCGACTTACTTGAGAACTTTGGAGGGCATACGTATGCGGCAGGACTTTCCATGAAAGTGGAAAACGTGGCAAAATTCACCCGACGGTTTGAGGAGTATGTAACCAGTCATATCTTGCCTGAACAGACCAGTGCAACCATTGATATTGACGCACAACTGGACTTCCGCGACATTACACCGAAGTTTTTCTTCGACTTAAAGAAGTTCAACCCCTTCGGTCCCGACAACCACAAGCCGGTGTTTGCCACACTGAATGTGTATGATTACGGCACCAGCAAAGTGGTGGGAAGAGATCAGGAACATATCAAACTGGAACTGGTGGATAACAAATCGAATAACGTAATGAACGGCATTGCTTTCGGACAGAGTTCACAGGCGCGCTACATCAAGACGAAACAGTCGTTCAACATTTGTTATACCATCGAGGAAAACACACATAAACGAGGAGAAATCCAACTCCAGATAGAGGATATCAAACCATCTTTTAAATGATATGACAAAGCCGATGTGCCGCCTTGAAGAAGACCTTGACACATCGGCTTTTTTACTTCCATGCAGGCGATTATGGATTACAGAAGCATTCTTAAACAATATTGGGGATATGATAACTTCCGGGGTATCCAAAAGGAAATTATCGAAAGTATCGGAAGCGGAAAAGATACATTGGGACTGATGCCCACCGGAGGAGGTAAATCTATTACCTTCCAGGTACCGGCACTGGCACAGCCGGGATTATGCCTCGTTATTACGCCCCTGATTGCATTAATGAAAGATCAGGTGCGCAACCTGCGCGACCGGGGTATCAAAGCAACTGCCATCTATTCGGGTATGACCCGCGAAGAAATACTCATTGCACTCGACAACTGTATCTTCGGGAATTACAAATTTCTCTATATCTCTCCTGAACGATTGGGTACGGAAATCTTTCAACTCAAGCTGAGAAGCATGAAGGTAAGCATGGTAACGGTGGATGAGTCGCACTGTATCTCGCAATGGGGATATGACTTCCGCCCGGCTTATCTCCAGATTTCTGAGGTACGCAAATTGCTCCCCGATGTTCCTGTGCTGGCACTGACTGCCACAGCCACGCCGGAAGTGGTAAAAGATATTCAAGAGCGGCTGGCTTTCCGCAAGGAGAATGTGTTCCGCATGAGTTTTGAACGTCAGAACTTGGCGTATATTGTCCGCCGTACGGAAAATAAGGCGGAAGAGTTGCTGCATATCTTGCAAAGCGTCAGCGGTTCGGCCATCGTCTATACACGCAACCGGAAGAAAACGAAAGAGGCGGCTCTTTTCTTGAATGCCAACCAGATTACGGCTACATTTTATCATGCCGGCCTCAACAATGAAATCAAAGATCAGCGGCAGAAAAGCTGGCTCACCGGAGAACATCGGGTAATGGTGGCTACCAATGCGTTCGGCATGGGAATCGATAAGCCTGATGTGAGAATCGTCATTCATCTGGATTTCCCCGACTCACCCGAAGCGTATTTCCAGGAAGCAGGAAGAGCCGGACGCGACGGACAGAAAGCGTATGCGGTCTTGCTCTATGCCCGAAATGATCAGGCTACGCTAAAGAAACGCATCGCTGACACATTTCCCGAGAAAGACTATATCCGCAAGGTGTATGAGGATATAAACTATTACTATCAGATGGCAATGGGCGACGGACTGGGCTGTACGTATGCCTTCAACATTGATGAGTTTTGCCATAACTTCAAGCATTTCCCCATTCAGGTGGACAGTGCCTTGAAGATATTGACCCGTGCCGGCTATCTGGAATATACCGACGAGCAAGACAATGCTTCGCGTATTCTGTTCACCCTGCAGCGCGACGAGCTGTACCGCATCCATGAAAACAGTCCGGAAACTGAAAATTTGATTCGTACCATCCTCCGTCTGTACACGGGAATCTTTACTGATTATGCCTACATCAATGAAGATACGCTCGCATTACGGACAGGGCTTACGCGTCAGCAGGTTTATGAAACGCTGGTCTTGCTGACCAAAAGGCGCATCCTTCATTACATTCCCGGAAAGAAAACGCCGTATATCATCTATACCCGCGAACGGCAGGAAACCAAACGGATTTATCTGAGTCCGGATGTTTACGAGAAACGGAAGGAAAGTTACATCCACCGCATCCAGTCGATGCTTGAATATGCCGGAGCAACCGACAAGTGCCGGAGCCGTATGCTTCTCCGCTATTTCGGTGAAAAGAACGAACATAACTGCGGACAGTGTGATGTGTGTTTACAGAGTCACGAGTCGGGCTTGAAGCAGGGACGGTTTGCCGAACTGAAGGCTCAAATAGAATCCATCTTAAAGGAAGCTCCTCTTTCTTCACACGATTTGCTGAACCGGATGAATCACACCGAGAGCGAGGAAGCTAAAAAGGTGTTGGCTTATCTGCTGGCTGAGGAAACCATCCGGCAAAGAGAGGGACTACTGACATGGAATGAATAGTCCTAAAAAATCCTCGGCAAACCAGAAGCATTCCACCTTCGGTTTGCTGAGGATTCTTCATTTGATACCTCCTTCGCTCAAGATAGCATGCTATGGTTTCCGTCTTTTTTGCATGAATTTCTTCACATCCTGATACACATTGAAAAGCAAAAGACCTGAAATATAAAGTAAGAGTGCGTAACGAAGGTAGTCGTTTCCCCAACAAGAGCCGGGTTGGGAAAAGCCATACAAACAAAACAGATTAACAATGTAGCCCCAGATTCTCATAACCATAGTTTTAAAAGAAAAAACTGAAACGATTTAAATAGAGAAGAGTAATTTGTAACGCTGTATTACATATCTTCTCAAACATACACAAATATAATTCTTTTATCTTTTATTTGCATTGATTTTTTTTGATTACTTACACACAATCACTATATTTGTCTATAAAACTTACAGCAGGCATGAAAGGCAGTTATGAATATTTGAACAAACCTGAGTTCAATGGTTCTACAACTCACCAAATGAACCCCTATATCAGAATGTGTCTAATATCCGAAGCCTAAACAATTACAGGTTTTATTGTCGTAAATGCAGCTGTTTCATCTATTAGAAAAGGTGTTATATTAGCCCTCATTGGTTAGTTTTAACATCACCTTATATTCAGAAAGGAGGATTATATGATTAATTTAAGTCAATCTAGTTTGCTCATATTATGGATTGCTACGCTCTTGCTGCTACTTTTAGAAATCAGCAGTGTATTAAATAAAAGGCTTCGCAACTATTTTAATGCGCATCCTAAAATCTGGAACGGAATGGACGGATGGCTTTTTGTACTCGTCTTACTCTTAGCTGAACAATACATGGCATGGTGGTGGGCTGGTGTTATTGCTTTAGCCTGTACCATTTTCTTCTCAAAAATGATGGACAGAAAGAAGTAACAACAGGCATAAAACACCTATCAAATAAACTAAAAGAGTCGTATCAGATAAGATACGACTCTTTTCTTTATATAAATAAAATCATTCCGGCTTTTCAACCCCGAAAGGACAAGCTCCGCAAGCTTTTCCGTGAGGCTTCATCATCGGACGATGATCCCGTTTGGGACACTTACCATGTCCTTTGAAACAAGCACCGGAAGATTTAAAGACTACTTCCAACTGACGGGCTGTCAGCAGCTTGGAAAATTTCTCCAAGTATTTCTCTTGCGTATCAACCAAGGCACGCTGCATCTTCAAACGGTTGCTCAAGGCTTCCTTAATTTGCGCATCGGTAGCGTCTTTCGTGCATTTCACTTCCGAATGACAAGCCCATAAAGCCTGCAGATACTCCTTATAGAGAGGAGCAAACTGGGCAGCGGTCTTTTCATCCAACATCAAGCGCTTCTGCATCTGCGCCGTGCGGAGTTCGATACGCTTTTCGGGAGTCAGTTTCGGACACTTTCCCGGAGTTTGTGCTATTCCATACAGACTACCACACACCAGCATGGTTAAAACCATGCACCAGAATAAACGATTTACTTTTTTCATACTTTGTTTGTTTTAAGTTTGTTAATTCTTAAGTTTTAGGCTATCGGCTTGACATATAAGTTACCAGACTTCCTTCGGATGGTTTACCTTATCACCTCCTATCTGGCATCTGGTTACCTAATCGCCTTCAAACAGATTAGAGTATGAAGAAAGAAAAAGGTTTAACCCGTTTGTTCCATTTAACACATGAAAACGATTGGATACACTTCTATGGAAGATACTGCTTAGCGGCGTAAGTTATCGTAAGCCTCTTTGAGTTGCTTCATGGCCTGCTCAAGAATGCTTCGCGGACAACCCACATTCATGCGCATAAATCCCGCTCCTTCTTTTCCGAACATCGCTCCATCGTTCAAAGCCAGTCGGGCTCCGGATACAAAGAAATCGACCAACGCCTCCTGCGAAAGTCCCAGTTCGCGGCAATCAAGCCACACCAAGTAAGAAGCCTGCGGACGCATCGCCTTTATGGCAGGCAGATTTTCCTGTAAGTAAGCTTCCACGTAATCAATGTTCTCCTGAACATAAGCCAGACACTGCTCCAGCCACTCATCGCCTTCCGTATAAGCCGCCTCTACAGCCGGGTAAGCCAGCACATGTCCCATATCCAACTCGCCGGCATCCAAATAAGCTACAAAGCGTTTACGCAAGCCTTCATTATAAATCACCGTATGCGAAGCTGCCATACCCGGCATGTTAAATGCCTTACTGGGAGCCATGAAGGTAACCGAGTTATTCCGGGCATGTTCGGAAATCATCGCAAAAGGCACATGACGATGAGGAGGCAAGGTCAGGTCGGCATGGATTTCATCGGAAAAGACAATCACATTATCCTCGGCGCAGATGTCTGCAAGGGTTTCGAGTTCTTCTTTCGCCCACACCACTCCACCGGGATTATGGGGATTACAAAGAATCAAGACACGAATCCCTTTAATAGAACGACGGAACAAATCGAGGTCCATCCGGTATGTCCCGCTTTCCAACTTCAAAGGACATTCCACCAAGCGCCTTCCGTTACGCTGCACCAGCCAGGCAAAAGGATGATACACCGGAGGCATAATCATTACTTTATCACCGGGAGCGGTAAAACAGTTCAAAGCCATACCTAATCCGGGAACAATGCCCGGCACATAGTTCAGCTGCTCTTTGCTGACTTCCATTCCATACCGCCGCTTCATCCATCCGATAATGGCTTGATAATAACTTTCGGGCTTCTCGGTATAGCCCAAAATGGGATGCCCGCAACGCCGGCGGATAGCATCCAAGATAAACGGAGGAGTTGCAAAGTCCATATCGGCTACCCAAAGCGGAAGAAGGTCGGTACGACCCCATACTTCTTTCATTCCATCTATTTTTACCGCAGCCGTTCCGGTGCGGTCAATTACTTCATCGAAATTATACTTCATTTTAGTTAGTTTTTAAGTTTATGAGTTTTTAAGTTTATGAGTTTTTAAGTTTATGAGCTCTTAAGTTTATGAGCTCTTAAGTTTGAGGTTACGGGGCTCTACAGGCGAAGCTTCTATCTGAAGATAAATCCCAGTCACCTAAAAAACAGACCGTCATGCCCAAATGCAAGTATAATTGTTTTTCAGGAAAAAGCAGCCTCTCCCATCAAAAAAAACCTAATTATCCAAAGAAAAAGTGTGGTTCCCTTGAGAGCTTCTCAAAACAAAAGTTTTGTTTCTACAGCCAAAGCCTTTGTTTGTAGAAACAGAAGCTCTGTTTTTACAAACAAAGACACTGTTTTGAGATTAAAACAAGAAGAAAAAAGTTTTCTTCAGCAAAAAACAGAAAAAAAGTCGTCTGAACATTTGTTTGTTTAAGAAAATTATTACTTTTGCAATCGAAACAATAACAAAATAACAAAGAGATGAAAACATTTGCATCATACTTCTTCTTTTTCTTTTATTACTTTTACTTTAGCAATGAAGTGAAGCGGGAGTTTGTATGTATATACTAAGAAATAATGCAATAAAAAATATGATTCAAAGTCCCGCTTCTCTATGAAGTCGGGACTTTTCTTTTAACATAAAGAAGCAATGAAGATGAAAAAAATAGCCATACAGGGATTTACCGGATCGTATCACGATATTGCAGCTCACAAGTACTTCAAGGATGAAGAACTTGAACTGATATGCTGCAACACATTTGAAGAGGTGTTCAGTGCAATTCGTCATGACAGCAATGTGATCGGAATGATTGCCATAGAAAATACCATCGCCGGAAGTCTGCTCCATAACTACGAACTCTTACGCGACAGCGGTACTACGATCATAGGCGAACATAAGCTCCGTATCAGCCATAGTATCATGTGCCTGCCCGGAGAAGACTGGGGAACACTGACTGAAGTCAACTCTCATCCGGTGGCCCTGGCACAATGCCGCGAATTTCTGCAACAGCACCCACAGCTGAAAGTGGTAGAGACAGAAGATACCGCCGGAAGTGCCCGTGATATCAAAGAGAAGGGACTGAAAGGACATGCTGCCATCTGCTCTAAGTATGCAGCCGAGCTGTATGGTATGAAAATCCTGCAGGAAGGCATCGAAACAAACAAGCATAACTTTACCCGCTTCCTCGTGGTTTGCGACCCATGGAAGGCGGATGAACTGAAGCATCGGGACAAGGTAAATAAAGCAAACATCGTATTTTCTCTTCCCCACAACGAAGGAAGCTTGTCGCAGGTATTGTCTATCTTTTCATTCTATAAAATCAACCTGACTAAAATCCAGTCACTCCCCATCATCGGACGCGAGTGGGAATACATGTTCTATGTGGATGTGATGTTCAGTGACTATTTAAGATATAAACAGGCGATTGATGCCGTAACCCCATTGACCAAAGAACTTAAAATATTAGGAGAATATGCAGAAGGAGAATCAACTCTATGATATAAAGCCTGCCGAACGGCTGGCTAATGTAAGTGAATACTATTTCAGCCGCAAGCTGAAGGAAGTGGCACGCATGAATGCCGAAGGAAAGAATGTTATCAGTCTGGGAATCGGAAGTCCGGACCTGCCTCCTTCGGAAGAAACCATCAAAGTTTTATGTGAAAATGCCCAAAAACCCGATGCACATGGTTATCAGCCTACCGTGGGTATTCCCGAACTTCGCCAAGCCATGGCCGACTGGTACAAACGCTGGTATAATGTAGAGCTAGACCCGGCAACGGAAATCCAGCCTCTCATCGGCTCAAAGGAAGGAATTCTTCATGTAACGCTGGCTTTGGTAAACCCGGGCGATCAGGTATTGGTTCCTAATCCGGGATATCCTACTTATACTTCACTGAACAAGATACTGGGAAGTGAAATCGTGAACTACAACCTGCGGGAAGATAACCATTGGCAACCCAATTTTGAGGAACTGGAGAAAATGGACTTAAGCCGCGTAAAAATCATGTGGACCAATTACCCGAACATGCCTACCGGAGCCAATGCCACTTTAGAACTGTATGAAAAATTGGTGGATTTTGCCAAACGGCATAACCTTGTCATCGTAAATGACAATCCTTACAGTTTTATCCTGAACTCAAAGCCAATCAGTATCTTAAACATTCCGGGAGCCAAAGAATGTTGTATCGAATTTAATTCGATGAGCAAAAGTCACAACATGCCGGGATGGCGTGTGGGTATGCTGGCAACGAATGCAACATTTGTACAATGGATTTTAAAGATAAAGAGCAACATCGACTCAGGAACGTTCCGCCCCCTGCAGCTGGCTGCGGCTCAAGCTTACCATAACAGCACCGAATGGCATCAGGAAGCCAACATTGAGGTGTATGCACGCCGACGTAAACTGGCTGAAGAAATTATGCATACCTTGCAATGTACCTTCGACCCGAATCAGGTGGGTATGTTCTTATGGGGACGCATCCCTGACTCTTACCAAGATGTAGAGGAACTGACTGAAAAAGTATTGCATGAAGCTCGCGTCTTCATTACACCGGGATTTATTTTCGGAAGCAACGGAAAACGATACATTCGTATCTCACTCTGTGCAAAGGAAGAAAAACTGGCTGAGGCACTGAAACGAATCAAAACTATCGCCCTCAAATAACAAACTAAAAAACTTAAGAACTTAAAAACTCAAAACATATGGAACTCGATTTACAACCCATTGAATTGGAAAACGTATCACAAGAACGTCCGCTACTCATCGCCGGACCCTGTAGTGCAGAAACAGAGGAACAAGTTATGTCAACAGCAAAACAGCTGGCTGATAAAGGTATTAAAATATTCCGTGCCGGAATCTGGAAACCGCGTACCAAACCGGGAGGCTTCGAAGGTATCGGTGTAGAAGGTCTGGCATGGCTGAAAGAAGTAAAAAAGGAAACCGGCATGTATGTGGCTACCGAAGTGGCTACCGCCAAGCATGTATATGAATCCTTAAAAGCCGGTATCGATATTCTCTGGGTTGGGGCACGTACCACGGCCAACCCGTTTGCCGTGCAAGAAATAGCAGATGCGCTGAAGGGAGTAGATATACCTGTCTATGTCAAAAATCCGGTCAATCCAGACCTAGAGCTTTGGATTGGAGCCCTGGAACGTATCAACAATGCCGGACTGAAACGTCTGGGAGCCATCCACAGAGGCTTCTCATCATACGATAAGAAAATTTACCGGAACCTTCCACAATGGCATATCCCCATCGAGCTGCGCCGCCGCATCCCGAACCTGCCTATAATATGCGACCCCAGCCACATCGGAGGAAAGCGTGAACTTATCGCCCCACTCTGTCAGCAGGCAATGGACTTAGGATTCGACGGGTTAATCGTAGAATCTCACTGTAATCCGGACTGTGCATGGAGTGATGCCTCCCAACAAGTGACTCCGGATGTGTTAAGCTACATTCTGAACTTACTGGTTATCCGAGGAGAGCATCAAAGCACCGAAAACCTGAATGAACTTCGACGCCAGATTGATGAATGCGACAACGAACTGATGGAAATACTGGCTAAACGTATGCGTGTGTGCCGTGAAATCGGAACGTTTAAAAAGGAACACAGCATGACCATTCTCCAGACAGGACGTTACAACGAAATACTGGACAAGCGCGGAGCGCAAGGCTCACTCTGCGGAATGGACGCCGACTTCGTAAAGCAGGTATTTGAGTCCATTCATGAAGAAAGCGTACGACAGCAAATGGAAATCATCAACAAATAAAAAAGTAGAAAAATAGATATGCGAATATTAATTCTCGGAGCCGGTAAAATGGGTTCCTTCTTTACAGACGTTTTAAGTTTTGAGCACGAAACAGCAGTATACGACATAGCCCCGCAACGCCTGCGCTTCATGTATAACTGCTATCGCTTTACTACGCTGGAAGAAATTACTGAATTCAAACCGGAACTGGTGATCAATGCTGCCACCGTAAAATATACGCTCGACGCATTCCGCCAGGTACTGCCCGTATTACCTAAAGACTGTATCATAAGCGACATTGCCTCGGTGAAGACCGGTCTGAAAGAATTTTATGAAAGCAGTGGATTCCGCTATGTTTCCACCCACCCGATGTTTGGTCCTACATTTGCCAATCTTGACAAACTAAGCTCAGAAAATGCCATCATCATCAAAGAAGGTGACCACTTGGGTAAAATCTTCTTCAAAGACTTGTATCAACGCCTCGGGCTGAATATCTTTGAATATACATTTGAAGAACACGATGAAACGGTAGCCTATTCTTTGTCTATCCCTTTTGTCTCTACGTTTGTCTTTGCCGCAGTAATGAAACACCAAGACGCTCCGGGTACCACCTTTAAACGCCACATGGCTATAGCCAAGGGGGTATTAAATGAGGATGATTTTCTGCTTCAGGAAATTCTTTTCAACCCCCGCACTCCGGCTCAAGTGGAAGGTATCCGAACTGAACTGAACGAATTGCTTGACATCATCAGCAATAAAGACTCGGAAGGAATGCGTGCCTATCTTAGCAAGATTCGAGAAAAGATTAAGTAGCTTATAAAGGAATTCCCCCTGCGCAATACACTTGCAACAGGGGGAATTGATTATTTAAAAGAATTAAATTACGCGTTTTATTTCACTTTATTCCAAAGCGAAAAGTTTGCTCCGAGCCAATAAAGCCGAGCCAACTACATTCGCCTTTTCCTTTAACTCAGAAAGCACAATACCTGAACCCGGATACATGAGATTCAATGTATAGCGGCGTACAGCCGAAATCAACGGAGGAAGCAAATAGTTTCCGGCACGTGACAGTTCTCCGCCGATAATAACTTGCTCCGGATTGAATATATTAATCAAATCACTGACATGGCGGCCTAACTTCGCTCCGATTTCTTCAACCAGCTCGATGGCAAGCACATCTTCGCGCTCAACTACAGAGATAATGTCATCCACCGTAATCTCATCGATTGATTTTTCGCGCATCAGAATAGAGTTTTCACCTTCCTTAAGACGATCAATAAACTTGCGATAGAGAGCCGAACAGGAAACTTCTGTTTCAATACATCCTCTCTTTCCACAGTCACAAATTTCCTGGTTGTCATATCCATAGTTATGCCCGAACTCACCGGAAAAGCCTGACATGCCATTATATAATTTTCCGTCAAAGATAATAGCCATACCCAGCCCCCAGTTTACATTGATAAAAATCAAATTCTTGGGGCTCTTTTCCAACTGAGTGGTTTGCTTCATAAACTCTCCGTATGCCATCGCACGACTGTCGTTATCAATGCATACGCTACAACCCACACGCTCGGTCAGCAGGGAAGCAATAGGATAATCATCACCGAAGTTCAAACGTGTATAATTATATCCGGTTTCCGGATTAACCCGTCCGCTCATCCCGATACAAACATTTAAAATCTTAGAATGATTTACTTTTACAGACTGAATGAACGATTTGATTTCGTTAGCCAAACAATCCACACATTCAAGGGTATTTTCAAGGACAAAATCAACTTTCATTTTCATCTTTAAAATATCTCCCTTGAAGTTTATCAACGCCAAACTGAGTGAATCGTTTTTCAAATCCACTCCAATGAAGTACCCCGAATCAGCATTCAGCCCGTAAAGACTGGGGTGGCGCCCGCCCGCAGTTTCCAGCTTACCACAATCTTTCACATAACCTTCTGCGCACATCTCGTCTACAAATTTCGTAACCGTAGGCACACTCAGTCCCATGCTCTTCGATAAATCAGTAATCGTTGTACATCCCGTATAGATTAAACGGGTAATGATGCGTTGCTTCATCAACGCACCTTTCAATCCTTTTTGAATATCCGCCAATAGTGCTTGTCCCATACCTATATTTTATGCTAAGTGCAGCAAAATTAATTATTTTATTTAATAAATCAAAGCTAAAACAGAAAATTCTTTTTTTTACTTGTCAATCTACATAATCCTTAATATCTTTGCGGATGTAGAATATAAAAATTAACCCCAAAACACAACAACCATGAGAGTAATTATTGAACCCGACTACCAGTCATTGTCAAAATGGGCAGCTAATTATGTTGCAAATAAAATCAATTCTGCTAATCCGAGCAAAGAAAAACCGTTTGTTTTAGGCTTGCCTACCGGCTCTTCTCCACTCGGCATGTACAAAGAACTGATTGAACTGAACAAAAAAGGAGTGGTATCATTTAAAAATGTAGTTACCTTCAACATGGATGAATATGTTGGTTTACCCGAATCACATCCGGAAAGCTACCACACATTCATGTTCAACAACTTCTTTAACCATATTGATATCTGCAAAGAAAACATCCATATCTTGAACGGCAATGCTGCTGATTTGGAAGAAGAATGTTTGAACTACGAAAAAGAAATTGAAAAATTCGGTGGCATCGATTTGTTCTTGGGCGGTATCGGCCCTGACGGTCACATTGCATTCAACGAACCGGGCTCTTCACTTTCTTCTCGCACCCGTATCAAAACATTAACTACAGATACCATTATTGCCAACTCACGCTTCTTCGACAACGACGTGAACAAGGTTCCCAAAACAGCTTTGACTGTAGGTGTGGGTACTGTATTGTCGGCACACGAGGTATTGATTATCTGCAACGGACACAATAAAGCCCGCGCTTTGCAGCACGCTGTAGAAGGTGGTATCACCCAGATGTGGACAATCAGCGCCTTGCAAATGCATCAGCATGGTATCATCGTATGTGATGAAGCTGCAACCGATGAACTGAAAGTCGGTACTTACAAATACTTCAAAGATATTGAAAAAGACAACTTGATTTAATCAACTTACATTTATGAGAACAAATCTCAGTTCACAAATTTCTTTAAACAGAGTGTCTCCACGTTACTATAAGGTGGAGAATGCCGTAGAACGCTCTGTGCTGACTCGTTTGGAAAA
Organism: uncultured Phocaeicola sp.; assembly: GCA_958434805.1. The sequence goes on from CAUBDX010000015.1 coordinate 37,467, forward strand.
GATTCCTACCAATATTTTCGAAACGATGGAAGAAGGAACGCTGCAAATTGCAGATGAAGTGATTGCCAAGATTCAGGAAAGACAGCGCGAAGGTAAGTTCTGTACGATTGCTATTGGAACCGGTGCTTCACTCCGCCCCCTCTTTACTGAATTAATCCGCCGACATAAAGACGAAGGTGTAAGTTTCCGAAACGTTATCATCTTCAATCTATATGAATACTATCCGCTTACCGAAGGAGCCGGAAGCAGTTTCGCTCACCTGACTAAACTGTTCCTCTCACAGGTGGATATTGACAGACAGAATATCTTTACCATGGATGGAAGCATTCCTCAGGATGCTATCATTGACCATTGCCGCCTGTACGAACAGCGCATTCAGACTTACGGTGGAATTGACATTGCCTTGATGGGCATCGGCCGCGAAGGAAACATCGGTATGAACGAACCGGGTTCACATGCCAGCTCTGCCACTCGTCTGATTTTGATTGATGCTACTTCACGTGCAGAGTCTTCCCGCAATATAGGAGTAGACAACTTGCCTCCTTGCTCTATTACGATGGGAATCAGTACCATTCTTGCATCACGCAAAATCTATGTATTGGCATGGGGAGAGGAAAAAGCTGATATCATTAAAAAGGCGGTAGAAGATAAAGTAAGCGATACGTTACCTGCTTCTTACCTGCAACTTCATACCAACGCTACGGTTTACATTGACTTGGCAGCTGCGGCTCACTTGACCCGTATCCAGCGTCCTTGGCTTGTAACCAACTGCGAATGGAATGACAAACTTATCAGAAGTGCCATCGCATGGCTATGTGGTTTACTCAACAAACCTATTCTCAAACTTACCAATAAAGACTATAACGAAAACGGCTTGAGTGAATTGCTGGCTCTTTACGGATCGGCTTACAATGTAAACATCAAGGTATTCAACGACCTGCAACATACCATCACGGGATGGCCGGGCGGTAAACCGAATGCTGATGATACGTACCGTCCGGAACGTGCCAAACCTTTCCCGAAACGCGTACTTGTATTTTCTCCGCACCCGGATGACGACGTAATCTCTATGGGGGGAACCCTCCGCCGTCTGGTTCAGCAGGGACATGAGGTACACGTGGCTTACGAAACCTCAGGTAACATTGCCGTAGGCGATGAAGAAGTGGTTCGCTTCATGCACTTTATCAATGGCTTCAACCAGCTTTTCGGAGAGGGAGCAGACAAGGTAATTACAGACAAGTATGCTGAAATCAAAAAGTTCTTCTCTGAAAAGAAAGAAGGCGACTTTGATACGCGCGACATCTTGACCATCAAGGGGCTGATTCGCCGAGGCGAAGCCAGAACAGCTTGTACTTACAACAATATCCCCTTAAGCCGCTGCCACTTCCTTGACTTGCCTTTCTATGAAACCGGCAAGATTGAGAAAAACCCGATCAGTGAAGCCGATGTAAACATCGTACAGGAATTGCTGCGTACTGTTAAACCGCATCAGATTTATGTAGCAGGCGACTTGGCTGACCCACACGGTACGCACCGAGTTTGTACCGATGCGGTCTTTGCTGCAATTGATGAAGAAAAGAATGCAAACGCAGAATGGCTGAACGACTGCCGAATCTGGATGTATCGCGGAGCTTGGGCAGAATGGGAAATTGAGAACATCGAAATGGCTGTTCCTCTGAGTCCGGAAGAACTGCGTGCAAAACGTAACTCTATATTAAAGCACCAGTCACAAATGGAAAGTGCTCCTTTCTTAGGAAATGACGAACGTTTATTCTGGCAACGAAGTGAAGACCGAAACCGCGGTACTGCCTCATTATATGACCACCTCGGACTGGCATGTTACGAAGCAATGGAAGCTTTCGTTGAATATAAACCTTTCTGATTGATTCTAAAAAGAAAGAATATATGTCAGGACAATGACATTTAATACAGGGTCACAAAAACGCAGATTCTATTTACTGGTTCCATTAAATCGTTCTGTGCTTTTGTGACTTCTGTTTTTATTTACATTAACCCGACACTTTTATACCTATTTACATTGACTGATTTTTTTAAGCAAATCAAACAAAACCATTTATGACAAGACACATTATCTATTTAACTAGCCTTATCATTATGCTTATCTTGGCAGCCTGTTCTTCTGACCATTTTCTTAAAGAGACAGACTACCGGGCAAAAGTTGAAGATGACTTTGCCAAGAAACAGGAGATTCTTACTCAAGGGAACTTGTTCTCTATCTTTGAAAACAACACCATGACGCAGCCGGAACGCGAGGCCATGATGTTTCTCTATGCATATATGACTCCCGGAGACATTGCTGACTATTCCGGAGATTTTTATTTAAATAACGTTCGCCTGGCATTGCAGACCCGGAAAAACACATCATGGGGGAAAAACATACCCGACTTGATTTTCCGCCACTTCGTACTGCCGGTTCGTGTAAACAATGAAAATTTAGACAACGCCCGCGAAGTGTTTTATAATGAGCTCATGCCACGTATCAAAGACCTTTCTACCCGCGATGCGGTGCTGGAAGTAAATCACTGGTGCCATGAAAAAGTGGTATATACTCCATCCGACAGCCGTACCAGTGCACCGCTGGCTACAGTAAAAACAGCATACGGACGTTGTGGGGAAGAGTCAACCTTCCTCGTTGCTGCACTGCGTGCGGTAGGTATTCCGGCACGTCAGGTTTATACTCCTCGCTGGGCACATACAGACGACAATCACGCTTGGGTAGAAGCTTGGGTGGACGGAAAATGGTTCTTCTTGGGAGCATGTGAACCCGAACCCGTACTGAATCTGGGATGGTTTAATGCTCCGGCAAGCCGCGGTATGCTGATGCACACGAAAGTGTTTGGAGCTTACAATGGACCGGAAGACGTAATGAAACAAACTGCCAACTATACCGAAATTAATATTATCGACAACTACGGAGAAAGTGCCCTACTGGAAGTACTCGTAAAAGATGCCAATAACCATCCGGTGGAAGGAGCCAACGTAGAATTTAAAATCTACAACTATGCGGAATTTTATACAGTAGCCCGCAAGACTACAGATGAAAACGGACATGCCTCACTCTCAGCCGGCATCGGCGATATGTTGGTTTATGCTTCACAAAACGGAAAATTCGGATTCCAGAAGGCTTCATTCGGAAAAGAGAAACAAATCACGGTTATTCTGGAACATCAGCCGGGTGACAACTTTACCTTGCCTTTCAATATCGTGCCTCCGGTGGAAAAAGTAAACCTGCCTGAAGTAACCGATGAGCAGCGTGCTGAAAATACGCACCGGATGAATTTGGAAGACTCGATACGCAATGCATACGTCAACGGATTTCCGACAGCAGAGCAAGCAGAAACTTTTGCCAAAGAACAAGGCTTAGACCCGAAACAGACCACAGACTTCATTCTGAAATCAAGAGGAAACCATGCCGACATCATGCAATTCCTGAAAAATGCTTCACAGAAGAACATGGGATTACGCGCACTTGAATTGTTAAGTACGGTATCCGACAAGGATTTGCGTGACACGCCATGCACGATTTTAGAAGATCATTTATATAACACTGATTCAAAGGCCAGCACTACCGAAGTACTTGCTCCTCGCATTGCAGCTGAAATGCTGACCCCGTATCGCTCGTACCTGCAAAAAAACATCCCGGCTGAATTAGCCGAGAAGTTTACCCAATCGCCTCAAGCATTGGTAAACTGGTGCAAAGACAGCTTGATTATCCGCGACGACCTGAACACACTGTTTACTAAGACCTCACCTGAAGGAGTATGGCGCAGCCGAGTTACCGACACGGGCTCACGTGAAATCTTCTTTGTTGCCGTAGCACGCAGTTTAGGTATTCCGGCTTGGAAAGACGAAGTTAACGGCAATGTCTATTACAGACAGAATAACGAACCGGTAAAAGTTGACTTTGAAGCAGCAGTCAGCTCCAAGCCGTCGGAAGGAACTTTACAAGCCAGCTATCAGCCGATTCCTCGCTTGAGCAACCCCAAATATTACAGCCACTTCACCTTGTCGAAGTTTAACAACGGCACCTTCCAGCTGCAAAATTATCCGGAAGGAAACACCACTTGGGAATCGCTTCTCAAAAAAGGAGCCAAAATGGAAACCGGATATTACATGCTGGTTTCAGGTAACCGACTGGCTAACGGAAGTGTACTGAGCAATATTTCATTCTTCAACGTGGAAGAAGGAAAGACCTCAAACATCCAATTGAAGATGCGCGACAACTCTGAGGAAATCCGTGTAATCGGAAACTTTGATTCAGAAGCGAAGTTTACGCTGGCTCAGACCAAAGAAGAAACCAGCGTACTGGCAACTACAGGAAGAGGTTATTACATCGTTGGCGTATTGGGCGTAGGTCAGGAACCAACCAACCATGCTTTAAAAGATATTGAAATCAAAAAGGATGAGTTTGAAAAGTGGGGACGTACACTCTTGCTGTTATTTACCGATGAAGATGCTTACCGGAAATTTAACCGCAAGGATTTTCCGAATCTTCCTTCAACCGCTGTATTCGGAATTGATACAGATGGAAAAATCCGTAAGATGATAGCCGATAACATGAAATTAGCCAACGGAGGACAGCTCCCGGTATTTATCATCGCTGATACATTCAACCGCATTGTATTCGAATCACACGGATACACCATCGGTCTGGGAGAACAGATGATTCATCTGATTCATGGATTAGAATAAACGGAACCCAAAGAACCTGTTGACGGAAAAACCAAATAACAAGATATAAAGTAAGGTGACAAGATTTTGAATGCCAATCTTTCAGGCATGATTAAATCTTGTCACCTTTTTGCTTTACACCCGCACGGTCGTGCTAAGTCTAAAAACTATTTATGCGTACGTTGCCACTTATTGAGAGCAGCCTGATACCGGCGAGCGTTTACCGCATGCTGTGAAAGCGTTACCGCGAAATTATGAGTTCCCGAAAAATCCTCCTTCGCACACATATACAAAAAACCATGGGAGGCAGGATTCAACACACTTTCCAAACCAGAGATAGAAGGGATACGGATAGGACCGGGAGGAAGTCCAGGGTATTTATACGTATTATAAGGACTTTCCACCTCCAAGTGCTTATAAAGAATGCGTTTCAACCCAAATTCCCTTAAAGCAAATTTAATGGTAGGATCGGCTTGCAAGGGCATTCCCTTTTTCAAACGGTTCAAATACAGTCCCGCAACCATCGGCTTTTCAGCATTGACCGCAGTTTCTTCTTCCACAATGGAGGCCAATGTACTCACCTCAATTTCTGTCAGCCCAAGCTTCTGAGCCTTCATCCTCCGTTCCTCAGTCCAATAACGCATATGTTCCTTTCTCATACGCTCCATCAGACTTTTCGGAGACATATTCCAATAAACCTGATAAGTATTGGGTATAAATAGAGCCGGCAATGTTTCGCTAGTATACCCCAAGCCGGCACAAAACACACTATCGTTTAATAATGAAGCGATGTTTGCCGAATCTGCCATAATCTGACGGGAAACCGTACGTGCTAATTGCTCCAGCGTGCGCACACTGGGGATAACCAAATTGACTGGAGTCTGGTGTCCGTTGGCAAGAGTACGGTAAGCAGTCAAGGAGGACACTTCGGGACCTAACCGGTATGCACCCGTACGAACAGAATACCCCTTTAGTGCAACCATCCATTTTAATCCGGTCAGACTGGATGGCTGCAAGTTCTTTTCCAACTTCACATACACCGAATCCACCGTATCATCCGCATCCACATAAATCAAATGAGCAGAACGGAAAGGATGACTCATCAGATAATAACAAAAAACAATGCAAGAGCACGCCATAACGGAAAGCACGCTCAAAATCATAACCAAGGTACGTTTTTTCATATCATACATCCATTTTTGCGATGCAAAGATAAATGAAATCCCCGATTTTTTTTGAAAAGTTTCCTTTTGTCCACCTAAATATTCATTTTGTCCACTTCTCAAACCGTTTTTTTCCCTACTTTTGCCTACAGAATTCTGACGGCTTTTTATTCGAAACTGCAGAATCAGATTACCAAAAAACGAATTATTATAATATTAAATTTATAGGTATGAAAAATGCAATCTTGGGCTTGGCTCTCTGCGCCTCAATGCCTCTGTTCGCACAGCAGAAAGCCACAGTAGCCATTCACCCTGAACAGGGAAAACAAGTTATCAACAAAGAAATCTATGGTCAGTTTGCCGAACACCTCGGAACTTGTATCTACGGTGGGTTATGGGTAGGCGAAGACTCTTCCATCCCTAATATCAAAGGATACCGTACTGACGTATTCGAAGCACTGAAAAAACTGAAAGTGCCCGTATTAAGATGGCCGGGAGGATGTTTCGCTGACGAATATCACTGGATGGACGGTATCGGTCCACGTGAAAACCGCCCGAGAATGGTAAACAACAACTGGGGTGGAACAGTTGAAGACAATAGCTTCGGTACACATGAATTCCTCAACCTGTGCGAAATGTTGGGATGTGAACCTTACATCAGCGGTAACGTGGGAAGCGGTACTGTGGAAGAACTTGCCAAATGGGTGGAATATATGACTTCCGAACAAGGAAGCCCGATGGCTAAGCTGAGAAAAGAAAACGGCCGTGAAAAACCATGGAAAGTAAAATACCTTGGCGTGGGTAACGAAAGCTGGGGATGCGGAGGTAACATGCTTCCTGAATATTATGCAGACTTATACCGTCGTTACCAGACTTACTGCCGCAATTATGACGGAAACCAGCTGTTTAAAATTGCCAGTGGAGCAAGCGACTATGACTATCGCTGGACTGAAGTGTTGATGCAAAAAGCTGCCGGTCAGATGAACGGACTTTCATTACATTATTACACCGTACCGGGATGGACTGGAAGCAAAGGTTCGGCTACCAACTTCACAACTGAAGATTATTACTGGACTGTAGGTAAATGCCGCGAAATAGAAGACGTACTGAAACGTCACATGAACATCATGGATAAATATGACCCGCAGAAACGGGTTGGCTTGATGGTTGACGAATGGGGTACCTGGTGGGATGAAGAACCGGGAACCATCAGAGGTCACTTGTATCAGCAAAACACCTTGCGCGATGCGTTTGTTGCTTCACTTACACTGGATATTTTCCACAAATATACAGACCGTATCAAGATGACCAACATTGCACAGATTGCAAACGTTCTTCAGTCTATGATTCTGACTAAAGACGATAAAATGGTGCTAACCCCGACTTATCACGTATTTGAAATGTACAATGTACATCAGGATGCTACTTACCTGCCTCTCGATGTAACCTGCGAACGCGAAATCGTACGTGACAACCGGATCGTTCCGATGGTCAGCGCCACTGCATCACGCAACAAAGACGGAGTTATCCACATTTCTCTGTCAAACATCAATCTAGACGAAGAGCAAGACATTACTCTTACTTTAGACAATGTAAAAGCGAAGTCAGTAAGCGGACGTATCTTGACTTCCAACAAAATTGATGACTACAATTCTTTTGAAAACGGCAATGTAGTAGCTCCGAAAGATTTCAAAGGTGCTAAAATTACAAAAAGCGGTTTACAAATCAAACTGCCTGCCAAATCAATCGTAGTATTGGAAGTGAAATAACCTAAAACCATGCTTATCATTACAAGAAAGAGCCCTATCCTAACCTCAATATGAGAGCAAGGATATGGCTCTTCTTTTTTACCAGAATGAAATGAACATCCTGGTACTTTTTACAAACCTATCTATTCATTGTCTTCAGTTTCACAACCGACTGGCTTATCTGCCGACAAAATTTCCAGCGACCAGCCAGACATTATAAACAGCCGGCTTTAACTTATGAAACCGGAGTCTTTTATTTTACAGCCCTGACAAAGAAAGCATCTTCCTTGCATAACGCTTCCCTAATTCGCGGTAACCTTCCGCACTGAAATGCAATTTATCTTCCACACTTGTACATCCCTTTGAGGAAATGACATGAGCATTCGGTATCACCTCAGGCAAAGTAGCTATAATCTCATTCATAGAGGCACACTGCCCGTCTTGATCGGCATTGACCACTTCTCCTGAAAGAAGAGGAAGCGAGTTGGGTTCCAAATTCAAATCGCTCAACAGACGGTCATAGACCTTTTTTACTTTTTGCGGCCAAATGCTGTCATTGGTATTCGACTCTCCCTGATGAAGCAAAATACCCTTGATTACGCCCTCCTTTTGTGCCTTCCGCCCTAATTCAACCAAGCGGGCGTAAGGATTTCCTCCATATTTATCAATCCGCTCTTTCATCCAGTCGGGAGCATCTGCGGCATAAGCCTGATAAGTATCTTGATCAAACAATTCAATTTTACAGCCTGCCACTGCCACACAAACCACTCCTACACGTATATTTTCCGGTAAGCTCTCAACCATTGTACGCCCAAAATAATCTACCGGAGTCAGTCCCGTATCACAGCGCACCAAAGGAGGAACAGCTGTATACCATTGTTCTTTCCGGCGATTCAAATCCGGACAATCCACAGCTTGAAACACACGGAAACGCTCATCTACGCCTAATGTATCTTGCGGTTCAAAGCGGGCATTACCTTCCATATTCGACTGCCCCAGACACAAATAAATATGAAAATTGGAATCTTGTGCAAACGCACTCATCCCCCATAGAGCCATCAAGGCTCCTAACATTACCATTTTTTTCATTTTCTGATTCAATTTACTGTTTAATCAAACTTCACATAAACCGACTCCGTCACTTCATCATTTTCCAATAATCAAAGTAAGCCAGGTCTTTAGGTACCTTGCCCGTAAAAATGAAATAAAGATCGTGGATACCTTTTACTTTTGGAATTTCTGTTTCCATCAAACGCCAGCGGTCACTTCCTCCGGTACGTGGCACCTTTATTGTCGCCATCAACGGGCCGTCTTTACTGTCCAGACGAACTTCCATCCGGACCTCTTCATTATGAGTTGTACCCAAACGAGCTGCAAAGCGAGTGGCACCTTCAGTTCCAAAATCTACCTCACGCACCTTCAAGAAAGCTCCATCACGTAAAGCCGTTACAAACACACCTGTCTGCGGCGACTGAAAACTCTTCATTCCTTCTGACCAGGCAATGGTTTCTGCTTCAGTTTTCTGATACGGATTCAAAGGAGACAAACTCTTACGGATTCCCTGATGATCCATTTTCATGCTTGAAATACTTCCGTCAGCTTGAAATGCCAAAGGCTGTACGCATACCGAACGGTTAAACCCTCCACCGCCGGGAAGTGCACCGTTATGATAGAACAGATAAGTATTCCCCCTGAAATCTACTACCCCCGGATGATTTGTAAAGCTATCCCCCTCAGCAGGCATCATGGTTCCTCCATATTTCCAAGGACCTTCCGGAGTAGGACCTGTGGCATATCCCAGATGCTCAGGAAGAGGTCCTCCCGCAAAAAACAGATAATACAGTCCTTTCCGCTTATACAGCCAAGGGGCTTCTTCATACAGCGTGGCACGTTCCGGGTCTCCCTCCCGCTTGCCGAAAGTATTTTCAGTCATCGGAACCTTCTGTATATCGCCCTCAAAGGAAATCATATCCTCATTCAGCTTGACATACAAGCAGTCCGGATTCCCCCAGTACAAATATGCCTGTCCATCATCGTCAATAAACGGAGTCGGGTCTATATTCCCCCAGTTGGCCCGCACCAGCGGTTTGCCTAACGGATCATAAAAAGGTCCGTAAGGCGAATCAGCCACAGCCACACCAATAGCTGTAACTCCTTCACGATCGGTTACAGGTACATACATATAGAACTTTCCATTCCGTTCGATGCATTGAGCCGCCCACGCATCACCGCCCGCCCACTCGAACGTTTTATACGACAAAGGCATCGGATGCTCGGTCCAGTTCACCATATCTTCTGTAGAATATAACTTCCAGTCGTTCATGGTAAACCAAGTAGAGCCATCTTCATCGTGACTGGTATAAAGATACAGACGGTCATTATATACCATCGGAGCCGGGTCGGCAGTATATGAAGTCTGTATAATCGGATTCTGAGCCTGTAGGGCAACGGCAGCCGCACAAGAAGCCAAAGAAAACAAGTGTCGTTTCATAGTTATTTATGTTATGCAGATTAATACTCTAATGTCCAACAACCCCAGTTAAACCCGTCGGCCTGCTGTGCCGGCACAAAAGCGCAGTGCTCTCCTCTGACAAGGTAAAATCTGGAACCTCCGGATGAAAAGCCGGAACCGTGTAGTGTTTCATAGGATGTACCTTTTATCAGTTCATGCCCAACCGGTCACCTCAAACAAAAGTACAGCATTTTTTAGGGATATATCAATCCTCATGTTACATAATATACACTCATATGTTACATCTTTAAAGGCAATTATCGCAAAACGAACATTTTTATTCATGTATGCTACATGCAGGTCGTTTCCTCTCAAATCTGAGCCTGCCAAGCCCCACGTTTCCACCGATATTCCGAGAGTCCAGACACAAATAAAAAACAGGATATATGCTAATCATATACCCTGTTGCTTATCGTGATACCATGGTCCAGTCATTCCGGATACCCCATCACTGTCATTCAACTAATCTCTTCCACTTCACCTTGCTTCTTACGGAAACGCAACAAACGTACCAAATCTGTCAGCCCGTAAACGATGGCTGATACCCCCAACAAAACAAAGGGAACGGTAGCCGCCTCAAACGGATTAAACAAAACTGTCAGACCTGCAATCAGTATCAAGGAAGGAATAACGTAAACACCCAAAGGAACCTGCATATATGAGCGTGCTGCCGCAAAGTTTACCAACTGATTTAAACCAGCCAGTATCAACAACACTCCTAATACATACATTAATATACCCACAAAAAATGCCGGCATTACAATGAGCCACAGCCCGAACAAGGTGCTTCCCAATGCCGCAACAGGAAAAGAATTTCCACCGCCCGGTGCTTGTTTTCTCATATACAGAGCATAAGAAAAAATTCCAAGCAAACCCGGAAGCAAGAATAATACACCAATGGTTATTACCAAATAATTAACTGCAACATCGGGCCATACCACCAGCATAATTCCGATAATCAAAGCACAAATGCTACTTACAACTGCATAATTGAAAGGTTTCATATCTTCTTTTTTATTCCACGAATATACTAAACAATATAAACATAAACAACAAAACAAGAGGTTTGTTTGTTGCTCTAAACCTCTTTTTGACTGTTGTCAGCCAAGGAGCACTGAAAAGACAGTGATTTCCAAACTACTCATCATCGCCTTCAAAACGATTAATCACGGCAACACATACGCCTAAGCATAATGACAACAATGCCTAAGCATTGTTACAGCCCGTTTTTGCCGTTATTGATTACTCCCGGAAAACCCTGTCAAGAAGAAACATTTGCTGAAACAAAACCGGTCAGCCTCAACAAAAACAAAAACACTAAAGAGTAAATGAAAAATATTTTATACATTTGTGAAAAATCAAAAACACCTTGCATATATGATGGAAGTCATCCAGTTAAGCGGAACCGACAAAAAACTATACGAAAAAGTTGCACCACTTGTAATGAATCCAACGGTAATTCAATACAACCAAAATTACCCATTCAAAACAAATGAAAAGTTCATTTGGTTTATAGCCCTCATTGACAGCGAAGTAGCTGGTTTTATGCCGGTTGAACTACGCAAAAGTCAATGGATTATCAACAACTACTATGTAACACCCTCAAAAGAAGAGTCCATCGTATTTTCAACCTTACTGCAAGCTATAAACCAAGCATACAATACCCATCTTACTGCTATTGTACAAACCAAACATCAAAATCATTTCAGCATACAGGGATTTACGATAGCCAAAGAATGGAAAAAATATCTGAAAATGGAGAAGAAGGAGGAGGATAATAAAAATGGAACAGCAAAAAAATGTATATGAATTAGCCTTAGAACGTATAGACCTCATTTTTAAAGAATTCGACAATATTTATGTCTCATTTTCAGGAGGAAAAGACAGTTCCGTTTTATTACAGCTATGCATTGACTATATCCGCAAGCATCATTTAAAAAGGAAAATAGGTGTTTTTCATCTTGACTACGAAATACAGTATCAGATGACCCTTGACTATGTTGACCAGATATTCGAAGAGAATCAAGATATCTTAGAGATTTACCGCATCTGTGTTCCTTTCCGGGTACGGACATGCACCTCTATGCACCAAAGTTACTGGCGACCTTGGGATGAAGCCATGAAGGAGCTATGGGTACGTCCGATGCCTAAAAAGTATGTAAAAACCGCAGACGATTTTCCTTTCTTCAAAGAAGATATGTGGGACTATGAGTTTCAACTGAAATTTGCTTCGTGGTTTCACCATAAAAAGAAAGCAGTACGTACAGCCTGCCTGGTAGGCATACGCACTCAGGAAAGTTTCAGCCGCTGGCAAACCATTTATGGAGGCAATAAAAAACAGCTTTATCATCAATATCAGTGGAGTTTCAAAATAGCATGCGATGTATTCAACTTATATCCGATTTACGACTGGAAAACAACCGATATATGGACAGCAAACGGAAAATTCAAATGGCCGTACAATAAACTCTATGACCTCTATTATCAGGCAGGAGTCAACATTGAACGACAGCGTGTAGCCAGCCCGTTTATCGGTGAAGCCATCGAAAGCCTGCATTTATATAAATGTATTGACCCTAACACGTGGGGAAAAATGATTAGCCGGGTAAATGGAGTAAATTTTACCGGATTCTATGGAACTACTTATGCAATGGGAAGAAATGGACTCAAGCTTCCTCAAGGATATACATGGAAATCGTACATGGAGTTTTTGCTTTCCACTCTACCGGAAGACATCAAAAGAAACTATCTGGAAAAGCTGCACACCAGCATTAAATTCTGGAGAACGAAGGGAGGATGCTTAAGCGAAGAAACCATACAGCAGCTACTTGAACTGAAAATACCCATTGAAGTGCGTAACCAAACGAATTATAAAACAAACAAAAAACCGGTTATCATGGAGTATCTGGACGACATCCAGATACCGAACTTCAGAGAAATACCTACCTATAAACGAATGTGTTTGTGTATCTTACGCAATGACCATGCCTGCAAATACATGGGATTTGCTCTCAACAAAAAAGAAACAAAAATAAAAGATTACATCTTAAAGCAGTATAAAGATATATGGAATTAGAAGAAGGAAAAAGCCCGGTGTATAACGTAAAAGCTGTACCTGTAGAAAAAGTAACAGCCAACGACTATAACCCAAACGTAGTAGCCCCGCCTGAAATGAAACTTCTGGAACTGTCAATCTGGGAGGACGGATTTACGATGCCTTGCGTCTGTTATTATGACAAAGAAAATGATAAATACATCATTGTCGACGGATTTCACCGATATACGGTTTTAAAAAAATCAAAACGTATCTACGAAAGAGAAAAAGGGATGCTTCCTGTAGTTGTCATAAACAAAGACCTTTCACACCGCATGGGTTCAACCATACGCCACAACCGTGCCAGGGGGACTCATAACATTGAGCTCATGACGCATATCGTGGCAGAACTGACTCGCGCAGGAATGTCCGACGAATGGATTATGAAAAACATTGGAATGGACAAAGATGAACTGCTGCGGTTAAAACAGATATCAGGACTTGCTGCCCTTTTTGCTGATGCTGATTTTTCCATTCCAAACAAAGAAGAACAGACCACAAACAGGAAGGATTGATTTTCAACGAAAACACTTCAAATGCCTGATATATTTTTTTAACTTTGCGAAAAAATAAATTAGACTTATGCTTTTTAATGCGGAAAACATCTTACTTATCGGTTCGATACTTATCTTTTCAAGTATTCTAATCAGTAAAACCGGATATCGCTTTGGTATCCCTACCTTGTTGCTGTTCTTGATTGTCGGTATGCTTTTCGGCAGTGACGGACTTGGACTGCAGTTCAACAGTGCATCCGATGCCCAATTCATCGGTATGCTTGCCTTAAGTATTATCTTGTTTTCGGGAGGTATGGATACCAAGCTACAAGACATCCGGCCCGTATTGACGCAGGGTATCCTGCTCTCTACGGCAGGCGTGCTTCTTACTACCTTGCTGACCGGAGTTTTCATCTTCTTTACCTCTCAGTGGAACCAGACCAATATAGAGCTGTCGCTTCTTACGTCCTTACTGCTTGCCTCTACCATGTCGTCTACTGACTCGGCTTCTGTATTTAACCTGCTCCGCTCTCAGCGTATGGAGCTGAAACAAAACCTGCGCCCCATGCTTGAGCTGGAAAGTGGAAGTAATGACCCCATGGCTTATATGCTCACCATTGCCCTGATACAAATCATAGCAAGCGGGAGTGAATTCAGTTTATCACTCATAGCCAAAGACTTAATGGTACAGTTCTTCTTCGGGGGAGTTATCGGCTATGCACTTGGCCGGTTCTCTGTATGGCTGATTAACCGGATTGGCCTGTCAAACAGCTCACTCTACCCCATCCTGCTGTTAAGCATCGTATTCATTACATTTACTCTTACTGACCAGCTTAAAGGAAACGGCTATTTAGCGGTCTACATCGCCGGAGTTGTAGTAGGAAACTCCAAACTCGTGTTCCGCAAGGAAATCACCACATTCATGGGAGGTCTGACTTGGTTATTCCAAATCATCATGTTCCTTACCTTAGGCTTGCTGGTTAACCCGCACGAAATGCTTGATGTGGCAGGAGTAGCCTTGCTTATCGGTATATTCATGATATTGATAGCCCGACCGGTCAGCGTATTCCTATGCCTTCTGCCTTTCAGAAAGCTCACCAACCGTGCCCGCCTGTTCATCTCATGGGTAGGGCTTCGTGGAGCAGTGCCTATCATTTTCGCCACTTATCCCGTACTGGCAAACATAGAAGGTTCTCAGCAACTCTTTAATATTGTATTTTTTATCACCCTGCTCTCTTTATTGCTGCAAGGCATGACCATTTCCCGCTTTGCTCGCTGGCTCCATCTTGACCTGCCTCAGGAAAAAGAAGGAAATGAATTCGGAGTGGAGCTTCCCGATGAGATAGATACACGGCTTGAAGATATTACCCTCACAGCCGAGATGCTTGCCTCAGGAAACAAACTGGCAAACATGAGCATCCCTAAAGGTAATCTGGTCATGCTGGTAAAACGGGGAAGCGAGTTTATCATCCCCAACGGTCAAATGGAACTGCATGAGGGAGACAAGTTACTTATTATCTCCGAAAACAAATCATAAACAGTCTTTTAAATACGCATAAAAGTCATATTGGGCACGCACTTCCGGTTCTCCTTCTTTCTTTTTAGGCACGTTGGTCAACCGGCTGTCTACCCAGTATCCCTTTACGTTATCAGAAAGTTGCAGCTCAAGCATATGAATCAGCTCGTGCTGCAATTTTTTGTTTGACACCGGTATAACCAGCTCTATCCGCCGATACAGGTTTCGCCTCATCCAATCAGGCGAGCCGATAAACATTTTCGGTGCACCTCCGTTTTCAAAATACCATACCCTCGCGTGTTCCAAGAAACTATCTACAATACGCGTCACCCTGATGTTCTTGCTGAAAGACTGTCCGGGTATCAGGCAGCATATCCCCCGCACAATCAAATCAATCTGAACACCAGCCTCACTGGCACGATACAATTCTTTAATCATAGCCATATCCTGCAAGGCATTCATCTTCAAAATGATTCGCCCGCCCTTCTTCTTTTTAGCCAAAGCGATTTCATTACGAATCAGTTTTTGCAGCTGAGGAAGCAAGTTGAATCGGGCAACCAGTAATTTCCGGAACACCCCTTCTGCTATCTCCCCACGTAAGAGCCGGAAAAGCGTATATAGCTCATCTACAACCGTCTGATTATGCGTATAGTAAGCAATATCTGCATATATCTTAGAGGTCTTTTCATTAAAATTACCCGTACTTACACAGGCAAAACCATATTTGACGCCCGATTCAGTCTGCCGTAAGACCAATGCCGTTTTCGCATGAACCTTCAGTCCGGGAATACTGTAAATAATCTCTATTCCCGCTTTACGCATCCGCTCGGCCGTAGCCAGATTATTCTCTTCATCAAAACGAGCTTTCAGTTCCACAAAAACCGTAACCTTCTTCCCTTTTCGCGCAGCCATAATCAACGCATTGACCACTTCCGAATTTTCGGCTACCCGATATTGCGTAATCAGGATTTCAGTGCAGAGACGGTCATCAACCGCTTCATAAAGGAAATGAATAAAATGATCAAAACTATGATAAGGATAATACAGCATAAAATCACCTTGCGCAATACGCCTGAACATGAAATGCTTGTCATGTAAACCGGGCAGATACATGGGAGACGGCTTTACCGGCAACAGTTTCTCCGGATCCGGATTCGGCAGAGAAGCCAGATCCTGCAAATTGAGATGCTTATCTCCCGGAACCAGCTCTTCTTCACTGATGCCAAAAGCATCCATCAAAAACGCAAGAAAATCATCCGGCATATTCCGGTCATAAACGAAACGACAGATTGCACCGATTTTGCGCTTCTTTACTTTTTGCTTCAACACTTCAATCATCTTCCCTTTAGGTACATCGTCCACAAATACATCGGCATCACGGGAGGTTTTACAGCAATAACTGCAATCTACTTCATACCCTACGAAGATTTCATAAAGATTCGCCTTTATCACATCTTCCAAAAACATCAGACAATAGTCTTCACCCATCCGGGGAAGTTCTATAAAACGAGGAACCTTACTGTAAGGCATTTTCAGCAAGTAATAGGCTAACTCGCCAGTAGCACGGCTTCGTACCCGTACGGCTAAATACAAACGCTTGTCGCGTAAAAAAGTACAGACCATTCCCTTTTCTACCTTCACCGGCTGCAAATAAGGGAAAACTTCCTCCATGAAGTAGCGGTGTACAAAGGGAAGAAAAGAAGCCGGAAGCTCTTTACGCGTCTGATAAAAATAAATATGGTTAGCCCGCAACGCCGGCAATATCTTCTCTTCGTATATGCGCACACGGTCATTTAACTGACGGTTTACAATTTCAGTAATATCGTGAATAAGCCGGTGAGCCTCATCTACCGTCATATCTTCACTCCGCCCTCCCGAAGCAACGGCCTTATGCTCGGCTACACGGACTTGGTAAAATTCTTCCAAGTTTGATGAATAGATAGCAATAAAATTGATCCGCTCATACAGAGGCAACGTATCATCATCTGCCTCCATCAACACACGGTAATTAAATGACAACCAACTTATATCACGATTAAAATACTGATAGTTTGCATCCATAGTAAATAAGGCTCAAAGTTTACTTCATGCTACCTGCAGAACCAGGCAGTCCACTGTTCTCTTACAAATGTAGGAGTTTTAATTGAGAACTCCCAACATCATTCCCAGAAACTTCAATTCCAACGGAGGTAAACTCTATCCCCCCGCCCAAGATTTCCTTCCTTTTACCACTTCAAAAAGGAAAACTCACCTAACCAAACATCCAGCTTGATTTTATCGTATCTTTGTCGCTTGAAACTTAAACTCTAACCAATGAAACAATGAAACGAATAGGGCTACTTTCTGACACCCATGGCTATTGGGACGACCGCTATCTGAAATATTTTGAATGTTGCGATGAAATATGGCATGCCGGCGACATCGGCTCCATGGAAGTCGTAGAACGGTTGCAGGGATTCCGTAAGCTGCGTGCCGTATATGGAAACATCGACGGGCAGGATATCCGCCGCCTTTTCCCGGAAGCCGACCGCTTCTCTATAGAAGGTGCGGATGTAATCATGAAACATATCGGAGGTTATCCGGGTAAATACGACCCTTCCATACGGGGAACCTTACTGGTACGTCCACCCAAGCTTTTTATCAGCGGACATTCACATATTTTGAAAGTGAAATACGATAAAACATTGAGAATGTTACATATCAATCCCGGAGCTGCCGGAAAATACGGATTTCATAAAGTACGTACGTTAGTACGTTTCAGCATAGAAAACAGTACGTTTTCCGACCTTGAAGTGATTGAATTAAGTGATTAAAATCTCAAAATTCTTGCTACTTCCGAAAAACTTTCCGAACTTTGCAGCACTCTAATTAAAACTTAAGCATGAAGAATTATTTAGTTACAGGGGCAGCCGGCTTTATTGGAGCCAATTACCTGAAATACATGTTAGCAAAATACGACGACATTAAAATTGTGGTGCTTGATGCGCTCACCTATGCGGGCAACTTGGAAACCATCGCCAAAGATGTGGATAACGAACGTTGCTTTTTTATCAAAGGAGACATTTGTGACCATGATTTAGCCGACCGGCTGTTTGCTGAATACAAATTTGACTATATTGTCAATTTTGCAGCCGAAAGCCATGTGGACCGCAGTATTGAAAATCCTCAACTGTTTCTGCAGACCAATATCTTAGGAACACAGAATTTGCTGGATGCAGCACGCCGTGCATGGGTAACAGGAAAAGACGAAAACGGATATCCTACTTGGAGAAAAGGGGTTCGTTATCATCAGGTATCTACCGATGAGGTATATGGCTCACTGGGTGCTGAAGGATTCTTCACTGAGGAAACTCCGCTTTGTCCGCACAGCCCGTATAGTGCTTCAAAGACCAGTGCAGACATGATTGTCATGGCTTACCGTGATACGTATAAAATGCCGGTAACTATTACACGCTGTTCTAACAACTATGGTCCATACCATTTCCCGGAAAAGCTGATTCCGCTGATTATCAAAAACATTTTGGAAGGAAAACGCCTGCCGGTATATGGAGACGGAACAAACGTACGCGACTGGCTGTATGTAGAAGACCATTGCAAGGCTATCGACTTGGTGGTAACTAAAGGTAAAGACGGTGAGATTTACAATGTTGGCGGACATAACGAAAAGCAAAATATCGAAATCGTTAAGCTGACCATTGCTACCATCCATCGTTTGATGACTGAACAGCCTGAATACCGCAACACATTAAAGAAAAAGGAAATCGGAGAAGGCGGACAGATCAGCATCGACTGGATTAACGATTCGCTGATTACTTTCGTGAAAGACCGTCTGGGACATGACCAGCGTTATGCTATTGACCCGACAAAAATCACCAACGACCTGGGTTGGTATCCTGAAACCAAATTCGAAGATGGTATTGTGAAGACTATCGAATGGTATCTGAACAATCAGGAATGGGTGAAAAACGTAACAAGCGGCGAATACCAGAAATATTACGAAAACATGTACAAGAATAAATAAGCCGTCAGGCTGACTTTCTCATAAAACATAAAAAAGGATGAGTCTCAGTAGAGACTCATCCTTTTTTTATAACCCTTAGATAAACAAGATTATGCTTCTTTCTTATCAGTAAGCACGCGCCATACCAGAGCACTTAAAGACGCTCCCACAAAAGGAGCTACAATAAATATCCAAAGTTGATTGAGTGCCTCTCCACCCTGCATCAACGCCGGACCGATGCTCCGCGCCGGATTTACCGAAGTGCCTGTATAACGGATACAAGCTAAATGTACAAGCACCAAAGACAAGCCAATGGCAAGTCCTGCAAAGCTTCCGGCACCTTTCTTTGCATCGGTTGCCCCTAAGACCACTAACACAAAAACAAAAGTAAACACCACTTCGGCTAAGAAACCACCTGTTACAGAAACACCTTCTTGACAAACATTGGCTCCCGTACCCGTCAAGCCCGAAGAGGAAGTCAGCAGACTAAGCACCACCGCTCCCACAATGGCACCTACCGTTTGAAAGAACATATACATAAAAGCATCTCTCGAACTGATACGTCCGGCAAACAGGCATCCCAGTGTAATAGCAGGATTGATGTGACATCCCGAAATTCCGCCTATCGTATAAGCCATAGCTACTACTGCCAGACCAAAAGCCAAAGCAGTACCTACCACCGTGGCAGCTAACCCCGGATCGGTAGAGGTACATGATAGACTAACTGCAGTTCCGCATCCCATAAGCACGAGAACCATTGTTCCCAGCATTTCTGCAATGTACTTTTTCATAATCTAAGTGTTTTAAGTTTAACATTATACGACCTCGATTCCGCTTTTCAGCCGGATAAAGAGTTCACATCAGGTATCAAAAGTACAAATATAGAAATTTAATCGACTATTCAAAATAGAATCGCAGCAAAATAGTTGTTCACGGTGGTCACTTTCTAACAAGCCGGCGAATGTTTTTTCATCTAAATAACCAATAGAGGTTCTGCCATTTTCTCATCTAAAATTTATGCTCATTATTTTTTTATTTTAAATTTTCAACGATTTGATATAACCATTTGAGAAATAGACCTTTAGCGAGTTGCTTTTAGAAGTGGCGGTAACGACTTAGAAACCGTGCGATTTTCAGCGTTTTGCTATGTTTTACTGTCAAATAACTCTTTATACCGACAAAGATAATACAATTCTGTAATACCATAACAATTTATATCGGAAAACTCTACGATACTTCATGGAGTATGCTATCGTATTGAGAATTATCACTACCTTTGTACAGAAATTCAACACTTTAATGCTATGGCTAAGATTACGGTTCAAAATACACAAATAACAGTTTTGCAATGGGCTGAACAGGATTACATTTCCCTTACAGATATAGCTTCAGCCAAAGAGGGAGATAGTCGGTCTGCTGATATAATCAAGAATTGGATTAGAAACCGTTATACGATTGAATTTATTGGAACTTGGGAAGTGATTCACAATCCCAATTTTAAAGTGGTCGAATTTGACCACTTTAGAAAAAGTGCCGGGTTGCCTTCCTTTGTACTCAGTGCTTCAGAATGGATTGAACGTACAAGTGCTATTGGACTTGTTGTAAAAAAGGGACGTTATGGCGGAACTTATGCTCACAAAGATATTGCTTTTGAATTTGGTTCTGCAATCAGTGTACCATTTAAGCTCTACCTTATAGAAGAGTTTCAAAGACTTAAAACCGAGGAGGTACGGCAACTCGGCTGGTCAGCAAAACGTGAATTGTCAAAGATAAACTATCGGATACATACGGATGCCATCAAGCAGAATCTTATTCCTGCTGAAATAACGTCCAAACAGGCAAATATCATTTATGCCAATGAAGCCGATGTGCTGAATGTAGCGATGTTTGGAATGACGGCAAAGGAATGGAGGGAGAACAATCCTGACTTGAAAGGTAATATTCGGGATTATGCCACCATCAATGAACTTATATGCCTGTCCAATATGGAAAATCTGAATGCAGTGTTTATCGAGCAGGGAATTCCACAAGGAAGGCGACTTATAAAACTTAATCAAATAGCCATCCACCAAATGAGTGTGCTGGAAAATGGCGATAATGGGGAAAGAAAGTTATTGAAGTAAAAAGACAGAATACCCAATTATTATTTCGCTACAAAAAGAATAATGTAAATATTATGAATAAGTTCAGTGACAAAACTATAGAGGAACTTGGCTATTATGTTTACTCGTTAACAGACCCTCGAAACCATAAAATCTTTTATATAGGAAAAGGTTGTGGCAATAGAGTTTTTCAACATTGCGAAGCTGCGCTTCAAGAAAACGAAGAATCACTAAAACTTAATCTAATTCGTGAGATTATCTATTCGGGCGCGGAAGTGGAGCATTATATACTTCGTCATAAATTAACAGAGGAAGAAGCTTTTCAAATCGAATCCGTTCTTATAGATTTTCTTACATTTCCAAAATTCAATACCGAACAAGTATTGACTAATATTGTGAGCGGACATCACCTGTGGGATGAAGGTATTAAAACTGTAGATGAAATCAGTTCCATCTATGATTGTGAGAAAATCAAAGTAAATCCCAATGAGCAACTGTTATTGGTTAGCTTAAATAGAAGTTTTGATGATGCAAAGGCTCATGGAGTGTATCAAAGAACGGACATATATGAAAAAACGCGTAAGTATTGGGCAATAGCAAAGTCTCGTGCAAGTCAAATAGATTATGTGTTAGGCGTATATCACGGGATTGTACGTGCTGTCCTTAAAGTCGAAGGTTATGAATGGACTTTTTACGATGCAGAAAGCAAAACGTATTTCAACAAAGAAAGATGTTGTTTCTATGGTGTGTTGATTGAAGATTCTCCTTATATTAACAAGGATGTAAACAATTATCCTTTTGGAAGTGGAGGGGCAATCAGATATGTTTAATTTGTTGATATTTCTCAGTACATTACATGATTACAAGAAACCCATATAAAAATCCCCAAATCATTTTCTAAATAATTTGCTCCAAAAACTATTTTTTTGTGGCAATGATTTGTGGTAATATACAGTTCTTGGTTTGCCCTCAAATTCAACACGACTTTCTCTAAAATCAGAAAAGTTCACAGTCCATCGACCTCCATTAGAGCGAGCTAATTATTTGAACTTATATCGAACTCACGTTAGTTTATAGTGAGTAACCGACAGATACGACAAATGACGCCAAACGATGAAATCTTTCGGTTTCGCAAGAATTTTTCATCATCACACGGGTAATGATAAAGTAACTGAACTTTTGCGCTGTTTGGCTATATTGTGGTTCTCTTTGGCTTTTTGCCGAGAGAAAAATATAGCGTAACGAACGCTTTCTCAGTCTGTTCGCTACGCTTTTCTCAATTTTGCTTTCTCGCTATGAGTTTATTTTATGATTAAGTATGGATAAATCATGAATATCCTTGTCCCGCAATTCATAGCCCGAATGGAAGACCAGTTGACCTTTAACCGAAATGCAAGGAATGCTTCTACCTTCAAGGACCGCTTCTCCAAAGTAGTCCGGCTGAAATTCATACCAGCCTCCATCCAAATCGGCTTGCTTGGAAGTGCCGTCCGTATTCAATACAAAAGGATGAATATCAATATAACCTAATTCCTTGCTATACAGTTCCACACGGGTGGGCAACCAATCCGTTTCAATTTTATATCCTCTCTCCTGCAAAAGATCAAGAAGCTGGTCTGTATAATTGGCATCAAAATCAATGTCAATATCTCTATGCAAGCGAGTTTGCTGTCCGTACAAGACATCCACTCCCCAGCCTCCATCCAACCAAAACTGCATGTCCAGGCTTTCCAACAAGTCCAAAACTTGAAATAACTCTGTAATCGTAGTGTGTTCTTTCTTTGTCATATAATAATTCTTTAATAAATAATACTATGCGTAATTATCCAACTGCTTGATTGAAGAAATAAAATTTGCACCCACTCCAATCAGAAAGATAACCCATCCGCTGATAATAAAGACAGATGTGATACCCCATGCTTCCACCAAATATCCTGAAGCCACAATACCCAGCATTGATGGAAATATACTCAAACTAAAGATGAGAGAAAAAGTCCGTCCAAGCATGTCCGAAGCCAAGTTCTGCTGAATAATAGCGATGAAAAGCGCATGGTAAATGGAATAGGCTATGCCTCCTGTAAATGTTAGGCAAACAAAACCTATAAATGCGCTTGATGGTAAATAACTGGCGCTAATCAGATACAATCCCAATATCACATAAGCCGTATGCATCACTAATGTTTGCTTGCTTTTCAAAGCCTTACAGGCAAGTACTAAACCGCCCAACAATGCCCCTGAGCCCCAACCCATTTCCACAACTCCCATTTGCAAAATGTTTCCGTTGAAATGCAGAAGCGTCATAAAAGGAAATAACGTAAAAACAGGCATAAGGACAAAAGTCACCAGCGTAAAGCATACGAATAAAGGCAAAATGCCCATTGTACGCCGCAAGGTATGCCAACATTCCGTCAGTTCTTTTTTGAAATCTGGAAGAACTTTCGTTTTTTGAAGAGAAGGAATCTGGACACAAAGTAAGGTCAGACAAGCAGCAACAGCTCCGATCACATCTATGAGCAGAATATACTGTATGGGAAGCCAAACAACGAGGCTTGCCCCTACAACGGGAGCTATCACCTCACTGAAGGATTGAATGGAATGGTACAAACCTGATACCCTGACAAGATGGTGCTTGGGAACCAGTAGAGGGATGCTTGCCTGTAAAGCAGGTGCATGAAACGTACTGCCTATTGAACGACAAGCAGTCAATAGATAAAAAAAAGAAAGGTCTTTATAACCCTTGGTTATCACAATAAAAAGACATAGGGTACAGAACGCGATGAACAAGTCCGAATAAAACATCGTTTTCTTTCGATTCCATCTGTCAACATAGACCCCGGCAAACAAGCCTAATACAAATTGTGGTAAAAATCCAGCTAAAATAGCCAGAGATAAAGCTGTCGGGGATTTAAATTCGTTGCTAATCCAAAAAATAATGGAGAAGCCAACAATCGTACTTGTTAAAATAGATATGAGTTGGCCTATTCCTATCACGGCCAAGGTTGATTTCCAATGATTCATTGTGCTAATAGTCCATGCGTTTATAGATAAGTACTTTCGTACATGAAGCAAAACGAAAATCTAACCACACAAACAACTTGTATTGTAACCCATACCTGACGTTGGAATAGAATAACACAATAATTCTTTCAGAGCTGTCTGAAGTCCTGAAAAATCAAATAGAATGGATAGATAAATATTAGTCTTTTCTCATCGGATTCTTGTAATATTCTGCACAAAGTTAGATCCTTTTCCGGAAGGTACAAAATGTCTATGACATTATTTTAAATTCTGAACGGTTTCGTCTAACCGTTTGATGAATAAACATTTAACG